>NZ_JBFPNH010000001.1:0-650459 GCF_040815545.1 Streptomyces sp. LMG1-1-1.1 | reverse complement strand
GGCCTGGGGCGCCGGCCTGGGGCGCCGGCCTGGGGCGCCGGCCTGGGGCGCCGGCCTGGGGCGCCGGCCTGGGGCGGCATGCGAGCGGCCCGCACCTCGGGGAGGTGCGGGCCGCTCGCGAGTGCCGCCGACCCACGGGAAGGGGGGGAACCGCGGATCGTCCGGCGTGAGCGTGTCCCATCGCTCGACACCCGCATGCCCCGCCGACCGGGATCCATGCCACCCGGTCTTATTTCGCCCGGGGCGAGGCCCGGGCGGCTCACCCGCCACCCGGGGGGCGCCGGCGGCTCCACTCCCCCGGCGCCCGGAGGCGACGCCGCCGAAAGGAGAGCCCCGTGAGCACCACGGCCCGCGGGAGCATCCGGCGCGAGGACGACCGGACCCGTGTGCCCCGCTGGGACGTCGAACCGGTCCACCGCCCGCCACGTCCACGCGTACGCATGCGACCGCCCCGCATCGGGAGGGGGGGCCCGAGCGGGGCGGTCGCGAGGCTGTCGGCGCGTGGCACGGGAGTGGCCGCGGGCCGACGGCGTGGAGAGGTGGTCCTGCGGCGGCGCCGTGGCCCGCCTACCCGCGCGTCGGCGCGGCGGGACGGACGGAACGAGGGCGGGTACGTTGCCGGGCGACGGTCGTCCGGCAACCGGGAGACCGGCTACACGCCGGGCAGGCGGCCATTTGATCCACGGTCAACCCGGCAGGTACCGGGCGTGCGTGTCGTCCGTTGCCCGCCGCGAAATCCGGTGGCACCGCCTCCCGTCGGCGTGGCACGCTTACCGCACACCGAAGGGGTGTAGCTCAGATGGCCAGAGCGCCGGTCTCCAAAACCGGATGCCGCAGGTTCGACTCCTGTCACCCCTGCCAAGGGCGCGCCGGCGCCGGATCCTGTCAAACGGATCCGCGCCAGCCGCCCGTCTGCGGGCCGCCGTGCTCCTCGATGAACGACTTGAACCGCTTGAGGTCGCCGACGACCTTGCGCTTGACGAACCCGAGCTTGTCGCCCGCCTGTTCCGTCAGCCCCTCGGGGGCGAAGTCCATCTGGAGCATGACCTTCGTCCGGGTCGCGTCGAGACGGTGGAACGTGACGACGCCCGCCTGGCGGGCCTCGCCCTCGACCGTGGTCCACGCGACGCGCTCGTCCGGGATCTGCTCGGTGATGACGGCGTCGAACTCGCGCCGCACCCCGCCGATCTCCGTGACCCAGTGGGTGAGCGTGTCCGTACGCTGCTCGATCCGTTCCACGCCGTCCATGAAGCGCGGGAACGTCTCGAACTGGGTCCACTGGTCGTAGGCGGCGCGCACCGGGACCTCGACCTCGACCGACTCCTCCACCTTGGACATGGCGACACCTTTCTCTCGGACGGGGTTTCCTCTCCCCGTCGGGGACGTGCTGCTGCGCTGTGCGCTACCGGGACGGACCGGCGGCCCGTCAGAAGCCGCCCACGCCTCCCGGGAAGGGCCAGGAGGTGCGGTAGTACTGGCCGATCTCCTCGCGGTACTGACGGTCCGCGAGGTGCTTGTCGGAGATGAACTCGGGCGAGTCCTTCACCTGCTCCTTCGACAGGGCGAGGTAGAGGGTCTGCTCCTCCAGGTCGACGCGGGTCACCGCCCGCGCCGGGATGAGCACCTCCTTGCCGAAGATCCAGACGCCCGTGTCGACGACCAGGTAGGAGTCGTCCACCTCGTCGGAATGCTTGTCCACCTTGCCGATGTGCCCGTCGGATGCCTCGACGCGCCACCCGGTGAGGTCGGTACCCGCCAGGTGGCCGGACTCGGTGCTGAAGGACCACAGATGGTCGGTCATCGCTGTCACTCCTCTTGTCGGTGTGTTCGTGCAGGGCGCGGCGCCGGACGTGCGGGCCGCCTCAGAGCAGGTCACGACGGTCGTCGTCGGTGACCGTGGGCGCCACCGGCGGGACTACCATCCGGCGGCGGCGCAGAACGCTGCTGTAGACGGCGGTCCCGAGCAGGCCGACGCCCATCAGGATCAGGCCGACCAGATCGAGGTCGACGGCTTCGAGCTCCCAGTCGGTCGCGAACGTGATGATGGCGCCGACGGCGATCATGATGATGAACAGTCCCATACCCATGGTTGGTTGCTCCTCCCCTGCGGGTTGGACAGCGTCCGCGTACCCGGGTCTCCGGGGATCATTCCGCCTTCGCCGGAGACGTTCGGACCGGCCCTCCCGGCCCCGCGAGCACGCCAAGGCCGTCGATTCGCCGTCCTTCCAGGGGATGTTCATGGAGGGACGGGGCACGCGTTGAGCCGCGGGCCCGCGCAGGCACCGGCGGGCTACGCACCCGACTCCGGCCCGTCGGCAGAGGGCCGGCCACACCCCCAGGGAGCCCCCGATGCAGGTCCGAGCGAGGCCCGTACATCCGGACGTCACGTGGACGGCCCGTACCGTCGCCGGGCGCTACAGGATCGCCCGCCTCCTGGGTCGCGGCGGCGCGGCGGACGTGTACGAGGCGCTGGACCTGCGGCTGCGGCGCCCCGTGGCGGTGAAGGTGTTCCGGCCCACGGGTGCCCGCCGGACCGACGCCCAGTGCGACGAGGAGGCCCGGTTGCTGGCCCGGATGCACCATCCCGGCCTGGTGACCCTCTACGACACGGGCCGCGACGAGAGCCGGCCGTTCCTGGTGATGCAGCTCGTCCGGGGGACGACCCTGCGGCAGCGGATCGCCCGCGGGGTCCTCACGCCCGCCGAGACCTGCCGGACGGGAGCCGCCCTGGCCTCTGCCCTCACCCATGTGCACGCTCACGGAGTCGTCCACCGCGACGTCAAGCCGTCGAACATCCTGCTGGACCGGTCGGACACCCCGCTCCTCACTGACTTCGGCATCTCCCGCCGCGTCCATGCCGCGGACGACGCCCCCGAGGGCGCGGGCACCCTCGTCGGCACCGCCTCCTACATGGCGCCCGAGCAGGCGCTGGGCCGCAAGACGGGGCCTGCGGCCGACGTGTACAGCCTCGGCCTGGTGCTGCTCGAAACCCTCAAGGGCGAGGCGGAGTACGGCGGAACACCGCTGGAGGCGGCGCTGGCGCACCTGCACCGCCCTCCGGTGCTGCCCTCCGGCCTCCCGACGGAACTCGCCCGCCTGCTCACGGCTATGACCGACCGCTCCCCGGAGGCCCGCCCGGACGCCGCCACCTGCGCCCGGGTCCTCGCCGACCCGCGAACCGCGGAACGCACCTCCACGCCCTCCGCCGCACCCGGTTCCCGGGAGGCGGGAGTACGCGGGTCGAACGGTTCTCACGGTGCGAACGGTTCTCGCGGTGCGAGCGGTTCTCACCGTTCGCACCGGTCGCCCCGACCGCGCCGGTCCTCCGCCGCCCGGCCGGGGCGGTCCGGCGCCGGGCGCGCCGTGGCGGCGACCCTCGTCACGCTCGGGCTCACGCTGACCGGCTCGCTGGGCAGCGCGCCCGCCGGCGAGGCGGCGCCCCCGCCTCGCGACGGGGCGTCGGACGGCTCCCGGACGAGCACACCGGCGTCGCCGCTTCCCAAGCCAACGACCTTCTAAGACCCCATGCCTGACGATTCATCAGTACCACGGAGGTGTGCGGCGGCCGCTTGGGGCAATACGAAGTGCCAGGACCAGGACACGGAAGGAAGGTGGGGGCGTTGCGGGAGGCCGGGACCGGAGGCGGTTCGGCGGCCCCCTCCCCCCTTCCTTCCGGTAGGCGGCGCCCTCTCGGGAACCGTCCCGCGCGTTCGACATCGGAGGAGAATCCCATGACCACGTTGCTGAACCGCATCAAGCGATTCGCCCGCAGCCCCCAGGGCCGTGGCGCGGCGGCGTCCCTGCGCCGCGCCACGGCCGACCCGCGCAGGCGCGCCCAGGCACGCCGCCTGTTCGGCAAGCTGCGCCACCGCTGACGCCTGCTCGCCCGGCCCTCACAGCCGGACCGCCCACGCCCCGCGCGAGGTACCGCGCGGGGCGTCGGTGTGCGTACGGGCGCGTGCACGGCGCTTGCATCACCGCCACGCGAAGGCGACGTAAGGGGCCGCAAGCGGGCGTAAGAGGTCCTAACAGAGGCGTTGGACGTGTCGGTGGGTGATCAGGCAGGTGGCGAGGCCGAGGAAGGCTTCGTGGATGTCGTCGCGTCGTTCCCATCGGACGCATAGACGACGGAAGCCGTGCAGCCAGGCGATGGTGCGCTCGACGACCCACCGGTGCACTCCGAGGCCGGAGCCATGCGGGACACCGCGGCGGGCGATCACGGGCTTGATGCCCTGGGCCCAAACCCGGCGACGGTACTTGTCGTGATCGTAGCCCCGGTCTGCCAGCAGCACGTCGCAGCAGCACCAGGTGAAGCCGGTCCCACACGCTGGAACTCGTTCCAAGCTGCCAGCCGACGCCAGCACGTCATGCCGAAGCCGAGTTCCTGGGTAGGTACTCCCACTGGATCCCGGCGTGGAGAACGAACAGGATGCCGCACAGGGCCTGCCGGTCGGGCACCCGCGGCCGTCCCGCCACCAGCTTCGGTGCCGGGGCCGGCAGTAACGGCCCGATCGGAAGCCATAGTTCATCGGACACGATCCACGGCTGAGGGTTCCTCTTCGCCACGAACGGGTCAACGAGCATCCAAGCCGACAGTCACACCATCGACGGCTTCTGTTTGGACCTCTAAGGCGCGTACGGGCAGGATCGCCGGAGAGGCGCGCCTGCGGGGAAGCCGGTGTCGGACATGCCGTCGGCCCGGCGGTGCGGACCGCGAGGACGATCGCACCGCCGGGCACGGGAAGGGGGCACCTCCGGGCGTCAGGTGGACAACAGGCGCTGGAACAGGGCGCGGTACTGGCAGAGGGCGAGGCGCAGGCTCTCGGTGTCGGCCTCCAGCCCCTGGCTCCACTGCCCCTCCAGGGTGTGCCGGTGCTGGGCGAAGGTGTCCGCCAGGGTCCTCATCACGTCCCCGACGAGGACGTCGGCCGCGTGGACCGCCTGGCGGGGGTCGTCGATGAACTGGCCCTGGACCTCGTGCCAGCGGCGACGGAACTCCCCTTCCTCGGCCGGACCGAGCAGATCGGGGATCGCCTCCGCGTCCGCTCCGGCGACGCCGGGTCGCGCGGCGCGTCCGTTGTCCGGCCCCTGCGATGACTCCTGCGGGGCGGGGGCGGCGTGCCGGGCGTGACCACCGTGGGACGCGGGCGCCTGGCCCGGGGGCGCGGAGGGCAGGGGCGGGGACGGGAGCATGGCCTGCGGGTGCGCGGGCGGCGTCCTCTGAGCCGGTACCTGCGGGGACGCCGCGGGCGGAGGCGGCGGGCCGCCGGGGCCGCCGGGCCGGGACTGATCGTGCCCGTGCCGGCCGGGCTGCGACTGATCATTCTGCGTACCGCCCTGATGGAGCTGGTCGCGCCGGGGCTGGTCCTGCTCGGGCCCACCCTGCTGCGGCGTGCCCTGCTGAGGCCCACCCTTCTGCGGCCCACCGGGCTGGGGCCCGCCCTGCTGCAGCTGGTCGTCCTGGGGCTGGTCGTACTGGGGCTGGTCGTACTGGGGGTGGTCGTACTGGGGCGGGGTCGGTGCGACCGTCGGGCTGCCCGGGGTCCCTGAACCGGTCGTGGGGCTCGGCGGCGTGGGCGGGACGGAGGACGGGGCCTGGGGCGCGGACGGGCGGCGCGCGTCGGCCTCCTCCGCGCCGGGCTGTCGCGGCGGGGCCGGTGCGACCGTCGGGCCGTGCTCCGGCGGGCGCACCGCGTCGCCTCCGGTCGTCGCGGGCCCGGGACGGCCGGGGACGGTCCGGCCCTGTCCGGTCCGCGGCTCGGGGCGGTCCGCCGGCTCGGGGCGGCCCTCCGACCGGTCGGGGTACTCGCCCGCCGGGTCCGTGTGGTGTCGTCGACCCGGAGCGCGGGTCGTGCGCTCGGACGTCTCGTGGTGTCGCATCTCTCCTGCCTCTGCGTCAGGACCGGCGTGTGCCGGTCGGCTCGCCGTCGGCGAGCAGGTCGTCGAAGAGGGTGCGGTAGTGCATCATCGCGCCCCTCAGCTGTTCGGTGGTGGCGGCGTTGTGGGTGCTCATGGCGTGGACATCCAGAGCCGCCCGGTAGTGCTCAAGGACGCGGCCGTGCCGCACCGACAGGTCACGCAGCCGCTGCTCGTGGCCCTCGTCGGGGTAACCCCGGTCGCGCATCAGGGCCGCCACCAGTTCGTCGGCATCGTGGACTGCGGCCTCGGGCCGGTCCACGAACTCCTCCTGGACGCGCATCCACCGCAGCGCGTACTGCTCCCGCGCCTCACCGGGCACCGGCTTGATCTCCAGGTCGGCGAAACGGCGTTCGCGGGCGTCCAGTTCCTGCTCCGCGGCCCTTCTGCTACCGGTCGCGTTGACGGCCCGTTCGTACTCGGGCCCGAAGCGGTCGCGCAGTCGCGTTCGCCGTCGGTGCTCCACCGCCACAGCGGCGGCGAACCCGACCACGACGACGACCGCAACGACGGCCAAGACGATTCCGATCAACTTCGGTTCCCACCTTCCGCGTTCTCTCTCGTAGTCGCTCTCTTCCGTCCCGGCCCTTCGGCGGCCTGGGACTCATGGAGGTCCGCGTGCCCCTCGCCCAAGAAGGCAAACCCGGCATCCAGGACGGGCCGGGCGGACACGGAAGGCGAGCGGACAGGAGAGCGGGGACGGAGACGGAGCCCACATCCGATCGCACGACAGTGCAGTAAGTGGAGATATCGGGGCATAAGGACAGCCCACGGGCAGGACGCGCACAGAGCTCCGGAAGACCCGGCCGTGCGAGACGGAGAGCGAACGATGCGGAAGACCGACGACGCGCACATCACCCACGCCTTCGCCCGGGGCGACCTCTCGCCCTCCCGGGCCCGCCGCCTCACCGTGGACTTCCTGCACGGTCTCACACGGCACGGCCGGCCCGTGCCGCCCTGCGCGGTGGACGCCGCCCGACTCGTCACCAGCGAGCTGGTCACCAACGCCCTCAAGCACGCCCCCGGCCCCCTTCTACTGGAGCTACGGCTGGAGCGCGGGCTGGCCGCCATCACCGTGTGGGACAGCCAGCCGGCCCTACCCGTGGTCGGCGACACCGACCCGACCCGCGTCGGACAGCACGGCCTGGAGGCCGTGACGTCCGTCGCCAGGCACTTCGAGGTCCAGCGGGAGTCCGTCGGCAAGCGGGTGACCGCTCGCATCGCCCTGGACGGCGAGCCGACCCCCGAGCGCGCACCGGCGCACGACGGGAGGGCCACCGGGGTCCGCCGGTGACCGGTGGCGAAGGTCGGCGCCCGCGGATGGCGACACCCTGGGCGCGGTCCTGGCGGAGAACCACCGGGGTCCGCCAGTGACCGGTGGCGAAGGGCGGCGCCTGTGGATGGCGACACCCTGGGCGCGGTCCTGGCGGAGGGTCACCGAGGTCCGCCAGTGACCGGCGACGAAGGGCGACACCTGGGGACGGCGACACCCCGGGCTCGGTCCTGGCGGATGCGCCGACCGCGCCCACCGGCTCGCGCCCCGCGCGGTCCCTCTGCTCGTGGCGGACGCCGGGCGGCGGCTGGGGCTGAGCGGGGCCCGGGTTTACGTGGCCGACCTCCAGCAGCAGGGGGTGCCGCTGGACGCCGTCCTGGGCACCGCCTACGGCCGGCTCCTCCTGGTGAAGCTGGTGTTATTCGGCGAGGGCGAGCCTGCTCGCCCTCGCCGCCGGGGGCCGGATGCTGTCCGGCGCGAACGCCCAGACACCCGCGCGCGTCGAGGCCTCTGTGCTCGCGGCGATCCTGGTCGTCTCGGCGCTGCTCACCGTGGTGCCGGATCCCCGCGGACTCGGGTACTGAGGCGGACCCATGGAGCGTCAGCCCCGCCCGACCCCGCACGGCCGGCCCCGGGGAACCCCCCGGGGCCGGCCGTGCGGGGTGAACGGTTCAGCACTTAATAATGTTCACCGCGAGACCGCCGCGCGCGGTCTCCTCGACCTGCGCGACAGCGAGCTGGACGGCCAGCAGGCCGAGGACCGTCTCCACGAGGTCGGCATCAAGGTCAGCCGGAACGCCGTCCGAACGGCCCGCACCCGCCGATGGTCACCTCCGGTCTGCGCGCATGGCCAGTAGCGCTCCCGACCCCCGAGCGGGGCGTCCCGGCTCACGGCCGACGACGGGACCGTGGGCGTAACGACACTGCCCGTCGACAACTCGCTCGCGGCACACGCGTACCGCATCGAGTCGGTACGGCTGAGCCGGCCGGACTCCGGCGGCAGGGAGCGTGCGGGATGGACCCCGGTCGTGGACGGCATCGGCCGGATGGGCGTCCTGCGGGTCACCGCACCGGAAAACGACGCCGCACTCCTGCACCGGCGCCAGGGCCTCTCCGACCCGGCCGCCATAATTCGGGCCACCATGCAGCCGCTCAGCGACGTGCTGGCCCGGACCATGCGTACCCGATCGATGCGCCTCCAGGCGGAGCTGCCTTGAGCCTTCAGGCCGCCGCGCACCATCCGTACGGCGGCGGGTGACCTCCAGCGCCGTCTGGAGTCAGTCCGCGTACGACGTCGGGGGGGACGCGTACGACCACAGCTCGGAGGGAGACGTACTGCATCCGACGCTGCTGAACGCCATGGACCACGACCTCGCGTGCGACGGCTGAGGCGGCGCCGGACGCGGGCCGCCGCGGCCGCCTACCGCTCAACCCAGCACGCCGACGGCAGCCTCGAAGGGATCGCAGTGGATATCGACCGTCCCCTGGGGCGCTGGACCCCAGAGCAGTTGCCGACCTGCGTGGCCGGTGACCTCGACACCGCCACCGCCACTCCCACCGCCACCGCCACCGCCACCGGCCGACTGGAGTGGATCAACTCCGGCCGCTACCGTCCCGCAGCTGTCCGCGACCGGCGGCTTCGTAGCCGACGCAACCCACTCTCCTCCCCGCCGGATGACACCCCGGGCGCCGGTGAACCCACCGACGCCCGCGCACCCGTCAGCCGTCGTGTGACCGCGTCTGCTCCTCGCGTCCGACTCCGGGGCGCTGGTTCTTGGCAGCGTGGCCGCCGGCGCCCTTCCGGTCGGTGGTTTCATGGCCGGCGGTCCCGCGGCGCTCGCCGGTCTCGCGCCGGCCGCTGGAGGGTCCCCCGGAGGACACGGCCTCGGCGGCCTCCCTCCGGGCCTCCTCGTCGCCGCTCTCCCCCACCGCGTCGGCAGGGGTGGTGCGCGGCCGGCTGCCGCGGCCGTCGTCCGTCGTGCGCTGCTTCTTCTCGCCCATGCTGTCTCCTCCGCTCAATCGGGGGACGTACGCGTCCCTCCTCATCGATCCCGCCCCTCGTCCGGGGCGGACCAGGAATCCCGCCTCGCCTCCGCGGGTGGCGGCTGGGCGACACGGGCGTTCCGCCGCCTGCGGGCGACGCGCCGGGAGCCCCACCAGAACGACGCGAGCAGCACGGCCACCAGCACCACTCCCACCAGGATCAGGAGCAGCGAGGACGATCCGGACGCGGCGAGTTCGGAGGTGGCAACTAGGGAGAGAGACATGAATCTGCCTTCCTGACAGGGCTAAAACAGGTCAAACCGTGATGTCGGCGCTGCTACCCCGGCATCGGCGATGCAATCGCGGCGGCACCGTGCCGGAGGAGGGTCCGCCCTCGCTCGCTCGTTCCGGCCTGGTCCTGGGAAACCGGTCCGCTCGGCACACTGCTGCCCCCGACCGCTGAGGAGCTGTCGGGGGCAGCAGCGGGGCGGCCGACAAGGGGCGGGGGCGCCGGGCCGCGGACGATGTCACCTGTGCCGGGCGAAGAGCCGGTAGAGCGCCAGGAGGATGAGCGATCCGACGATGGCGGCGATCCAGGTGGACAGCTCGAAGAAGCCGTCGACGGAGTCCACGCCGAAGATGACCTTGCCCAGCCAACCGCCGAGCAGGGCTCCGACGATGCCGATGATCGTGGTGACGATGAAGCCGCCCGGGTCCTTTCCGGGCATCACCATCTTGGCGATGATGCCCGCGAGAAGCCCGAGGATTATCCAGGCGATTATTCCCATGATTCCTTCCGTCCCGTGTCGTGAATCCTGCTGTATTCGTACCGGCCTGCTCCGGAGCCCTACAGCATGCCCCGGACCGCCGTCGGCAGCGCGGCGTGGAACGCCGCCCGGAACGACGTCCGGACGCTCCAGGCCACCAGCCGGAGCTGGCGTTTCACCCCGCGCACGACCCCTCGGTGAAGGAGGGCGCCCGGAGTCCGTCGGAGCCACGTCCGACGCCTTCCCCAGCGACCGTGACGGCGCGATCCGAATGTCACGACCATCTCCTCCCGGTCACCGAACGGCGGGCCGTTTCAGCGAAAAGCCGATTTCCACTTCCTGCGTCTTCTGCACTTTCTTCTACGCCATCTGCGCGCATTCAAACATGGGAATCCGTATCGAATTCCGAGCCGAGCGGCGCCACGCGCTCGGCCGGGGGCGGCGGCCCGGGCGGGGTGCCGTCGCCGAAGGGCCGGCCGCCGAGTTCCTCCCGGTAGTGCGGCGCGAGCCATCCGCGGACGTCCGGGCCCCGGGGGACGATCCCGGTCGGATTGATGTCGTGATGGACGACGTAGTAATGCGCCTTGATCTGCGCGAAGTCGATCGTGTCCCCGAAGCCGGGCGTCTGGAACAGGTCCCGCGCGTAGGCCCAGAGGGCCGGCAGTTCGCTCAGTTTCTGCCGGTTGCACTTGAAGTGGCCGTGGTAGACGGCGTCGAAGCGCACGAGGGTCGGGAACAGGCGGACGTCGGCCTCGGTGAGGGTGTCGCCGACCAGATAGCGCCGGCGTCCGAGCCGCTCCTCCAGCCAGTCCAGCCGTTCCCACAGCCTTCGGTACGCCTGGTCGTACGCCGCCTGGTCACCGGCGAAGCCGCACTGGTAGACGCCGTTGTTGACGTCCCGGTACACCTTGTCGGCCACGTCGTCGATCTCGTCGCGCCACCTCTCCGGATACAGCTCCGGGGCCCCGTCCCGCTGATGAGCCGTCCACTCGCCGCCCAGGTCGAGCGTGATCCGCTCGAAGTCGTTGGTCACCACCCGGCCGGTCGGGACGTCGACGATCGCGGGCACGGTGATGCCCTTCGGGTAGCCGGGTTCGCGCGCCTCGTACGCCTCCCTCAGCCACTCGATCCCGAGGACCGGATCCCGGCCCCCGGCGTCGAGGTGGAAGCACCAGCTCCGCTCGTCGTGCAGAGGGCCGGCGATCCCCATCGGGAGCACGCCCTCCAGTCCCATCAGACGCCGCACGATCGCGCTCCGGTTCGCCCACGGGCAGGCCCGGGCGATGATCAGGCGGTACCGCCCGGGCTCCACCGGAAAACCGTCCCGTCCGTCAGCCGTGATCCGGGTCGTGATGTACGCGCGGTCGCGCTCGTACGCGCCGTCACCGGTCATCGTTCCGCACCCTCCTTCTCGTGTGCGGGAGCCCGCCACAGCACGGCCTCACGGCACCGCACAGGCTGGGCTCCTGCCCACCACGGCACCGCCCACCCGCCGGCGGAACCGGCCGGACTCTCCGTCCGGGCCGACGGGATCAGTCGGCCGGTGACCAGCAGGCGATCACCCTTCCACTGCCGGGGGCCAGCCGCTCCCAGCCCTCGGGCACCTCGATCACCACCACTCCCGAGGTCGGGAAGCCCGCCCTCACCCGCTTCAGCAGCTTCGGAGGGCCGCTCCCGCACAGTCCGGCGGCCAGCTCGTGGATCCCCGGGTTGTGGCCGACGAGGACCACGGCACGAAGGCCCGGACCCCGCTCCGCCAGTACGGAGACCAGCTTGCTCGGCGGCATGTTGTAGAGGCGCTCGTCGTAGACGACGGGCGGCGGGTCGTCCAGCGCGGAGGCCGCGAGCCGCCACGTCTGGCGGGTCCTGCGCGACGGGGAGCACAGCACGAAGTCGGCCCTGGGACCGGAGTCCGCGAGCCACTGGCCGGTCCGGTGCGCGTCACGCCTGCCCCGCTTGCTCAGCTCGCGGTCGATGTCGTCGACCCGCCGGTCCTTGCGCACGGCCTTCGCGTGGCGCACCAGCAACAGCCGGAACCCGGCCTCGCCGTCGCCGCCCGGTGACGCCCGCCTGGATCCGGACTCCATGGACATGGCGTCTCCTTCCGCGCGCGTACGACTCCGAGTCGTTCCGGATGGTGCGCCTACCCCGTCTCGGTGTCCGCACGCACCGGCACGGCGGCGCCGCGGTCCACCATCGGCCCCCGGTCAGCCGGCGACAGACGGGCGAGCGCGGCCGACACCGGTGCGACGCCGTCCTCCGCGGCGAGGCCGTCGGCCGGCGCGCGGGCGCGGGCGGCGTGCGAGCCGTCCAGCGTCGCCCGGCGCAGGTCGTCGGCCAGGGACCCGGCGGTCAGCCGGCGCAGCGGCACCGCCCCGGGCGAGGTGCCCAGCGCGGTCAGCCGGGAGGCCCGGAACGCCGCGTCGAACGGCACCGGCACCGGCACCGGCACCGGCACCGGCACCGGGACGGTGGGCACCTCGGCCCGCAGGACGGCACCGGTCGTGCCCGCCCCCGCGTGGTGGACGACGACAGCCGCCCGGGAAAGCAGCAAGAAGTGCGGCACCTCGCCGACGGTCAGGACGTCGTCACCCCGGGCGTCACGGCCCGCCGCCCAGCCGTGCTGAACGATCCCGCGCACCTTCGCGGCCCCCAGGGCGATGACGATCGCGCGGCTCACCGCTCGGGGTCGGGCACGGTAGCGCTGCCCAGCCGACGAAGACCGGCAGGAGCCCGGCGGCGAGGCAGTCCCCCAGCTCTCCGGGCAGCCGTCCGCCGGGGGCCTCGTGCGGCCAATGCAGTTGCCTTTGAGTTGCGGGGGATCGTCGCCCTGTCTGTGACGGAGTAGGGCGCGGGCCGGCAGGTCAGACACGCTCCGTACCATCCATAGGTGATCAACCCGTTCTTCCACACACCCAGACGCCGCTTCATCACCCTGGCCACGCTGGCCGCCGTCGTCGCCTTCGGGTGGTACGCCGTTCAGCCGGTCGATCCACGATGCGCGACCTACGCAGTCGGCTCAGGGTCCCTCACGTCCGCCGGCACTTCGGCGGAAGAGAGGGAAGCCGCAGCCAGGCAGGCTTACGAGGACGCCTTGGCCGACGGCACATGCGGACCATCCCACGCCCGATTCCGAGACTGGCTCGGCTGACCTGAGCCCGCAGCCCCGACGCGCTGCGGCCCTTGGCGCCGTCGTGGGACCCGCGACGAGGTAGAGGCCGCCACTGCTCTCGCCCGGGCCCGAGCCGAGGAGCCGATCGTCATTCTCGGTCCCTCGTCACCTACTCCTTAGGCGGTGACGAGGCTCGGGTTCCCCTGAGTACCGGTCTTCCGGCTCGGCGGTTGCTCTTCGGCTTCGTGGTCTGGTTGTGCGCCCAGCGGCCGGGCTGGACGGTGCCGCGCCTGGCGCGGGTCCTCAGGACGGGCCAGCGGCTCGGCTTCTTGATCGCGCGTGGGCAGTCCCGGCCGCGCCGGGCCGGGAGGAGGCGTGCGCGTGCCTCCCGCCCGGCCTCGGCGAAGGAGCGGGTGAGCTTGGTGGCGGTCGCTCCGAGCTGGGAAGGGATGATGCGGACGCACTTCAGGTAGGAGACACGGTCGGTGTCCACGGCCGGTCGGGTAAGTGCGGCTGTGTGGGCGAACTGGCGGATGGCGTGGTGGACCGCGAGGTAGGCCCACAGTTCCTGCCGGACGCCCTCCGGTGTCCGTGACCTGATCGGCCCGCCTGGAGCCGCGGTCGGCGATGACCAGGTCGCCGGGGCCGGTGGAGCCGGCCAGCGGGTAGGCGAGGCTACGTTCTCCGTCGCGGTAGCCGCCGAGGCGGGCATCGAGGACTCCGTGCGTTCCGATCTCGGCGAGGACCACCGCCCTGACCTGGGGGAATCCGAAGGGGACGCCGCCGGTGGTGGAGGGGCCGTCGAAGGTGTCGCCGTTGCTCGTCGAATCCGGGAGATCGAACTGGGTGCCGTCCAGGGCAAGGAGCCGCAGTTCTCGCCACCATGCGCCGGGCGTGGCCGGGGTGGCGAGCGGGCCGGCCACTTGGCGGAACACGGTCTCCAGCACGTCCTCGCCGAGGCGGGCGCGGGCCCGGCACAATGACGACCGGTTCACCCGCGCGAGGGCCCGGCTGCCCGGGATGCCGCTGGTCAGCACCCGCAGCACCTCCTCGTACGACTCCCGGGCGAACAGGCACAGGGCCAGGACGAAGTACACGACCAGCCTCGCCGACAGGAGGCGGCGGCGCCGCTCGCCACGGTCGTGCTTGGTTATCGCCGCGTCCACCAGCTCGGCGGTGAACACCTTCGTCAGGATCCCGATCCGCACCCGCCGGCCCGCGTCCCACCCCGTCACACGCGGGGCAACGATCTTCCCGGCACAAAGGCAACTGCATTGGCCTCGTGCGGCCACCCGTACCCCGACACCTCCAGCCCGACGGGCCTGTCCCGGGGCCACGAGACCACGAGTCCGCCGTAGCCGCGGAACACCCGCCGCGCCCGACGCCGGGACCGGCCCGCCGCCACAAGCCCGTACCGCCGCGGCAGACCGCACGCCGTCGCAGAAGTGCGGCTCCACCGACGTCATGACGTCCCGTCCGCTCAGCCGGTTCCCCGCCGCGCCCGGGGGCCTGGTCCCGAGTGCCGGAGCGGGGATGTCTCCAGTCTGTGGATCGGCTGGAGGTGGAGTCCCAGAGCGGGCACCGCCAGACCGTCGACGAGGGCGTAGCCGAGCGGGCCGAGCGCCCCGCCGACGAGGAGCACCCCCGCCCTCGCGCGCCGCTCGCACGAGTGCCGCCGTCATCTCGTCGACCGCGCTGCGGGCCCTCGCCACGAGGCGTACGAGCTTGGCGGCGGCGAGACCGGCACCCAGACCCTTGTACGGCGCGCCGTAGCCGCGCGACCCCGCGGTCGTCATCGCGATGCGCACCCCCGCCGGCGTGCCCCGCCGGGGGTGCGACCGCGCGGAGGACCTTCCCGCACCAGCACCGTCCGGCGGAGTGCGGCGCAGAACGGGGGCCGCCTCTGGGCCCGTCAGTCCGTCGCCCTGCCGGCACGTGTCTGAGTCCGGGCGGTCCGTCTGTTCTCCCTCGTGCCACGCCACATGCGGAGGAGAAGGACGGCGGCCGAGGTCGCGAAGAGGGCGGCGGTGATGAGTAGCCAGCGGGCGAGGAACACGTCCGCGGGGAGGGCGGTGGAGGCGGTGAAGTGATCCACTTGGCGGAAGATCAGCGGCCACCAGACGAGGAGCAGGACGGCGGAGACGAAGCCTGGCACGCGGATGTGGTTGACGCTCACCCGTGGCGCGGGGCCGCCCGCGTCCGGGGTGGGTCCGAAGAGTGCCTGGGCCGCCCGGTCGGTCACCGAGTACAGGGGGAGCAGCACGAGGTCGTGCAGGAGTGCGGCGCCGACGAACCAGAGGGCCACGCCGACGGTGTCTCCGTCGAGGAGTCTCACGCCCGCGTAGCCGGCGAGAGCGAAGGAGGCGAGGACCAGGAGTAGGTGGAGCGGGGAGGCGCCGTAGCGGCGGCGGAAGGTGTTCGTGCCCGCGTGTGGGGGGCGGGGCCTCATGCCGGCTCCCCGAAGGTGAGGCGGGTGACCCATTTGGTGTTGTGGACGCCAGGGGCGCCGGGAACGATCACGCGGGCCGGGTAGCCGTGGTCGTGGGAGAGGGCGGCCCCGTTGACGCGCACGGCGAGGAGCGAGCGGGCGTCACGGGCCTGGTTGTCGCGCAGGACGACGGCGCTGAACGAACCGCCGCGTTGTACGGACTCCACCAGCACGCGCGGGGTGCTGGTGCCGAGGCCGACGAGAGCGGCCAGTTCGGTGAGTCGGACTCCGGTCCAGTGCTGGTCGGGGGTCGACCAGCCTTCCACGCAGGCGATGGGCAGGGAGGACTTGCTCTGGGGCAGGGCCAGCAGTTGGTCGTAGGTCAGGTCGACCTGTCGGCCGGCGCCGCGTACGGTCAGCCGCCAGGCGGGGCCGATGTCGCTGGGCCGGATGCCGACCGAGGCGGCGGTCTTGTTGATCTGGAAGCCGTTCGGTCCGGGGCCCGGGTCCTGACCGTGCGGGGCGAGCAGCGCCGTCTGCCGGAACCAGCCGCCCACGCTCTGTCCGGCGGTGACCACGAACAGGGCCAGTGACCCGAGCCCGACCATGCCCAGCGCACCCCGGCGGGAGATCGTCGGCGCCGCCGGGCGCGGGGAGACCAGCCCGGCCGCCTCCTCCGTACCGGCCGCGGGCTCCCCCAGCCGGGTCCTGACCGCGCGCAGGGCCTTCGGCAACCGGAAGACCACGTGGACCACGAAGGCACCGGTGAACACCCAGGCACCGTAGAAGTGCAGCGTGTAGAAGGAGCCCGGGAAGATGTAGTGCAGCTGCACGTTGAGGATGCCGGTGGCGAACTCGAACCCCGCTCCCCCCACCAGCAGGAGCAGGGACAGCCGCTCGATGCCGTGGGCGACCGACCGCACCGGAGGCCACTCGAACAGCTTCGGGATCACCGACCAGAGCTTCGCGAGGAGCACCGGCACCAGCACGATCCCGAGCGTGACGTGGACCCCCTGGGTGACCCGGTAGAGCCAGTACGGGGACGTCGGCCAGGAGAAGAGGTAGAAGCCGAGCCATCCCTTGTCCGGCGTCTGGTCGTTCGCCACGGCCAGATCCGGGTTGTACGCGGCGTACGACAGCAGGCCCGTCACGATCAGAACGGTGATGCCGACCAGCAGGACCAGCCCCAACACCGCTGTCAGCCACGGACCCCGCAGGGGGCTGCGCCAGAACTCGGGACGGGCCGGGCCCGGTGGCGGCCCGGCCGTCGGTACGGATGCCAGGGCCGCTCGGATTCGTGTCGACGGTGTCGGCCTGGAAGGGCCCGCCCCCGGTCCGGGACGGGAGGACCCGTCGGGTACAGGTACAGCCGGTCGACCTGCCTCCCGGGAAGGGGGCCGCCCCGGCGTGCTCTGTTCCTCGGGCGAGGGCCGTGGAGCGTCCTCGGAGCCGCCCGGCCCGCTGCCGTCCGCATCCACGCGACACCTCCACAGACGCCCGTATACCGGGACTCACCAGAGATCACCTGCTGAGGAGAACATGCCGCATCGACGCCGGAGACCTCCCGTGACACGCCAGCCCGAATCCCCTCGGGCGGTGTCGACGCCGTGCGGCTGTCCGCGGGTCAGGTGCGGGCGAGCTCAGCGGCGCCGAAGGAGACGTCGAACCGGTCGCACCAGATGCTGACGCTCGAGTACTTCGACCAGTCGAGGTCGGCGGGCAGCGGGTAGTTCTGGTCGCCCCTGTTGCCTTTCAGCTTGGCGAGGTTGACGTACTGTCCGTCGTCGAAGAGGCCCCAGCCCGCTTTGCCCTCCTTGACGGGTGCGTCACTCAACCAGACACGCACGTCAGGGCCGCTGCTCGTGTCCAGGCCTTCGAGGCGGAGCGTGTGGGTGCCGTCCGCGAGCCGGATGATCTTCACCGCGCCGGTCGTGGTGTGCTCGTGGCTGATGAAGGTGCCCTGCGCGACCGTGACCGGCCCCGCCGGAGAGGGAGCGGTCGCCGCGGACTCCGGCACACCCGGCGCGGGAGCATGCGAGGCCGGGTTGGCGAAAGGCAGCGCCTCGTTCACCGTCTCGTCCACCCACAACGCCCACGGCTTGAACCACACCAGTCCGGCCGCCACCACCGCCAGACCCGCCACGACGGCCGCGGCCCACCACTGCTTCCTCCCGACGCGCCCCACGACGCCCCCTTCCAAGCCCGCTCTTCACCATCATCTTCATCCGCCATCCAAGGCGATCGGGCCCTCACCCGACAGCCCCGGCCCGATGACGAAACCCTTACGTCAGCTCGCCGGTCCGTGCCGCACCGAACACGCGGACGTCGCAGGGCGTCAGTCGGTGAGGGCGATCCTGCCGTTGGCCGGGACGGGCTCTGTCGTCGTCCCCGACTTGGACGTGGTGAGGCCCTTGAGCAGCTGGGTGAGGTCGACGCCGGTGGTGGAGCCGAGGAGTTCCATGCCCTGGGCGACGTTGTCCGCGACGGTACGGGACAGCTTGCTCGCGCCGTCGGTGGAGATGACGGTCATCTTGTCGATGGCGCTCAGCGGTTCGGCGGCCTTGGCGACCACCTGCGGGAGGACCTCCACGAGCATCTGGATCATCGCGGCGTCGCCGTAGCTCTCGAAGGCGTCGGCCTTCTTCTGCATCGCCTCGGCCTCGGCCGAGCCCTTGGCGGCGATGGCGGCGGCTTCGGCGTCGCCCTCCATCCGGACGGCGTCGGCGATGGCCGCGCGGCGGGCACGCTCGGCCTCGCCGCGCTTGGCACCCTCGATCGCCTCGGCTTCCGCGAGGGCGGAGCGGCGCTGCTTCTCGCCCTCACCGGTCAGCCGGGCCCGCTCGGCCTCGGCCTGCGCGGCGGCGATAGCGGCCAGGCGCTCGGCCTCGGCCTGCTTGACCCGGGCCACCCGGAGGGCCTCCGCCTGCTGCTCCGCTTCGTACCGCTTGGCGTCGGCCGGCTTGCGGACCTGGGTGTCGAGCTGGCGGTCGGTCAGCGCGGCCTGACGCTCGGCCACCTTCTCCTGCTCGGCGAGGATCTGCTGCTGGCGGTCCGCCTCGGCCAGCGGGCCGGCGGCGTTCGCCTGGGCGGCGGCGGCGTCGGTTTCGGCCTTGATCTCGGACTGCCGCAGATACAGCGTGCGCTGCGCGACGGCGATCTCCTCCTCGGCCTTCAGCCGGGCCTGTTCGGCGGCCTGGCGGGCGTTGGCCTCCGCGATGTCGGCCTCCTGCCTGGCGCGGGCGGCCTCCGGGCGGCCGAGGTCCTCCAGGTAGGAGCCCTCGGTGGTGATGTCCTGGATCTGAAAGGCGTCCAGGACCAGGCCCTGGCCGGACAGGCTGGCCTCGGCCTCCTCGGCGACCTGGCCGGCGAACGCGGCCCGGTCGCGGATGATGTCCTCGACCGACATCCGGCCGACGATGGCGCGCAGGGCGCCCGAGAGCACTTCCTGGGTGAAGCCGACGATGCCGTCCTGCTGCTGGAGGAAGCGCTGCGCGGCGGCGCGGATGGCGTCCTCGTTGCCGCCGACCTTGACGATCGCCACGCCTTCCAGGTTCGCCTTGATGCCCCGCAGCGTGACCGCGCCCCGTACGGCGATCGGGATGTGACGGCTCGACAGGTCGAGGGTGTAGCGCTGCTGGACGAACGGGACGACGAAGACACCGCCGCCGACCACGACCTTCTGGCCGCTGTTGTCGGTGAACACCTGCCCGGTGTCGGGATCCGTGGACTTCTTGCCGCGCCGGCCCGTGATGATGAACGCCTCGCTGGGTCCGGCGACCTTGTAGCGGGTGACGACGACGAGGGCGAGCAGGACGAGGAGTACGACCACTCCCACGACCGCGGTGACGACTGGACTCATGAGCAATCCCCCCTGCCCGCTGTCATAGGGGCAGATCGGTGGTGAATGAATGGGTGGACGACCGGGTCAGCGCTCGACGGCGCGGACACTGACCGAGGTGGACGACGGCGCCGCCGTCACCCACACCTCCGTGCCCAGGGGCATCGGGCCGTCGGCTGTGGCCGCGCACTTGACCGGCTGGCCGCCCGACCGCAGCAGGACCTCGCCGTAGCCTGCGGCCGGGATGGCGGTGACGACGGTCCCGGCGGAGCCGATGAGGTCGGCCTGGCGAGGCGCGGTGGCGCTTCCGTCCCGGGCGAGGGCCCGGCCGAACCGGTACGTCAGCCAGCCCGCCCCCGCCCCGGCGACGGCCCCCGTGGCAGCTGCCGCTCCCTGCCCGAGCCCCGTGGACCCGAGCACGATCGCCCCCGTGAAACCGAGCATCGAAACGAAGCCCGCGACCACCGGAAGCGACAGCCACCCGTCGAACAGTCCGTCCAGGGCGCCGTCGAAGACACCTTCGAGCACCCCGTCGAACGCCAGCGAGCACCCCAGCAGGACGATTCCCCCGATGCCGAGACCCAGGAACAAGCCCATGAGCACCCCCCCGCTGAGCGTGCGTTTCCGCCGGACACCGGGATCGTGCCAGCGCGGCAAGGTCCTCCACATTGCCCGCCACCGGCAATCTTTACGCTGCTTTAACGCACGCCGGGCGGCAGGTTCCGGCTCTGTCAGCGGTGCCCGCCCCCGAATCCGGCACCACCCAGCGCGTCCATGCCGAAGTCCGGCAACGTCCGGACGGCCCGACTGCCGCCAGACTCGCCCACGCGTCCGCGGGCACCATCGCCCTGGAGCTCGTCCTGGGGCTGGTCTTCGGAATCGCGCTGCCGCTCGGGGTCGCGGCGCTGGTGCGGCTGCGCTTGCTGGGCGCCGAACCGAAGCTCCAGCCGCTGCTGCGCGGATCGGGCGGCGCGAGAAGCTGGTCGCCGCCTGGTTCGGCCCCAAGGGCTTCGCATCGGTCGTCTACGGGCTGCTCGTCGTCCTCCAGGCCGGCATCCCGCAAGGCGAGCAGGCGTACACCCTGATCGCCGTCTGCATCGCCTTCTCCATCATCGCCCACAGCAGCAGCGACGTACCGATCGCCCGGCTGTTCCAGGTCGCCGGCCTGGCCGGCATCCCGGGCGAGGCGGCGCCCGCGAGCGCCGCCGTCCCCCATCCGAACAGTCCCGCCGACCAGAAGGAGAGCCGTGTCCGCCCGTGACCTGCCAGAGCCCTACCCGCACGTGTCCACCGATGACGGCGCCGTGGACGCCGTCCGACTGCTGGCCGAGCAGAACCTGCCGGCGCTGCTGGTCCTGGACACCGACGGCGTTCCGTACGCCGTCCCCGGCTCGCAGGTAGCTGGGCACCCTCGCCTTCTTCGCCGGCCTGTTCATCATGGTCGGCGCGCTCATCGAGACCGGCGTCATCGGGGACCTCGCCGGCGCCCTCGCGGACACCATCGGCGGCGACGAACTCGGCGGCTCCATGCTGCTGCTGGGCGGCTCGGCCGTGCTCTCGGGCATAGTCGACAACATCCCCTACGTCGCCACCATGGCCCCCATGACCGGCCAACTCGTCACCGACATGGGAGGCGACCCCGACCACGTCATGTGGTGGGCCCTCGCCCTCGGCGCCGACCTCGGCGGCAACGCCACCGCCATCGGAGCCTCCGCCAACGTCGTCGTCCTCGGCATCGCCGAACGCAACCGCCGGCCCATCAGCTTCTGGCACTTCACCACATACGGCCTCGTCGTCACCGCCGTCACCGTCGCCGTCTCGGCCCTCTACCTGTGGCTGCGCTACTTCGCCCTGGCATAGCTCCGGATGCCCGAAGGACCGGGCCCGCTGCCGCCGGACGGACCAGCAGGTCGTCAGCTTGCGACGCCGACACCGGCCCCTCGCGTCGCATCCGCTCAGCAGGCTCCAGGGCGTCGAGGGGCACGGTCCCGGCCGGCCCCGCACGAAGCGGACCTCACGCCTTCGCCGGGTCTCCGGCCACGCCCTCCACGCCGGCCACGTCCTCCGCCTCGGCCTCGACCTCGGCCTCGGTCACATCCTCCGCCTCCGCCACGTCCTCGGCCTCCCAGCGCAGCAGGTCGCCCGGCTGGCATTCGAGCACCTCGCAGAGCGCGGCGAGCGTCGCGAAGCGCACTGCCTTCGCGCGGCCGTTCTTCAGGACCGCCAGATTGGCGGGGGTGATGCCGACCCGGTCCGCGAGGTCGCCGACGGACATCTTCCGCCGGGCCAGCATCACGTCGATGTCGACGGCGATCGGCATCAGATCACCTCGTCCAACTCGGCCCGCATCCGCGACGCTTCGACGTCACGCGCGACGGCCTGGGTCAACAGCATCCGCAGCACGAGCACGATCAGCGCGACGCCCAGGATCGCCAGCCCCACCCCGGCCATGATCACCGTCACGCCCGGATCCTCCCGCTGCCCCGGCGCGTTGATCGCCGTCACCGCGAACCACACGAGGGCGGCCGCCACGATCGAACCGATCACCCCGTCCACGTACCGAAACGCGGCGTGCGAGAACACCGTCCCGCGCCGGACCATCGTCACCAGCCGCCACACGCACACCAACGCGACCTGCGCCGACCCCATACCCAGGATCGTGACCAGCCGCAGCGGCGTCAGCGGCAGCGACCCGTCCTCCGGATCCGTCGCCAACGCCCACACCATCAACACCTGCACCCCCACCGTGCCGGTGAGCACCACCGCGAGCACGGCGCGCAGCGCGCGCACTGTCAGCTTTCCCATGACCCAGCCTTCCATCGATTCACGATGGGAATCTATCGAGATTCGATAGGTCCAGCAAGAGGGGGCCGAGGTCGGGGGCTGGGGCGAGCGGGCCCGCACGGCGGATCGCGCTCGGGTCGCCGGGCTGAGCGGACCCCCGCGCGGGGCGCGCGCAGGGCTCCGGTGCTCGGCGCGCCGGCGGGAACGCGCACGTCCCGCCCCGGGTTCAGGCGCTGTTCGCGTCCAGGAGGCGGTGGGTGCGGGGGCTGGCGCCGCCCAGGGAGAGGGTGATGCCGAGGCTCGCGCACATGCGGTGGGCGCGGGCGAGGGCGCTGAGGGTGGCGGGCGTGGGGTCGGCGACCGGGAGCTCGATGACGACCCGCGCGGGCCGGTGCGCTTGGACGAGCGCCTGGATCTGGAGGGCGGCGGCGGCCCTGTTGGTGACGTCCAGGTCGTGGTGGAGGGTCACGTGGAGGACGTCCGTCCCCACGGCGTGGCTGATGAGCATGGAGTCCCTCCGCGCAGCACGAGGATGGCCCACGACTGCCTGCGGTGTGGGCGGTTCGTCCGAGGATGTCACGCGATCGGTCCCGGGGGTGTTCTCGTGACACCGACGGCGCGGAGTGTCTGTCCGGACGCGCCCGGACGGGTTCGTACGGGGCCGGACGGGACAGGGTGAGACAGCCGAGTCGGGGCCGGCGCCGGGCGGGGTGCGATTCACGTATATGAATCGGGCGGGTGCGCGGCTAGGGTGGGCAGGGCCGGTGGTGACCGGTCGAGATTCCGAACGCGACCCTTACTCACCAGGCGGTTCACATGACGCAGTTCGACCTGCCCCTCGATCAACTCCGCACCCACCGCAGCACGTCTGTGGAGCCGGAGGACTTCGACGTCTTCTGGGCGAAGACCCTCGACGAAGCACGCGCGCACGATCTGGAGGCGCGCTTCGAGCCGGTCGTCACGGGGCTGGCCACGGTCGAGACCTTCGACGTGACGTTCAACGGCTTCGACGGGCAGCCGGTGAAGGGCTGGTTCGTCCTGCCCGCGGGGACCACCGAACCGCTGCCGGTCGTGGTGGAGTTCCTCGGGTACGGCGGTGGGCGCGGTCTGCCGCACACGCATCTGCTGTGGGCGTCGGCCGGGTTCGCGCACTTCGTGATGGACACGCGCGGTCAGGGCAGCACCTGGGCCGGTGGAGACACGGCCGACCCGGTCGGCAGCGCGCCGTCGTTCCCCGGTTTCATGACGAAGGGCGTCGAGGACCCGTACACCTACTACTACCGGCGGCTCTTCACGGACGCCGTCCGTGCCGTGGAGGCGGCGCGTGCGCACCCCCTGGTGGACGCGGGGCGCACGGCGGTGACGGGCGGAAGCCAGGGCGGCGGGATCGCCCTCGCCGTGGCGGGTCTGGTCCGCGATCTGGTCGCGGTGGCGCCCGACGTGCCGTTCCTGTGCGACTTCCCGCGGGCGCTCACCGTCACGGACCGCAACCCGTACCGCGAGATCGGCAACTACCTCAAGACCCACCGGGGTCGTGTGCGGCAGGTGCGGGACACGCTGGCCTACTTCGACGGGGTCCACTTCGCGGCCCGGGCCACGGCCCCCGCCCTGTTCTCGACGGCTCTCGAGGACCAGACGTGCCCGCCGTCCACCGTGTTCGCCGCGTTCAACGCGTACGCCCAGGAGGACAAGGCCATCGAGGTCTACGACTTCAACGACCACGAGGGCGGCGGCCCCGTCCAGGAGGCGGTGCAGCTGCGCTGGCTGCCGGGACGGCTGCGCGGGTAGGGGCCGGCCGCGGAAGGGGCGCCCCCGTACCCGGCTGTCAGGCGCGGCCGCGCAGGGCGGCCTCGTAGGCCTCGTCGGGGTCGAGGCGGCGGAGTTCCTCGGCGATGAGTTCGGCGGTGGTGCGGACCTTGAGGGCGAGGACGCGGCTGGGCTGGCCCGGGATCGCGAGCCTGGCCACGGGGCCCTCGGGCCGGTCGATGCGGATCTCGCCGTCCGCGGTGTCCATGCGTACGGCGGTGACGACGGGGCCGTCGGTGACGACCCGGTCGACGGGGACGCCGAGGCGGACCTCGAACCAGCGGGCGAGGAGTTCGGCGCTGGGGTTCTCCGCCTCGCTCTCGACGGCGGCGGACGTCACGGTGGAGAGCGGTGCCTGGTCGAGGGCCGCGGCCAGCATCGAGCGCCACGGGGTGAGCCGGGTCCAGGCGAGGTCCGTGTCGCCGGGGGCGTAGGAGGCGGCGCGGGTCTCCAGGGCGGCGAGGGGGTCCTCGACCGCGTACATGTCGGTGATGCGGCGCTGGGCGAGTGATCCCAGGGGGTCGAGGGAGGGGACGTCGGGGGCGTCGACGGGCCACCAGACGACGACCGGGGCGTCCGGCAGGAGCAGCGGCAGGACCACGGAGTCGGCGCGGGCGCCGAGTTCGCCGTGCAGCCGGAGCAGGACCGTCTCGCCCGAGCCGGCGTCGGTGCCGAGCCGGACCTCGGCGTCGAGCCGGGTCTCCTGCCGGCCGCGGGGCGACCGGTTGTGGCGCTTGATGACGACGAGGGTGCGGGAGGGGTGCTCCCGTGAGGCGTCGTTGGCGGCCTTGACCGCGTCGTAGGCGTTCTCCTCGTCGGTGACGACGATGAGGGTGAGCACGGCGCCCACGGCGGGGGTGCCGACGGCCCTGCGGCCCTTCAGGATCGCCTTGTTGATCCTGCTGGAGTCGGTGTCCGTCAGATCGATCTTCATGCGCGGCGCCCGTCCCTTCCTCTGCGGCGAGCCTAACCCTCCCGCGCGGTGGGCGCGTACGGGTCCCCTGGCTTCCCGGCAGGTGCTACGCCGGCTCCGGCTCCGGGTCGGTTTCCTCGTCCGCCTGTTCCACGGCGCGGCGGCCGACCACCGCGGCGGCGGCGAGGGCGGTGCCGATGAAGGCGGTGGCGACCACCCAGGGGCGGTCGAGGACGTGCCCGGTGGCGTGGTCGAGGGAGTAGCGGCCGGCGCCGGTGATGCCGATCGCGGCGGCGGTGAAGCCGAGGAACGCCGGGTACTCGTAGCCGCCGGCCGCGGCGAAGAAGCCCGCCGGGGCGTGCACGGAGACGGCTCCGGCCATGGCACCGGCCGCGGCGGCGCCGGCGGCGGGGGTGGCGAGGCCGAGGGCGAGCAGGACGCCGCCGCCCGCCTCGCCGAGCCCCGCGGCGATGGCGCTCTCGCGGCCCGGGCTGAAGCCCATGGCCTCCATCGCCTTGGTGGTGCCTTCGAGGCCGCCGCCCCCGAACCAGCCAAGGAGCTTCTGGGTGCCGTGCGCGGCAAGTACGGCGCCGGTGCCGACCCTCAGCACGAGCAGCCCGAGGTCGCGTCGGTTGAGGTGGGCCATGAGGTTCTCCAGGTGCGGGAGGCGGTGGCGTACGCGTCCACTCTCGTCCCGCTCGCTCCCCGGCGCCCTTCGAACGGTGTCCCGGATAGTCCACTTGAGTCATCTTTTGCGGTGCTTGCCCACTGTTGCTTGACTGAGTGGGCTTTCGACCCCCGAGGGAAGTGGGTACGCATGACCGCCGAGGCCACCGGGACCGCAGCCCTGCGGGAGAAGGTCCGGGCACTGATGCCACGGGCGAAGGAGGACCTGGCGGAGCTGGTGTCGATGCGCTCGGTCGCCGACCCGCGCCAGTTCCCGCCCGAGGAGTGCGCGAAGACCGCCGACTTCCTCGTACGGGCCTTCACCGAGGCCGGGCTGAGCGACATGCGGCGGGTGACGACCCCGGACGGCACGGACGCGGTCGTCGGCCACGCGCCGGGCCCCGAAGGGGCGCCCACGGTCCTGCTGTACTGCCACTACGACGTGCAGCCGCCGCTGGACGACGACGCCTGGCGGACGCCGCCGTTCGAGCTCACCGAGCGCGACGGGCGCTGGTACGGGCGGGGCTCGGCCGACTGCAAGGGCAACATCGCCATGCACCTGACGGCGTTGCGGGCGCTCGGCGGCCCGGAGGGCCGGGGGTTCCCGGTGAACATCAAGTTCGTGGCCGAGGGTTCGGAGGAGCAGGGCACGGGCGGCCTGGAGCAGCTGGTGCCGCTCCGGCCGGAACTCTTCGCCGCCGACACCCTGCTGATCTGCGACACGGGCAACTTCGCACGGGGCCTGCCCACCACGACCACCTCGCTGCGCGGCCTCACCAACGTCGTCGTCACCGTCTCCACGCTCAAGGGCGAGATGCACTCCGGCATGTTCGGCGGGCCGGCGCCCGACGCGCTCGCCGCGCTCGTCCGGATCCTCGACAGCCTGCGCGACGAGCACGGCAACACGGCGGTCAAGGGGCTGGCCGGCGACGGCGTCTGGGAGGGCGTGGACTATCCGCCCGAGCAGTTCCGCACCGACGTGGGCGTCCTCGACGGCGTCTCGCTCGTCGGTACGGGCTCGGTCGCCGACGAGCTGTGGGCCCGGCCCGCCGTGACCGTGCTCGGCATCGACTGCCCGCCGGTGGTGGGCTCTTCGGCGGCCGTGCAGGCGAAGGTACGGGCCCGGGTCAGCCTGCGGGTGCCGCCCGGGATCGACGCCGACGACGCCCGCCGCGCCCTCACCGACCATCTGACCTCGGCGGCGCCCTGGGGCGCCCGGGTGGAGGTGGAGCCGGAGAGCGCCGGGCAGCCGTTCCGCGCGCGCACCGACGGTCCCGCCTACCGCGCCCTCGGGTCGGCGCTCCGCGAGGCGTACGGGAAGGACATGGTCCAGTCCGGGCAGGGCGGGTCGATCCCGCTGTGCAACGTGCTGGCCGAGCACTTCCCGGACGCGGAGATCGCGCTGATCGGCGTGGAGGAGCCGGGCTGTCTCATCCACGCGCCGAACGAGAGCGTGGACCCCTCGGAGATCGAGCACATGGCAATCGCCGAGGCGCTGTTCCTGAGCTCCTACGCCACGGCGCGCTGAACCCGCGACCGGCGTCCGCTCTCCCCTCGCTTCCCCCACCCCTTCTCCCCCTTCCCGTCCTCGACGAAAGGACCGGTGCCGTCCCATGACACAGACTCATGACCGACCCCCGCATCAGGACGTGCCGCCCGGGCCCCTCGGTCTGCTCGCCGGCATCGCGTGGCAGACGTTGCTGATCGCCGGGCTCGTCGCGGCGGTCCTCGGCGTCATGGTCCTGGCGTGGCCGGACGCCTCCCTCTTCGTGGCCGGTGTGCTGTTCGGTCTGTACCTGCTGCTCAGCGGCGTGATGCAGCTGGTGGCCGCCTTCGGGACGCACGCGACCACCGCACTGCGGGTCATGGCGTTCATCAGCGGCGCGCTCTCGATCCTGCTGGGCCTGTTCTGCTTCAAGGGCGTGACGCAGTCGGCCGTGCTGCTCGCCCTGTGGATCGGGATCGGCTGGCTCTTCCGGGGCATCACCCAGACCGTGGCGGCGGCCTCCGATCCGGCGATGCCGGCACGCGGCTGGCAGATCTTCCTCGGCATCGTCAGCGCGCTCGCCGGGGTGGTGCTGATCGTGTCGCCGCTGGAGTCGGTCGCGGTCCTCACGCTCCTCGGCGGCATCTGGCTCATCGCCGTCGGCGCGGTGGAGGTGATCACGGCGTTCATGGTGCGCTCGCGGGCCAAGAACCTGCCGCCGGGTGCCTGACCCACGGAGCCTCTCGCGAGGACGTCCGCCCGTCCGCCGTCCGCCCGATCACCGGGCGGGCGGCGGTCGCGGTTGACGCGTGCGCTACATTTTGCCGGTCCTTGACCACCGATCCCCCGTGATCGCGACCTTTCGGAGCCGGCACCCCATGAGCGACATCGTCAACGGCCTCGGCCGGGCCGGCGCCTACGGCGCCCTGGGCGTGGTCCTGCTGATCCTCGGCATCGTGCTCGTGGACCTGCTGACCCCCGGGAAGCTCGGGCGACAGATCTGGGAGGACCGCAACCGCAACGCCTCGATCCTGTTGAGCTCGGCCCTCCTCGGCATCGGCGGGATCGTGTTCACGTCGATCTGGACGACGTACGACGACTTCGGCAAGGGGCTCGTGTCCACGGCCGCGTTCGGACTGCTGGGCCTGGCGATGATGGCGGTGGCCTTCCTGGTCGTGGACCTGGTCACGCCGGGGAAGCTCGGCGCCACCCTCGTCGACCCGGAGCCGCACCCGGCGGTGTGGGTGACCGCTTCCTGCAACATCGCGGTCTCCGCGATCGTCTCCGCCTCGATCGCCTGACCCTGCGGGACCCGCGGCCGGACCCGGACCCGGACCCGGCCCCGGTTCACCGCCGTCCGGGTCAGCCCGCCATCGGCTCCACCTCCAGGAAGCGGCGCCCGCGCGGCCCCCGGTAGAGCAGGGCCTCCCAGCCGAGCCGTGCCAGGGCCGGTACGCACGCGCCGAGTGCCGCCGCCTCCTCCTGGGCGGCGCCCGAGCCCGGCGGGCCGAGCCACTCCACCACGGCCGTGCCGGGCCGCTCCCCCGCGGTGACCCGGTACCCGGTGCCGGCGCGGCCGCCGGACCCGTCGACGGACGAGGGGACGAGCCCGCCGCTCTCCAGGGCAAGCGCGACCGCGCGCACCGGCTGTCGGCGCTCCCACTCGGCGGGTGCGGCCTTCGGGTCGCCGCCCCGGCGGCCCGTCAGCCTTCTGATCTGGAGCAGCCCGTCGACGGCGGCGCGGAGCTCGCGCGAGCGCTGCTCGGCGTCGGCCTCGGGCAGCGGCGGGCCGTCCCCCGTGGCCGCCTCGAAGACGCCCCCGCCGCCGTCCGCCGGGCCCTGACCGCCCGTCACAGCAGTCGCCGGATGTCGCCGCGGACGCGGTAGAAGCCGCCGGCGGCGGGGTGCAGGGCGTCCACCACGTACCGCGCGCCCGGTTGCCTGATGGCGCGCGGGAACTGCACGTTCCACTCGGAGTCGTAGCCCGCGGAGACGACCCGCACACGGGTCCTGCCGGACTCGGTCACGCACTCCACGACGACCGAGCCGGCCGGGGCGTCGTGGACGGTGGCCACGGCGGTGACGGTCGTCGCCGGCTCGTACACCGGCAGGGCGGCGGCCAGTTTGACGTCCCGGGCGACCGGGACCGTACCGCCCTTGGCGGCCTCGATCGCCGTCTCGCTCGCGTCCACGCACACCAGCGAGCCGTCCGTGGTCACCAGGTAGAGCCGCTCGTCGCGATACTGCATGGAGAGCGCCGACCCGCCGCCGGTGCCGAGCTTCCACAGCCGGGTGCCGTCCTCGGCGAAGCAGTAGACGGAGGAGGACGAGTCGGCGGCGAAGACGAACCGGCCGCCGGGCGAGGTGGCGCAGGAGTACACGGGGCTGTCGCAGGAGTACACCGCCTCCACGCGCCCGTCCTTCTTCGCGAGCCGCTGGACCTTCTTGCGGGACGTGCCCGCGTAGACCGCCGTGTCCTCCTGCCAGCCGAAGAGGACACCGCCCTCGGTCGCGGTGTGCCACAGCTCGCCGCCGCCGTCCGGGGCGTGGGCGGCGACGCCCCGGGTGTCCCCGTAGTAGACGGCGTCGCCGTCGGCGCGGACCATCCAGGCGTGCTCGCCGAGGCCGCCGCGGGCCCACTGGTGCTCGTCCTCGTGGTCGATGACGGTCAGCCGGCCGGAGCGGTCGGCGACGTGCAGGACGCCCTCGTGGATGTCGAGCCAGAAGATGTCGACGTCGGTGGCGATGTCGTACGCGGCGAAGGGGAGTTTGGACGACAGGTCGTACACCTTGCCGTCGTCACAGCCCGCGTAGATCCAGAAGTCGTCGGCGACCAGGCACTTGACGCCGTCCGGCAGGCTGAAGCGGGCCTGCACCTCGCCGGTGCGGTCGAGGGTGAACACGTCCCCCGCCTGGTTGCCGACCCAGCAGCGCTCCTCGTCGACGTGGATGCCGAAGGCCGCGGAACCGGTCCGGAAGCGCCACAGGACGGGGGCGACGGCGCGGGCCGTGGAGGGGGCGGAGGTCACCTCGCGGCGGGTCACGGCGCGCGCGGCGCGCTGCCCCCTGACCGCCGGGGCGTACCCCTTGCGCACCTTCTCCCCTATCTTCTTCGCCGCCGCGGCCTGGGCCTTCGCGGCGGTCGGGAAGGTGGAGCGCTGGGTCTGCCCGTCCGCTCCGATCCGGCCGTAACGGACCGACACCGTGAGGTCGTCGACGGTCACTTCGTAGAACTTGTGGGCACCGCCGCCGTCCTGCGACAGCTCCAGATAGGTCGTCGTCGTCATGGGGAAAACGGTAGGGGCACCCACTGACAACGGCCCGCGGTGAAGCCTTGGCCACGGGTCCTGCCGCCCCGGGAATGGGCCGCACTCGCCTGCTGCGTGGTCGTCGCCGTGGTCCGCGTGACTTCGGCTCGGACGTGAACCCGCTCGCCTGTCTGCGCGGGCACGGCGTGCCCGCGTAGGGGGCTCAGCCCGTCACGCGCTCGATCCAGGCGGTGAGGTCGGCGACGACCTCGTCCCGGTTGGTCTCGTTGAGGATCTCGTGGCGGGCGCCTTCGTAGCCGCGGTACGTCAGGTCGGTGAGGCCGGCCTGGCGGTACCGGGAGACCAGCAGGTCGGAGAGGGTGAGGCGGGCGTTGAGGGGGTCGTGGTCGCCGACGAGGACGCAGACCGGCAGGTCCGCGGGGATGCCATGCGGGGCGGCGAGCCGGGCCGCCGCCGCCCCCATGTCGGCCATCCCCCGGTCGTCGGCGCCGAAGCCGCAGAGCGGGTCGGCGAGGTAGGCGTCGACCTGCCGCTCGTCGCGGCTGAGCCAGTCCGCCTCCGTGCGGTGGGGCGCGAAGGCGGCGTTGAAGGCGTCGAAGACTCCGCCGGCCTCGACGCCTTCCTCCGCGGCCCGGCGGGCGGCGTCCACGAGTCCGGCGAGGAGGCCGTCGAGGGCCGTGGTGCCGGAGAGCGCGACGCCGTCGACGAGGGAGGCGTGGTCCAGCAGGTACTGCTGGGCGGCGAAGGAGCCCATGCTGTGACCCACGAGGACGACGGGGACGCCGGGGTGGCGCTCGCGGGCGATCCCGGTGAGCGCGGCGATGTCCTCGACGAGGAGGTTCCAGCCGTTCTCGCCGAAGTGGCCGGGGCCCGCGTGCATGGAGAGGCCGTGGCCGCGGTGGTCGGCGGCGTAGACGGCGAAGCCGAGCCCGGCGAGGTGCCCGGCGAGCGGGGCGTAGCGGGCGGCGTGCTCGCCCATGCCGTGCGCGATCTGGACGACGCCGCGCGCCTCCCCTTCGGGGAGCCACGTGTGGACGTGGATGACGACGCCGTCCTGAGAGGTGAAGGTGAACATGGCGGCTCCTGACTCGTGATGGCCGGCTCGTGCCACCGGGCCCGCGGTGCCGGCCCGGTGGCGTCGCCGCCACCGTAACGACGTTCGGCATTGCCGAACATGGTGGGAGCGGAGTGATCCCCGTCTCACCCCACGGGGGAGCCTGGCACGGTCGAGGGGCGGTTCTCCTTGAGGGTGATCCGGCCCTTGCGCAGGGTGGCCAGGCGGGGCGCCCGGCGGGCGACGGCGCTGTCGTGGGTGACCATGACGAAGGTCAGGCCGTGCTCCCTCCACAGCCCTTCGAGCAGGTCGACGATCTCGTCGCGCATCGACTCGTCGAGGTTGCCGGTGGGCTCGTCGGCGAGCAGCACCTTGGGGCGCTTCACGAGCGCGCGGGCGATGGCCACGCGCTGCTGCTGACCGCCGGAGAGCTCGGAGGGCAGGTGTCCGAGGCATTCGCCGAGGCCCACCGACTCCAGCGCCTCGGCGGCCCGGCTCCGCCGCTCGGCGGTCCTGACGCCCAGCGGGACGAGCGCGGTCTCCACGTTCTCCTGGGCGGTGAGGGTGGGGATGAGGTTGAAGCTCTGGAAGACGAAGCCGATGTTCTCGCCGCGCACGGCGGTCAGCCGGCGCTCGGAGAGCCCGGCCAGGTCGGTGCCGTCGAGCAGCACCCGGCCGGAGGTGGGGCGGTCGAGGCCGCCGAGCATCTGCAGGAGCGTCGACTTGCCGCCGCCGGTGGGGCCCTGGATGACCAGGCGGTCCCCCTGCTCCAGGGTGAGGTCGATCCCGGCGAGGGCGTCGACTCTCGTCTGTCCCCGCCGGTACTGCTTGGTGACGCCGATGAGTTCGTACATGCTGCGACTCCTGTGGTGCGTGAGGGGGGTTCGGGCGCGTCCGGCGGCTCGGGGCCGGACGCGCCCCGGGGCGCTCTGCTACTCGACGCGGCGCAAGGCGTCCGCGGGGCGCAGCCGCGAGGCGCGCCAGGCGCCGAAGGCTCCCGCGACGAGGCCGCCACCGAGGGCGAGGAGGACGGCGAGGCCCACGGTGGTGACGCTCACCGGGGCGGTGAGCGCGATGTCGACGGTCTTGCCGACGGCCGTGCGGGCTCCGCCGGCCGGACCGCCGAAGGCCATGCCGCCGCCCCGGCCGCCGAACCCGCCCGCGCCGGTGCCGAGTTCGGCGGTGAGGGTCGGGCCGGCGGCGGTCACGGCGTACGCGCCGGCCAGGCCGATCGCGATGCCGAGGGTGCCGCCGATGATGCCGTTCACAAGGGCTTCGCCGACGACCTGGCGGGTGACCCGGCCGCTCTTCCAGCCGAGCGCCTTGAGCGTGCCGAACTCGCGGACGCGGCGGCCGACGGCGGCGGAGGTGAGCAGCCCGGCGACCAGGACCGCGGCGAGCAGGACCGCGTACGACAGCCACTTGCCGACGTTCGACGCGAGGTCGGCGGCGGTGTCGAGGGAGCCGGAGACCGTCTGGGCGAGGTCGGCGGAGGTGGTGACGGTGGTGCCGGAGACGTTCCTCTGGATGGCGGTCTTGACCGCGTCGATCCGGGTGGAGTCGGTCGTCTTCACGTAGATCGTGGTGATCTTGGCGGCGGAGGCGGAGAGCGTCTGCGCCTGCTTCAGGGGCAGGTAGACCTGGGCGGCGGACTGGCCGCTGTCGGCGGTGGCGATGCCGATGATGGCGAACTTCACGCCTTTGACAATGAGTTGGCCGCCGACGGCCAACCCCTGCTGCTGGGCGTAGGCACTGTCGAGGACGACGGCCTTCGCGTCGGTCTCGGTGGTCTTGAAGGTGCGGCCCTGGGAGATCGTGGAGGTGGTGAGGGGGCCGAGGCCGGGGGCGGTGACGTCGGTGCCGTAGAGGGTGAAGGAGTCGACGTCGAAGGCCGCGCCGCCACCGGTGACCGTGTCGCCGGGACCCGATCCGCCGGTCCCGCCGCCCGGGCCGCCGGGCTGGGCCCGCTGTGCTTCGCCGCGCTGTACCTGACCGCGCTTGAACTCGCCGTTGATCTTCAGGTTGACGAGGCTCAGGCCGCCCACCGCCTGCTCGACGCCCGGCTGCTTCGCCACCGTGGCGACGGTGGAGTCCGCGAGGGTCTGGAAGCCCTGGACCATCAGCCGGTCACTGCTCTGCTCCGCCCCGTCCTCCTTGCCCTGGAACTCGAACCGGGGGCGCTGGGCCTGCCCGCCGCTCTCCGGCCGCTCCTGGGCCTTGGTCACCGTCAGGTCCGTGCCGAGTCCGTAGAGCGACTCGAGGACCTTGCCCTGCGCCCGGCTCATGCCGGAGGAGACGGAGTTGACGACGATGACCAGCGCGATGCCGAGTGCGAGCCCGGAGGCGACGACGAGCGCCGCCTTTCTGCGGCGGCGCAGTTCGCGCCTGAGGTAGGTGAAGAACATGAGCGCGAAGGTAGGGGCGTCGCGTGATGACGGGATAAGGCCCGCGTGAGAGCCGGATGAGAGCGGAACCTCGCCTACCGCCCGTTGGTGGTGGGAGAGTCGGCGGCATGACCGACCGTACGTCTCTCGCCCGGATGGATCCCGTGACCGCGCTGGTCGACGCCTCCGGGACGTTCTTCAAGTCGGCGCGTGACGCGTTCCCCGGGGCCGCCGCGGCGGACTGGGAGCGGGCCGCCGCCCTCGACCCGGGCGCCTTCGGGCCGGAGGGGGCGTGGCGGCTGGACTTCCGGTGCTTCGCCGTCGCCGACCCGGACGGTGCGGGCTGGACGCTGATCGACGCCGGGGTGGGCCCCGCCGAAGGACCGGGGGCGCCCTGGTGTCCCGTGCCCGGCCGGCTGCCGGGCCTGCTCGCGGAGGCCGGGATCGACCGGGGCGACGTGCACACCGTCGTCCTGACGCACCTGCACGAGGACCACACCGGCTGGGCGGCCGGCGCCGACCGCCTCCCGTTCTTCCCGCGCGCCCGGTACGTCGTCCAGCGCGCGGAGACCGCGGCGCTCGACCGGGAGGACCCGGTGTGGACGTGGGTGGTCGAACCCCTGCGCGGCGCCGGGCTGTTGTGGGAGGTCGAGGGAGAGCAGCGGCTGCGCCCGGGAGTCACCCTGCTGCCCACGCCCGGGCACACCCCCGGCCATCAGTCCGTGCTCGTCGAACGGCCGGACGGCCGGGACGTGTTGGTCACCGGCGACCTCCTCGTCCACGCCGTCCAGCTCGCCGACCCCGCCGTGGCCTACGCCCACGAACAGGACCCCGCGACCGCCCGGGCCTCCCGCGAGGAGTGGCTCGCGCGGGCCGCTGCCCGCGGGGCGGTCCTGGCGACCGCGCACCTGACGAGACCGTTCGTGGAACCGCCGGGCGCGGCGGCTCCGTAGCGGCGGCGGGGCGGCCCTGGAAATCCCGTATCGCGGGGCCGTCGTCGGGTCGGTCGGCCGGGTGCTCGGGAGGCGGGGTCGTCGTGGGCTCGGCCCGCTGGGCTCTCCGTACGGCGGTGCCGTCGTCGGCCCCGTCGGCGGCGCTCCCGTACGGCAGAGTCGTCATCGCCTCGGTCGGCGGGCCTCCCGTCCGGCGGGGTCGTCGTCGGCTCCGTCGGCGGGGGCTCCCGTAGGGCGCGGTCGTGCGGCGAGGGGCCGTACGGTCGGCGCGCCGCGCGGTCAGTCGCCGGCCGTCGGGGCGTAGGCGAGGGGATCGGCGAGGACGTCGTGGAGGACGAGGGAGGCGGCGCCGCGCGACGCGTCGGTGGCGGGTGAGGCGGGGCGCAGACGGCCGGCGTCGGGGTTCCAGAGGCCGGAGACGACGCGGGCGGAGAGTTCGTCCGCGAGGGCGGGCGCGAGCCACGGCATCAACTGCGGGTAGATGCCGCCCAGGACGACGGCCTCGGGGTCGAGGAGGTTCACGGCGCCGGAGAGGGCGCGCCCGAGCATGCGGCCCGCGGCGCCGAGGGCCGCGAGGGCGCGCGGGTCCGCCGCCTCGGCGCGCCGTACGAGGTCCGGGACGCCGGTCGCCCCGGCCGCACCGACGAGGGCGGCCTGGCCCGCGTACTGCTCCAGGCAGCCGCGGGAGCCGCAGCGGCAGCGGGGGCCTTCGGCGTCGACGACCAGGTGGCCGATCTCGCCGGCGAACCCGTGCGCGCCGCGCAGGAGTTCGCCGTGGACGACGATCGCGCCGCCGACGCCGATCTCGCCCGTCAGGTGCAGGAAGGTCCGGAGGTCGCCGTGCGTGCCGAACCGCAGCTCGGCGAGGGCCGCCATGTTGGCCTCGTTGTCGGAGGTGAGGGCGAGGCCCTTCGTGGCGGGGCGGAGCGCGGTGAGGGCGTCGCCGAAGAGGCGTTCGGCGGCGACCTCGTTCCAGCCGAGGTTGGGGGCCTGCCGGACGGTGCCGCCGGACACGAGGCCCGGCAGCGCGAGTCCGGCTCCCGCCGGGGCGAGCCGCAGTCCCGCGGCCGTGTCGAGGACCTCCGCGGCGATCCGGGCGGCGCGGGAGAGGACGTCGGCGGCGGCGGCGCGGTTGTCGAGGCGTTCGGTGCGGCGGACGCGGTCGGCGCCGGTGAGGTCGACGACGCAGACGGTGACGTAGTCGACGTTGATCTCGACGCCGAGTCCGGCGCAGCCCGTGTCGGCCGGCTTCAGTACGGTGCCGGGCCGGCCCGCCTGCCCACTGAACGTCTTCCCCGACTCGACGAGGAAGCCCAGGTCGAGGAGCTGCTCGACGAGGGACGAGACGGCGGGCCGGGTGAGCCCGACGCGGGCCGCGACGGCCGCGCGGGTCGTCTCGCCGGCCTCGTGGACGGTCCGCAGGACGAGGCTCAGGTTGTGCCGGCGCACTCCCGACTTGTCGGCCTTGGGTTCCGTGGGCTGGTTCATGGTGAGCGAGAGCCTAGTCGTCCGTTTCGCTCTCGTGAAAACAGTTCGGTCACCGAACTCTTGTGGGCTAGGCTCCGGCCATGACGCTTCCGCGCGACTACCGCGGCCAGACCTGCGCCCTCGCCCGCTCGATGGAGATCGTCGGCGAGCGCTGGACCCTGCTGATCCTGCGCGACGCCTTCTACGGGGTGCGCCGGTTCGGGGAGTTCGCCGCGCACCTGACCGTGCCCAGGGCCGTCCTGACCGACCGGCTCACCACCCTCACCGAGGCGGGCGTCATGGAGCGCCGCCCCGAACCGGGCACCGGCCGCCGCGAGGTGTACGCGCTCACGCCCAAGGGCGTCGCCCTCTGGCCCGCCGTCCGCGCGCTCACCGCCTGGGGCGAGGAGTTCTACGCGGCGGACGGCGGTCCGCGCCGCGTCTTCCGGCACGCCGCCGACGAGGCCCCGCTCACCCCCGAAGGCCGCTGCACCGGCTGCGACCGCGCCGTCCCGGTCACGGACGTCCTGGTCACCCCCGGCCCCGGGCTCGCCCCGCCGGGCCCGGACGCCGACCCCGTCACGGCGGCACTCGCCCGCCCGCACCGGCTGCTCCACCCCCTGATCACCACCACCGCGCCCGCGGGGCGCCCCACGAGAGGTCCACAGTCATGAAGATCCTGGTCGTCGGCGCCGGCGCCACCGGAGGCTACTTCGGCGCCTTCCTCGCCCGCGCCGGAGAGGACGTCACCTTCCTGGTGCGGCCGGGCCGCGCGGCCGCGCTCCGCGCGCGCGGGCTGCGGGTGGTGGGCCGCGACGAGGAGTGGGTGCTGACGCCCCGCCTGGTCACGGCCGACGAGCTGGACGGCCCGTACGACCTCGTCCTGCTCTCGGTGAAGTCCACCGGGCTCGACCGCGCGATCGAGGACATCGCCCCCGCCGTCGGACCGGACACGGCCGTCGTGCCCCTCCTCAACGGCCTCGCCCACATCGACGCCCTCAACGCCCGCTTCGGCGGGTCGGCCGTCCTCGGCGGCGTCGCCAAGGTCGTCACCACCCTCGACGACGACGGCGACATCCGGCGGCTCGCCCCGCTCGCCCACCTGGCGTTCGGCGAGCAGGACGGCACGGTCTCCCCGCGCGTGGAGAAGATCCGGGCCGTCCTCGACGGGGCCGGGATCGACGCGCCGGTACCGGAGCGGGTCATCACGGCGATGTGGCACAAGTGGGTGTTCATCACGACCTTCGGCGCCGTCACCAGCCTGATGCGCGGCTCCGTCGGCGACGTGTACGACGTCCCGGGCGGCCCCGCCCTCGGCCCCGCGGTCCTCGACGAGGCCTCCGCGGTCGCCGCCGCGGCCGGCCACCCCGTGCCGGAGGCCGAACGCGCGGCCACCCTCGCCGTCGTCTCCGTCCCCGGCTCGCCGATGGTCCCGTCGCTCTACCGCGACCTCGTCGCCGGCCGCCCCACCGAGGTCGAGCACCTCTTCGGCGACCTCACGTCCCGGGCGCGCGCCCTCGGCGTGGCGACACCCCTCCTCGACCTGGCCACGCTGCACCTGCGGGTCCACCAGCGGCGGGTGACGGCGGGGGCGTGAGTCCTGCGCCGGGGCCCTCGATCGGGTCCCGGCGCCTGGGCGTCGGCCGGGCCGGGCGCCTGCCGGGCCTGGCACAGTCTGCGCCTGGCGCAGACCCAGGCCGGGTGTGAGCGGGGCACAGGCGGGCGCAGACCGTCGCCTTCGTCGCCGTCGTCGTCGCCCATGCCCGCGCCCCTGCCCACGCCCACGCCCCTCCCCCGTCAGAGGTCGGACAGCGGCGTTTCCGGGGCGAGTTCGGCCGCGATGCGATCGGCGATGATCTGCGCCGTGTTCCCGTCGGGAGTCGTCGCCGTCTGCGTGGTCGAGACCGCGAGGGCGAGGCGCTTCGAGGGCAGGTAGGCCTGGATCGCCGCGTAGCCGGAGAACGACGGGTTCTGGACCACCCAGCCGTTGAGGACGAGGACGCCGAGGCCGAAGTGCTTGGCCGGGGTCTGCTTCAGGCAGATCGAGGCGGGGCACGTGCGGGTGCCGCCGCCGAGGCCGACCGTGCCGGGGTTCAGGAAGGTGCGGTAGGCGCGGGGCGAGAGGAGTTCGCCGCTCCCGATGGCTTCGGCGGAACGGGCCAGGTCACAGATGTGGGTGGTGATGACGGCGCCCGGCGCGGTGGTCCACGACGGGTTCCAGAAGGTCGACTCCTCGTAGAGGCCGCGGTCGGAGAGGAAGGCGTGCAGGACCGGGCGCGGGATGTCGGGGCTGCGGTTGCTGCGGGTGTCGCGCATTCCGAGCGGACCCGTGACGCGCTCCCTGACGAACCGGTCGATCGGAACGCCGGTGATCTTCTCCAGGGCCTTGACCAGGAGCACGTAGTTCGCGTGCGAGTAGCTCCAGCTGGTGCCCGGCTCGTACCAGAACGAGTGCCGGAGCGGGTACGCGAGGAGCTGGTTCGGCGTCCACGCGCGGAAGGGGTGCGCCGTCAGCTCGGCGTCGAACGCCGGGTCGGTGACGTAGTCGTGGAGTCCGCTGGTGTTGGTCGCCAGCATGCGCAGCGTGATCCGGTCCGCCTTGGGCAGGTCGGGCAGCCAGCGCTCGACGGTGTCGTCGAGGTCGACCTTCCGTTCCTGGACCAGCTGGAGCAGGGCCGTACCGATGTGGGCGAAGGCCACCGAGCCCGCCCGGAAGTGCATGTCCGGCTCGGCCGGGACGCCGGTCATGGACTCGCCGAGCGCGTCGGTGACGACCTCGCGGCCGTCGACCGTCACCCGCAGCTCCACGGCCTTCAGCCGCAGGTCCTTCTTCGCCTTGCGGGTGATCTCCAGAACCCGGCGCCCCTGCGCGTCGAGCGGGCGCTCGGTCCGCACGCAGTCGCGTCGGCCGTGCCCGCCCGGCCCTTCGGCGAACGCGGGTGCGGCGGCGGTGGTCTGAAGCGTGACGGCGAGCAGCGCGGCCCAGAGGAGCGCCCTGCGGGTGCCCGTGCGGGTGCGTGGCCGCGTGCGGAAGGAGGTGCGTGTCATGGCCGCACTATGTCCGGAGGGCGGGCGCCTTTCCGTCCGAACACTCCGTACGGGGCGTCGGTCCCGCCCGTGTGGGGGCAGGCCGAAGCGGCGTTCGGCGGTACGGGAGCCCGCTGGCCCGGCCCCGGGTTACGGGCGTCCGCCGCGGCGGACGTACGAGTCGCCGGCCGTGGGGGTGGAGTTGTGGACGGCGGTGGTGCCGAAGGAGACGCGGTCGTGGCGGGCCTGGCGCAGGGCCTGCTGTTCGAGGAGCAGGCCTTCGGCCGTCTCCGTGCGGCCGGTGCCACGGCGCAGCAGCACGACCGTCAGCAGGACGCCGATGCCACCGAGTACCCCGAACGCGATCAGTAGAGCGACCACTGTGCCTCCCCCGTCGATACCGCGGCCACGGTAGCCCGGGCCGCCCGCCGCCGCGCGGGGAATCGGGGAACGGACTCCCCGCGCGTCAGCGGTAGTCCTCGGGATGCCCCTGCATCCACGCGTTGATCCGGTCGCGGGTGCCGATCAGCAGGCTCTGGTGCTTCTTGAGGTTCCCCAGGGAACGGTCGCCTTCGAGCTCGCCGTCGAGCTGCTGGATCCGGCCGATCGGCTCGGCGAAGTGGCCGGGGCCCTGCGGGTCGGCCTTCATGGCCCGGTCGAGGGACGTGAGCTCGTCGTAGACCCGCGCGAGGACGTGCGAGCAGTCCGCGGTAGCGTCGCACGATTCGAACTGGGTCGCCTGGAGCCCGGCGAAGGCGTCGCGGACCAGCTCGGGCGGTCCCGACTCTGAGCCCGAGGCCGAGTCCGGCGAGTCGCCCGTCGCGCCCGCTTCCGCGGCCGGTCCGTCGGTCTCCTGGACGGTCGGCGACGCCGGGGCCGGCGTGGCGGGCGTGACTGCCGGACCGGTCGGCGTGGCCGGCGTGGCTGCCGGGCCGGTCATGGCGGTCGCGTTCGCCGGGGAGCTCGCCGTCGGCCCGCTCGCGTCGTTCCTGTCGGCCGTGCCGCAGGACACGCTCAGCGCGGCCAGGACGACGGCGACGACCGCGCCCGGCCTCGCGGACTTGGACATGGGACTCCCCCCTCGCACAGAACTCCCCCTGCTCTGCTGTTTCCTGATGACTGATCAGTCGACCGGTCCATCAGCTGGTCAGTCGGCTGGTCAGTCGACCCTAGAGCAATGACTCCCGGCCGACGGAGGAGGCCGGGGTTCTGGCCGGATACCGATGCGGGGGCGGCCGGACCCGTCAGCGCAGCAGGGTCGGGGCCGCGGCCGTCAGGACGTCGTCGATGCGCTGCCAGGCGGCGTCGTCGCGGGCGAGCGGGGGCAGGACCTCGCCCGCGCCGGTGCCCCAGGCGGTGGCCACGGCGACGGGGTCGGCGCCTGTCACGGCGCCGTGGGCGAGGGCCGCGGCGCCGAGGGCGACGAGTTCGTCGGCGGCGGGGACGACGACGGGGCGCCCTGAGAGGCGGCGGACGGTCTCGGTCCAGGCCCGGCCGCGCGCGCCGCCGCCGATGAGGCGCAGCGGGCGGGCGCGCGCGGCGGGGTCGGCCGGGTCGAGGCCGCAGGCCGCGAGGAGTCCGTCGAGGGCGCGGAGCACGGTGAAGGCCGCGCCCTCGTAGGCGGCGCCGAGGATCGCGCGGGGGTCCGTGCCGTGCCGGAGACCGGTGACGAGCCCCGCCGCGTGCGGCAGGTCGGGTGTGCGTTCGCCGTCGAGGTACGGCAGGACGACGACGCCCTCGCCCGGCAGCGCGTCCTCCCTGTCCAGGCCCAGCAGGGTGGCGAACCGGTCGACGGCGAGGGTGCAGTTGAGCGTGCACCCGAGCGGCAGGTACGTGCCGTCGGTGGCCGAGAACCCGGCGAGCCCGGGGTCCACCGGGCGTGCCCGGGTCGCGGCGAAGACCGTGCCGGACGTGCCGAGGCTGACGACCGGGTGGTCGAGCAGGCCCGCCCCACCGAGCCCGAGGCCGACGGCGGCCGCCATGTTGTCACCGGTCCCGGCGGCCACGACCACGCTGCGCGGCAGGCCGAGGGCCTCGGCCGCGGACGGGGTGAGCGTGCCCACGCGGGTGGCACCGGAGGGGGCCACGGTGGGCAGCATGGCGGGGTCGAGGCCGAGGAGGTCGAGGATCTCGGGGTCGTAGGCACCGGGCGGGGCGACGGGGGTGGGCGTGGGTGCGGGCGTGGGTGCGGGCTCAGGCGTGGGCTCGGGCGTGGACGTAGGCCCAGTCGTGGGTGCGGGCGTGGGCGTGGGTGCGGGCTCAGGCGCGGGCTCGGGCGCGGGCTCGGGCGCGGGCTCGGGCGCGGGCTCGGGCGTGGGTGCGGTCCCGTACCAGCAGGTGCCCGAGGCGTCGCCCGGGTCGGTCACGGCGAGGCCGGTGAGGCGTTCGGTGAGGTGGTCGTGGGGGAGGCGGACGGCGGTGGTGGCGGCGGCGTGGGCGGGTTCGTGTTCGCGGAGCCACTGCCATTTGGCGGCGGTCATGGAGGCGACCGGGACGGAGCCGGTGCGTGCGGGCCAGGAGGCGGGGCCGCCGAGGCGGGCGGCGAGGGCGGCGGCCTGGGGGGCGGAGCGCGTGTCGTTCCAGAGGAGGGCGGGGCGCAGGGGGCGGCCGTCGCGGCCGAGGGTGACGAGGCCGTGCTGCTGGCCGGCGACGGCGATGCCGGTGACGGAGGCGGCGGGGACGCCGGCTTGCCGTACGGCCTCTCGGACGGCCGTGACGAGGGCGGTCCACCACTCGTCGGGGTCGCTCTCGCGCGCGCCACCGGTGCCGGTGACGGTGTGCGGGGCACGGCCCACGGCGAGGAGTTCGCCGGTCTCCGCGTCGACCGCGGCGGCCTTGGTGGACTGCGTGGAGCTGTCCACGCCGATCACGACGGAGCGGCTCGCGGGCACGCCCTCACCTCATCTCTCAGCTCGTCGGGGCTGGCGCCGAGCGGCCCCGTCCCGTATTAGTTATCTCAGAAAACAAATCCCACGGCCAGAGCAAGACGCAAGGAGAGACCATGACGGAGCCCTTCTCCCCCACCCCCGAGGACCGGTTCACCTTCGGTCTGTGGACCGTCGGCTGGCAGGGACGCGACCCGTTCGGCGAGGCCACCCGCCCCGCCCTCGACCCGGTGGAGGCGGTCGAGCGGCTGGCCGGCCTGGGCGCGTACGGCATCACCTTCCACGACGACGACCTGATTCCCTTCGGCGCCACGGAGACCGAGCGCGACACGGCCGTCAAGCGCTTCCGGGCCGCCCTGGACCGCACCGGGCTCGCGGTGCCGATGGCGACCACGAACCTGTTCACCCACCCCGTCTTCAAGGACGGCGCCTTCACGGCCAACGACCGGGACGTGCGGCGCTTCGCGCTGCGCAAGACGCTGCGGAACATCGACCTGGCCGTCGAGCTCGGCGCCACCACCTACGTCGCCTGGGGCGGCCGCGAGGGCGCCGAGTCCGGCGCGGCGAAGGACGTGCGGGTCGCGCTCGACCGGATGAAGGAGGCCTTCGACCTGCTGGGCCAGTACGTCACCGAGCAGGGCTACGACCTGCGCTTCGCGATCGAGCCGAAGCCGAACGAGCCGCGCGGTGACATCCTGCTGCCCACCATCGGGCACGCGCTCGCCTTCATCGAGCGGCTCGACCGCCCGGACCTGGTCGGCGTGAACCCGGAGACCGGCCACGAGCAGATGGCCGGCCTCAACTTCCCCCACGGCATCGCGCAGGCGCTGTGGGCGGGCAAGCTCTTCCACATCGACCTCAACGGCCAGTCGGGCATCAAGTACGACCAGGACTTCCGCTTCGGCGCGGGCGATCTGCGCCAGGCGTTCTGGCTCGTCGACCTGCTGGAGACCGCCGGGTACGAGGGCCCGCGCCACTTCGACTTCAAGCCGGTGCGCACGGACGGCTTCGACGGGGTGTGGGAGTCCGCGAAGAACTGCATGCGCAACTACCTGATCCTCAAGGAGCGGGCGGCGGCCTTCCGCGCCGACCCCGACGTCGTGGCGGCGCTCGCCGCCTCCCGGCTGCCCGAGCTCGCCGTCCCCACGGCGGCCGACGGTCTCGCGGGGCTGCTGGCGGACCCGACCGCGTACGAGGCGTTCGACCCGGACGCGGCCGCGGCCCGCTCGATGGCCTTCGAGCGCCTCGACCAGCTGGCCCTCGAGCACCTGCTCGGGGTGCGCTGACCCGGCTCGCGCCGGGGGTCAGCGGCCGGCGAGCGTCGAGCGGCGGACGACCAGTTCCGGCTGGAGCACCACGTGCTCGTGCCGGTGGTCGGCCGCCTGGTCGCCGGTCTCCTCCAGGAGCAGTTCGGCGGCCTTGGCCCCGAGCGTGAGGGCCGGCTGCCGTACGGAGGTGAGGGGCACGGTCGCGGCGGCGGCGAACTCGATGTCGTCGTAGCCGACGATCGCCATGTCCTCCGGGACGCGGACGCCCGCCGCGTACAGCGCCTGGAGCACGCCGAGGGCGAGCAGGTCGTTGGCGCAGAAGACGGCGGTGGGGCGGGTGGGGAGGCCGAGCAGGCGGGAGCCCGCGTCGCGCCCGGAGGCCACGTCGAGGCGTTCGGCGGGGAGTTCCTGGAGCGCCGCCGCGGGCAGTCCGGCCTCGGCGAGCGCGAGCAGGGCGCCCTCGCGCCGGTCGCGGACCTGCTGGAGGTGGGCGGGTCCGCTGACGTAGGCGAAGGAGCGGTGGCCGGTCGCGGTCAGGTGGCGGATCGCGAGGGAGCCGCCGACGACGTCGTCGACGGAGACCGAGCAGCCGGCGCCGTCGCCCGCCACGCGGTCGACGAGCACGGACGGGATGCCGTGGCGCCGGAAGTCGCGCAGGGTGCCCCCGCTGGGGTCGGCGGGGGTGATGAGGACGCCCCGGACGCGCTGCTCGGCGAAGAGGGAGAGGTAGTCGGCCTCGTCGCCGGCGTTCTGGTCGCTGTTGCAGACCATGACGCCGAGCCCGGCGGCGCGCGCGGTGCGTTCGGCGCCGCGGGCGATGTCGACGAAGAAGGGGTTGCCCATGTCGAGGACGAGCAGCGCCATGATCCGGCTGCGGCCGGCGCGCAGCTGGCGGGCGGACTCGCTGCGCACGTAGCCGAGGCGCGCGATGACGCCGCGGACGTGCCGGAGCGTCGCGGGCGAGACCCGGTCCGGCTGGTTGATCACGTTGGACACGGTGCCGACGGAGACGCCGGCCTCGCGCGCCACGTCCTTGATGCCGACGTTCCCGGCGGCGCCGCCGTGTCCGGCGCTCCCGCCGTTCCCGGTCGTCCGCGCGGTGTCCGTCATCCGTCCCACCTGGTCCGTCCTGCCCCTGCCGCGCCGTCGTCGATACGGGGCCCGGCCCCGTCTTTCATCCTATGCGGCCCCACCGGTCCGCCCCCTCACGCGAGGTGGAAGACCTCGGTCAGCGGGCGCATGGCGGCGTCGGGCGCCCGTCCGTCGAGTTCCTCGAAGAAGTCCGCCATCTCGGCCTGCCACCGGGTGTTGACGTAGGCGGCGTCCATGGCGGCGCGCGCCCGGTCGAAGTCCGGGGTCTCCAGGTAGCCGACGAGGAGTCCGTCCTCGCGCAGGAAGAGCGAGTAGTTGTGCCAGCCGGCGGCGGAAAGCGCCGTGAGCATGTCGGCCCAGACGTGTGCGTGGCGGGCGCGGTACTCGTCCACGCGCTCGGCCCTGACTTTCAGCAGGAAGCAGACCCGCTGCACGTTCGTCCTCCGTTCCCGTCGACTGAAATGTTTCATTTCCTTGGGGTCAGGACGCTAGGGCGTGATCGCTCGCATGGTCAAGAGTCTTGACGGCACCACGCGTGATGGCTAGCTTCCCCCACGTACTGAATCGATTCATTTCAAGGCTCCGAGGTGGACATGCCCGACATCGCTGCCGTGAAGGCCGCACTCGCCGCCCAGCGGATCGAGACGCCCTCCTGGGGCTACGGCAACTCCGGGACCCGCTTCAAGGTGTTCGCCCAGCGGGGCGTGCCCCGCGACCCGTACGAGAAGCTCGACGACGCGGCGCAGGTCCACGCGTACACCGGCGTCGCCCCCACCGTGTCGCTGCACATCCCCTGGGACCGGGTCGACGACTACGCCGCCCTGGCCGCGTACGCGAAGGAGCGCGGCGTCGGACTCGGCGCGATCAACTCCAACACCTTCCAGGACGACGCCTACCGGCTGGGCAGCGTCTGCCACCCCGACCCCGCCGTCCGCCGCAGGGCCGTGCGCCACCTGCTCGACTGCGTCGACATCATGGACGCGACCGGCTCGACCGATCTGAAGCTCTGGTTCGCCGACGGCACCAACTACCCCGGCCAGGACGACGTCACGGCCCGGCAGGAGCGGCTGGCCGAGTGCCTCGCCGAGGTGTACGCGCGACTCGGCGACGACCAGCGGATGCTCCTGGAGTACAAGCTCTTCGAGCCGGCCTTCTACGCCACCGACGTCCCCGACTGGGGCACGGCGTACGCCCACTGCCTCAAGCTCGGGCCGAAGGCGCGGGTGGTCGTGGACACCGGCCACCACGCGCCGGGCACCAACATCGAGTTCATCGTCGCCCTGCTGCTCCGCGAGGGCAGGCTCGGCGGCTTCGACTTCAACTCGCGCTTCTACGCCGACGACGACCTGATGGCCGGCGCCGCCGACCCCTTCCAGCTCTTCCGGATCATGCACGAGGTGGTCGGGAACGGCGGCCTGGACCCCGCGGCGGGCATCGCCTTCATGCTCGACCAGTGCCACAACATCGAGGCGAAGGTCCCGGCCGTGATCCGCTCCGTGGGCAACGTCCAGGAGGCCACCGCCAAAGCGCTCCTCGTCGACCGCGACGCCCTCGCCGCCGCCCAACGGGACGGCGACGTCCTGGCCGCCAACGCCGTCCTGATGGACGCGTACGACACCGACGTACGGCCCCTGCTGCGCGCGTTGCGCGAGGAGCGGGGCCTGGACCCCGACCCGGTCGCCGCGTACCTCCGCTCCGGCCGGCAGGAGCGGATCGCCGCCGAACGCACCGGCGGCGACCAGGCCGGCTGGGGCGCGTGACCCCTCCCGACCCCCGTCCGCCCCCAGAGGGGTGTCCCGCCGATCAGGCCGGGCCCGCGACGCCCGGCACCGCACCTCGCCCGAAGGAAGATCCCATGGCCTCCGCGCCCCACCCCGACGTCAGCTCCCTGCTCGGCCGGTCCCACCGGCTCGGCTCGGACCCCCGCACCAACAACTACGCGGGCGGCAACACCTCCGCCAAGGGCACCGTCACCGACCCCGTCACCGGCGGCGAGACCACCCTGATGTGGGTCAAGGGCTCCGGCGGCGACCTGGGCACCCTCACCGAGGACGGGCTCGCGGTGCTCCGCCTCGACCGGCTGCGCGCCCTCGTGGACGTCTACCCGGGCGTCGAGCGCGAGGACGAGATGGTCGCCGCCTTCGACCACTGCCTGTACGGCAAGGGCGGCGCGGCCCCCTCCATCGACACCGCCATGCACGGCCTGGTGGACGCGGACCACGTCGACCACCTCCACCCGGACGCGGGGATCGCGCTCGCCTGCGCCGCCGACGGCGAGAAGCTGACCCGCGAGTGCTTCGGCGACGCGGTGGCGTGGGTGCCGTGGCGCCGCCCCGGCTTCCAACTGGGCCTGGACATCGCCGCCGTGAAGGCGGCCGAGCCGCGGGCGATCGGCTGCGTCCTCGGCGGTCACGGCATCACGGCCTGGGGCGCGACCTCGGACGAGTGCGAACGCAACGCGCTCCTCATGATCAGGACCGCCGAGGCCTTCCTCGCCGAACGGGGCCGCCCCGAGCCGTTCGGACCGGTCGTCGAGGGGTACGCGGCCCTGCCCGAGGCGCGGCGCCGGGAGCGCGCCGCGGCGCTCGCCCCGTACGTGCGGGGGCTCGCCTCCCAGGACCACCCGCAGGTCGGCCACTTCACCGACTCCGAGGCGGTGCTGGACTTCCTGGCGCGCGCGGAGCACCCCCGGCTCGCGGCCCTCGGGACCTCCTGCCCCGACCACTTCCTGCGCACGAAGGTCCGGCCGCTCGTCCTCGACCTGCCCGCCGACGTGCCGCTCGCGCAGGCCGTCGCCCGGCTGCGGGAGCTGCACACCGCGTACCGCGAGGAGTACGCGGCCTACTACGCGCGGCACGCCGACGGGGACTCCCCCGCGCTGCGGGGCGCGGACCCGGCGATCGTGCTGGTGCCCGGCGTGGGCATGTTCTCCTTCGGCCGCGACAAGCAGACCGCGCGGGTCGCGGGCGAGTTCTACGTCAACGCGATCCACGTGATGCGGGGCGCCGAGGCGGTGTCCTCGTACGCGCCGATCGAGGAGTCGGAGAAGTTCCGCATCGAGTACTGGGACCTGGAGGAGGCCAAGCTGCGGCGGATGCCGAAGCCCCGGCCGCTGGCGACCAGGGTCGCGCTCGTGACGGGCGCGGGCAGCGGCATCGGCCGGGCCATCGCGCACCGCCTGGCCGCCGAGGGCGCCTGCGTGGTCGTCGCCGACGTGAACGCGGACGGCGCCGAGGTCGTCGCCGGCGAACTGGGCGGCCCCGACAAGGCGGTGGCCGTCGCCGTGGACGTCACCTCGGAGGAGGAGATCGGCGCGGCGTTCCGTACGGCGGCGCTCGCCTTCGGCGGGGTCGACCTGGTCGTCAACAACGCCGGCATCTCGATCTCCAAGCCGCTGCTCGACACGACGGCACGGGACTGGGACGTCCAGCACGCCGTCATGGCCCGGGGTTCGTTCCTGGTGTCCCGGGAGGCGGCGCGGGTCATGACCGCCCAGGGACTGGGCGGCGACATCGTCTACATCGCGTCCAAGAACGCCGTGTTCGCCGGCCCGAACAACATCGCCTACTCCGCCACCAAGGCCGACCAGGCCCACCAGGTCCGCCTGCTCGCCGCCGAGTTGGGCGGGCACGGCATCCGCGTCAACGGCGTCAACCCGGACGGCGTGGTGCGCGGTTCGGGCATCTTCTCCGCCGGCTGGGGCGCCCAGCGGGCCGCCACGTACGGCATCGAGGAGGAGGAGCTCGGCGCGTTCTACGCCGGGCGGACGCTCCTCAAGCGGGAGGTGCTGCCCGAGCACGTGGCCAACGCGGTCTTCGCGCTGACCGGCGGCGACCTGAGCCACACGACCGGGCTGCACGTGCCGGTGGACGCGGGCGTGGCCGCGGCCTTCCTGCGATGAGCGGACCCCACGGCGTCTTCGCCGCGGCGGACCTCGGCGCCACCAGCGGACGGGTGATGGTGGGGCGCGTCGCGCCCGGACTGCTCGACCTCACCGAGGTCCACCGGTTCCCCAACACCCCGGTACCGCTGCCCGACGGACTGCGCTGGGACGTCCTCGCCCTCTTCGGCGGGGTCCTGGACGGCCTGCGCGCCGCCGCCCGCGCCGGCGGGGTCGACTCGATCGGCGTCGACTCCTGGGCGGTGGACTACGGCCTCCTCGACGCCGACGGCACGCTGCTCGGCCCGCCGTTCCACTACCGCGACCGGCGCACGGACGGTGTCGCGGAGAAGGTGCGCAGGAAGCTGGGCCCGGCGGAGCTCTACCGGGTCAACGGCCTCCAGCACCTCCCGTTCAACACCGTCTACCAGCTGGCCGCTGCCGCGGGAACGAGTCAACTGAGGTCCGCACGCACCCTGTTGCTCATTCCTGACCTGATGGTCCACTGGCTGACGGGGACGGTCGGCACCGAGGAGACGAACGCGTCGACGACGGGGCTCCTCGACGCCAGGACCGGCACCTGGTCCACGGAGCTGCTCGGCCGGCTCGCGCTCGACCCCGACCTCCTGCCCGCCCTGCGCTCCCCCGGCGACCCGGCGGGCGAACTCCTGCCCTACGTCAGCGAGTTCACCGGGCTCGCGGCCGGGACACCGGTGACGACGGTCGCCTCGCACGACACCGCCTCGGCCGTCGCCGCCGTACCCGCGACCGCCCCGGGCGCCGCCTTCGTCTCCTGCGGCACCTGGTCGCTCGCCGGGCTCGAACTCGACGCGCCGGTGCTCACCGAGGAGTCCCGGGCCGCCGGCTTCACCAACGAGCGCGGGATCGACGGCACCGTCCGCTACCTGCGCAACATCATGGGGCTGTGGCTCCTGGAGGAGTGCCGCCGGACCTGGGCGGCGCAGGGGCTGCCGGCCGGCCTCGACGACCTCCTGGCGGACGCGGCGCGCGCGGAGCCGTTCGGGCCGGTCGTCGACCCGGACGCGCCGGAGTTCCTCGCGCCCGGCGACATGCCGGAGCGGATACGGGCGTACTGCCGCCGCACCGGGCAGCCCGCCCCGACGAGCCGGGGGGCGGTGGTCCGCTGCGTCCTGGAGAGCCTGGCCCTCGCCCACCGGCGCGCACTGCGGCGGGCCGGTGAGCTCGCGGACCGGGAGATCACCCGGATCCACCTGGTGGGCGGCGGAGCCCGCAACGAACTGCTCTGCCGGCTGACGGCGGACGCCACCGGGCTGCCGGTGGTCGCCGGTCCCGTGGAGGCCACCGCGCTGGGCAACGTCCTCGTCCAGGCACGCGCCGCCGGCCTCGTCGGCGACCTCGCCTCGATGCGCGCGCTCGTGGCGCGTACCCAGCCGACGCGCCGCCACGTACCGCAGAATGACCCTGCCGCCCGTGCCGCCTGGGACGCGGCCGCCGCCCGACTCGAACCGTCCCCGAGGAACCCGTGATGCGCGTCGCCCTCTTCGTCACCTGCGTCAACGACGCCGTCTTCCCGGCGACGGGCGTGGCCACGGTCCGGCTCCTCGAACGGCTGGGCGTGGACGTCGACTTCCCCGCCGGGCAGACCTGCTGCGGGCAGCCCCAGTTCAACACCGGCTACCGGGCCGACACCGCGCCGCTGGTGCGCCGCACGGTCCGGGCCTTCGACGGGTACGACCACGTGGTCACCCCGTCCGGCTCGTGCGCGGCGATGGTCCGCCACCACTACCCGGGGTTCGGCGAGGAGGCGGCGGGCCTGGGCCCGCGGACGTACGAGCTGACGGAGTTCCTCGTGGACGTCCTGGGGGTCACGGACGTCGGCGCGTACTTCCCGCACCAGGTCACCTACCACCCGTCCTGCCACGGGCTGCGGTTGCTCGGCCTCGGGGAGCGGCCGCGGCGGCTCCTCGAAGCGGTGAAGGGCCTGGAGCTCGTGGAGCTGCCCGGTGCGGAGGAGTGCTGCGGCTTCGGCGGCACCTTCGCGGTGAAGAACCCGGACGTCTCGGCGGCGATGGGCGCCGACAAGATCGCGAACGCGCTGTCCACCGGCGCCGAGGTGCTGTGCGGCGCCGACAACTCCTGCCTGCTGCACGTGGGCGGGATGCTGAGGCGGCAGGCGGCGCCGCTGCGGGCGCTGCACCTGGCGGAGATCCTGGCGAGCACCGAAGAGGAGCCCTGGCGATGAGTGACGAGAAGGGGCGCGCGTCAGCCCACAATGAGGGGCGGTGGTCGGGCGACGGGCGGGCCTTCGTCGGCATGCCGTCCTTCCCGAAGGCGGCGCACACGGCGGTCGGCGACACGACCCTGAGGGCGAACCTCCGGCACGCCACGCACACGATCCGGGACAAGCGGGCGCGTGCCGTGGCCGAGTTGGACGACTGGGCCGCGCTGCGCCAGGCCGGGAAGGAGATCAAGGACCGGACGCTCCGTCACCTCGACGTGTACCTGCTCCAGTTGGAGGAGGCGGTGACGGGCGCCGGCGGCACCGTGCACTGGGCCGCCGACGCGGACGAGGCGAACCGGATCGTCACGGAGCTGGTGAAGGCCACCGGTGAGACCGAGGTCGTCAAGGTCAAGTCGATGGCCACCCAGGAGATCGGACTCAACGAGCATCTGGAGGCCGAGGGCATCGCCGCGTACGAGACGGACCTCGCGGAGCTGATCGTGCAGCTCGGCGACGACCGCCCGTCGCACATCCTGGTGCCGGCGATCCACCGCAACCGCGGCGAGATCCGTGACATCTTCCGCGAGAAGATGGGCCGTTGGGGGCGTCCCGCACCCGAGGGGCTGAGCGACACCCCGGCCGAGCTCGCGGAGGCGGCCCGGCTGCACCTGCGGGAGAAGTTCCTGCGGGCCAGGGTCGGGATCTCCGGGGCGAACTTCATGGTCGCCGAGACCGGCACCCTCGTCGTCGTCGAGTCCGAGGGCAACGGCCGCATGTGCCTGACGCTGCCCGAGACCCTCATCTCCGTCGTCGGCATCGAGAAGGTCGTCCCGACCTGGCGTGACCTGGAGGTGTTCCTCCAGACGCTCCCCCGCTCCTCGACGGCCGAGCGCATGAACCCGTACACCAGCATGTGGACCGGCACGACGGACGGCGACGGCCCGCGCGCCTTCCACCTGGTGCTCCTCGACAACGGCCGCACGGACGCCCTCGCCGACGAGGTGGGACGGCAGGCCCTGCGCTGCATCCGCTGCTCGGCCTGCCTCAACGTCTGCCCGGTGTACGAGCGGGCCGGCGGGCACGCGTACGGCTCCGTCTATCCCGGCCCCATCGGCGCCATCCTCACGCCCCAGCTCCGGGGCACGACGAGCGAGATCGACGCCTCCCTCCCCTACGCCTCCTCGCTCTGCGGCGCCTGCTACGAGGTGTGCCCGGTCGCCATCGACATCCCCGAGGTCCTGGTGCACCTGCGCGAGCGGGTCGCCGACCAGGGCGGCAGGGGCCACCGTCTGGAGAAGGCCGCCGTCAAGGCCTCCACCTGGCTCCTCGACCACCCGAACGCGCTCGCGGCGGCCGAGCGCGTCGCCTCCGCCACCCGCACCCTCCACCCCAAGCGGCTGCCGGGCCCCGGCACCGGCCCGTGGTCGGACCACCGCGACCTGCCCGACGTACCCGCCGAACCGTTCCGCGACTGGTGGAAGAGGAACCGCACATGACGGAACCCCGCAGGAAGGATCCGCACACGGCCGACTCCCGCGCGCGGATCCTCGCCCGGATCCGCGCCGCCGTCGCCGACGCGCCGCAGGCGCCCGAGGTGGCCCGCGCCTACCGCGCCGACCATGTCGCGGACGACCCCGGCGCCGTCCTCGACCTGCTCCACGAGAACCTCGCCGACTACCGGGCGCATGTGCACCGGACCGCGCCGGACGGACTGGCCGGGCTGATCGCCCGGCTGCTCGCGGAGCGCGGCGCGCGCAGTGTCGTCGTCCCGCCCGGACTGCCCGACGAGTGGCTCGCCGCGACGGAAGCCGAGCGACGGACCGACGCGCCCCCGCTGAGCCCGTACGAGCTCGACGCCGCCGACGCGGTGGTGACGGGCTGCGCGCTGGCGGTCGCGGAGACGGGAACGATCGTCCTCGACGGCGGTGCGGGACAGGGGCGCCGGGCCCTCACCCTCGTGCCCGATCTGCACGTCTGCGTGGTGCGGGCGCCCGAGCAGGTGGTGACGTCGGTCCCCCGGGCGCTTCCCCGGCTCGATCCGGGACGCGCGCTGACGTGGATCTCGGGGCCGTCGGCGACGAGCGACATCGAGCTGGACCGGGTGGAGGGGGTGCACGGGCCGCGGACGCTCGAAGTGATCCTGGTGAGCGGGGGGTGACGGCGAACGGCCGGGCTCCCGGAGGAGCCCGGCCGTTCACCGTGCGGGTACGCCTGGTGGTGCCTCGTCGATCAGGCCGACTCGCGGCGGACGAGTTCCGTCGGGAGGATGACGGCCGCCGGCTCCTCGCCCGCTATGCGGGCCAGGAGGGTGCGGACCATCTCGGTGCTGATCCGGTCCCAGGGCTGGCGGATGGTGGTCAGCGAGGGACGGGACGAGACGGCGGCCGGGGAGTCGTCGAAGCCGCCGACGGCGATGTCCTCGGGGACGCGCCGGCCGGCGCGGGCGAGGGTGTCGAGGACGCCCTGCGCCATGAGGTCGGAGGCGACGAAGACGGCGTCGAGGTCCGGGGCGCGTTCCAGGAGCGCGCGGGCCGCGTCCTCGCCGCTGGCGCGGCTGTAGTCGCCGGCGGCGATGAGGGTCTCGTCGACGGGCAGGCCGAACTCGGCGAGGGTCTCGCGGTAGCCGGCGAGCCGCTCGACGCCGCCGGGCGTGTCGAGGGGGCCGGTGACGGTGGCGATCCGGCGCCGGCCGGAGGCGTACAGGTGGCGGACCATGTCGCGGGCGCCGTCGCGGTCGTCGGCGGCGACGTAGCCGATCTTGGCGGTCTGGCCGAGCGGTTTGCCGCAGGCGACGACGGGGACGCCGGCCTCGTGCAGCCGGGCCACCACGGGGTCGCCGGAGTGGCTGGAGACGAGGAGGACGCCGTCGACGTGGCCGGCCTCGATGTAGCGGAGGTTGCGGCGGCGTTCGTCCTCGGTGCCCGCGATCATCAGGAGGAGCGGGATGTCCTGGGCGGCGAGGGCCTGGGTGCAGGCCCGGAGGAGGACGTTGAAGTTGGGGTCCTCGAAGAAGCGCTCCTGCGGCTCGGTCAGGAGGAAGGCGACCGAGTCGGACTTGCCGGTGATCAGCGAGCGGGCGTGCCGGTTGACGACGTATCCCGTTCTCCGGATCGCGGCGTCGACGGCCGCCTTGGCGGTCGGGCTGACGTAGTGGCCGCCGTTGAGGACACGGGAGACGGTGCCGCGCGAGACTCCGGCCTCGCGGGCCACGTCGTGGATGGTCGCCGGTCGGCGCCTTCCCGCTGGTGTGCTCATGCTGTGTGTTTCCCCTCGATCCCCTGTGGTCAGGACTTTACGGCGCCGGAGAGCAGATCGAGGCTCCAGAAGCGCTGGATGACCAGGAAGAGGGCGATGAGCGGGACGACGGCGAGGAGGGCTCCGGTGATGACGAGGGTGTAGAGGGCGGGCTGGCTCGCGCCCTGCTTGAGGAGGGTGAACAGGCCCACCGTCATGGGGAACTTCTCGTCGTCGCCGAGCATGATGAACGGCAGCAGGAAGTTGTTCCAGATGGCGACGAACTGGAAGAGGAAGACCGTCACCAGGCCCGGGGACATCATGGGGACGGCGATCCTCAGGAAGATCCGCCATTCGCCGGCGCCGTCCATGCGCCCGGCCTCGACCAGTTCCACGGGGATGGCGGCCTCGGCGTAGACGCGGCCGAGGTAGACGCCGTACGGGGAGAGGATCAGCGGGAGCAGGACCGACGCGTAGGAGTCCGTGAGGTCGGCCTCGGCCATCAGCAGGTACTGCGGGATGGCGAGGATGACGGGCGGCATGAGGACGCCGGTGAGGATCACGTTGAAGAACGCCTCGCGGCCGCGGAAGCGGTACATCGCGAAGGCGTAGCCGGCGAACGCGGAGACGACGGTGGAGAGGACGGCGCCGAGGCCCGCGTAGAAGACGGAGTTGGCCATCCAGCGCCAGTAGATGCCGTCGCGGTACGCGTTGAGGTCGGCGACGTTGTCGGCGAAGCCGTCGCCGGGCAGGAACGTGAAGGTGGAGAAGAGGTCCTGGCCCGACTTGGTGGCGGCGACCACGACCCAGGCGACGGGCAGCAGGCAGTACAGCGCGCCGAGGACGAGGGCGGCCGTGGGCAGCAGGGCGGTGCGGCGCGGGCCGGGGGTCCTCCCGGCCGGGGCGGCGGGCGGGCCCTGGGAGGTGCCGGGGGTGGTGCCGGCGGCCGGGGCCGCCGCGCGGCGGGACGGGGAGGCGAGCCCGGTCATCGGCTGGCTCCTTGCGTGGTGCGGCGGTTGGACACCCTCAGGAGGGCGAAGGAGAGCGCGAAGGTCGCGAGGGCGAGCACCACGGCGGTGGCCGAGGCGGCGTAGATGTTCCCGCCGGTGAACGCGTCGCTGTAGACCTTCATCAGCGGGCTCCAGTCGGAGGGGATCCCGTTCGTGAGCGGCTTGAGCGTCATGGGCTCGTTGAAGACCTGGAGGGTCGCGATGATCGAGAAGAAGAAGGTGAGCACCAGCGAGGGCGCCACCATCGGGATCTTGATCCGGAGCGCGATCTGGAGTTCCGAGCAGCCGTCGAGCTTCGCCGCCTCGTACACCTCGGCGGGCAGGGAGCGCAGGGCCGTGTAGATGACGATCATGTTGAAGCCGGTGCCGCCCCAGACGGCGATGTTGGACATCGCGAGGTAGAGCGGGCCGCCGTCCATGAGGTCCGGCTGCGGCAGCCCGAACGTGTCGAGGAGGTAGTGGAAGGGGCTGACGGCCGGCAGGTAGAGGAAGCCCCACAGGACGGCCGCGATGACGCCGGGGACGGCGTACGGCAGGAAGATCGCGAGGCGGGCGAAGGAGCGGGCCCGGACACGCTCGGAGTCGAGCAGCAGCGCGAAGAACAGGGCGAGGCCGAGCATCACGGGGACGACGATGGCGCCGTACCCGAGGACGCGCAGGGCGCTGTGCAGGAACGCGGAGTCGGTGAGGGTGGACGTGTAGTTCTGCAGACCGGCCCACACCTCGCTCCTGGCGCCCTTGCCGAGGCCGAGGCCCTTGATCTCGACCTTGTGGAAGCTGAGCCAGACCGCGTAGCCGATGGGCAGCGCGAAGAAGAGGGCGAAGAGGACGGCGGCGAGGAGGAGGAAGCCGTACGGGGCCGCCTTGACCCCGTACGACCGGCGCACGCCCTGGGAGGGCTGCGTCACTTGGCGACCTCGAAGCCCTGCTTCTTCAGGTCCGCGACGGTGGCGGTCTGCAGGGCGGTGAGGGCGGTGTCGAAGCCGGACTTGGCCTTGGCGGCCTTGCCGAACTCGTCCTTGAAGGCGGTGTAGGCGACGTTCACGTTGGGGCCCCAGGCGGCCGGGGCGGTGGTCTTCGCTATCTCGGCGGCGCGGGTGTAGAAGTCGGGCTGGTTGGCGAAGTAGTCGGGGGCCTTGGCGAGGGCGCCGCTGGTCTGGGCCGCGGTGGCGGCCGGGTAGATGCCGCTCTCCTTGACGAGGGCGGCGAGGGCCTTCGGGTCGGTGTTCAGCCAGACGGCGAACTCGGCGGCGGCCTGCTTGTGCTTCGAGTCGGAGGTGACGGCGGTGGAGGAGCCGCCCCAGCTGCCGGTGGTGTTCTCGCCCTTGGTCCACTGCGGGAGCGGCGCCATGGCCCACTTGCCCTTGCCGTCGGGGGCGGCGGTGGTGAGGGTGCCGGGGGCCCAGACGGCGCTGACCCAGGCGAGCTGGTCGCCGGAGTTCATGGCCTTGTTCCAGGCGGGGGTGTACATGGGCTGGTTGTCGACGGCGCCTTCGGCGACGAGGCCGCCCCAGAAGTCGGTGACCTTCCGGGTGGCGGCGTCGTCGATGCCGACCTTCCAGGTGTCGCCCTCGAAGCTCCACCACTTGGCGCCGGCCTGCTGGGAGAGGCCGGCGAACAGGCCGGAGTCGTTGGCGGAGAAGGTGGTCAGGGACTTGCCGGGGGCCTTCTTCTTCAGGGTGCGGGCCGTGGCGGCGAACTCGTCCCAGGTGGTGGGGACGGTCAGGCCGTACTGCCGGAAGAGGTCCTCGCGGTAGAAGAACATCAGCGGGCCGGAGTCCTGGGGCAGGGCGTATACGGCCTCGCCGCCGAAGGTGGTCTGCTGCCAGATACCGGGGGCGAACTTGTCCTTGACGCCGGGGACCTCGGAGGCGATGTCGGCGAGGGAGTCGTTGCTGACCAGGGTCGGCAGGGCCTGGTACTCGGCCTGGACGAGGTCGGGCCCCTTGTGCGCCTTCGTCGCGGTGATGATCTTGGTGACCAGGTCGTCGCCGGAGGCCTGCTTCTGCACGGTGACCGTGATGTCGGGGTGCTCGGCGTTCCAGAGGGCCGCGACCTTGTCCATGCCGGGCGCCCAGGCCCAGTAGGTGAGCGAGACGGGGCCGGAGTCGGCCTTGTCGCCCGAGTCGGAGGATCCGCAGGCGGTGAGTCCGGTGGCGCCGAGGAGGACGGCGGTGGCGGCGGCGAGTCCGCGGCGCGTGATGTGAGGCATGGGGTGCTTCTCCCTGACCGAAAAAGGGGCCTCTCCCTCGACGGGGAGGCCGGTCATGCGTCTGTGAGCGTTCACAGTAGAGAAACGTTCCAGACACTTGTCAATGGTTGTTCGTGTGCGGTTATGTTGCGTTGCCACATCGAGATCGAGTGTGTGCACGTTCCCAAGCAACCGAAGCTTTCATCGTTCGAGGTTTCAGGAGAGACTCATGCCGCAGACCACTCCCAAGGGCCTGCACCGGCTCGCGTTCGGCGGGGACTACAACCCCGAACAGTGGCCGGAAAGCGTCTGGCAGGAGGACGTCCGGCTGATGCGGGAGGCCGGCGTCACCATGGTGAGCGTCGGCATCTTCTCCTGGGCGCTCCTGGAGCCCGAGCCGGGCCGGTACGACTTCGGCTGGCTCGACCGGCTCCTCGACCTGCTCCACGAGCACGGCATCCGGGTCGACCTGGGCACGCCCACCGTGGCCCCGCCCGCCTGGTTCTACCGCGCCCACCCCGAGGCACTGCCCGTCACCGCCGAGGGCGTGCGCTTCTCGTACGGCTCACGCGGGGCGATCTGCCACAGCTCCACCGCCTACCGCGCCGCCGCAGCCGGCATCACCACCGAACTCGCCCGGCGCTACGGCAGCCACCCCGCACTCGCCCTCTGGCACGTCCACAACGAGTACGGCGTACCCGTCAGCGCCTGCTACTGCGACCACTGCGCCGCCCACTTCCGCCGCTGGCTCCAGCGGACCCACGGCTCCGTGGAGGCGGTGAACGAGGCGTGGGGCACCGCCTTCTGGGGGCAGCGCTACTCCTCGTACGACGAGATCGACCCGCCCCGCGTCACCCCCACCGTCGGCAACCCCGCCCAGCAGCTCGACTACCGCCGCTTCGCCGACGCCACCATCCGGGAGAACTTCCGGGCGGAACGGGACATCCTGCACGAGCTGGCGCCCGGCATCCCCGTCACGACGAACTTCATGACCGCGCTCAGCCAGTGCGACTCGATCGACTACTGGGCCTGGGGCCGCGAGGTCGACCTCGTCACCAACGACCACTACCTGATCACCGACGGCCGCCGCACCCACGTCAACCTGGCCATGGCCGCCGACCTCACCCGCTCCGTCGCCGGCGGCGCTCCCTGGCTGCTCCTCGAGCACTCCACGTCCGGGGTGAACTGGCAGGCCCGCAACCCGGCCAAGCGCCCCGGCGAGATGGCCCGCAACTCGCTCGCCCACGTCGCCCGCGGCTCCGAGGGCGCCATGTTCTTCCAGTGGCGCCAGTCCCGGCAGGGCGCCGAGAAGTTCCACTCCGCGATGGTCCCGCACGGCGGCACCGACACCCGGATCTGGCGCGAGGTCGTCGCCCTCGGGGCCGACCTCGACACGCTGGCCGAGGTCCGCGGCACCCGGACCGTCCCGGACGTCGCCGTGCTGTGGGACTGGCACTCCTGGTGGGCGCAGAACCTGGAGTGGCGGCCGAACGAGGCCCACGAGGCCCGCGAGCGCGCCGACAGCTTCTACGAGACCCTCTACGACCGGCACCTCACCGTCGACTTCGCCCACCCCGAGGCAGACCTCTCCGGCTACCCGCTGGTCGTCGTCCCCGCGCTCTACCTCACCACCGAGGCCGCCGGGCAGAACCTGCGCGAGTACGTGGAGAACGGCGGCACGCTCGTCGTCTCGTACTTCTCCGGCATCGTCGACGAGCACGACGCCGTGCACCCCGGCGCCTACCCGGGCGCGCTGCGGGACGTCCTCGGCCTCACCGTCGAGGAGTGGTCCCCGCTCCTCGACGACCAGCGCGTGACGGTCTCCGGGCCGGACGGGGCCACGCTCACCGGCGACGTCTGGACGGAGTTCGTCCGGCCGCGCGGGGCCGAGACCGTGTGGACGTACGCCGACGGCCCGGCCGCCGGCGGGCCCGCGGTCACCCGGCACCGGCTCGGCCGGGGCACCGCCTGGTACGTCTCCACCCGACTGGACGCGGCCTCGCTGGACGCGATCATCGCCGCCGCCTGCGCGGACGCAGGGGTCGCCGCGCGCACCGGACTCCCGCGCGACGTGGAGGTCGTACGGCGCGCCGGGGACGACGGGCGGATGTACCTCTTCGCGCTCAACCACTCCGCCCAGGACGCCGTGGTGCCGCTCGACGGCGCCGGGGTGGAACTGCTCTCCGGCACGCCGGTCGACGGGAAGTTCACCGTCGCGGCCGGTGCCACCGGCGTCGTACGCCTGGACGCCTGACCGCACGCCTCCCCCACCGGGCCGTCGCCTCCCGGCGGCCCGCCGGCCCCCCTGCCTCCGGGCCGGCCCCCCGATCTCCCCGGGGGCGGCAGCACCCGCTGCGCCGCCCCCGGGCGAGCCGTACCACCCGTAAGGAACCACCCGCTCCACATTCCTCGCCACCCACCGTCGAAGGGACTCGACGATGCACCCCGTCCGAAGCCGCATCCGCCCGCGAGCCGCAGCCGTCGTCGCGGCGCTCGCCGCCCTGCTGCTGGCCCCGCTGCCCGCCGCCCAGCGGGCCGAGGCGGCCGCCACGCTCACCAACACCGGGTTCGAGAGCGACGCCACCGGCACCGCCGCCCCGGCCGGCTGGTCCACCTACTCCGCAGCCGGGCAGAACGCCGCCTCGTTCACCGAGGCCGGCGGGCACGGCGGCGGCTACCGCCTCAGTCACTGGGCGTCCACCGCGTACAAGGTGGAGACGTACCAGTACCTGTCCGGGCTCGCCAACGGCACGTACACGCTGAGCGCCTGGGTGCGCTCGGGCGGCGGGCAGAACTCCGCCTATCTGGCCCTGCGCAACTGCGGCTCCGCCGAACAGCGCACCGACCTGCCGGTCACGTCGTCCTGGATACGGATCGTCACGCCGATCACCGTGACGGGCGGCGCCTGCACGATCAGCGTCAACTCCGACGCGAACGCCGGGAACTGGATCAACGTCGACGACCTGACGTTCACCTCCGGCACCACCGGGCTCACGGTCAAGGGCGTCGACCTCTCCGCGCTCAAGAAGAGCGAGGACCTCGGCGGGACCTACAAGTCGAGCTCAGGCACCACCGGTGACGCGGTCGCCCTCCTCAAGGGCGCGGGCGCGAACTACGGCCGCCTCAAGGTGTGGGTGAACCCGGCCGACGGCTACAACGACAAGGCCCGCGTCCTCGCCACCGCCCGGAAGATCAAGGCGCAGGGCATGAAGCTCCTCGTCGACTTCCACTACTCCGACATATGGGCCGACCCCGGCGCCCAGACCAAGCCCGCCGCCTGGGCCGGCCACTCGTACAGCCAGCTCAAGACCGACGTCTACAACCACACGTACGACGTCCTCAACGCCCTCAAGGCGCAGGGCACCACGGCCGACATGGTGCAGATCGGCAACGAGATCGACACCGGCATGCTCTGGCCCGAGGGCTCCACGAGCAACTGGACCCAGCTGGCCGGGCTGCTGAAGTCAGGCGTCTCCGCCGCCAAGGCCGTCTCGTCGAGCACCCAGATCGCGCTGCACCTCGCCCACGGCGGCGACAACGCCCTCTACCGCACCTGGTTCGACAACGCGACCGCGCAGGGCGTGACGTACGACGTCATCGCCCTCTCCTTCTACGGCTACTGGCACGGCGCCCTGTCCTCGCTCCAGACCAACCTGGACGACATCTCGGCCCGCTACGGCAAGAAGGTGATGGTCGCGGAGACCGCCTACCCGTTCCGCCTGGACAGCGAGGACGCCCACGAGAACATCATCGACCTGCCGAGCGAACTCGTCGCCGGCTACCCGGCGAGCAGCGCCGGCCAGTCGGCGTGGCTGCGGGACGTCATGAACGTCGTGGAGGCGGTGCCGAACGGCCGCGGCCTCGGCGTCGTCTACTGGGAGCCGGCGTGGACGGCCGTGACGGGCAACGGCTGGGACCCGGCCGACCCCGCGTCCGGCAACGGCTGGGAGAACCAGGCCCTGTTCGACTACGACAGCAAGCTGCTCCCGGCGGCGGCCTGGCTGGCCCACCGCTGACCGCACCACCCACGACGAGGGGCGGGCTCGTGAACGAGCCCGCCCCTTCCGTACGTCCAGGCGACGCCCTACCACTCCGCCAGCGAGCCGTCGTCCCGACGCCAGGCCGGGTTCCGCCAGCGGTGCCCCACCTCGGCGGCCCGCTCGACGGCCTTCTCGTCGACCTCGATGCCGAGACCCGGGCCGGTGGGCAGGCCCACGTGCCCGTCCTCGTACCGGAAGACCGACGGGTCGACGAGGTAGTCGAGCAGGTCGGAGCCGGTGTTGTAGTGGATGCCGAGGCTCTGCTCCTGGATCAGCAGGTTCGGCGCGGCGAAGCCGACCTGGAGGCAGGAGGCGAGCGCGATCGGCCCCAGCGGGCAGTGCGGGGCGAGGGAGACGTCGTACGCCTCCGCCATGGCGGCGATCCTGCGCACCTCCGAGATGCCGCCGGCATGCGACAGGTCCGGCTGCGCGACCGCGATGCCCTGGTCGAGGACCTTTTTGAAGTCCCAGCGGGAGTACAGCCGTTCGCCGGTCGCGATGGGGATGGAGGTGGAGCGCACGATGTCGCCGATGCGGTCGGTCAGCTCGGGGACGACCGGCTCCTCCACGAAGAAGGGCAGGTACGGCTCCAGGAGCGGCAGGACCCGGCGGGCCATCGGCGCGGTGAGGCGGCCGTGGAAGTCGATGGCGATGTCGAAGTCGTCGCCGACCGCCTCGCGGATGGAGGCGACGCGGTCGACGATGCCGTGGACGGCCGCCGGGGTGTCGATGAGCCGCAGCTGCGCGGAGGCGTTCATCTTGATCGCGGTGAAGCCCTCGTTCTTCCGGGCCAGGGCTTCCGAGGCGACCTCGTCGGGCCGGTCGCCGCCGATCCAGCTGTACACGCGCGCGCGGTCGCGGACGTTGCCGCCGAGCAGCTGCCAGACCGGGACGCCGAGGGCCTTGCCGGTGATGTCCCAGAGAGCCTGGTCGATACCGGCGACGGCGCTGGAGAGGACGGGGCCGCCGCGGTAGAAGCCGCCCTTGGTGAGGACCTGCCAGTGGTCCTCGATCTTCATCGGGTCCTGGCCGATCAGGTAGTCGGAGAGCTCCTCGACCGCCGCGGCGACGGTGTGGGCGCGGCCCTCGACGACGGGCTCGCCCCAGCCGGTGATGCCCTCGTCGGTGTCGACGCGCAGGAAGCACCAGCGGGGGGCGACGAGGTAGGTGCGCAGGGAGGTGATCTTCACTTGGAGTCCTTCTTCACGGTCCAGCCGCCGTCGACGACCAGGTTCGTTCCGGTGATGTAGGCGGCGTCGGCGGAGGCCAGGAAGGCGACGGCCGAGGCCACTTCCTCGGGGCGGCCGAGCCGGGCGAGGGCGGTCGCGTCGGCGGAGAGACGGCGCCCCTCCTCGTCGACGTCGTTCCAGACGTCGGTGAGGATCGGGCCCGGCAGCACGGAGTTGAAGCGCACGTCCGGTCCGTACTCGACGGCGAACTGGCGGACGAGGGCGCACATGCCGCCCTTGGCGGCGGCGTACGCGGGATAGCCCGGAAGCCCGAAGTCGGCGTGCACGCTCGACGTGGCGACGACGCTGCCCCGCTCGGCGCGCAGGTCGTCGAGGAAGGTGCGGGCGGCGAGGTACAGGGCCCGCAGGTTGACCGCCATCTCCCGGTCCCAGACGGCGACGGGGAGTTCGTGGGCGGCGCCGGGCGTGTGGATGAAGGCGTTGCTGTGGAGGACGGCGACCGGCCCGAAGCGGGTGTGCGCCTCCTCGCGCAGGGCGGTCCAGTCCTCCTCGGAGGAGACGTCGCAGCGTACGTACGCCGCTCGGCCTCCGTCGGCGCGGATCGCCGCGGCGACGGCCTCACCGGCCTCGTCGGCGATGTCGGAGACGACCACCGAGGCGCCCTCGGCGGCGAGGCGGACGGCGCTGGCCGCGCCGATGCCGGAGGCGGCACCGGTGACGAGGGCCGTCCGGCCGGAGAATCGGTTCATGGGTTCGGATTCCTGTGTGCGGGGACGGTGGGAGGGCCGGGCGCGACGGCTCAGCGGCTGATGTCCTGGGCGGCGAGCAGGTCGAGTTCGGCGCGGCGCGGGAGGCCTTCCCAGTCGCCGGGGACGGAGACGGCGAAGGCTCCGCAGAGGGCGGCGAGGCGGAGGCGTTCCTGGACCGGGGAGCCGTCGAGGACGGCGGCGAGGTAGCCCGAGACGAAGGCGTCGCCCGCGCCGACGGGGTCGACGGCGCTGACGGGCACGGCGCCGTGGACGTGCAGGTCGTCGCCGGCGGCCACGAGGGCTCCCCTGGCGCCGAGTTTGAGGACCGCCTGTCCGGGGCCGAACCGGGTCAGGGCCCGGGCCATCCGGTCGGGCTGGTCCTCGGGGACGAAGAGGGTGGCCTCCTCGGGTCCGGCGAAGACGATGTCGGCGTACGGCAGGAGCCGGCCGAGCACGTCGGCCGCCTCGGCGCGGCTCCAGAGCCGCTCCCGGTGGTTGACGTCGAACGACACGGTGACCCCGGCGGCCCGGGCGACCACGACGGCGCGCTCGACGGCGGCGCGGGCGGTGGGGCCGAGCGCCGGGGTGATGCCGGTGACGTGGAGGATCCGGGCGCCGGCGATGCGGGCCTCGTCGAGGTCCGCGGGCGCGAGCCGGGAGCCCGCGAGACCGGCCCGGTAGTACGAGACGCGCAGCCGGTCGGCGGTGCGTCGCTCGCGGAGCATCAGCCCGGTGGGCACCGCCGGTTCCGTGCGGGCGCCGGAGACGTCGACGCCTTCGGCGCGGAGTCCGGTGAGGACCATCGCGCCCACCGCGTCCTCGCCGACCCTGCCGGTCCACGCGGCCCGGTGGCCGAGGCGGGCGACCCCGATGGCGACGGTCGCCTCGGCGCCCGCCCAGCCGAGGCGGAGCGGCGCGCCGGTGGCGAGCGGGCCGGGCTGGAGGGCCGCGGCGACGGCCATGGCCTCGCCGAGGGTGAAGAGCGCGGGCGGGGGCGCCGCCGGGCCGGGCGCCGGTGCCGCCGGTGCGTGAGGGGCTGCCGGTGTGTGAGGGGCCATCAGCGCGTGAGGGGCTGCCGGTGCGGGATTGGCGTCCGGCCCCGGTGCCGGTGTCCCGGACTCGGGCGGGTGCGTCATCGGCGTATCCCGTCGAGGAAGGCGGCGGCGCGGTCGGTCAGCGCGGCGAGGGAGCCGCCTTCGCAGGCGTCGCCCACGAGGGGGCTGCCGATGCCGAGGGCGGCGGCGCCGGCGGCGAGGTAGGCGGGGGCGTCGGCGGCGCTGATGCCCCCGGTCGGGACGAGGGGCACGTCGGGCAGCGGGGCGCGGACGGCGCGCAGGTACTCGGGTCCGCCGGCGGCGGCGGGGAAGAGCTTCACCATGGTGGCGCCGGCCCGCCAGGCGGTGAGGATCTCGGTCGGCGTGTAGGCGCCGGGGAGCACCGGTACGTCCAGGCGGGCGGCCTCGGCGATGACCTCGGTGGAGGTGGTCGGGGTGATGAGGTAGGCGGCGCCGGCTTCGACGGCGGCCTGGGCCTCGGCGGGGGTGGTGACCGTGCCGGCGCCGAGCGCGAGGCCGGGCGGGGCGTCGGCGGCGTACTCCCGGAGCGCGTCGAGCACGCCCGGGGTGGTGAGGGTGAACTCGGCGGCGCGGACGCCGGACGCGACGAGGGTGTCGGTGACCTCGGCGAAGCGGTCGGCGGAGGTGGAGCGGAGGATCGCGATGACGGGGGCGGCCGCCAGGGCGGCGAACAGCCCCTCGTGCGGGGTGGTCATGGGAAGGTTCCTTGTCGGAGTGCGGCTCAGCGGTCGGCGTACGGGGTGGTGGGCAGGCCGGTGGCCCCGGGGCGGCACACGAAGAGGCGGCCGGCGTCGGGTTCGGCGCGCAGGCGTTCCTCGTCGAGGCCCTCGGTGGCCGTGGTGATGACCAGGACGTCGAGCCCGGGTCCGGCGAAGGCGCAGCTGGTCACGTGGGAGGCGGCGACCTCCACGCGCGCGTGGAGGGTGCCGTCGGCGGTGAAGGCGAGGACTTCGCCGCCGCCCCAGACGGCGACCCAGACGCGTCCTTCGCTGTCGACGGTGAGGCCGTCGGGGACGCCGCGGTCGAGGACGGCGAAGGGCCTGCGGTCGCTCAGGGCGCCGGTGCCGGGGTCGTAGGCGAAGACGTCGACGCGGCCGGTGGGGCTGTCGGCGTAGTAGAGGCGGCTGCCGTCGGGGCTCCAGGCGAGGCCGTTGGAGATGGTGACGGAGTCGAGGAGGGTGACCAGGCCGTCGCCGTCGAGGCGGTAGAGGGCGCCGGCGCCGGGGCTCTCGTCGTACGCCATGGTGCCGGCGAGGAGGCGGCCGGCGGGGTCGACGGCGGCGTCGTTCATCCGGCGGGGCAGGCCGTCGTCGGGGAGGACGGGTGCGGCGATTTCGACGGCGTCGGCGACCGGGCGGTCCTCGGCCAGGTGCAGGAAGGAGGTGCCGGCGGCGGCGAGCAGGGCGCCGGAGGCGCAGGGCACGACGGCGCCGACGGGGCGGTCGAGCCGGAGCGTCGCGACGGGCGCGAGGTCGGGCAGGTCGGCGCCGGTGCCGTCGGGTCCGCCGGGCGTCAGGGCCGCCCGGTGGACGAGCCCGTCGGGTATGTCCACCCAGAGCAGCTCGTGGCGCCGGGGGTCCCAGACGGGCCCTTCCGTCAGGCGTCCGGGCAGGGGGGAGCAGGGCACGGCCCTGAGGTGCTGCATCTGGCCTCCTCGGTCGACCACGGGTGCGGGGTGGGTGCTGGCGTGGTGAGCAAAAAACTACGGGTTCGTCTAACGGTTGTAAATAACCCGGCGCCCGCTTCTTCCAACCCTTCGAATAAGATCGTCACGGACGGGATGCCCTAGCGGAGGACAGCACAGATGATCAAGCGGACATCACAGGACATCCGCCGCCTCAACCGCTTCGAGGTGCTGCGGCGCTTCTACGCCGGGACCGGTGCGATGAGCCGCCAGGACCTCGCGGCGGCCACCGGCCTCTCCTTCGCCACCGTCGCCAACCTCACCGCCGAACTCCTGGAGGCCGGCGTCCTCGTGGAGGCGGGCCACGAGGACTCCAGCGGCGGCCGCCCCCGGGCCCGGCTCGCCGTCAACGCCGAGCGGGGCGCGCTCATCGGCATCGACATCGCCGAGACCTCGGTGCACGCCGAACTCTTCGACCTGGCCCTGGAGGTCCGGCACTCCGTCGAGCGCCCCCTGCCGCCGGGCGACGTCCGGCCCGCCGACGTCGTCGAACAGCTCGCCGCCTGCGTCGAGGAACTGCTCGACGGCTCCGGGGTGCCCCGCGAGCGGGTGCTCGGGGCCGGCGTCAGCGTGCCCGGCATGGTGGAGCGCGAGGGCGGCGTCTCGTCGTTCTCCCCGTACTGGTCCTGGCACGAGGTGCCGCTGCGGGCGCTCCTCGACGAGCGGCTGGGGCTGCCCCTCTGGCTGGACAACCCGCTGCGGGCCAGCACGGTCGCGGAGCTGTGGTTCGGCGCGGGACGCGAGGTGGACGACCTGGTCGTGCTGACGCTGCGGGCCGGCGTCGGCGCCGGGATCGCGATCGGCGGACAGCTCTACCGCGGGTTCACCAACAGCGCGGGCGAGTGGGGCCACACCTGCCTCGCGCTCGACGGCCGGCTCTGCACCTGCGGCAACCGGGGCTGCGTGGAGGCGTACGTCAGCACCCGCGGGATCGCCCAGACCTGGCGCGAACTCGCCCCCGGCGACGAGCGGGCCACCGGACCGGACGACGCGGCCACGGTCGCGGCCCTGGCGCGCGCGGCGGCGGAGCAGGACCCGGTGGCCGCGGCCGTCATCGACCGGACCGGGCGCTACCTCGGCGCCGCGGTGGCCAATCTGGTCAACCTGCTCAACCCCCGGGTGCTCGTGCTCGGCAACCAGGTCGTCGACCTGCTCGGGGAGCGGCTCCTGACCGCCGCCTACGAGGCCGTCACCCGGCACGCCCTGCCGCTGCCCCACCGGGCCGCGACGCTGCGGCGCAGCGCCGTCCCGCACAACGCCGTCACCCGGGGCGCCGCCGCCTTCGCCCTGGAGGGCTTCCTCGACGACCGCGAGGTCTTCGGCCCGGTCAGCCGCATGCGCCAGCCCCGCGAACGCCGGGACGGCCGGCGCGCGGGGCAGGCCGATGCGGGGTCCTGAGACGCCCGCGCCCGGGTCAGCGTGCGGCGGGCCGGTGGCCGAGGCGGGCCGAGAGTTCGCCGGCGCCCTTCACTGCGAGGGCGGTGAGCTCGTTCTCGCGGTCCTCGGTCCAGCGGTGCACCGGCACCGAGATGGACAGGGCCGCGACGACGCGGCCGGAGCGGTCCCGGACCGGGGCGGCGACGCAGCTGACGTCGGGGTTGGACTCCTGCTGCTCCAGGGCGACGCCGAGGATGCGGATCTCCGCGAGCGCGGCGCGCAGGCCGTCCGGGTCGGTGAGGCTGCGGGGCGTCATGGCGGCCAGCTCACAGCCTTCGAGGCGCTCGTCGAGCTCGGCCTCGGGCAGGGCGGCGAGGAGCATCTTGCCGACGGCGGTGCAGTGGGCGGGGAGCCGGCGGCCGGCGGCCGAGACCATCCGTACCGCGTGAGTCGAGTCGACCTTGGCGACGTAGATGACGTCCGTGTCCTCCAGGAGGGCCACGTGGACGGTCTCGCCGCAGCTCTCGGCCACCTCGTGGGCGACCTGCCGGCCCTCGGCCGCGAGGTCGAGCTGCTCGGCGTAGCGGCTGCCGAGCTGGTACGTCCGCACGCCGAGGCGGTAGCGGCCCGGCTGCTCGGGGACCGGGACGAGGTAGTTGCGGGCGGCCAGGGTGCTGACCAGCTCGTGGGTGGTCGTGCGCGGCAGCCCGAGCCTGCGGGTGATCTCGGGTGCGGACAGGGTGCCGTCGCCCTGGAGGAAGAGCTCCAGTATGTCGAACGCCCTGGTCACCGCGGGCACGAGTCGTCCCATGGCCCCCACCTCACCCTCACGCTGTTCGATATTCCGTACCACGACCGAAATCGCGGACAGAGAGTAACGCGGGCGCCGTCCCGTTGACACCCCCACGGGCCGCTGCCTACGGTCACGCCCGCCGCCACACCGAACGGTGTTCGACAGTCCGAACGGAGCAACCACCGTGCGCATCACGGGAATCAGCACTCATGTCGTCGGCACGCCCTGGCGCAACCTCACGTACGTCCTCGTCCACACGGACGAGGGGCTCACCGGTGTCGGCGAGACCCGGATGCTCGGGCACACCGACGCGCTGATCGGCTACCTCCGCGAGGCGGAGGCCAACCACATCGCCGGATCCGACCCGTTCGCCGTGGAGGATCTCGTCCGGCGCATGAAGTACGGCGACTTCGGGCGGGCCGGCGAGATCGTCATGTCCGGCATCGCGGTCGTCGAGACGGCCTGCTGGGACATCAAGGGCAAGGCGCTCGGCGTGCCCGTCTGGCAGCTGCTCGGCGGGAAGGTGACCGACCGGGTGAAGGCGTACGCCAACGGCTGGTACACCACCGAACGCACCCCGGAGGCCTACCACGCGGCGGCCCGCGGGGTCGTGGAGCGCGGCTACCGGGCCCTGAAGATCGACCCGTTCGGGAACGGCCACTACGAGCTGGACGCCGAGCGCTCGCGGGAGGCGGTCGCGCTGATCGAGGCCGTCCGGGACGCGATCGGGCCGGACACGGAGCTGATGGTGGAGATGCACGGCCGCTTCTCCCCCGCGACGGCGGTCCGCCTCGCCCGCGAACTCGCCCCGTTCCGGCCCGCGTGGCTGGAGGAACCGGTACCGCCGGAGAACCTCAAGGCCCTGCGGAAGGTGGCCGACAAGGTGGACCTGCCGATCGCGACCGGCGAGCGGATCCACGACCGGATCGAGTTCCGCGAGCTCTTCGAGTCGCAGGCCGCGGACATCGTCCAGCCCGACGTCGGGCACATCGGCGGCATCCTGGAGGCGCGCAAGCTCGCCGCCACCGCCGAGACCCACTACGTCCTCGTCGCCCCGCACAACGTCGGCGGCTCCGTCCTCACCGCGGCCTCACTCCAACTCGCCGCCTGCACACCGAACTTCAAGATCCTGGAGCACTTCAACGACTTCGCGGACGCGGAGATCAAGAAGGTCGTGCGCGGAGCGCCCGAGGTCGACCCGAACACCGGGTGCTTCGCGCTCTCCCACGAACCGGGGCTCGGCGTCGAACTCGACGTCGACGCGGCCGCCGAGTTCCCGCAGCAGCGCGCCCGATTCGACCTGTGGGCCGAGGGCTGGGAGCGGAGGCAGCCGAAGTGAGCGGCGCCTCCAGCCGCGCGATCGTGGTCGAACGGCCCGGCGCCCACCGGCTCGTCGCGCGGGAGCTGCCCGCTCCGGGCCCCGGCGAGGTCCGCGTCCGGGTCGCCGCCGCCGGGATCTGCCTGAGCGACCGCGAGCTGTACGAGGGCCGCCGGGCCCCGGGTTACGTCCGCTACCCGGTGGTCCCGGGCCACGAGTGGTCCGGGACCGTGGAGGCCGCGGGCGACGGGGTCGACCCCGCGCTCCTGGGCCGGCCGTGCGTCGCGGAGGGCTTCCGGTCCTGCGGGACGTGCGAGCGGTGCCGGTACGGGGAGACCAGCCTGTGCGCCGCCGGGTACGCCGAGACCGGCTTCACCGAGCCCGGCGCCTTCGCCGACCACCTGGTGGTCCCCGCCCGCCTGCTGCACCCGCTGCCCGAGGGAGTGGACCTGCGGGCCGCCGCGCTCCTCGAACCCGCCGCGGTCGTCGCCGCCGCGGTACGGGCCGGACGGCCTCGGCCCGGCGAGCGGACCGCCGTCGTCGGCGCGGGCACGCTCGGCCTGCTCGCCGTCCAGTGGCTCGCCGCCTCCTCGCCGGCCGAACTGACCGTCGTCGACCCGAGGTCCGAACGGGCCGCGCGGGCCCTCGCGTTCGGCGCGACCCGGACCCTCACCCCGTCGGAGGCCGACGGCGACACGGGACGCTTCGACCTGGTCGTGGAGACCGCGGGAGCGCCGACCACGGCCGCCTCCTCCTGCCTCCTCGCCCGCCGGGGCGGCCGGGTCGTGCTCACCGGCATGTTCGCGGCGGGGGCCACGGGCATCGACCCGGTGCACCTCTCCGTCAGCCAGTTGGAGGTCCGCAGCGTCTTCGGCGCGTCCTCCGCCGCCTGGGCGGACGCGGTCCGCGCGCTCACCCTGGGGCTGCTCGACCCCGCCCCGCTCGTCACCCACACCTTCCCGCTGGAGCGGTTCGGCGAGGCGCTCGCCCTGGTGGGCGGCGGCGACCCGGCGACGGGCAAGGTCCTCCTCCGGCCCTGAGCGGGGCACACCGTCCGCCGCACGGCGTCCGCCCACCCCACTCCCCGTACCGCGTCCGTCCCACCGAACAGAGGATTGCGATGACCCTCCGCCCGGCTCCCCGACGTCCCGGCGGCGACGCGCTCCGCCGCATCGGCCACCCCGCGCCCGCCGTCGATCCCGCCGACGCCTCGCCGCACGCCTTCCCCGACGGAGGGCGGTGGCGCACCGAGATCCCCTCAGTCGAGGGCCCGGGGCCGCTGGCGGCGGTGCTCGCGGAGAGCGAGCGGCTCGACGTGCCGGTGCACCGGGTGAGCCAGGGCAGCGGTGTCTGGATGCTGACCGACGCCGAGATCTCCGAGATGGTCGCCGCCTGCGCCGAACGGGCGGTCGAACTGTGCCTGTTCACCGGCCCGCGCGGCACGTGGGACACCGGCGCCGCCACCCGGACCGACTCCGGCGGTGCGGGCCCGCGCGCCCGCGGCCACGACGGGCTCGCCGGCTGCGTGGAGGACGCCCTGCGCGCCGCCCGGCTGGGTGTCCGGTGCCTGCTGGTCGCCGACGAGGGGGTGCTCTGGACGCTGCACCGGCTGCGTACGGAAGGGGTGTTGCCGGCCGACACGACGTTCAAGGTGTCCGCGCTGATCGGGCCGGTCAACCCGGCCGCGTACGCGGTCCACGAGCGGCTCGGCGCCGACTCCCTGAACGTGCCCGCCGATCTGACCCTCGCCCACGTCACCGAGATCAGGCGGGTCAGCCGGGCTCCGATGGACCTGTACATCGAGGCGCCGGACGACCTCGGCGGCCACGTCCGGATGTACGAGGCGGCCGAGTTGATCCGCCGGGGCGCGCCGCTCTACCTGAAGTTCGGCCTGAGCGGGGCGGCCGGCATCTACCCGTACGGCGCCCACCTGCGCGAGCACGCCCTCGCCACCGCCCGTGAGCGCGTCCGGCGCGGGCGGCTGGTCCTGGACCTCCTCGCCCGGCACGGCGCGGACGACGGCATGTCCCCGCTCGGCTCCCGGGACCCGGGGCCGCTCGTCCGCTTCCCGTCCGACACCGCCTGACGGTCCCGCACGGGGGGCTCCTCGCCCCCCCCGTGCGGGGCGCCCCTCAGCCGGCGAGCGGTTCGGCCAGCAGGTCATCGACGAGGGTGAGGCGGGTCTCGGGGAAGTACTCCGCGATGGCCTCGCGCATCATCGCCTCGCCCTCCGGGTCGGGGGTCCCGCACTTCTCCCGCGTCTCCCGGTCGGGCCAGCGGGCGTACGCCACCCAGGTGCCGTCGTCGGCGCGGTGGAGGCGGGAGCCGTAGCTGCCGCACTCCTGATGGATCGCCAGGGTCACCCGGTGCCAGCCGTCGACGAGCAACTGCTCCCGGTCCGGACGCACGCGCCACCGGTACACCACAGCGAACATCTCTCCGCCTCCCTCGTCCGAGCGGGCGGTCCGCGCCGCCCCCGGGAGGACTGGACTACACCGACCAGTTCATTGTCAAGACTGAACGGTTCGGTCCATGCGCGTCGCCGACCCGTCGTCGAAGCGCTTCGATTTTCCGCCGCCACCGGTCTGGACACGTCAACTCCCCCACGTTACGGTCGGCTCGGGTCGCCGCAACGATCGACCGGCGAACCGCGTCGAAGCGATTCACTCCGTCACGGCCCGCAGGGAGACGGATGGTCACCCTGCCGAGGTCGCCCGGCACGCCGGAGCGTCGGCCAGCACGGTGAGCTATGTCCTCAGCGGCAAGCGGCCCACCTCCACCGTCACGCGGCAGCGGGTCCGGGCGAGCATCGAGCGGCTCGGCTACCAACCCCACGCGGGCGCCCGGGCGCTGGCCAGCAGCCGCTCGCGGATCATCGCGCTGATGGTGCCGCTGCGCACCGACATGTACGTGCCGGTGATGCTGGAGATCGCCGTCGCCGTCGCCACCACCGCCCGCGCCCACGGTTACGACGTCCTGCTGCTCACCGGCGAGGAGGGCCCGTCGGCGCTGCGCCGGGTCACGGGGAGCGGCCTCGCCGAGGCGGTGATCCTGATGGACGTCCAGCTCGACGACGACCGCCTGCCGGTCCTCCGCGCGGCGGGCCCGCCCGCCGTCCTCGTCGGACTGCCCACCGATCCGACCGGCCTGAACTGCGTCGACCTGGACTTCCGGGCGGCCGGCGAACTGTGCGTGGACCATCTGGCCGGACTCGGACACCGCGAGATCGCGGTGATCGGCGAGTCCCCCGGGGTGTACGCCCGGCACACGGGCTTCGCCGAACGGACCCTGCGCGGGCTGCGTTCCCGGGCGGCCGAGCACGGCGTCCGGCTGCTGCACCGGCCCTGCGAGGGCAGACACGACGCCGTGGCGGGGGTGCTCGCCCGCGTCGCCGACGAACGTCCCGGCGTCAGCGCCTTCGTCGTGCAGAACGAGACGGCCGTGGAACCCCTGCTCGCCCTCCTGCGGCGGACCGGCCGCGCCGTGCCCGAGGACGTGTCGGTGGTCGCGGTCTGCGCCGACCAGATCGCCGCCCAGGCCTCGGTGGCCCTCACCTCCGTGGCGATCCCCGCGCGGGAACTGGGCCGCCGGGCCGTCGAGCGGCTCCTCGCCCGCCTCACCGGCGGGGCGGACGGCGCGGGAGCCCCGGACGTCCAGCTCCTCGCCCCCGTCCTCACCGTGCGCGACAGCTCCGGCCCTCCGCCGGCGCCCCCGCACCGCGCCCCGGACGGGACGGTCCTGCTCGGGCGGGCTCAGGAGCACACGACGTTCTCCTCCCCCTGACGCAGGACGAGCCCGGTCGTCCCCGCCGGACTCCGCAGCTCGACCCGGGCGTCGCGGTCGGGACGCAGGACCGCGCGGTACGCCCCCGGTGACCAGGTCAGGTCGACGCGGGCGCCGAACCGGGTCCGTACGCCGGTGATCCGGCCGCGCGGGCAGCGGGCCGGGGGCGCGGGCAGCAGGACGAGCCGATCGGGCGTCGACTGCACGAGGGCCTCGACGAGCAGGGCCGGCAGGGCGTGGGCGGCGTCGGCGTTGTACACGTCGCGGGCCGGGTAGTGGGCGCTCATCAGCGAGGCGTGGAAGTAGTCGCCGGTGAGGACCCGGGCGAGGGCCTCCTCGGTGCGGGCGGGATCCCCCAACCGGGCGGCGATCAGGCCGCGGTGGAGGTGCCCGTGGGCCGAGTCGTCCTCGCTGACGCGCAGTTCGAGGGCACGGCCGGCGGCCCTGGCGAGTTCCGGCGTGTCGTACGGGTTGATCTCGTCGAGCGGCCAGACGGGGTAGAGATGGCTGAGATGCCGGTGCCGGTAGTGGTCACCGAGGCCCGGCCGGGCCCATTCGGCCAGCGCCCCCTCGTCGTTGATCCGGTACGGCGGGAGGCGGTCGGCGAGCTCCCGGAGGCGTGCGGCGTCCGTGGCCGACGCGCGGTCGGCGGCGGCGCGCAGGGCGTGCCGGGCGGCGGCGATGTCCATCGTGGCGTCGACCGCGCCCCAGCTTCCGCCGCTCGGCCGGTTCTCCGGGGAGTACGAGGGGACGATCGCGATCCGGCCACCCGGTCCGGTCCTGCTCAGGAAGTCCTCGTAGAAGGCGGCGAGTTCGGCCAGGAGCGCGGAGGTCCGCGCGGTGCGGCGGCCGGTCGCCTCCTCGTGGTCGAGGAGGGGCTTGAGCAGCCAGTCGGCGCCCGCGGTCCACAGGTGCAGGGGGTACTCGCGGCTGAAGTGGTACGTGTGACCCGACGTGCCGTCCGTGTGGGACGGCGCGACGATGCCCCGGGCGCCGAAGATCGCCCGCGCGTTGTCCCTCCAGTCGGCCGCCTGTCCCTCGACGAGGGCCGCGTGGGCCCGCGTCACCTCGGGCAGGTCGGCGGCGACGGCCGAGGCGGTCTGCAGGTTGAGGTTGGCGTTGGTGGTGAACGCCCCGGACCAGGCGGTGTCCCAGTCACCCGTCCACAGCCCGGGGAGCCGGGGCGGCAGCAGTCCGGACGAGGAGAGCAGGTGGTAGCGGCCCGCCGCGAAGAGGCGTTCGAGCAGGGCCGGGCTCGCGGGGCGCCGGAGGAGCGCGGAGCCGGGGAGCGCCCGTTCGGCCGGGTCCGCCCCGAGGTCGAGGGTGACGCGCCGGTAGGCCGCTCCGTGCAGGGCGGTGTGCCGGGCGAGGAGGCGGGCGTGGACGGCGGCCGGGTCCGCGGGGCCGTCACCGGCGGCCAGCGCCCGGAGGGCCTCCGCCTCCTCGTCCGGGTCGAGGCTCCCCTCGTGGCGCCGGACGCGGGTGAGCAGCAGAAGGCGTCCGGCGCCCTCGATCCGGACGCCGGCGGCGGTGACCGTGGCGCGTCCGGTGTCGGTGCGGAGGAGGGTGACGCCGGTGTAGCCGAGCGGGCTGTCGGGGTAGCGGGCGCACAGGGTGAGGACGGTGTCGCGGCGGGCTGTGGCGACGCCCCGGCCGATCGCCAGGCCCGCGGGGGCGCCGGGCAGCCGGTGGTCGAGGTCGATCGCGACGGAGGGGCCGGGGACGGTCACGTACTGCACGACGACGTCGTCGGCGCGAGAGACGAAGACCTCCGAGCGCCGCTCCCCGCACACTCCGGTCACCACCCCGGTGGCGAAGTCCACGGACCGGCGCACCGGGAGCGCCCCGGCTGCGGGCGCCCGCCGGACGCGGGTGGCGAAGCCGGGATGGAAGGGCTGGACCCAGCGCAGCGGCCGGCCGTCCGTGAACGCCTCGGCTGCAATGGCGTCCCCGGCCGGCAGGGCGTCCTGGAGGGCGGGGAGCCGGGCGGCGAGCCCGGGCGGCGCGGTGTCGGCGGGTGCGTTGTTCGGCCGGACGAGGGTGTGGTGGGTGACGGTCACCCGGTCGTCCTCCGGGTCGCCGTCGACGAGGGCGCCGTGCCGGCCGTTCCCGGCGAGGAAGGCGTCCTCCCAGCGGGCGGCGGGTTCGGGTTCCCAGGTGCCGTGGATCACGGGTGCTCCTCCGGTACGTCGGCGGCGTGTTCCTCCAGGCCCGCGACCCCGTACCGGTCCAGCTTCAGCGTCCCTTCGACCACCGTGTCGGTGAGGAGGTCGCGGTGGCGGCCGGGCAGCGGCACTGTGACCGGGGCGGTGCCGTGGTGGAGGAGGAAGAGCAGCTCGCCGCGGCGGACGGCCTCGACGTCCGCGGGGAGGGCGTCGAGGACGGGGCGCACCCCTGCCTCGCGGGCGGCGGTGGCGAGCAGGCCCCTCAGGGCGGCGGGTTCGGGGAGGGGGGAGAGGTACCGGGCGCGGCCGTTGCGGAGGACGGCGGGCAGGCCGTCGAGTTCCCCGCCCCGGTAGGCGGCTTCGATCTCGGCGCCGTCGGCGGGGGCGAGTTCCTCGGACCACAGGGTTCCGCGGAAGGCGCCGCAGTCGACGTGCTCGCCGTCGTAGAGCGGCCACCACTCGCGGACGCGGTCGATGCCGAGGAGCGTGCGGAGCTGGGCGTCCAAGCCGCCGGGACTGACGCGGTCGTCCCGGTCGGCGACGCCGGTGAGGAAGCCGCAGACGAGGGTGCCTCCGCCGCGGACGTACGCGACGAGGTTGTCGATCGCGGTGTCGTCGAGGAGGTAGAGGTGCGGGACGACGACGAGCCGGTGACCGGTGAGGTCGTGGTGGGGGTGGGCGAAGGAGGCGGGGAGGTGGGCGTCGAAGAGGGCGCCGTGCCAGGCGCGGACGATGCCGGCCTGGTCGACGTGCCGCGACAGCGCCCCTTCCTGGTCGCCGGCCCACCAGGAGTCCCGGTCGTGGAGGACGACGACGTCGGTGGTGACGCGGCCGCCGGCGACCCGCGGGCCGAGTCGGGCGAGGTCCTCGCCGATGCGGACGGTCTCCCGGAAGACGCGGCCGCGTTCGTCTGCGTGGCCGAGCGTGCCGGAGTGGAACTTCTCGGCGCCCTGGCAGGACTGGCGCCACTGGAAGTAGCAGACGGCGTCGGCGCCGTGGGCGACGGACTGGAGCGCCCAGAGCCGGTCGAGCCCGTACGGCTTGGGGTGGTCGACGCCCCGCCAGTCGACGGCCCCGGCGGCCTGTTCCATCCCCATCCACGGCGGGCCGCCGGCCTCGGAGCGGCTGAGGTCGCCGATCATCGCGTTGTACCGGCCGCCGCCCGGGTCGCGGGGGTCGGGGTAGACGCCGACGGAGACGACGTCCTCCTCCGCCGCCCAGGCCCAGCCGTCCTGGCCGGACCAGAAGGGCATGAAGTTAGTGGTGGCGGGGAGGTGCGGGGTGTGGCGCCGTACGATGTCGCGTTCCGCGCGGTAGCACTCCAGGAGCAGGTCCGAGGTGTAGCGGCGGAAGTCGAGGACGTGTGCCGCGTTCCTCAGGTAGTGGGCGCGGCGCGGTGGCAGGACCTCGCCCCAATCGCCGTACCGCTGGCCCCAGAAGTCGGTGCCCCAGGCGGTGTTGAGGGCGTCGAGGGTGCCGTGGCGGTCCCGGAGCCAGCGGCGGAAGGTGCGGGCGGCCTGGTCGCCCCAGTCGTGGGTGCAGTACTCGTTGTTGATGTGCCACATGGTCAGGGCGGGGTGCCGGGCGTAGCGGGCGGCGAGGTCCTCGGTGATCGCGGCCGCGTACCGCCGGTAGACCTCGCTGGAGTGCGAGAAGTGCTGGCGCGAGCCCCACCGGAGTTGCGCGGCCGGCCGGACCAGGAGCTCCTCGTCTGCTCCGACGCGGGCGCCCCCTCCAACCTGGCCGACTCCCAGGCCTACTTCGCCACCCACGAGGAGGCCGTCGCGGCGGCACTGCGCGCCGGCGTCGACTCCTTCACCGACCACGGGACGGACAGCTCGATCATCCTGGGCCGGCTGCGCGGGGCCCTGGAGCGCGGGCTGATCGACCACGAGGACGTGGACCGAGCGGTACGGCGACAGTTGACCGTGCGCTGCCCGCTCGGCGAGTTCGACCCGGACTCCGGCCCGTACGCCGCCGAGGACCGCTTCGACACCCCCGAGCACCGGGAGCTGGCCCGCGAGGCGGCGGAAGCGGCGGTGGTCCTGCTCGCCAACGCGCCGACGGCCGACGGGCGGCCGCTGCTCCCCCTCGCCGCCGACCCGGGCCGGATCGCGGTCGTCGGTCTCCTCGGCGACGCCTGCAAGCTGGACTGTTACAGCGGTACCCTGCTCCACCGTTCCTCCCCGCTGGACGGTCTGCGAGAACGGTTCGGCGCCGACCGGGTGGACCTCGCCGAGGGCGTGGACCGGATCAGGCTGCGTACCGCGACCGGCCTCCGGCTGCGGGTGCCGGAGGCCACGGCCGCGGAGCCCGTACCCGACGCGGGGGCCGCCCTCGACGCGGCCCTGGTCGCCGGCCGCACCGACCTGCCGCCCCTGACCGCCGACCCGGAGGGCTCCGAACCGGCCCTGATCGACTGGGGCGACGGGATCCTGACCCTGCGCGCCCCCGACGGCCGGTATCTCTCGGTCGCCGACGACGGCCTCGTCCGCGCGTCGGCGACCGAGCCCGGCGGCTGGGTCGTCCAGGAGACGTTCCGGCTCGAAGCCCATGAGGACGGGCACCTCCTTGTGCACCTCGGGACGGGGGGCTATGTCTCTGTCGCCGCCACGGGCGTGAAGGTTGCCGCCGATCGCACATCCGCCGAGACGTTCACCGTCGAGACCGTCGAACGCGGCGAGGACGCCGTCGCCCGTGCCGCCGCCGCGGCCGACGTGGTGGTCGTCGTCGCCGGCAACGACCCCCACATCAACGGCCGCGAGACCGAGGACCGCACGACCCTCGCCCTTCCCGCCCACCAGGACCGCCTGTGGCGGGCCGCGCACGCCGCCAACCCCCGCACCGTCCTCGTCCTCGTCTCCGCCTACCCGTACGCGGTCCCCGAAGCGGCGGCGACAGTCCCCGCGCTCCTCTGGACCGCGCACGGCGGCCAGGCCGCCGGCACGGCACTCGCCCGCGTCCTCGCCGGCGACGTCTCCCCCGCGGGCCGGCTCCCCCAGACCTGGTACACCACCGACGCCGACCTGCCCGACATGCTCGACATGCTCGACATGCTCGACATGCTCGACATGCTCGACATGCTCGACATGCTCGACTACGACGTGATCGGCGGCCGCCAGACCTACCTCTACTTCGACGGGACTCCCCTCTTCCCCTTCGGCCACGGCCTGTCGTACACGACCTTCGGGTACGAGGAGCTGACCGCCTCCGTCGACGGCCGGACCCTCCACATCTCCTGCACCCTCACCAACACCGGCCCCGTCACCTCCGACGAGGTTCTCCAGGTCTACGCCCGCGCCGCCGCTCCCTCCGTACCCCGCCCCCACCGCGAACTCGTCGCCCACGAGCGAACCCACCTCGCCCCCGGCACCTCCACCACCCTCACCTTCGAAGTCCCCCTCTCCGCCCTCGGCCACTGGGACGTGGCCCACGGCCGATGGACCGTCGAGCCCGGCCCGTACGAGATCCAGGCGGGCGCGTCCAGCACGGACATCCGCCGCACGGTCCACATCGAGGTGCCCGGCACGCCCCCGAGCCCCCGCCCCGACGTAGCCGACGGCCTCCCCACAGCCGACTACGACGACCAGTCCGACACCGCGATCGTCGACCGCACGAAAACCTCGGGCGACGCGGTCACCCCTTCCTCCCCGAACGCCCCCGGCACCCTCGTCTACCACTCCCGCCACTTCGCCGACGGCGTCACGCGAGCAGCCATCACCGTCGCAGGCGAAGGCACGGTCGACATCTCACTCGCCCCCGACCCCTCGGTCCGCATCGAAGTGCCGAACACAGGCAACCCCTACACCTACCGCACGCTGCGCGCCCCCCTGGAAGCCCACGACGTCGCGGACCTGCACGTCACCCTCCACGGGTCGGTACGCCTCGCGCGCCTGGACTTCGGGGGCTGATCCTGTGCGGGGCGGGGGCCTGGCACGGGAGCGGTCCGATGCCGGGCCCCTGTCGTGTTTCCGGGAGGACCTGAAGCAGCGAAGGAAGCCGCCCGTCACTGCATGCTCTGCCGCAGCGCTTTGATCATGGCCAAGGAGTCCGCAGGGGACAGCGCCTCAGCCGCAAGCCGATGGTAGGTCGCGTTCAGGTAGGACAACGTGGTGCCCTCCCGTTCCAGGTGGCCCCGCGCCTGCGCCTCCGTGTAGGCGAGCATGGACCGGTCGGCCAGGGTCAGGAGCGTCAAGGGCATGTGGGACGGGCGCCTCTCACCCATGCTGAACGGCGCCACCTGGACGAATGTCAGGGGGCGCGCCGCCACTTCGACGATGTGGTCAAGTTGCGCGGCCATGACGTCGGGTCCACCGACCATCTGACGCAGGCAGCTCTCGTCCAACACGACGAAGTGCAGGGGCGGTCGCCGCCGCTCCAGAACCTGCTGTCTTTCCCGCAGGATGTCCACCCTCCGCGCGGCCTGGTCGGCGGTGACCGATCCCCGCTCGACGTTGAACGCCGCCAGCACCTCCGCATATTCGACGGTCTGGAGTAGTCCCGGAACGATCCCGATGTCGAACATGCGAATCTCGACGGCCTGGCGCTCGTAGTGCACGTACTCAGGGAAGCCCTCCAGGAGCACCCCGTCCCGCATCCTCTGCCACTCGCGCTCGAACGAATGAGCCGCATCCGTCAGGCCGAGGGCCGAATCAATCTCCTGCGACATTTTGAGAGTTGGAGATCTGCGCGCCGTTTCGACGGCAGAGACGTGTTTCCCCGAGTACGAGGTTCGCGCCGCAAGGTCCTCCTGCTTCCAGCCTCGTTCCTCACGCAGCCTGCGCAAACGTGCCCCGTATGCCGCCTCGGCCCCACCGTCCGGGTCCAGCTCCTTCCGATTGACCACAACTCTCCTCCCGGAGACATCCGTTGAAGATTTGAAGACCTGCCGAATATAGGTCACGCTGATGGCTCCTGGTAGCGGCTTCACTACGGAGAGGAGCACCCATGCCCGAAAGCGACCGCCCAGCCCCGGTCCCCGACCTCGGGACGTTCATGGCGGCAGACACACCCGAGGGAAAGCCCCGCCTCGGGAAGGTGACCGCCTGGGACGGCGAGTTCGTCCACCTGCAACGGCCGGGCGGGGGAGGCGCGTGGATGGCGGTACCGGGCGAGTTGCGGCGTCCGACCGGGGAGGAGCGCGCGCTGATCCGCGTGCTCACCACCCCGGTCGCGAAGGCGGGCCGCGTGCAGCAGACGTGCCCGGAGTCGCCGGTGGTGCTCTCGGTGGGTCCCGTAGCGCCCGCCGTGGCGGTTCCGGGGTGCGCCACGTGCGATGCCGCGGCCGAGCGCGAGCGGTACAGCCGCCGGGCGTACGACCATTCGGCGGCGGCGGACTTCCGGGTCGAGATCCGCAACCACCCTCACGGGGATCCGATGCCGACGCGCAGGGAGCGGCCGTGACGGCGTCAGCCGCGAGCGTGACGCCGGTCTACCGCATGGTGAGGCACCCCGGGCCGGAGTGCGAACTCACCATGACCGCAAGGTGTATGGACGGCGGGTGCGCGTGGGAGTCGGAGCCGACGCCGGCGCTCGGGACCGGCCCGCTCGGGTGCGAGGCGCACACCGCGGGGACGGGGCACGCCACGTTCGCCGTCCGGGTGGAGTACATCGCGCTGGTGACTACCGAGGGCGCGAGCAGGGCGGGCGGTGGATGACGCGGTGGCGTCTCGCTTCCCGGTGTCAGCCGCGGAGGGAGTCGATGGCCTTCTCGATGCGCCGGCGGCGCGTGTCGGCGCCCTTCGCGCTCTCGATGGCGAGCACGTGCTGGCGCTTGCGGGTGTGGGAGAGGCTGTCGTAGGCGGCGCGGACGAAGGGGTCCTCGTCGAGGGCCGCGGCGAAGTCCTCGGGTTCGACGACGACACGGGGCTCGGTGTCGAGCTCCAGCTCGACCTCGACCTCCTCGCCGGTCTCGACGCCCGCGGCCTCGCGGTTGGCTTTGCTGAGGCCGAGCAGGTGGCGGCCTCGCATGATGGCGACCCGGCTCTTCCAGGAGTGTCCGTTGACCGTGATCGTCACCGGCGGCCGCGCGCCTCCGCCGAGCGCGGCCACCACTTCGGGCGGAACCTCCAGACCCCGCATGCGCTCGGGCGGCTCGACGTGGGACAGAAACTTCATGGTCTTCCTCCTGTTGATCTGTCGGCTCACCGCGGATCGGCCCGCCCGGCTCCGACGGCCGCTCCGAACGGCCGGATGCCGGGGCGCCGCAGCCGAGACCGCAGACGTCGCCGTCCGGGTCCGCGACGGTACCGCTGCAGGCGCCCCACGGCGGAGCACCGGCGGGCCTGAGGATCGTAGCGTCGGCCTTCCGTGCTCCGTCGTTCCCTCTCGGCCATGTCGTGGATCAGTTCCCGCCTTGGACGCCTTTGGCTCCCAAGGTCGTTGTGGAATAGGAAAGTTCGGGGTGCGCAAGTCGGTCGCGGACCGCGTCGGGCAGCCGACAGGGGTGATGTTCCCGGGCTCGGTCCGTCCCGACTCGGACAGCGCGGACGACGGCTTTGACCAGGGCCGCCGCTCCCGAGCGCTCGCCGAGAGCGGGGCGGGGGTCTGTTCCGCGCGCCGCGGCCGTCCGCCAGTGGCCCCGCACCGGTGGTGACCGCCGGAAGTGGCACCGCCGCTCCACGACGGGTGACCCCGGATGGCCCGTCGGCTCAGGAATCGAGCACGGCGGCGACGGCTTCGATCTCTACGAGCTGGCCGTCGTAGCCGAGCACGGTGACACCCATCAATGTGCTGGGCACGTCGTGGTCACCGAACGCGTCGCGGACGACCTCCCACGCCGTCACCAGGTCCTCCCGCCGGTGAGAGGCGACGAGAACACGGGTGCTGATGACATCGCGCAGTGACGCGCCGGAGTCCTTCAGAGCGGTCCGCATGTTCTCCACGGCCCTGGCCGCCTGTCCCCCGACGTCCCCGATCGCCGCGGTGGAGCCGTCCTCGTTCAGGGGGCATGCTCCGGCCAGGAAGATCAGGCGCGACTCGGCCGGGGCCGTGGCCGCGTAGGCGTACTCCGCGACATCGGAGAGGGAGGCGGAACGGATCAATGTGACGGCACGCGGCACGGGCTTCCTTTCGCAGCAGTTCCGGAGCACTGAGGACCTTCTCAGAGGTCGACGCCAGGTTCGACACATTTTCCTGGCCCGTCGACTGCCGTGACGGACGTCCGAGGCCCTGGGTCAGTTCTCGTCTTCGACGCCTCCGGGTCCCAGGGTCCGTACCTCGTAGGGGAGGTCGGTTCCCGTGGCTGTCGCGGTCGGGCCGGTCGCCGTCCGCGTCACGCGGTAGACCGCCGCCGGGGCGCCCCGGTGGTCGGGGACGGTGACGGTGGTGGTGGTGCCGGGCGGGGCGCCGCGGGCCGCCAGGAGGGTCAGGCCGTCGAGCCAGGCGGCGTCCGGGCGGGAGTGGTCGGCGGCGAGGGGGAGGACGGCGTCGGGGCGGACGTAGAGGGGGAGGCTGTTGAGGTCGTGGGTCTCGTGGCGCCAGGCGGGGCCGGTGACGGTCTCGCCGGTGAGGAGGTGGGTCCAGGGGCCTTCGGGGACGTACACCTCGACTTCGCCGCCGGGGTTCATGACGGGTGCGACGAGGAGGTCGGGGCCGAGCATGTACTGGCGGTCGAGGGTGCGGCAGGCGGGGTCGTCGGGGAATTCGAGGAGCATGGGGCGCATGACGGGGGTGCCGGTGGTGTGGGCGTCGACGGCGGCGGCGTACAGAGTTCAGGGTGTCGCCGCGGGTCAGGACCCGCTTGACGGAGGCGTAGGCGGTGAAGCGGTCGGCCTCGGTGCGCAGGTCGCGGACTTCGGTGGCGTACGAGGCGTGGACGCCCTCGCGCATGAGCCAGAAGCCGTCGGTGAACTTCATGCTGGTCCTTGGGGAGGGGGAGGAGGGGCTCCGCGGAGCCCCCAATAGTCATCCCAGAAAACAAAACGGTGAACCAGCCCCGGCGCCCCCTCGGATCCCGCGCGATAGAAAACGCTTTCTCGAACCGTGCGCGAAGCATTGACGAAACACGAACGCCCCCCTAGCTTCATGCCCGTTGCACTTCGTACGTCATATATGAGACGCGATACACGAGATCTGAGAGTGCTCCATGGCCTTCGCCCCCAGCCCCATCCCGTCCCGCACCCAGTACGTCCTGGAGGCGATCAAGCACGACATCCTCACCGGGGGCCTCAGACCCGGCCAGGCGCTCGTGGAGACCGAACTCGCCGCGCGCTTCGGGGTGTCGAAGACCCCGGTGCGCGAGGCGCTCAAGACCCTCGCGGGCAGCGGGCTCGTGGTGATGAGCCAGTACAAGGGCGTCACGGTCCGGATGGTCGACGCGGACATGGCGCGCTCCGTCTACGACGTGCGGCTGCTCCTGGAGCCCGAGGCGGTCCGCCGCGCGGTCGCCTCGGGCGCCCCGCTCGACGCGGCGCACGAGGCACTGCGCCTGGCCGCCGGAGCCGAGGACCCGGCGGAACGCTCCCTGGCCAACCGGGAGTTCCACCGCGCGCTCTACCTGCCCTGCGGCAATCCGCTGCTCGGCCGGATGCTCGACGAGGTTCGTGACCAGGCCGCCCTGGTCTCCACGGTCGCCTGGGCCGCCGTCCCCTCCTGGGAACGCGAGGCCGCGGAGCACGAGGAGATCCTGCGGCTGGCCGTCGCGGGTGACGTCGACGGGGCCGGCCGCGCCGTACACGACCACATCGCCTCCTTCGTCGAACGTGCCTTCCCCTAGGGCCTGTCCGTCCTGTCCTTTCGGATCGCGTCGGTCACGCCGCCCGGTCACCGCGACCGGCCGACGACGAAGCGCGCGGACGCGACCGCGCCGACACCCCCTTCCCCGTGAACAGCGGGCCGTGCGCCCACCCCGTGGCCGCACGGCCCGTGAACGAACTGCGAGGCACCATGGAATTCGAGACACTGAGGACCGCCCTCGCCGACGTCGTGGCGATCCCGGTCACCCCCTTCGCCGAGGACGGCTCGGTCGACACCGCCGCCCACCGCGCCCTGCTGCGGCGGCTGCTCGACGGCGGGGTCCGCACCCTCACCCCGAACGGCAACACCGGCGAGTTCTACGCCCTCACCCCCGAGGAGCGCCGCGCCGTCACCGAGGCGACCGTCGAGGAGGCGGGCGGGCGGGCCGTGATCCTGGTGGGCGTCGGCCACGACGTGCCGACCGCGGTCGAGGCCGCCCGGCACGCCCACGCCACCGGCGCCGACATGGTGATGGTCCACCAGCCCGTCCACCCGTACGTCTCCGAGAGCGGCTGGGTCGACTACCACCGAGCCATCGCCGAGGCCGTCCCCGAACTCGGCGTCGTCCCCTACATCCGCAACCCGCTCCTGGGCGGGGCCCGGCTCGCCGAGCTCGGCGCCGCCTGCCCGAACGTCGTCGGCGTGAAGTACGCGGTGCCGGACGCGGCCCGGTTCGCCGGCTTCGCGCGGGACGCGGGCCTCGACCGGTTCGTGTGGGTGGCGGGCCTCGCCGAGCCGTACGCCCCGGCGTACTTCGCGAGCGGCGCGACCGGCTTCACCTCCGGCCTGGTCAACGTCTCCCCCGGGCTCTCCCTGGAGATGCTGCACGCGCTGCGGGCCGGCGACTACCCGACGGCGATGAAGGTGTGGGAGCGGATCCGCCGCTTCGAGGAGCTGCGCGCGGCGAACGGCAGCGCCGACAACGTGACCGTGGTCAAGGAGGCCCTCGCCTCCCTCGGCCTGTGCCGCCGCGCGATCCGCCCACCCAGCCGTGAACTCCCCGAAGCGGCGCGGGCCGAGGTCGCGGCGATCGTCGGCGGGTGGCCGATATGAGCCGCGAGTCCGACGGAGCGAACCCTGAGGCCACCACCGCAAGCCCTGAGGCCACCACCGCGGACCCTGAGGCCACCACCGCGAGCCCTGAGCCCGACGGCGCGAGCCACGTGCCCACCGACGCGAGCCCCGCAGCCGACGGTGGGGGCCACGAGTCCGACCGCGGTGTCCGCAGGCCCGAAGAGCTCCGCAGCCACCAGTGGTACGGCACGGACGGGCTGCGCTCGTTCAGTCACCGGGCCCGGACCCGGCAGCTCGGGTACCTGCCCGAGGAGCACCTCGGCAAGCCGGTGATCGCGATCCTCAACACCTGGTCCGACATCAACCCCTGCCACGTCCATCTGCGCGACCGGGCCCAGGCCGTGAAGCGGGGCGTGTGGCAGGCCGGAGGCTTCCCGCTGGAGTTCCCCGTCTCCACCCTCTCGGAGACGTTCCAGAAGCCGACGCCGATGCTCTACCGCAACCTCCTCGCCCTGGAGACGGAGGAGTTGCTGCGCTCGTACCCGGTGGACGGGGCGGTCCTGATGGGCGGCTGCGACAAGACGACGCCCGCGCTGCTGATGGGCGCCGCCTCGGTCGACCTGCCGACCGTGTTCGTGCCGGCGGGTCCGATGCTGCCGGGCCACTGGCGCGGCGAGACCCTCGGCTCCGGTACGGACATGTGGAAGTACTGGGACGAGAAGCGGGCCGGGCTGATCGGCGACTGCGAGATGGCCGAGCTGGAGAGCGGACTCGCCCGCTCCCCGGGCCACTGCATGACGATGGGCACGGCGTCCACGCTCACCGCCGCCGCCGAGACGCTGGGCGTGACGGTGCCGGGCGCCTCCTCGGTGCCGGCGGTCGACTCCGGGCACGACCGGATGGCAGCGGCCTCCGGCCTGCGGATCGTGGAGCTCGTACGGCGGGATCTGCGGCTGTCGGAACTGCTGACCCGGGAGGCGTACGAGGACGCGGTCGCCGCGGTCCTGGCGCTCGGCGGCTCGACCAACGCCGTCATCCACCTGATCGCCATGGCCGGGCGGTCCGGGGTGAAACTGACCCTCGACGACTTCGACCGGCTCGCGCGGACGGTGCCGGTGCTGGCGAACCTGCGGCCGGGCGGGCGGTACCTGATGGAGGACTTCCACTTCGCGGGCGGCATGACCGGCTTCCTGTCGCGGCTCACCGACGTGCTGCACCTGGACCGGCCGACGGTCTCGCACGGGAGCCTGCGCGAGCAGCTCGCCGGCGCGCTCGTGCACGACGACGACGTGATCCGGGACCGGGCGAGGCCGCTGGCCGCCGAGGGCGGGGTCGCGGTGCTGCGCGGCAACCTCTGCCCGGACGGCGCCGTCATCAAGCACATCGCGGCCGAGCCCCGGCTGCTCGGGCACACCGGCCCGGCGGTCGTCTTCGACGACTACCGGACGATGCAGCGGACCATCGACGACCCGGCGCTCGGCATCACCGCCGACCACGTGCTCGTGCTGCGCGGCGCGGGCCCCAAGGGCGGCCCGGGGATGCCGGAGTACGGCATGCTGCCCATCCCCCGGTACCTCCTGGAGCAGGGGGTACGGGACATGGTCCGGATCTCCGACGCCCGGATGAGCGGGACGAGCTACGGGGCCTGTGTGCTGCACGTGGCGCCCGAGTCCCATGTCGGCGGCCCCCTTGCCCTCGTCCGCACGGGCGATACGATCACCCTCGACGTCGCGGCACGCTCCCTCCACCTGCACGTCACGGACGAGGAGCTGAGCCGCCGCCGGGCCGCGTGGACACCGCCGCCTGCCCGGTACGAGCGCGGCTACGGCGCGCTGTACATGGAGCAGATCTCCCAGGCCGACACGGGCTGCGACTTCGCGTTCCTGGCCCGGCCGGGAACCACCCCCGATCCGTACGCGGGCTGAGCCCGCCCCGAACACCCCCGATCCGTACGCGATCCGCACACCACCCCGAACACCCCCGATCCGCACACGGGGCCGAACACCGCCCCGAACCACCCCCGAACCGCACGCGGGCCGACCCGCGCCGAACCACCCCGTTCCACCGCCCGAGACCGCCCGAGACCGCCCTCGTCCCGCCTGTCCGAAATCTCGAACGTCGTTCGCGAAGCGCTTCACCGAGAACGGAGCCGCCGTCATGGCCTCAGCTGTGACCCCACCGCCCCCGGCCGTACCGGCACGGGCACGCCGCCGCACGGGAGCGAACCCCCGCCGACTGCCGTACCTGCTGATCGCCCCGGCCGGACTGCTGATGCTGGGCTTCATCGCCTACCCGGTGCTCAGCGTCTTCTACTACAGCCTCCAGCACTACAACCCGACGAAGCCCTGGCGGAACGGGTTCGCGGGCCTGGACAACTTCACGCGGATCCTCACCGACGACCCCCACTTCTGGGGGACGCTGACCTTCAGCCTGAAGTGGGTCGTCGTCGAGGTGACGCTCCAGCTCCTCTTCGGGCTCGCGCTGGCCCTCATCGTGAACCAGACGTTCGTCGGCCGCGCCCTGGGCCGGGCCCTGGTGTTCTCGCCGTGGGCGGTCTCGGGCGTGCTCACCTCGGCGATCTGGGTGCTGCTCTACAACTCCCAGACGGGCATCAGCCGTTACCTGGCGGACCTGGGCCTGGGCACGTACGGCACGTCCTGGCTCTCCGACACCTCCACCGTGTTCCCCGCGGCGATCGTCGCGGACCTCTGGCGCGGGGTGCCGTTCTTCGCCATCCTCATCCTGGCCGACCTCCAGTCCGTACCGAAGGACCTGTACGAGGCGGCCGAGGTCGACGGGGCGGGCCGGATCCGCCAGTTCGTCCACATCACGCTCCCCCACATCCGGGACGCGATCGTGCTGTCGACGCTGCTGCGGGCGGTCTGGGAGTTCAACAACGTCGACCTGCTGTACACGCTGACCGGCGGCGGCCCCGCGGGCGAGACGACCACCCTGCCGCTGTACGTCGCGCACACCAGCGTCGACGCCCACAACTTCGGATACGCCTCCGCCCTCACCACGGTGGCGTTCGTGATCCTTCTCTTCTGCTCGATGGTCTATCTGCGCCTGAGCAAGTTCGGAGGCGACGGCAAGTGACAGCCGAGTCCACCCTGAGCGCGGCCCCGGCCGCCCCCGCGGCCGCCCCGCCGCCCGACCGGACCCCGCCCGCCGCCACGCGCGGCCGGCGCCGGGCCTGGGACGAGGTGCCCCGCTGGCAGATCTACCTGCCGCTCGGGATCTACCTCCTCTTCACCCTCGTCCCCTTCTACTGGATCCTGCTCTTCGCCCTCCGGCCCGCCGGCTCCACCTCGCTCGTGCCCTGGCCGATGACCACCGCGCACTTCGAGAAGGTGTGGAACGAGCGCAGCTTCGGCGTCTTCTTCCAGAACAGCCTGCTCATCGGCGTCGCGGTCCTGGTGATGACGACGGTCGTGGCCCTGGCCGGCGGCTACGCCCTCGCGCGCTTCGACTTCCGGATCAAGAAGGGCTTCATGCTGGCCCTGCTCTGCTCCCAGTTCGTGCCGGGCGCGCTGCTCCTCGTACCGCTCTTCCAGATCTTCGCCGAGCTGCGGATGATCAACTCGCTCGGCAGCGTCATCATCGCCGAGACCGTCTTCCAGCTCCCGTTGTCGATGATCCTCATCGGCGGCTTCATCAGGAACGTGCCGTACTCCCTGGAGGAGGCGGCCTGGGTCGACGGCTGCAACCGGTTCCACGCCTTCCGGATCGTCGTCCTGCCGCTCCTGCGGCCCGGCCTGGTCGCCGTCGGCTCGTTCGCCTTCGTCCACGCCTGGAACCACTTCCTCTTCGCCCTGATGTTCCTCAGCAGCCAGGACAAGCAGACGATCCCCGTCGGCCTCAACACCCTCATGGGCGCCGACAGCGTCGACCTCGGCGCGCTCGCCGCGGGCGGGGTCATCGCCGCCGTCCCGGTCGTCGTCGTCTTCGCCTTCATCCAGAAGTGGCTGGTCACGGGCTTCAGCGCGGGGGCGGTGAAGGGATGAACGGCACCCACACGAACGAGGAGAACGCCCCACACACCCCGCTGCCGGTCGTCCTCGCGGGCGCCCGCGGCCACGGCCGCAGCCACCTCCTCAACATCCGCCGCCTCGAGGACCGCGGGCTCGTCCGCCTCGCCGGGGTCTGCGAGCTGCGCCCGCTGGACGCGGCCGAACTGGACGGCATCGGAGACCCCGAGCAGTCCGCCGACTTCGAGGCGCTCCTCGCCTCCACCGGCGCCCGGATCGCCGTGCTCTCCACCCCCATCCAGACGCACACCGACATGACCCTCGCCGCCGCCCGGCACGGGGCGCACATCCTCCTGGAGAAGCCGCCCGCCCCGTCGTACGCGGAGTTCCGCAGGATGGCCGAGGGCGTCGAGGCCGCCGGCGTGGCCTGCCAGATCGGCTTCCAGTCGCTCGGCTCGCACGCGGTGCCCGCGATCCGCCGCATGATCGGGGAGGGCGCCATCGGCGAACTCCTCGGGGTCGGCGCGGCCGGCGCCTGGGTCCGCGACGAGGCCTACTTCCGCCGCGCGCCCTGGGCCGGACACCGGCGGCTCGGCGGCGCCGACGTCGTCGACGGGGCGCTCACCAACCCGCTCGCCCACGCCGTCGCCACGGCCCTCGCGCTGTCCGGCTCCACCCGCGCCGAGGACGTCGAGCACATCGAGACCGAGCTCCTCCACGCGCACGCGATCGAGTCCGACGACACCTCAGCGGTACGGGTGGTGACCTCGTCCGGCACCCAGGTCACGGTCGCCGCCACGCTCTGCGCCGAGAAGTCCTCGGAGCCGTACGTCGTCGTCCACGGCACCCACGGCCGGATCACCTTCTGGTACCGGCAGGACCGGGTCCTCGTCCAGCGCGCGGGACACGGACCCGAGGAGACCGAGTACGGCCGCACCGACCTCCTGGAGAACCTCGTCGCGCACGTCACGGACGGCGAGCCGCTGTGGGTGCCGCCGGCGGCGACCGGCGCGTTCATGCGGGTCGTCGAGGCGGTACGGACGGCGCCGGACCCGCTGCCGATCCCCGCCGCGCACTGGCACACCGAGCCCGGGGAGAGCGCGCCGCGCCGGGTCGTCGACGGCGTCGACGCGCTGGTCGACGCCAGCGCCGACGCGCTGCGGCTCTTCTCCGAACTCGGCGCCGCCTGGGCGCCGTCGCACCGGGCGGAGGTCCGATGAGCCCCGAGCCGCCGACCCTGCTGCGCTGCGCCGGCCGCACCGTCGCCCGCTACACCACCCGGCCCGACCTGGCGCCCGACCACGCGCCACGGCCCTATCTGCACCCCGTCACGACCCTCGCCGGCCGCGTGGTCACCGAGACGCTGCCCGACGACCACCCGCACCACCTGGGAGCGGGCATCGCCGTCGCCGACGTCGCCGGCCACAACTTCTGGGGCGGCCGCACCTTCGTCCGCGACCGCGGCTCCGTCGCGCTCGACAACCACGGCGTGCAGCGGCACGACGGGTTCAAGCTGTGCGACCCGGACGGCTTCGTCGAGGAACTCAGCTGGACCGCCGGCGGCGAGCGGCTCCTGCGCGAGCACCGCACCGTGGCGGCCACCCCCCTCACCGACTCCGCCTGGGCCCTCGACCTGACCTTCTCCCTCACCAACACCTCGGGCCGCGACCTCTCCATCGGGAGCCCCGCGACCAACGGCCGCCCCGGCGCCGCGTACGGCGGCTTCTTCTGGCGCGCCCCCAAGGAGGCCACGACGCCGACGGTCTTCGGCTCGGGCGGCGGAGGCGGTGCGAGCGACTCCGGCGCGGGTAGTGCGAGCGACTCCGGCGCCGGCGGTGCGAGCGACTCCGGCGCCGGCGGTGCGAGCGACTCCGGCGCGGACGGCGAGGCGGCCGTGCACGGCTTCGCCGCGGACTGGGTGGCCCTCGCGGGCGAGGACTGGACCCTGGTGTTCGCCGGGGCGACCGCGCAGACACGCAGCGACCCCTGGTTCGTCCGCGCCGCCGAGTACCCCGGGGTCGGTTCGTCGCTCGCCCACGCCGGGCGCCTCGCGGTGCCGGCCGGGGAGACCTTCGTACGGCGGGTGGTGACCGTCGTCGCCGACGGACGCCTCGACCGGTCCGGGGCGGCGGCACTGGTCCGCAAGGCGGTGGCCTCGTGACCGCGGCGGCCCGGGGCCGTCGGTCCGGCGCCCCCGCGGCGGACACGGTCGCGGGCCGCGAGGCGACCGCCACCGGCGACCTGGGCGACGGTACGTACCGCAACCCGGTCCTGGACGCGGACTGGTCGGACCCGGACGTCCTGCGGGTGGGCGAGGACTACTACCTGACCGCGTCCAGCTTCGGCCGCGCCCCCGGGCTGCCGCTGCTGCACTCCCGGGACCTGGTCAACTGGACCCTGGTCGGCCACGCGCTGGAACGGCTCGAACCGGCCGCCGCGTTCACCGCCCCGCAGCACGACCGGGGGGTGTGGGCGCCGTCGCTCCGGCACCACGACGGCCGGTTCTGGATCTTCTGGGGCGATCCCGACCACGGGATCTTCCAGGTCAACTCCCCTTCGGTACGGGGCCCGTGGACCACGCCGCACCTGGTGAAGGCCGGCCGGGGACTGATCGACGCCTGCCCGCTGTGGGACGACGCCTCCGGCGAGGCGTACCTCGTGCACGCCCTCGCCAAGTCCCGCGCCGGGGTCAACAACCGGCTGGTCGGGCACCGGATGAGCCCGGACGGCACCAAGGTCCTCGACGAGGGCCGGGTCCTCGTGGACGCCGACCGGATTCCCGGCTGGTTCACCCTGGAGGGGCCCAAGCTGTACCGGCACGACGGCTGGTTCTGGATCCTCGCCCCGGTCGGGGGCGTGGCCACCGGCTGGCAGGGTGCGCTCCGGTCGCGGTCGTTCGCCGGCCCGTACGAGGAGCGGATCGTCCTGGCGCAGGGCGACACCGACGTCAACGGCCCGCACCAGGGCGGCTGGGTCCGTACCCAGCACGGCGAGGACTGGTTCCTGCACTTCCAGCAGGCGGGCGCGCACGGCAGGGTCGTCCACCTCCAGCCGATGCGCTGGGACGGGGACGGCTGGCCGGTGCTCGGCGACGGCGGGGCCCCGGTCCGCGTGCACCGCAAGCCGGACCTGCCCGAGCAGCCCGTCGCGCGTCCGGCGGTCGACGACACCTTCCCCGGCGGGCGCTACGGCCGCCAGTGGCAGTGGACCGCCAACCCGGACGAGGGCTGGGCCAGCCACCACGCCGGTGACGGCCTGCGGCTCGGCTGCGTCCGCACGGAACGCCCGGACGACCTCCGGAGCGTGCCGCACGTCCTCACCCAGCGGCTGCCGGCCGGTGCCCGCGTCGTCGAGGTCGGGCTGCGGCTCGACAGCGAGGCGCCCGGTGCCCGCGCGGGGCTGGTCGTCCTGGGCGACGCGTACGCGTGGATCGGCCTCGAACGGGCCCCCGACGGCACCGTCCGCCTGGTCCACCGCTTCGCCCCGGCCGGCGCCGGGGCCGAGCGGGACGCGGCGCACTCCCGGCCCCTGGACGGGGACCGGGTCCGGCTGCGGATCGAGGTCACCGCGGACGCGCGCTGCCGCTTCTCGTACGCCTCCGACGGCGCCGTGGAACCGGTCCGGCTCGGTCCTGAGTTCGCGGCCACGCCCTGGCGGTGGGTCGGCGCGCTCCTCGGTCTGTTCGCGGGCGCGCCGGTGGGCGCGGGGCAGGCCGGGACGGCCGTGTTCTCCGCCTTCCGCGTCACCCGAGCGCCCTAGGTCCTGTCCGGAGAGCCCCGCCCGGCCCACGGGCAGACGGCCCTACGTGCCGGGCAGGACCTGGCAGCCGAGGGCCACCCCCTGAGCTCCCCCACATCCCCATCGCCGCACCACCCCCCATCCCCGCAACACCCCGAGAGAAGAGAGCCGACGATGACCATCTTCCCCGGCGGACGGCGCAGAGCCGCCCTCGCCCTCGCCCTGTCCGGCGTCCTCGCCCTGACCGCCACCGCCTGCGGTGACGACGGCAGCGGCGCGGGCGGCGACAAGGGCACCGAGGGATCGGGCAAGGGAAAGATCACCTTCTGGGACAACAACGGCGGCGTCCGCACCGACGTCTGGAAGGAGATCATCGCGGACTTCGAGAAGGCGAACCCGGACATCGACGTCGAGTACGTCGGGGTCGCCTCCAAGGAGGTCCAGTCGAAGTACGACACCGCCATCCAGGGCGGCGCGCTGCCGGACGTCGGCGGCGTCGGCGCGGCGATGCTCGCCGGGATCGCCGCGCAGGACGCGCTGGAACCGCTCGACGCGCGGATCGACGGCAGCTCCCTCAAGGGGAAGCTGAACGCCGGCATGGTCGCGAGCGTCAAGTCCGCCGGCGGCCGGGACAAGCTGTTCACCGTCCCCACCTCCGCCAGCAACGGCGTGCTGTACTACCGCACCGACCTGTTCAAGGCGGCCGGCCTGGAGGAGCCCGCCACCTGGTCGAAGTTCTACGCGGCGGCCGAGAAGCTGACGGCGGCGGACAAGAACCGTTTCGGCTACACGATCCGCGGCGGCGCGGGCTCCATCGCCCAGGCCCTGGACGCCATGTACGGCCAGAGCGGCATCACGTCCTTCTGGAGCGGCGACAAGACCACCGTCAACGACCCGAAGAACGTCGCCGCCCTGGAGAAGTACGCCGGCCTGTTCAAGCGGACCACCCCGGCCGCCGACGTCAACAACGACTTCACCAAGATGGTCGCCCAGTGGGACAGCGGCCAGATCGGCATGCTGAACCACAACCTGGGCTCGTACAAGGACCACGTGAAGGCGCTCGGCACGGAGAAGTTCCGGGGCATCCCCAACCCGACCCTGGACGACGGCACCCGCGTGCAGGTGTCCAACCCGGTCGACGGTCTAGGCCTCTTCTCGTCGAGCAAGAACAAGGCCGCCGCCTGGAAGTTCATCGAGTTCGCGGCCTCCCACGCGTCCAACAGCAAGTGGAACGAGTCGGCCGGCGCCATCCCCGCCAACACCGAGGCCGCCTCCGACCCGTGGCTCGCCCAGGCCGAGCCGACCAAGCTCGGCGCCGAGGTCCTCTTCAGCGGCAAGGCCACCATCGTCGAGCTGCCGTACTACCTGCCGGACTGGAACACCATCTCCAAGGCCGACAACGAGCCCGCCTTCCAGAAGGTCCTCCTCGGCACGTCCACCGCCAAGGAGTTCCTCGACCACCTCGCCGAGCAGCTGAACGCCGCCCAGGCCGAGTGGAAGCAGCAGGCCAAGTGAGCGTCGGCCGCCGCTCGGTCGTCACGGCCGGGGCGGGCCTCGCGCTCGCCCTGGCCGGGGCTCCCGCGGCGCAGGCGCTGGGCCGGCCCCGTGACCGGACGCTGTTCATCGCGGGCGACTCGACGGCCGCGCAGAAGTACGCCGACGCGGCGCCCGAGACCGGCTGGGGAATGGCGCTGCCGTTCTTCCTGCACCGGGGGATCGCGGTCGCCAACCACGCGGTCAACGGACGCAGCACGAAGAGCTTCCTCGACGAGGGCCGGTTCGAACCGATCGTGGCGGCGCTGCGCCCCGGCGATCCGCTGCTGATCCAGTTCGGCCACAACGACGAGAAGACCGCCGACCCGGCCCGCTACACCGATCCGTGGACCGGCTACCAGGACAACCTGCGGGTGTTCGTCGAGGGCGCGCGGGCGCGGGGCGCCCTGCCGGTGCTGGCCACCTCCGTGGAGCGGCGGAAGTTCGCCGCCGACGGGACGGCCCTGCGCACGCACGGCGCGTATCCGGCGGCGATGCGGGAGGTGGCCGCGGAGGCCGACGTGCCGCTGCTGGACATCGAGGCGCTGTCACTGGCCCTGTGGCAGGAGCTGGGCCCCGAGGCGACGAAGACGTACTTCAACTGGACGGCGACCGAACAGGACAACACGCACTTCAACCCGCCCGGGGCGATCGAGGTGGCCCGTCTGGTGGCCACCGAGCTCCTGCGCACCCGTGTCCTCGCGCCGCGTGAGCTCCGCCGCCTGGACGACGAGATATCCACCGACCGCATCACCTGGCCCGTTTCCGAGGAGAGCCGACCGTGAACCGACGCAAGCGACTGGGAGTGGTGGCCGCGACCGCCCTCGCCCTGACCGTCACCGCCCCCGCGGCGGGTGCCCACGCCGGTCACCGGCCGGGCGCCGACCCGGCCCGCGCCTCCCTGCCGGCCGGGGACGGCTGGGCCTCCGACGGCACCGGTACCACCGGCGGGTCCGCCGCGGCGGCCTCCCGGGTCTTCACCGTCACCACCTGGGAGGAGTTCCGGGCCGCTCTCGCGGTGGCCGGCACCGAGCCGCGGATCGTCAAGGTGGTCGGCACCCTGAACGCGACCGCCGCCGGCTGCGCCGCCTTCGAGGCCCCCGGCTACGACTTCGCCCGCTACCTCGCCGACTACGACCCCGCCGTCTGGGGGTACGAGAACGAGGTCAGCGGTCCCCAGGAGGACCTGCGGGCGGCCTCCGCCACCGCCCAGGGCCTGGCCGTCAAGGTGAAGGTGCCGCCGAACACCACGATCACCGGCGTCGGCCGGCACGCGGGCATCACCGGCGGCAGCCTCCAGGTGCAGGGCGTGGACAACGTCATCGTCCGCGACCTCACCCTGGAGAGTCCGCTCGACTGCTTCCCCCAGTGGGACCCGACGGACGGCGCGACCGGGGCGTGGAACTCCGAGTACGACAGCCTGGTCGTGTACGGCTCCACGCACGTCTGGATCGACCACAACACGTTCACCGACGGGGCCCACCCGGACAGTTCGCTGCCCTCGTACTACGGGGAGGTCTACCAGCAGCACGACGGCGAGCTCGACGTCGTGCGGGGCGCGGACCTGGTCACCGCCTCCTGGAACGTCTTCACGGACCACGACAAGACGCTGATGATCGGCAACAGCGACAGCGCCGGCGCCACCGACCGGGGCAGGCTGCGCGTCACGCTCCACCACAACCTCTTCGAGGGCGTCGTGGAGCGCGCGCCGCGGGTCCGCTTCGGGCAGGTCGACGCGTACAACAACCACTTCGTGGTGCGGGACGGGCCGTACGTGTACAGCCTCGGCATCGGGCAGGAGTCCCAACTGTTCGCCGAGAAAAACGCGTTCACGCTCGCCGCGGGTGTCCCCGCCGGGAAGATCCTGAAGAAGTGGAAGGACGCACCGGTCACGGTCGCGGGCAACTACGTCAACGGCGCCCCGGTCGACCTGCTCGCCGTCCACAACGAGCAGTACCCGGCCGAGGCGCTGCGCGCCGACGCGGGCTGGACCCCGGTCCTCCGCACCCGGGTCGACCACCCGAGGGCCGTGCCCGCCCTCGTGGACCACCACGCGGGCGCAGGCCGCCTCCGCTGAGACCTCCAGGAGGACCCGCATGCCCGCACACCCCACCGGGGCCGAAGGCCCCGGACGCCGCGCCCTGATCACCGCCGGCCTCGGCGCCGCCGCCGCCCTGGCGCTGCCGGCCGGGACCGCGACCGCCGCTCCCCCGGCCCCCTTCGGCCGGTTCGGTTCGCCTTCCGGCCGGCTCACCGAGCGGACCCTGTACGTGCACCCCGGCGGTCTCGGCGACCACGCGACCGTCCAGGCCGCGGTGACCGCGGCGGCCGGCACCGGCTGGACCCTGGTCCTCGCCGCCGGCACCTACCGCGAGACGGTCGCCGTCAGCCCGGCCCGCGCCGACATGACGTGGATCGGCGCCACCGGGGACCCCCGGGACGTCGTCGTGGTGTACGCCAACGCCGCCGGCACGCCCCGGCCCGAGGGCGGCACCTACGGCACGACCGGCTCGGCGACCACCACCGTCCAGGCGGACGGCTTCACCGCCCAGGGGGTCACCTTCGCCAACGACTTCCTGCGCACCGACCTCCCGGGGAACCCCGGCACGCAGGCCGTCGCGCTGAAGGTGCAGGGCGACCGGTCCGCGTTCTTCCACTGCCGGTTCCTCGGCCACCAGGACACCCTGTACGCCGACTCGATGTCCCTGGCCGCCGTCGCCCGGCAGTACTTCGCCCACTGCCACGTGGAAGGAGACGTCGACTTCGTCTTCGGACGGGCCCGGGCGGTCTTCGAGCACTGCCACTTCCGCACGCTGCTCCGCCCCGACCTCGCCTCGGCCCCGCACGGCTTCGTCTTCGCCCCGTCCACGGCCCGCGCCAACGCCTCCGGCTTCCTCGCCGCCCGCTGCCGGGTCACCAGCGTGGCACCGGACGGCTTCTACAAGCTGGCCCGTCCGTGGGTACCCGGCTCGGACACCACCGCCTGGCCCTCGCTCGTCGTGCGGGACAGCGTCCTGGGTCCGGGGATCGACACCGCCGCCCCGTACGCGAACATGCGCGACGTCTACCCGTGGCAGGCGCAGCGGTTCGCCGAGTACCGCAACACCGGCCCCGGGTCCGTGACCACGGTGCCGGAGAACCGTCCCCAACTCACCGCCGCCGAGGCCGCGTCTACGACCCCGGCTGGCTATCTGGGCGACTGGACTCCCCGGCGGCCCTGCGCCTGACGGGCGGGGCGGACGCACCACCCGGGCCCCGGTCGGGGGCCCGGGTGGCTTCCGGCGTTCACGGGCGCAGGAGCGGGAAGGGGGCCGGCGCCCAGAGCGCGCGCACGGCGGCGCGGTCGCGGTCGTCACCGTCGTGGCCGTCGCCGTCGTGGCCGTCGCCGTCGTGGCCGTCGCCGTCGTGGCCGTCGCCGTCGTGGTCGTGGGTCCGCCACACCCTGGCGACGGCGGTGGCCTCGTCGTACGGCGGCCAGCCCGGGTCGCCGGTGGCGGCGAAGTCGGCCCAGGCGCGGACCATGCGGCGGGCGAGTTCGTGGTCGGCGGTGGTGGGGGCGCCGCCGATGAGGAAGGCCGCGGAGTCATCGTCGACGTTGCCGAAGGCGAAGGGGACGTCCGCGCAGTGCCAGGCGCGCACGGGGCCGTCCGGGCCGGTGCGGCGCCGGTCGAAGCGCGAGAGGTACGTCCGGCCGCCGCCCCGGGCGTGCCGCTCGGCGAGCCGGTCGGCGTACGCCCCGAACAGGAGGTCGCCGAAGACGGCGAGGTAGACGTCGAGCACGGGCGCGTCGGGGCGTTCGGCCCGGTAGCCGGCGACGAGACCGTCGGGCAGGCCGAAGTCCTGGGCGAACCGGGCGAGTCGCTCCTCGGTGGTGACCTTCGCGCTGCTGCCGACGGCGTCGAGGAGCCAGTACTCCTCGGTGGTGTGGCAGACCAGGAGGTCCACGTCCCGGGCGGCTCCGGCGGCCAGCTCGCCGAGGGGGTCGGCGGGCAGGACGTCGCCGTCGAGGACGGGGGCGTAGAGCGAGGGGTCGTAGTGGCGGGAGCCCGACGCGGGGTCGCGCCGGTAGTCGTCGACCACCCGGTCGGAGGCGGTGACCAGGGCTTGCGGGCTCGTCGAGCGGAGGCCCGCCGCCGTGGCGGGGCGGCCCGCGGCGGCGGCGATCTCGCGGGTGGTCGCGGCCGCGATCTCCGGTGTGTGGCAGGGGCTGGCGGGGCTGTGGGCGATGGCCCGGCGGAACAGGCCGCGGGCGCGGTCCATCACCGTCAGGCAGGCGACCGAGGCGGCCCCGGAGGACTGGCCGGCGATCGTCACGTTCCCCGGGTCGCCGCCGAACGCCGCGATGTCGTCCCGGACCCAGCGCAGGGCGGCGACCTGGTCGAGCAGGCCGCGGTTGTCCGGGTACGCGTCCGCCCCGTCCGCCGGTACGTGCCCGAACCCCTCGAAGCCGAGGCGGTAGTTGAGGGTGACGACGACGAGTCCGGCGCGGGCGAGGGTCTGGCCGTCGAAGTCGGGCTGGGCCGAGGAACCGAAGGTGTAGGCGCCGCCGTGGATCCAGACGAGGACGGGCAGGGAGCCGCCGTCCGGGGCCGGCGTCCAGACGTTGAGGGTGAGGACGTCCTCGTCGCCGGGCGACCACACGGGCGCGCCGGGCAGCTCCGCCGACTGCGGGGCGATCGGGCCGAAGGCCGTGCCGTCCCGCACTCCGGTCCACGCGGCGGCGGGGGCGGGCTCCCTGAACCGGTGGGCGCCGAACGGCGGTGCCGCGTAGGGGATTCCGAGCACGGCGACGACGTCGGCGGACGCCCGGAAGCCTCGTACCGGTCCGTTCGTCGTCTTGAAGATGTCCATGGGCGCAGCTTCCCATCACGCCCCTGACCGGCACCAACACCGAGATCGCGACGATTCACGCGTCTCCGGTGTCAATGCCGGGCGCGGGCGCCGGCCGAGCGTCAGGGCAGCAGGTCGAGGCAGTCGATCGCGGTGCCGGGGCTGAGGAAACCGGTGCCGGAGGAGCCGCTGACGATGTTCAGCCTGAGGACGTTGTACTGGCTCGGGTCGGTCTTCCAGGCGCTCGCCGGGACGACGTAGGTGAAGGTGTGGTTGTTGCCCCGGTAGGAGCCGTTGGTGAGGGAGCGGGTCGAGGGCTGGGTGGGCGGTGAAGGGATGGCGGAGACCCAGTCGTTGACGGTGACCTGCGGGCGTCCGTTGAGGAAGGCGGTGGTGACGCCGATCCGCAGGGTGTGCGCGGCGGCGGCCTGGGCGGCGGTGAGCCGGAAGTACACGAGGACGCCGTCGTTGACGTCCTTCCACAGGTAGCAGGGGAAGGACCCGGCCGGGTCGCCGCCGTCGACGACGACGTTCCCGGTCCAGGACGCGGCCCGGACGTCGGCGGGGTGGGCGTACGTCATGAGGGCGGCGTTCTTGAAGGCGCCGGGAGTGCCGTCCCAGTCGCCGATGCGCCAGATCGCGGGAGCGGTGGCCGGGTCGTTGACGAGGGTGAGGGTGTGGAGGGCGGTGGCGGTACCCGCCGTGACGGTCACCGTGCCGGTGTGGACGGCGAGTTCGCCCTTGTACACGGTCAGGGTGTACGTGCCGGGGAGCATCCCCCGGCAGGAGAAGGCGCCCGTGCCGGCGGCGGCGCGGGTCCAGTACTGGGCGTCGGCGTTGGCGAAGCCGACCGTGTAGGGGTGGGCGGCGTCCATGCCGGCGAGGCCGACGCCGGCGACCCGGCCGCGCCCGGCGGCGCCGACCCAGCCGGGGATGCCGAGGCCGTCGACCCAGGAGGTGTCGTGGTTGCCCGCGTGGAGCGCCGGGTCGGGTGCTCCGCCGTCGGTGAAGGCGAGCAGGTAGGGGCCCTGGAGGCCGAAGCGCATCGCCTCCGTCTGGGACTGGCTGTAGTGGAGGATCTCGTACAGGCCGACGCCCAGCTCGTTCGAGTGCCGCAGCAGGGACCGGTAGAAGGGGCCTCCGGACGCCTTCTCGTGGGAGGAGCGGACCATCCAGAGGCCCACCGAGCCGGTGGTGTAGCCGACGTGGGTGTAGTCCATGACCCGCACGCCGGAGTAGTGCTTGGAGCGGGTCTGCCCGTCGGCCCGCTGCCACACGTCGCCGGCCTCGATGACGGTGTCGGCGCCCTCGACCCACGAGTCGGGGCCCTCGTTCGGGAGGATCCCGGGCTTGAGCCGGGCGATGAAGCGGGTGGCGGTGAAGGACGTGTCGGCCTTGTCGGTCCACAGGTAGACGTTGTTCAGTCCTGCGCGGGCCGCGATGTAGTGCCGCAGCGTGCCGTGGACGACGGTGACGAGCACGGTGGGGCCGCTCTGCGCGAGGGTCACGGTGGACGCGCCGAGTCCCGACTCGACGTGCGAGTGCTTGCCCCCGTAGCCCTCGTACTCCTTGCCCTTGTAGACGAGCGAGGTGATGTCGCCCGTCGACTTGGACACCTTGAACACCAGTCCGGCGCCGGTGTCGAGGACGTACTGCGTGCCGTCGTCGCTCCAGCCGAACCCGGCGGCCTCGGCGGTCGCGGGAACGAGCGCCCCGGCGGCGGCGAGCGCGGTGCCGGCCGCCGCCGCACCGAGGAGCGTGCGGCGGCGGAACGGGGGCGTGGGGGTGTCGTACGGACTCATCGGAGTGCGGCTCCTTCGACGGCGTGCGGGCTGGTCGTCCCTAGGTCGCCGCCGCGGGGGGAAGGGTTGCCGGGTTGCCGCCCGTGGTCCTCGTCAGGGGACGGGAGGGACGACGCGCGGGTCAGCTCAGCGGGGGCTCCCGAAGCCGCCGCGGAGGGTGGTGCGGCCGCCGTCGGGGGCGGTCAGGAGGACGGTGTACGTGTCGGCCGAGGCGTCGCGGACGCCCTCGGCGTGGTTGTACTGGGCGGCGAAGGTGTGGGGGCCGGGCGGCACCGCGCGGCCCGGCTTGAGGGTCCAGCGGTAGACCAGGGCGCGGGGCTCCTCGGTCACGGTGGCGGTGAAGTCCTCGGCGGGCCGGGTGCGCCAGTGGCCGGTGCTCACCACGCCGGGCGTGCGGGCGACGCGCAGTTCGACGGTGAGCCCGGAGAGGGCCGATTCCGTGGTGAGGGCGAGGTCGTTCTGGGCCCACCAGCGGTTGCTGCCGGGGTCGATGGTGCCGGCGGCGCGGGCGGTCGGACCGGGTGCGGGCAGTGTGGCGGCGGGTCCGGCCGGCCGGTCGCCCAGGGTGGTCGCCGCGAGGCCGCCGATGCCGGCGACCCCGGCGACGGCCGCGGTGACGGCGACGGCCACGGCCCAGCGGCGGCCGGTCCACCGGCGGGGCGGCCGGGTGCGCCGGCCGGCGGGGGACGGCTGGGCCATGCCGCGCTCCACCCGGGCGAGGATGCGGGCGTGGTCGGGGCGGTGCGCGTGTGCCGCGTCCCTCAGTTCGCGGCGGAGCCTGGTCTCGTCCATCAGCGCCTTCCCGCGGCGAGTTCGGTGGCGGCCCGGGGGCCGAGCAGGCGCTGGAGTTCGGCCATGCCCTTGGCGGTCTGGCTCTTGACCGTACCGACCGAGACGCCCAGGGCGAGGGCGGTGTCGCGTTCGGAGAGGTCGAAGGCGTGCCGGAGCACCACGCAGGCGCGCTTGCGGAAGGGCAGGGCGCGCAGCGCCGCCCTGACGTCGACGACGGCGGGCACGTCCGGGTCCTCGGTGTGCTCGGGGCGCCGGTCCCAGAAGGCGGCGATGCGGCGGCGTTCGCGCACGGTGCCGCGGATGCGGGTGCGGACGAGGTTGGCGACGACGCCCCGGGCGTAGGCGGCGGGGTGGTCGGCGGCGCGGACCCGGTCCCAGCGGTGCCACAGCGCGAGCATGGCGTCGGCGGCGAGGTCGTCGGCGGCGTCGGTCTCGCCGGTCAGCAGGTGGGCGAGGCGCGCGAGTTCGGCGTAGTGGCGCTCGAAGAAGGCCCGGAACTCGGTCGCGCGGTCGTCGGTGTCAGCGTCCGTCGTGACCACGACGGTCCTCGGCGCGCGGGGCGGGTGCGGCGGGGCCGGTGCTGGCGCGCGCGGTCAGCCGGGGCGCGATGAGCTCCGTACCGCGCGGGTCCTGTCCGGCGAGGCGGGCGACGAGCCGTTCGACGGCCAGCCGGCCCATCTCCTGGGCGGGTACGGAGACGGCGGTGAGCGGCACGGAGGCGTGCACGGCGACCTGGTCGGGGCAGATGGCGACGACGGAGACGTCCTCGGGGACGGCGCGGCCCTGGTGGCGCAGGAGGGCGAGGAGGGGTTCGACGGCTGCCTCGTTCTGGACGACGAGGGCGGTGGTGCCGGGGCGTTCCTCGAAGACGCGGGTGACGGCGGCGGCGACGGCCGCGTAGGTGCCGTCGACGGGCCGGTGGAGCAGGCCGACGCCGTGGGCCGCGGCGGCGGCGCGCAGCCCGGTGAGGGTGCGGGCGGCGAAGCCGGTGCCGCGCTCGTAGACGGCGGGGGGTTCGCCGAGGACGGCGACGCCGGTGTGGCCCAGGGCGGCGAGGTGTTCGACGCAGCGGGCTCCGGCGGCCTCGAAGTCGAGGTCGACGCAGTCGAGTCCGGTGCTGTCGGCGGCCTCGGCGGTCTCGGCGGGCAGGCCGATGAGGACGGCGGGCCGTTCGGCGGCCTGGAGGCAGGGGATGCGCGGGTCGTCGAGGCCGACGTCCATGACGATCATGGCGTCGGCGACGGCGCTGCCCTCGACGCGGCGGACGGCCTCGGGGCCCTCCTCGCCGGTGAGGAGCAGGACGTCGTAGCCGTGGGTGCGGGCCGTGGTGGTGACGGCCATCGCGATCTCCATCAGCACGGGCACGTAGAGGCCGGTGCGCAGCGGCATCATCAGGGCGAGGATGTCGGTGCGGCTGCTGGCGAGCGCGCGGGCGCCGGCGTGCGGCCGGTAGCCGAGGGTGTCGATGCTGTGCTGGATGCGCTCGCGGGTGGGGCCGGATATGGAGCGCTTGCCGCTGAGCACGTAGCTGACGGTGCTGGCCGAGACGCCGGCGTGGCGGGCGACATCGGCGAGGGTGACCACGTGCGTGCTCCTGGACGGTTCCCGGTGTTCCGGGCGGTCGCCCGACGATTCGGCTCCCGACCCTAAGCGGCGGTTCGACGAGCTGTCCAGGCGGGTCGCGAAGAGTCCAAGGGTCCGGCGGTCCGGCGGGGTTGTGCGGTGGAGGTGCGCGCGGTGGGATGGACCTCGCGCAGCAAGCGCTTTCCGCATTCTTGCTCTCCTCTGCCCCTCCCGCTCTCCGACAGGAGGACCATGTCCGCCCCGCCCTTCCGCACGTCCCCCCTGCCCTGGTACGAGGACGTCTCCCCCGGGCGCGGCACGCTCCCGCCCCGCGCGTGGTACGCCCGTTCCGACGCGGCCGCCCTCTCCCTGAACGGCGACTGGGGCTTCCGCCTCTCCCCCACCGCCGACGCCGAGGACGCGTCCTTCGCCGCCCCGGACTTCGACGCGAGCGCCTGGGGCACGGTCTCGGTGCCGGGCCACTGGGTGCTCCAGGGCAAGGCGTACGGCGGCCCCGCCTACACGAACGTCCGGTACCCCTTCCCCGTGGACCCGCCGCGCGTCCCCACCGAGAACCCGACCGGCGACCACCTGCGCCGCTTCGACCTGCCCGCCGACTGGCCCGCGGCCGGCGGGGCGGTCCTCCGGTTCGACGGCGTCGAGTCGTGCGCCCGGGTGTGGCTCAACGGCACGGAACTCGGCGACTTCAAGGGCTCCCGGCTGGCCCACGAGTTCGCCGTCGGGCACCTCCTGAAGGCGCGGGACAACGTCCTCGCCCTCCGCGTCCACCAGTGGTCCTCCGGCTCCTACCTGGAGGACCAGGACCAGTGGTGGCTGCCGGGCGTCTTCCGTGACGTGACCCTGCTGCACCGGCCGCAGGGCGCCGCCGGCGACTTCTTCGTCCACGCCGCGTACGACCACACCACCGGCCTCGGCACCCTGCGCGTGGACTCCGGCGTCCCGGGCCGGGTCACCGTCCCCGGGCTCGGTCTCGACCTCGCCACCGGCGAGACGGCCACCGCCCCCGTCGAGCCGTGGAGCGCCGAGGTGCCCCGGCTGTACGAAGGCGAGCTGGCCACCGCCGGCGAGCGGATCCCGCTGCGCGTCGGATTCCGGACGGTCGCCGTCGAGGACGGCGTGATCAGGGTCAACGGGCGCCGGGTCCTCTTCCGCGGCGTCAACCGGCACGAGTTCCACCCGGAGCACGGCCGCGCCCTGGACCTCGCGACGATGCGCCGGGACGTGGAGCTGATGAAGCGCCACAACATCAACGCCGTCCGCACCTCGCACTACCCGCCGCACCCCGCCTTCCTCGACCTCTGCGACACCTACGGCCTGTGGGTGATCGACGAGGGCGACCTGGAGACCCACGGCTTCGAGGACCTGGCCTGGCGCGGCAACCCCGTCGACGACGCGCGCTGGACCCCGGCGCTGCTCGACCGGGCGGCCCGGCTCGTCGAGCGCGACAAGAACCACCCGTCGGTCGTCATGTGGTCCCTCGGCAACGAGTGCGGGACCGGCGCCGGGCTGACCGCCATGGCGCAGTGGATCCGGGACCGCGACCCGTCCCGCCTCGTCCACTACGAGGGCGACCGGTCCTGCGCGGACACCGACGTCTACTCGCGGATGTACCCGCCGCACGCCGAGGTCGAGGAGATCGGCCGCCGCGCCGACGCCGGACCGGAGTCCCGGCGCGAACTCCCCCTCGTCCTCTGCGAGTACGCGCACGCGATGGGCAACGGTCCGGGCGGACTCGCCGACTACCAGCGGCTCTTCGAGACGTACGAGCGCTGCCAGGGCGGCTTCGTCTGGGAGTGGATCGACCACGGCCTCGCCCACCCGGTCCACGGGTACGGCTACGGAGGCGACTTCGGCGAGGAGCTCCACGACGGGAACTTCGTCTGCGACGGCCTGATGTTCCCCGACCGGACGCCGTCGCCGGGGCTCCTGGAGTACAAGAAGGTGATCGAGCCGGTACGGATCGCCCCCGGCGGCCGGGACACGGCCCTGGTGACCAACGGCCACGACGTCGCCGACCTCGCGCATCTCACCCTCACCTGGTCCTTCCTGGCCGACGGCGAGACCCTCGCCACCGGCCCGCTCGACCTCCCTCCGCTCGCCGCGGGCGACAGCGCGCACCTGCCCCTGCCCACGCCTCCCGCACACCCCGAAGGCGCCGAGACCCTGTGGACCGTCCGGGCGTCCCTCGCTCACGACACCCTCTGGGCGCCCGCGGGGCACGAGGTCGCCTGGGGGCAGATCCCGGTCGCCGCGCCCGCCCCCGCGCCGCGCGGAACGAGCGGCGAGCGCCCCGTCCGCACGGGTGGCCGGATCACCCTCGGCCCCGGTGTCCTCGACGCCCGCACCGGGGAGCCGGTGGCCGTGGGCCACCTCCCCGTCACAGGGCTGCGGCTCGACGTCTGGCGGGCGCCGACGGACAACGACGAGGGCGCGCCCTGGCAGCCCGACGAGCGCCACGGACCGCTCTGGCGCGAGCTCGGCCTGCACCGGATGCGGCACCGTGTCGACGAAGTCACCCTGGAGGACGACGGGTTGACCGTGCGGTCGCGGGTGGCGCCGGCCGCCGGGGACTTCGGGCTGCGCACCACGTACCGCTGGACCTCGGACGGCGCCGCGCTGCTGCTCCGGGTGGAGGTCGAGCCGGACGGCGAGTGGCGGGTCCCGCTCCCCCGGCTCGGCGTCCGCCTCGGCCTGCCGGCCGCGCTCGACCGGGCCGTCTGGTACGGCGCCGGGCCGGGCGAGGCGTACCCCGACACCCGGTCCGCCGCCCGGCTCGGCCGCTGGGAAGCCGCGGTCGACGGGCTCCGGACGCCGTACGCGCGACCGCAGGAGAACGGGGCCCGGATCGACACCCGGTGGCTGGAGCTGACCGCCGGGAGCGACGGCGGAGGCGTACGGGTGGCGGGCGCGCCGGCGTTCGCGTTCACCGCCCGCCGCTGGACCACCGAGCGGCTGGACGCCGCCGCCCACGACACCGACCTCGTCGCGGGCGACACCCTATGGCTGCACCTGGACCACGCCCAGCACGGCATCGGCTCCCAGTCCTGCGGACCGGGCGTGCTGCCCGCGTACCGGCTCGACGCGGCCCCGGCGTCCTTCTCGTTCGCCTTCTCGCCCGTGGTCTGACGCGTCAACGCACCTGCGGGTCCGGGAGGATGCCCCGGGCCCGCAGCTCCCCGGCGACGAGGGCCGCGTACTCCGTGGCCCCGCGCACCGAGGTGTGGGTGTTGTCCCGCTTCTCGGCGGTCAGGTAGAGCGCCTTGGAGCCCTCGGGGCCCAGCTGCTCGACCCGCGCCTTCGTGAGGGCGGTGAGGTCGATCAGCGGGGTGCCGAGGGAGCCCGCGAGGGCGCGGATCTCGGCGGGGTGGTCCACCCCGAGGCCGTTGACGAGGAGGGCGATGCCGTTGTCCAGGGTGCCGTCGGCGTTGAACCAGCGGCGGACGATCGGGGTGACGAGGACGGGCTCGCCGCCCCTGGCCCGTACCCGCTCGACCATCGTGGTCAGATGGGCGCGGTAGGTGGCCGCGTCCGTCTGCTTGTCGTTGTGGGCGAGCTGGATCAGGACGGGGTCGCCGGGCCGGATCGCCGCCTCGACGGTGTCGAAGAGCGCCGGGTTCGCCAGGAAGGTGACCGTGCTCTCGCCGGAGTCGGCGTGGTTGGCGACGGCGACGCCCCGCCCCAGGTGGACGGGCAGCCGCTGGCCCCAGCCGGTGTACGGGTCCCCCGGCTGGTCGCAGACGGTCGAGTCGCCGACGAGGAACAGCCGGCGGGCGCCCGGTGCGGGGGTCACCCGCAGCGCGGTGACGCGGGGGGCCGCGCCGCCGACCACCAGGTCGAGGCCGGGGCTGCCGGCCGGCCCGGTGGGCTCGCCCTCCGGGTCGCGCACGTCGACCGTGAACGACCTGCGGACGCTCTCCCCCGCCCCGGTGACGGTCTCCGCGAGCAGGGCGCGCCGGGTCTCGCCGCCGACGGACGTCGAACCGGCGGTCTCCCCGCCGAGCGTGACGGTGACGTCGTACGTGCCGGGTGCCACGTCGAAGTGGCAGGCGAGCGTCCCGGCGCCGGTGGGCGCGCAGTGGTCGAGGCCCTGGCCGAACGGGCCGTCGGCGTGGGCGGCCGGTGCGGCGGCGAGCGTCCCGAGCAGGGTCGCCGCCACGGCGAGGAGTGCGGTCTTCCGCATCGTGCGCCTCTCTCTGGTCGTGCGGGTGGGTGCGGTCGGCGGGGTCACCGCGACGCTCACTTCGGGAGGTGGTCGCCGACGAGGGCGAGGTTCTGGATGGCGGCGAGGCCGAACAGGGCCGTGGTGTTGGTGCTGATCCACAGGTGCTCGTAGCCGGGTTCCAGGGCGGCGGAGCCCTGGACGGGCGTCTTGTCCCAGACCATGGCCGCCGTGTACCCGTCGCTCTTGTCGAACTTGGCCCAGGCGCGCTGGGCGAGCTTCGCGTCGTTCAACTGGGCCGCGGCGTAGGCGTCCTGGCGCGAATGCCCCTGGAAGAGCAGGAGCGTGCCGAAGTTCTGGCCGTAGCGGGCGGCCTGCTCGGTCTTGCTCGCGTTGAAGTAGCGGCAGTAGTCGAGCCACGCGTTCCTGAACGCGGGCATGTCGACGAGGTCGATGAGCTCGGCGCACATCTCGACCAGGCCGAACATGGCGGACAGGTGGGAGACGCCGACGACGGGCTGCTCGGCGACGGCGAACCTGCCGGTGTCGAGGTCGTAGAGCCCGGTGCCCTGCACGAAGCCGTTGGGCTGGGCCGCGATGGTCTCCATCGTCGAGCGCAGCCGCGCCTCCGCCTTGGCCGCCTTGGGGCCGCCGCGCTCCCACTCGGTGAGCCACGCGGCGGCGAGTCCGCTCCAGTCGGTGCCGAAGCCGACGGAGAGGGCATGACGGTCAGGCGTGTAGGGCTCGGTGCGGATCTTGCGGATGGGGTCGAGGACGAGGAAGGTCTCGTCGGAGTCGACCTGCTCGTGCATGAGGTCGCCGACGCGCTCGTCCGCCGTCAGGAAGTAGTAGGGGCGCCGGTAGACGGCGGTCGAGATGCGCTGCTGCTTGGCACTGTCGGCGAAGTGCTGGACGCCGTGCCGGGTGCCGAGGCCCGCCCACTGACCGAGGTGGTACACGTCGACCTCGCCGGTGTGCCGGGTCATCGCCTCGGCGAAGCGGAAGATGTCGGCGCGACCCGACCGCAGGTAGGCGTACCAGAGCCACAGGTCGGGCGACAGCTCGGAGTTGTCCCAGGCATAGCCCCCGACGTCGTACCGCCACTGGTGCCGGTCCTCGTCATAGGTGTGCATGATGTCGCCGTAGTCCCAGAAGCCGTACCAACGGCGCTGCTCCGCCTGGTCCTTGTAGTACGTGAAGAGGAAGTCGAGGTGGTCCTCGATCTTCGCCTTGGCGGCGGTGGACCGGTCGACGGGCGAGAACAACCCGCCGAACACCCGGGCCCGCACGAGGTCCTCCGGGCTCGCCGCCAGCTGCGGCGGCGTCCGGACGGCCTCCGCCTGGGCGACGAGGGTCGCGGCCGCGGGAGTGGCCGCGTTGGCCCAGAACATCAACTCGCTGGTACGGGCGATCCCGTACGGGGTCCCGAACCCCGGCTCATGGTCCTCGTAGGTGATGTTGAGCCCTTCGAGCTGCTCCGCGTACGTGTCCTGCCCCATGCCGTCGTGATAGAACCGCAGGTCCATCGGCTGCGCCTCGGGCGACCACAACCACAACGTGACCTCGGCCTCGTCACCGGCCGCGCCCCTGATGTCGAGCTGCGCCGGATGCTTCTGCCAGAAGTCACGCAGCCCGAAGGACAGTCCACCCGTCACCCCGCCGACATAGCCGAACCCACTCGCCCGGCGGCCGCCACCCGCCGGGATCCACCCCTGACCCGCCTTGGTGCGCTTACGCAGGGCGAAGCCGTCGGCGGACAGCTGCGCCAGGGTGTAGTCGCCCCACGTGGGCACGTACTGCATCCGCGTCGTGACCCGCTGATCCCACGTCGCCGGATCCGGCAGCTTCTCGCCCTTGACCTGCGCCGTACGCACGGCCGCACCAGGGTCACGACGCAGACCCGTGACGCCCTGCACGGCCTCCGTCAGGAATCCGGCCCCCTCCCCCGCGATCCGGACATGCCGGTCGTACGCGGCATCACGCATCGGCACCGTGAAACGCACACCGAGACCGCGGATGAAGTCCTTGGTGTGGTCACCGTCGTACGTGATGGTGTGCACCATCCGGAACGAGTCGGAGCCCGCGTAGAAGTACAGACGCACCGAGAACGGCAGCCAACTACGGCTCCCCTTCCGATGCTTGCCGTCGATCCGCACCACAGCCCTGACAGGCCCGCTCTGCTCCACGGTCGCACCGGAGATCTCCCCGTCGAACCGCTCCCACTTGGCACTGCCCTGATCGCCGTCGTCCACGTCGCTCTGCCGCAGCAGCACCAACCGGCCGTCGGTCGCTATCCTCACCCCGTCCCGCGTCACCGACTCGACGAGCTTCCCCCCGTCCCTCCACACCACCGCCCGGACAGTGCCGGTGTCCACGGTGATCCGCCGACCGGACTCCGCGACCGACACCGTCTTCGCAGCGACGGCGGGCGTCCCGGGAGCAAGGCTGAAACTCTCCGCCCCGGCCGCCCCAGGACCGACAGCATGCGCGCTCCACTTCAAAGAGCCGTCGGGCCACCGCGCCGTGGTCCACGTCTGCACCGGCACCGGCGCCCCCTCCGCCGTCGTCAGCGCGAAGTCCTGGTCCCCCGCATACACCCCCTTCGGCCACGCCACACCGAACGTCGACCCGGCCGCCACCCCCAGCCCACCCGGCTCCAGCCACCTCACCACCGCCGGCCGATCACCCGCCTCCCCCGCCTCCCCCGGCCCCTCCGCCCGGGCCTCCCCCCGCCCCAACACCCAACTGAACTGCGCACCGGCGCCGGCCACGGCAGCCGCCTTGAGAAGCGAACGACGAGGAAGAGAGGACACGAGAACTCCTTTCGGGGCGCGCGGATGGCGCGCCTGGGGAAGCGGGGGGGGAGATCGGGGGGGTGGGAGATCGGGGGGTGCGGTGGCCGGATGGGCCGCGGTGATGCGGGGCGGTGGGCCGGGGCGGTGGCGCCCGCCAGCACGTGCGGGCCGCGCCCACGTGCCCGCCACCGCGTGCGGGCCGCGCCCACGTGCCCGCCAGCGCGTGCGGGCCGCGCCCACGTGCCCGCCAGCGCGTGCGGGCCGCGCCCTGCGCCGGCCCACCCCCGTGTGGGCAATCGTCCCGCTGGGGCGGGACGGGTGGGCACACGGGACGGCGCCCTTGGCGGCGCGTCGGCCCCTTGTGCCCTGGCCCGCACCGATAGCGCGGCGCACAAAGGGTGGGGCGGCCGCCCCTGTACCTGGACCCGCACCGGAAAGGTGTCGCACGAAGGGCGCGGGTTCAGGCGCGGAAGCCTAGGCCCGGCAGGGGGCGCCGTCCGTTGTGCCCACCCATTCCGCCCCAGCGGAACGATTGCCCACAACGGGGGTGGGCGGAGTGGGTGCCGCCTCGGCGGAGCGAGGGGCTATGACGGGGAGAGGGGGCGTCGTCTCGGCGGAGTGGGGGCCCGCGAGGCGGTGGTCGGCGGCGACGGCGGAGGCGACGAGGATGCCGAGGGCGGGTAGGGCGAGGGGGGCGGAGAACCAGGCGGAGGCGGCGATGACCGCCAGGCCGCAGACGACGAGGAGGGAGCCCGCGGGGTCGCGCAGGGCGCGGCGGGCGGCGGGGCCGAGGAGGGCCCGCCAGCGCAGGCCGGGCCGCCAGGCGGCCGCGGCCCGGAGGACGGTGACGGTCAGCCAGAGCGCCGCGAGGACGGCGAGGGTGCCGATCGTCCGCCCGCCGGGCACGGGCAGCGCTCGTACGAGGGTGAGGTCGGCGGCGACGAGGGCGAGGGCGGCTGCGTAGGCGAGCCCCGCAGCCCGGCCGCCGCCCCGCAGGGCGCCGCGCAGGTCGGTGGCGAAGTACCGCAGGCCGGCCTGCCGGCCGTCGGCGGAGCGCCGTAGGTGGGACGCGCCGGCGGCGAGCGCTGCCGGCAGTGTCACGAGCGGCAGCCCGGCGGCGGCGATCCACACCCCCGCGAGGAGGCATTCGGCGAAGATTCCGAAGGGGGCGAGGAAGCGGCCTCGCGTGCGGGCGCTCATCCTTTGAGTCCCGAGGTGGCCATGCCGTCGATGAGGTACCGCTGGAAGGCGAGGAAGAAGGCGACCACGGGAAGCAGGGCCACGAGTGACATCGCGATCATGCCGCCGTAGTTGGCGACGCCGTCCTGGTCGACGAACATCTTGAGGCCCAGCGAGACCGTGTACTTCTCGGGTTCGTTGAGGTAGATCAGCGGACCCATGAAGTCGTTCCAGGCGTTGATGAACGTGAAGATCGCGCTGGTGATGAGCGCGGGCCTGCACAGCGGCAGCACGATCGACCAGTAGGTGCGCAGGTGTCCGCAGCCGTCGAGCCGGGCCGCCTCGTCCAGTTCCCTGGGGAGCCCGCGCATGAACTGGAGCATGAGGAAGACGAAGAAGGCGTCGGTGGCGAGGTACTTGCCGAGCAGCAACGGCGTGTAGGTGTTGATGAGTTCGAGCTTCTGGAAGAGCACGTACTGCGGGATGAGCAGTACGTGGTACGGCAGGAGCAGGGTGCCGATCATCAGGGTGAAGAGCAGGCCGCGTCCGGCGAAGCCGATCTTGGCGAAGGCGTAGGCCGCGAGGGAGCTGGAGAGGACGACGCCGATGACCGAACCGACGGCGAGGAAGAGGGAGTTGCCGAAGAAGGTGGAGATGGGGATGTCGGCGATGCCGTCGGCGAGCCGCCGGTAGTTCTCGGTGACGGGGTCGGTGGGGAGGAGGTTCAGGCTGCCGACGATCTCGTCGTTGGGTTTGAAGGAGCCGCCGATCACCCAGACGACCGGGTAGAGGATGACGGCGAGCACGGCGAGGGCGCCGAGGTGCCAGGCGATCGAACCCGCGGTGCGCGGGCTCCTGTTCCGGGTGGTGGTCGCCGTGCCGGTCGGGGCGGCGGTCCGTGTCGCGAGGCTCATCGGGCCCCCTCCTCGTAGTGCACCCAGCGCCGCTGGGACCAGAAAAGGACCGCGGTGACCAGGCCGACGGCGAGGAGCAGCATCCAGGCCATCGCCGATGCCAGGCCCATCCGGCTGTTCTCGAAGCCCTGGATGTAGAGGTAGCAGGTGTAGACGAGCGTGCCGTCGGCGGGTCCGCAGGCGTTGCCCTGGCTGCCGATGATGTAGGCGGAGCCGAAGATCTGGAAGGAGTGGATGGTCTCCAGGAGGACGTTGAAGAAGAGCACCGGGGAGATCATCGGCAGGGTGATGTGCCAGAACCGCCGCCACGGGCTCGCGCCGTCGACCTGCGCCGCCTCGTACAGTTCGCGCGGCACCTGCTTCAGCCCGGCGAGGAAGATGACCATGGGGGCGCCGAACTGCCAGACGGTCAGCGCGACCAGGGCGTAGATGATGCGGTCGGGGTCGCCGATCCAGCCTCCGGGGTCCAGGCCGATGAGCTGCTGTCCGCGGTCGACGGCTGCGCCGTCGGAGAAGATCGCGCGCCAGACGATGGCGATCGAGACGCTGGCGCCGATGAGCGAGGGCGCGTAGAACGCGGCCCGGTAGAAGCCCTGTCCGCGCCTGCTCTGGTTGAGGAGGAGGGCGACGCCGAGTGCGGCGGCCAGTTTCAGCGGGGTGCCGATGACCACGTACCGGCCGGTGACTTCGACCGAGGTGCGCCAGCGGGGGTCGCCGAACATCTCGGTGAAGTTGTCGAGGCCGATCCACCGCGGGGCGTCGAAGAGGTTGTAGTCGGTGAAGGCGAAGTAGAGCGAGGCGGCCATGGGTCCCGCGGTGAGCAGGAGGAAGCCCGTGATCCAGGGGGACATGAAGAGGTAGCCGGCGAGGTTCTCGCGGCGGGCCCTTCGGGTGCGGGAGCGGCCGCGCGGGCGGCCGCCGCCGGCCGGGGAGGCCGCGGGCGCGGTCTCCCCGTCGGGGCGGGTCGTCGGCGCGGGGGTCGGTGCGGTGGTCACGGCGGTGTCCATCAGGAGGAGAGCGCCGTCTTCGCCTCGGTGAAGTACTGCTTCACCGCGTCGGCGACGGGCCGCTCGCCCAGGGACATCTCCTCGGCGAGCCGCAGGAACGCGGCCTCGCACACGTCGGCGCCGGCCGGGTGCGGGGTGATCGGTTCCAGGACGCGGGACTCGACGAGCTGCTTCTCGTAGGCGGCGATCTGCTTGCCGACCTCGTCCGCCGGCACGTACGCCCGGAACTGTGCCTCGGTGGACGGGACGCCGCGGTCGTAGCCCATGATCCGGCCGACCTCGGGGTCGTGGACCATGAAGTCGATGAACTGGGCCGCCTCCTTGGGGTGCTTGGTGCGCTTGGAGGCGCTGAGCATGAGGGAGCCGAGGTACTGGCCGGTCTTGCGGCCGTCCGTGGTGGGGATGGGGGCCAGGCCGTAGGTGCTCTTGCCCTCGCTGGTGTAGCGGACGGCGAAGTTGTCCCAGGTGAATTCGGAGCCGGCTAGTCCGGCGGTGACCGCCGACTTGGGCTTGGCCTGGATGGTCTTCTTCGGGTCGGCGTACACGCCGGACTTCACGCGCGCGTAGGCCTTGGTCCACCAGTCCGTGAGGTCGGCCTCGGTGAAGCCGAGGGCGGAGGTGGTGAAGAACGCCTTGCCGTGCTGGCGGAGGTAGAGGTCGTAGAGGTACATGATCCCGTACGGGCCGGCGTCGCCGGCCCTTCCCTGGCTCTGCCGGATCCTGGCGAGGGCGTCGTGGTACTCGTCCCAGGTCCAGCCGGGCTTGGGGGTGACGCCGGCCTTGGTGAAGACGGCCTGGTCGACGACGAGGGCCATCGAGTTGCTGCCGACGGGTATGCCGAGCAGCTTGCCGTCGACCTCGCCGAACTTCTCCAGGCCGGCGCGGAACCCGTCGAGGCGGAGGTTCCCCGCCTCGGCCTGCTCGCGCAGGTCGAGGAGGACGTTCTTCGCGTCGTACTTGCGCAGGAAGCCGATGGCGTTCTGGAAGACGTCCGGTGCGTTGCCCCCCGACGCCTGGGTGTTGAACTTCTTCCAGAAGTCGGCGTAGGGCTGGAAGTCGGTCTTGACCTTGATCTTCGGGAACTTCTTCTCGAAGAGGGCGATCGACTGGTTGATCCGCTTGGCCCGGTCGTCGGAGCCCCACCAGGTGTACCGGATGGTGACGGTGCCGTCTCCGGAGTCGGAGCCGGTGCCGCAGCCCGCCGCGGTCAGACCGAGAGCCGCGAGGGAGCTGCCGGTGACCTTCAGCAGGCTCCGACGGTCCACAGTGCCTTGAGTACGCACAGTTCGTCCTCCGCGCGTTATTAGAACGTTTCAGGAAAGCGCTTGCTGGGACAAAGTAGGGTCGTCGGCCAGCCACGTCAACGCTTCGGACAGGATCTTTCGAAGCGCTTCGAATGCACCTTCGCGAGCCCTGTGATGAAAGGATTCAACGAAGGGCTCGTCAGGCCAGCCGGATGACGTTCCAGGACAGGGGCTCCAGGACGGCCCGCAGCACCCCGTCCACGAGCTCCGTGCCCGCCACCGGGTGCGGCACGACCCGATCCGGCTCGTCGAGTGTGTTGGCGGCCTCGGGGTCCTCGTCCGCGAGCGCGCTGTGCTCGACGACCCGGTCGAGGCCGAGGCCGCGCAGGGTCACCTCGAGCGGCAAGGGCGCGTTCCGTCCGCGGTTCACGGCGAAGACGGTCACCCCGCCGTCCTCGCCCCGTACGGCCGTGGCGTGCAGCAGCGGCACGTCCCCGTACCGCTCCGTGGGGTACGTCGGCGAGGCCACCCGCACGTCGAGGACGGTCCCGCGGCCGTGGCGGGAGGCCTGGGCGAACGGGAAGAAGGTGGTCTGGCGCCAGGCGGGGCCGCCGGGCTCGGTCATGATCGGGGCGATCACGTTGACGAGCTGGGCGAGACAGGCCACGGCGATCCGGTCGGCGTGGCGCAGCAGGGCGATCACGAGCGTGCCGAACACGACCGCGTCGGTGACGGTGTACACGTCCTCCAGGAGGCGCGGGGCCTCCTGCCAGTCCTCGAAGGGATGCGCGTGGGGCCGGCGCTGGTACCAGACGTTCCACTCGTCGAAGGAGAGGGTGAGGCGCTTGGGCGACTTGAGGCGGGCGCCGACGTGGTCGCAGGTGGCGACCACCTCCTCGATGAAGGCCTCCATGTGGACGGCGGAGGCGAGGAAGGAGTCGCGGTCGCCGTCGGTCTCCTCGTAGTAGGCGTGCAGCGAGACGTGGTCGACCACCTCGTACGTCTCCGCCAGGACCGTGGCCTCCCAGGCGGCGAAGGTCGGCAGGTCCCTGGCGGAGCTGCCGCAGGCGACGAGTTCGAGCCCGGGGTCGAACTGGCGCAGCGCGCGGGCGGTCTGGGCGGCCAGCCGGCCGTACTCCTCCGCGGTCTTCTGGCCGGTCTGCCAGGTGCCGTCCATCTCGTTGCCCAGACACCAGAGCCGGATGCCGAACGGGTCCTTGTCGCCGTGCGCGATCCGGCGGTCGGAGAGCTCGGTGCCGCCGGGGTGGTTGGCGTACTCGACGAGGTCCATGGCCTCCGTGATGCCGCGGGTGCCGAGGTTCACCGCCATCATCGGCTCGGCCTGCGGGCCGAGTTTCCGCAGGAAGGCCATGAACTCGCTCAGGCCGAAGCGGTTGGTCTCGGTGGAGCGCCAGGCGACGTCGAGCCGGCGCGGCCGCCGCTCGACCGGGCCGACGCCGTCCTCCCAGCGGTAGCCGGAGACGAAGTTGCCGCCGGGGTAGCGCATCGCGGTGACGCCGAGCTCGCGGACCAGCTCCAGGACGTCGGTGCGCAGTCCGTCCTCGTCGGCGGTGGGGTGGCCGGGCTCGTGGATGCCGGTGTAGACGCAGCGGCCGAGGTGCTCGACGAAGGAGCCGTAGAGGCGGGGGTCGACGGGGCCGACGGTGAAGTCGGGATCGAGGGTGAAACGAGCGGTGCGGGTGGTGCGTTCGGTGTGGGACACGCGGTTCCCTCTCGTTCGGTGTGTTCGGTATTTCGACCGACGGTCGTATGTCCGAACGAGAACGTAGGAGCGGGAGTCAGGCGTCGTCAATGGATCTCCGGCCGGCCCCGGGCACGGCCGAAGGCCGGGCGGGCCCCTCGCGGGGTCCACCCGGCCTCGTCGTACGCGGAGCCGTCTCCAGGCGGGGCGGGCTGTTATTCGAGCAGCTCCGCGTACGAGCCCATGGCCAGGGCGATGTCCGCCTGGGCCCAGAACCGGTGGTAGGTGAAGACGGGGGCTGCGCCGCCCGCCAGGTAGGCCTCGATCTTGGGCCAGGCCGGGTCGTTCTTGTAGAAGGAGCGGATCGAGGCGAAGGTCGACGAGGAGTTCACCGCGTCGCCGTTCGGCATGACACCGGTCCAGCCGCTCGGCACGTAGACCGGGTCGTCGAAGCGGTTGTAGTCGGCGCGGGTCTCCGGGACGGCGACGCCCAGCGGGTCCTGGTGGTGGTCCCACATGCCGTCGAGGAGTGCCTTGGCGACGCGCTTGGCCTCGGCGTGACCGGACTTGGCCGCGTAGTAGGTGAGCGTCTTGGCGTAGGCGGCGGCCACGCCGACGTCGTCGGTGTAGTCGGCGACGGTGACGTGCAGGCCGGCGTTGGCGCCGGGGCTCGCCGCGTTCCAGGTGTCGGGCGCGCCCGACCACTGGAGGGTGGAGGGGATGCGGTAGGTGCCGTCCGGGTTGATCGTCGTCTTGGACAGCGCCCAGGAGACCCACTTGTCCAGGACGGTCTTCGCCCCGGCGTCACCGGTCTGCTGGTAGTACTCGGCGACCCGCTCCATGGACCAGGCCTGGAAGCCGAACCACTGGTTCGACGCGGGGTCGTGGTAGACGGGCTTCTCGTCGTAGAAGAGGCCGTGGAAGGTCGGCGTGCCGGCCGGCGGGGTGGCGTAACGGCCCTGCCAGCTGTTGGTGGCGCCGCCCGCGATGGCGCCCTCGTCCGACTGGAGCCAGCGGTAGAACTCAAGCTGCCGGTCGAGGCTGGTCGCCCAGTCCGCCGCGCCCGTCGTCGACTTCGGCTTGAGCGGGGCGTACTCGCTGAGCGCGTACGCGGCGAGCGGGTTCTGGTATCCGCCGTGGGCGTGGCTGGAGCCGATCCGCCAGGACCAGCCGGCGGAGGTGTCGGCGGCACCGCCCCAGGCGTAGTACCAGGACATCAGGTAGTGCGCGCTGTCCTTGCCGGTGCCGGCCGGGCAGGTGGTCGGGCCGACGCAGTTCCCGGACTTCTTGAAGTACTTGTCGAACATCGCGTACCGCAGGTAGTCGCCCATCTTGGCGGCCTTGCCGACGGTCGCGGTGACCTGGCTTCCCTTGCCCTGCTGCTTGGCCCAGAGGTCGGCCCAGTAGGCGGCCTGGACGGCGCGGGCGTCGGCGTCGGGCGCGTTGGTGAACTTCCACTGCTTGGCGTAGGAGGAGTCCCCCGTGAAGAGGTCCAGGTAGCCGTTCTTGCCGCCGTAGGCGAACTTGTCGCAGGTGGGGTGGGTGACGGTCTCCCAGACGGACTCCTGGGGGCCGCGCTGGAAGGTGTTGATGTAGGAGGGGCCGGTCGCCGTCGGTCCGGTGGAGCACTTCCCGGGCTCGTTGCCGAAGCCGTAGACGTTGTCGACGTCCTGGATCCAGTGCATGCCGTAGATGTCGTCGGTGCCGTAGGCGCTCTTGAGCTCGGCGGCGATCGGGTCGGAGCCCGAGGTCACGCCGGAGTCCAGCTTCGCCGGGTACTGCGACGGGAGGTCCCACTCGGGGGCGTACGTCGCCGGCTTGGAGGCGTTGTAGGAGGAGGACGTGGGCTGGTCGGCGTGGGTGGGGATCATGAATTTCTCCATGGTGTCCCAGGCGCCGTTGAACTTGGTCCAGTCGCCGGTGATCTTCCCGTACATGGCCTGGAGCCAGATGAGGTAGCTGTACGCCTCCGAGGTCGTCTCATGCCCGTGGTCGGGGGCCTCGACGATCAAGGTCTCGACGGAGTGGTACGGGATGCCCTCGGGCGAGAAGTAGCCGTTGGCCGGGTTGGTGATCTTCCCGTGCAGGTCGAGGAAGCGGGCGTCGTACGTGGAGTTCGCGGCCAGCTGGGCGACGGTCACCTCGGCCTTGGCGTGGCCGGGGGCGGTCGCGGTGAAAACGGCCGAGCCGGTGCCGGTGGCCGCGGCGGCGACGGTCACCTTCTGGGCGGTGTTCCAGTTCGCCGGGGTGAAGGTGAGGGTCGCGGGAGTCGCGGTGAGATTGGTGTTGCCCGAGGTACGGGCGACGCTCACCGTGACGTTCGCGGTGGGCGCGGTGGACAGCTTCAGGTCGAAGGTGCCCGTCGTGCCCTGGCGGACGCCGAGCTGGCTCGGGGAGGCGACGAGCGCGGGTCCGGCGGCGACGGTGATGCCGACGGGGGCGGACTCGGCGGAGGCGCCGAGGCTGTCGTAGGCCTTGGCGTAGAGGGAGTGGGCGCCGGTGGCGAGGCCGGCGGCGCTGTAGGCGAAGGGTGCGGTGGTGTCGGTGCCGAGGAGCGTGGTGTCGCTGTAGAACTCCACCTTGCTCACGGTCGCGCTGTCGGCCGCGGCGGCGGTGGCGGCCAGCGGCACCGCGTCGCCCTCGGTGTAGACGGCGCCCGCGGTGGGGCTGGTCAGGACGGCGACCGGGGGCTGGTGAGCGCCGGCGCAGGTGGTGCCGTTGACCGCGAAGCCGGTCGGGGCGGCGTTGGTCCCGCTGTACGTGAACTGGGCGCCGGTGGTGGTGGCGGCGCCCGCGGCGAGGCTGCCGTTCCAGGACGCGTTGGTCACGGTGACGTTCTTGCCGGACTGGGACCAGACGCCGCTCCAGCCGTTGGTGAGCTTCTGGTCGCCGGCGTAGGAGTAGGTGAGGGTCCAGCCGTTGAGCGCGGTGGTGGCCCGGTTGGTGAGCGTGAGTTCGGCGGTGAAGCCGGAACCCCAGTCGTTCGTCTTGTAGTCGACGCTGCACTGCACGGCGGCGGCCTGGGCCGTGGTGGCACCGACGGCCGTGAGGCCGAGGGGCAGGGAGAGCGCAGCGGCCAGCGCGGTCAGCTGCCGGCGTGGTCGTCGTACGAGTGGTCGTGGCATGCGGGTGGTTCTCCTCGCGGCTCGGGAGGTTGGGGGTGCGAAGAGCGAGAACAGCTTGCGGGGACAAGCCCTGAACCAGTGGGAGCGCTCCCACTGTGCAGTTGAGCCGCAACGGCGTCAAGGTGTGTGAAGAGTCGAAGGCAGATGACGAGGAAATTTACCCAACACCTCTTTTGCTTGGCGGCTGTTGGCGCTACGGTCTGCCCGACCAGTGGGAGCGGTTCCATCCAGTCGGCACACCGTCAGCGGTGTGCCCTCGCTGTGAGGACTCGCTCATGCGACATCCCCCACGTCTGTCCGCGCTGCTCGCAGGAGCGGCGCTCACGATGGCGAGTACCGCTTTCGCCGTCACGGGTACGGCCTCAGGAGCAGCGGCCGCACCCGTCTGCACCGTCGAGTACTCGGTCGCCGGCCAGTGGGCCGGCGGCTACCAGGGCGCCGTCACCGTCACCAACAACGGTGCCGCGCTGAACGGTTGGAGCCTCGGCTTCGCCTTCCCGGCCGGCCAGGTCGTCAGCCAGGGCTGGGGCGGGAAGTGGTCCCAGACCGGGGCGTCCGTCACCGTCGTGAACGAGAGCTGGAACGCCGCCCTCGCCACGGGCGCCAAGGTCACGGGCGGATTCATCGCCTCCTGGACGGGCACCAACACGGCCCCCACCGCGTTCACGCTCAACGGCACGCCGTGCACCACCGAAGGACCCACGCCCACCCCGACGCCGACGCCGTCGACCACGACGCCGACGCCGACCCCCACCGACCCGACCACACCCCCGACCACCCCTCCGCCGACCAGCCCGCCGCCGACCCCCGTCCCCGGCGCGCCCGAACTCGGCGTCACGGGAAGCAAGTTCACCGACCAGAACGGCGCGGTCCGCCGCCTCCTCGGCGTCAACCGCTCCGGCGGCGAGTTCATGTGCGTCCAGGGCTACGGCTTCTTCGACGGTCCCGTCGACGACGCCTCGGTCAAGGCCATCGCCGACTGGAAGGCCAACACGGTCCGCATCCCCCTCAACGAGGAGTGCTGGCTCGGCCTGGACAACGTCAAGCCCGAGTACCGCGGCGCGAACTACGTCAACGCGGTCAGGGACCTGGTGGCCAAGGTCCTCGCCCACGGCATGACCCCCGTGGTCGAACTGCACTGGACCCACGGCCAGTACACCGGCAACTCCTCGGGCTGCGCCGACGTGCACGCCTCCTGCCAGAAGCCGATGCCCGGCGCCCAGTACACGCCGGCGTTCTGGACATCGGTCGCGAACACCTTCAAGAACGACCGGCGGGTCGTCTTCGACCTGTTCAACGAGCCCTATCCGGACCGGGCGACCTCCACCGCGGCACAGGCCTGGTCCTGCTGGCGCGACGGCGGCACCTGCCCCGGCATCGGCTACGAGGTCGCCGGCATGCAGGACCTGGTGGACGCGGTCCGCGCCACGGGATCGAGGAACCTCGTCCTCGTCCCGGGCATCGCGTACTCCAACGACCTCAGCCAGTGGCTCACGTACGCCCCCACAGACCCGGCGGGCAATCTGGCCGCCGCCTGGCACGTCTACAACTTCAACACCTGTTCCGACGAGACGTGCTGGAACGACACCCTCGCCCCGGTAGCCGCCAAGGTTCCCCTCCTCGCGGGCGAGATCGGTGAGAACACCTGCGGACACGCGTTCATCGACCGCGTCATGAAGTGGTTCGACGACCGCGGCCTCTCGTACCTCGGCTGGACCTGGAACACCTGGAACTGCAACTCAGGGCCCGCACTGATCACTTCGTACGACGGCACCCCCACCGCATTCGGCATCGGGCTGCGCGACCACCTGCGCGACCTCACCCCCTGAAAGGAATCCCACCCGCATGAGCCGCACCAGAAGCACCAGTCGTACCGCCCTCCTGGCGGCACTCGGCCTGATCACCGCCACCGGCGCCACCGCCACCGTCTTCGGCACCACCGCCGGCGCGGCCACCCCCGGCTGCAAGGTCGACTACCAGATCACCAACCAGTGGAACACCGGCTTCGGCGCCAACGTGACCGTCACCAACACCGGTGACCCGGTCGCCGCGTGGACCGTCGAGTGGACCTACGGCGGCAACCAGCAGGTCACCCAGGGCTGGAACGCCACCCTCACCCAGTCCGGCGCCAACGTCACCGCCAAGAACGTCTCGTACAACGGGACGCTGGCCACCGGCGGCTCCACCTCCTTCGGCTTCAACGGCTCCTACAGCGGCACCAACGCCGTGCCGGCGACCTTCAAGCTGAACGGGGTCGTCTGCAACGGCGCCACCGAGCCGACGACGCCTCCCACCACGCCACCGACCACCCCGCCCACCACGCCTCCCACCACGCCGCCGGCCGGGACCAAGGCCGACAACCCGTACGCCGGCGCCAAGGTGTACGTGAACCCGGAGTGGTCCGCGAAGGCCGCGGCCGAGCCGGGCGGCACCAAGGTCTCCAACCAGCCCACCGGCATCTGGCTGGACCGGATCGCCGCGGTCAACGGCTCCGCCACCACCATGGGTCTGCGCGCCCACCTCGACGAGGCCCTGCGGCAGAAGGGCTCCGGCGAGCTCGTCGTCCAGCTCGTCATCTACAACCTGCCCGGCCGCGACTGCGCCGCGCTCGCCTCCAACGGCGAGCTCGGCCCCACCGAGATCGACCGCTACAAGACCGAGTACATCGACCCGCTCGCCGCGATCCTCGCCGACTCCAAGTACGCCGGTCTGCGGATCGTCACCACGGTCGAGATCGACTCGCTGCCCAACCTGGTCACCAACGTCTCCGGGCGTCCCACGGCCACGCCCAACTGCGACGTCATGAAGGCGAACGGCAACTACATCACCGGCGTCGGCTACGCGCTCAAGAAGCTCGGCGCGATCGGCAACGTCTACAACTACATCGACGCGGGCCACCACGGCTGGCTGGGCTGGGACGACAACTTCGGCCCGTCCGCCGAACTGTTCAAGCAAGCCGCCACGGCCGAGGGCTCGACCCTCGCCAACGTGCACGGCTTCATCGTCAACACCGCCAACTACAGCGCCCTGAAGGAGGACCACTTCACGATCAACGACAGTGTGAACGGCACCACCGTGCGCCAGTCGAAGTGGGTCGACTGGAACCGCTACACCGACGAGCTGTCGTACGCCCAGGCGATGCGCGCCAAGCTGGTCTCGATCGGCTTCGACAGCAACCTCGGCATGCTGATCGACACCTCCCGCAACGGCTGGGGCGGCACCGCGCGGCCCACGGGCCCGGGAGCCCTGACCAGCGTCGACACCTACGTCAACGGCGGTCGCTACGACCGGCGCATCAACCCCGGCAACTGGTGCAACCAGTCCGGCGCGGGTCTCGGCGAGCGGCCCCAGGCGGCCCCGGCCGCGGGCATCGACGCGTACGTCTGGATGAAGCCCCCGGGCGAGTCCGACGGCGCCTCCAAGGAGATCCCGAACAACGAGGGCAAGGGCTTCGACCGGATGTGCGACCCGACGTACACGGGCAACGTCCGTAACGGGAACAGCATGTCGGGCGCGCTGCCCGACGCCCCGCTCGCGGGCCAGTGGTTCTCGGCCCAGTTCCAGGAACTCCTGAAGAACGCCTACCCGGCGCTGTAACACCCACCGCACGCGCCCCGCGGCCGGCCAGGCCGCGGGAGCACGCGCGAGCCCCGCGGGACGAAGCGTCCCGCGGGGCACCGGCGTACCCGCGCTCAGCAGGAGGACCGCACGACGAGTTCGGTCGGCAGCACGTGCCGACGGGGCTCCTCGGGCGTCGCCGTGCCCTCGTGGATCTCCCGGATCAGCATCCGCGCCATCGTGCGGCCCATCTCCTCGATGGGCTGCCGCACGCTCGTCAGCGGCGGGTCCATCAGCCGCGCCACCGGCGAGTCGTCGACGCCGACGAGGGCCACGTCCTCGGGCACCTGGCGACCAGTCTCCCGCAGCACCCCGCGCGCCCCGGCCGCCATCACGTCGGAGGCGGCGAAGACGGCGTCCAGGTCCGGGCGGCGGTCGAGCAGCAGCCGCATGGCCCGCCGGCCGCCCTCCTCGGTGAAGTCGCCCGCGGAGACCAGTCCCTCGTCGGGCGCGAGTCCGGCCTCGGTGAGCCCCGCCCGGTAGCCGCCCAGCCGGGCGCGCGCCACGTACATGTCGAGCGGCCCGGCGACGGTCGCGATCCTGCTGCGGCCGCGCGCCACGAGGTGGGCGACGGCGGCCCGGCCCGCCCCGATGTTGTCGGAGTCGACGTACGGCACGGGTTCGGCCTCGGCGCGGCGGCCGTTCATGACGACCGGGAGGCCCAGCTCGCGGATCCGGTCCGGCAGCGGATCGTCGCCGTGCACGGAGGCGAGGAGCACCCCGTCGACGCGTTGGGCCGCCAGGTACTGCTCGAACCGCTGCCGCTCCTGCTCGCTTCGGACCAGGGTGAGCAGGAGCTGCTTGTCGGCCTCGGCGAGTTCGGCGCTGACGCCTCGGATGAGGTCGAGGAAGTAGGGCTCGGCGAAGAGCCTGGCCTCCGCCTCGGGGATGACGAGCGCGATGGCGTCGGTGCGGCTGCCCGCCAGGGCGCGGGCCGCCTGGTTGGGTACGTAGCCGAGTTCGGCGACGGCTCTGGCGACGGCCGTCCTGGTCTGTTCGCTCACCCGCGGGGAGCCGTTGATGACCCGGGAGACCGTGCCCCGGCCGACCCCGGCCCGGGCCGCTACCTGCTCCAGGGTGGGTCTGCCGCTCTGCCGTCCGTTCACAACTCCCGAACTCCCCTCGTAGGACAACACGCTGCTCACCATGGCCATACGGGGATGGGAGCGCTCCCACACTAGTCCACGCCCCTCCTGCCGCGCCACGCGTCCGCGTTCAGGAGATGACGGCCCGGTTGCCGCAGGGCGGCGTGAAACCCCCGGAAAACCTTCCGGTAACGAATCCGCGTTCATGTCTTGACACCCGGACCCGCCAGGCAGCAACCTTCCGGCAACGACGTGGGAGCGCTCCCATCCGGGACGCACACAACCTGCATCAGGTCCGCCGGCCAGCCGCCGAGCCGCGATCCGCCGGCCGGACCTCATGGCGCACAACGAGCACCACCTTGGACGAGGAGAGTGGAATGCGCACTTCCAGCAGCAGACGCGGACGCCGTGCGGCGATCGCGGCGGTCGCCGTCGTCGTGACCGGCACGACCCTGCTCACCGGTTGCGGCAGCGACGACGACGGCGGCAAGGGCGGCACGAGCACCCAGGGCGCCGAGAAGATCACGCTGCGGATCGGGACCTTCGGTTCCTTCGGCTACGACAACAAGACCGGCGCCAAGCTCTACGCCGAGTACGAGCGGCTCCACCCGAACATCAAGATCGAGGAGTCGAACGTCTCCGACGGTCAGAAGTACTGGGACACCCTGAAGCTGCGCCTCGCCCAGAACAGCGGCGTCGCGGACATCCAGGCCGTCGAGGTCGGCTACATCGCCGAGGCGACCGGCACCGCCATGGCGAACAAGTGGGTCGACCTTGGCAAGGAGGGCGGCGCGAACACCGCCGCCTTCCTCGACTGGAAGGTCAAGCAGGCGACGACCGCCGACAACAAGGTCATCGCCCTCGGCACCGACATCGGCCCCATGGCCATCTGCTACAACAAGGACCTCTTCGCCAAGGCCAAGCTGCCGACCGCCCGCGAGGAAGTCTCCAAGCTGTGGGCCGGCGACTGGGCCAAGTTCATCGAGACCGGCGAGAAGTACAAGGCGGCCGCGCCCGCCGGCACCTCCTTCCACGACTCCGCGAGCGGCCTCTTCAACGCCGTCGTCTCCAGTGACCCGGTGCAGTACGCCAACACCAGCGGCGAACTCGACTGGGAGAACAGCCCCGGCGTGAAGAAGGCCTGGGAGACCGCCGTCAAGGCCGCCCAGGGCGGACTCACCGCCAAGCTCCGCCAGTTCGACGAGAAGGGCACCTGGAACGCGGCCTTCAAGAACTCGAAGTTCGCCACGGTCGCCTGCCCGAGCTGGATGACCGGCATCATCAAGGACCAGGCCGGTCCCGCCAACCAGGGCAAGTGGGACATCGCCGCGCCGCCGGTCGCCGGCAACTGGGGCGGCTCCTTCCTCGCCGTGCCCAAGGCCGGCAAGCACACCAAGGAGGCCGCCGAGCTCGCGGCCTGGCTGACCGCCCCGGCCCAGCACGCCAAGGTGTTCGCGGTCAACGGCAACATCCCCTCGTCCAAGGACACGCTCGCCTCCTCGGCGGTCCAGGACGCCAAGCTGCCGTACTTCGGCGACACCCCGGTCGGCAAGATCTTCTCCAGCGCGGCGGCCGGCATCACCCCCGCCGTCATCAGCCGCTACGACGGCCAGGTGAAGACCTTCCTCACCGACAACGGCATCCTCGACATCGAGCAGCGCGGCACCGACCCGGCCAAGGCCTGGGAGAACGTCAAGAAGCTGGTCGACGACAAGATCGACCAGTAGCGGGGACCCCGTGCCGGCCCGCCGCCGCCTGCGGGCGGCGGGCCGGCACCGTCCGCACCACCGCACGCATCGACCTGGAAGGACGCCCCCCCGTGGCCACCTCCGTTCGGGCGAGGCCTGACGGCTCCCCGCCGCCCGCCGCACCGCCCTCCTCCTCCGGCCCCCGGAGCCACCGCTCCTCCTCGGGCGGCTGGCGCAGCACGCTCTACCGCTGGGACCTCAAGGCGATCCCGTACGTCTTCATCGCCCCCTTCTTCCTCACCTTCGCGGCCTTCGGCCTCTTCCCGCTGATCTACACGGGCTGGCTCTCGCTCAACCGGGTCGAGCTCGGCGGCGACCCCACGTGGAAGGGCCTGGAGAACTACACCGACCTCGCGACCAGTGAGTTCTTCTGGAACGCGCTCTTCAACACCTTCACCATCGGGGTGATCTCGACCGTTCCGCAGCTGCTCATGGCCCTGGGTCTGGCGCACCTGCTCAACTACAAGCTGCGCGGCCGCGGCTTCTTCCGGGTCGCGATCCTCGCCCCGTACGCCACGTCGATCGCGGCGGCGACCCTGGTCTTCGCCCAGCTGTTCAACACCGACTACGGCATGATCAACGGCCTCCTGGGCTGGATCGGCATCGACCCGGTGAACTGGGAGTCGTCCAAGTGGCCGGCACAGATCGCGATCTCGGTGATCGTCACCTGGCGCTGGACGGGCTACAACGCGCTGATCTACCTGGCCGCCATGCAGGCCGTGCCGCAGGACCTCTACGAGGCGGCCTCGCTGGACGGCGCCTCGCGCTGGCGCCAGTTCGTCAGCGTCACCATCCCCTCCATCCGGCCGACGATCCTCTTCACGATCATCGTCTCCACCATCGGCGCGACCCAGCTCTTCGGCGAGCCGATGCTCTTCGGCGGCAGCGTCGGCATCAGCGGCGGCAGCGGCAACCAGTTCCAGACCCTGAGCCTGCTGATGTACGAGAAGGGGTGGGTGACCGGCGCGCTGGGGCAGGCGTCCGCCATCGCGTGGGTCATGCTGCTGCTCCTGCTCCTGATCGGCGGCGTCCAGGCGCTGGTGTCCCGCTCCAACCGCAAGAAGCTGGGGGGCTGACCTCATGGCCCGCACACTCGACACGTCGCCCCTCACGGCCGAGGCCCCGGCGGCGGCACGTCCGGCGCGCCGCTTCCGCCAGTCCGCCGGCCGCCAGCACCACGCCGGTCCGCTCACCTACGTACTGCTCGTGGTGGCCGCGTTCGTCTCGCTCTTCCCGCTGTACTGGAACGTGGTCGCCGCCTCGCACACCGGCGAACGGGTCGTCGAGGCGCCCGCCCCGCTGCTGCCCGGCCACCGCCTCCTGGACAACCTGAGCTTCGCCTGGAACCAGGTCGACATGGGCGCGGCGCTGATCAACACGACGATCGTGGCGAGCCTGGTGGCCCTGTCCACCGTGCTGTTCTCCACGCTCGCCGGTTTCGCCTTCGCCAAGCTGCCGTTCCGGGGCCGCGGGATGCTGCTGTCCCTCGTGGTCGCCACCATGACGATCCCGCCGCAGCTCAGCGTCATCCCGCTGTACCAGATCATCACCGACCTCGGCTGGTTCGACCAGCTCCAGTCGGTCGTGCTGCCCTCGCTGGTCGCCGCGTTCGGCGTCTTCTTCATGCGTCAGTTCCTCGTGGAGGCGCTGCCGATGGAGCTGGTGGAGGCGGCCCGGATGGACGGGGCGCACAGCCTGCGGATCATCTGGCACGTGGTGTTCCCGATCGCCCGGCCGGCCATGGCCGTGCTCGGCATGCTGGTCTTCGTGCAGGCCTGGAACGACTTCTTCTGGCCGTTCATCGCCCTCACCCCGGACGGCAGCCCGACCCTCCAGGTGGCCCTCGCCGGGCTCGGCGCGGGCAACCACACCGTGGACCACGCCGTCGTGCTGACCGGCGCGCTGATCTCCACCGTGCCGCTGCTCCTCGTCTTCGCCTTCCTGGGCAAGCACATCGTGGGCGGCATCACGGCCGGCGCCGTCAAGAGCTGACCGGCCCCGCCGAGCCCGTACCCCCTCTGTCCGCACCTCACCATCCCGTACCCGCGTTGGGAGCGCTCTCCTATGACCGCGTCCGAAACCCGGCCGCTCACCGCCACCCGTTCGTTCCCGCCCGACTTCCTCTGGGGCGCGGCCACCGCCGCGTACCAGATCGAGGGAGCGGCGGCGGAGGACGGCCGTACCCCGTCCATCTGGGACACCTTCTCGCACACTCCCGGCAAGGTCTTCGAAGGCCACACCGGTGACGTGGCCGTGGACCACTACCACCGGTTCCGCGAAGACGTCGGCATCATGTCCGAACTCGGCCTGAACGCCTACCGGTTCTCCGTCTCCTGGTCCCGGGTGCAGCCCACCGGCCGCGGTCCGGCCGTCCAGAAGGGCCTGGACTTCTACCGGTCGCTCGTCGACGAACTGCTCGAAGCCGGGATCGAGCCGGCCCTGACGCTCTACCACTGGGACCTGCCCCAGGAGCTGGAGGACGCGGGCGGTTGGCCGGAGCGCGCGACCGCCGAGCGCTTCGCCGAGTACGCGGGGCTCGTCGCCGACGCCCTCGGCGACCGGGTGAGGCGGTGGACCACGCTCAACGAGCCGTGGTGCAGCGCCTTCCTGGGATACGGCTCCGGGGTCCACGCCCCGGGCCGGACCGACCCGGTGGCCTCGCTGCGGGCCGCCCACCACCTCAACCTGGGGCACGGGCTCGCCGTCCAGGCCCTGCGGGCCGCGCTGCCGGCGGACCGGCAGATCGCGGTCTCGCTCAACCTGCACGAGGTGCGGCCGCTGACCGGCTCCGCCGAGGACCTCGACGCGGCCCGCCGCATCGACGCCGTCGGCAACCGCGTCTGGCTGGGCCCGATGCTGGAGGGCGCCTACCCCGAGGACCTGCTCGCCGACACGGCCCGCCTGACGGACTGGTCCTTCGTGCGGGACGGCGACACCGCCGCGGCGCACCAGCCGCTGGACCTGCTGGCGATCAACTACTACACGCCGACGCTCGTCTCGCACGTCCCGGAGGGTGCGGAGAAGCCGCAGGACGACGGTCACGGCAACAGCGCGTACTCGCCGTGGCCCGGGTCGGACTCGGTGGCCTTCCACCGGGCGCCGGGCGAGCCGACGGCGATGGGCTGGGCGGTCGACCCCAGCGCCCTGTACGACCTGCTGACCCGGGTCTCGGCGGCCTATCCCGAACTCCCGCTGGTGATCAGCGAGAACGGGGCCGCCTACGAGGACGTCGTCGGCGAGGACGGCACGGTCCACGACCCGGAGCGCGCCGCCTACGTGCACGCGCACCTGGAGGCCGTGCACCGGGCGATGACCGACGGGGTGGACGTGCGCGGCTACTTCCTCTGGTCGCTGCTCGACAACTTCGAGTGGGCCTACGGCTACGCGAAGCGGTTCGGCGCGGTGCGGGTCGACTACGACACGCTGGAGCGCACCCCGAAGTCCAGCGCGCGCTGGTACGCGCGGGTGGCGCGGTCGGGTGAGCTGCTCGCGCCCGACGGCGGCTGACCGTCCGACGGGGGAAGGGCCGTGCCGGTCGCCCGGCACGGCCCTTGCGCGTTCCTCTGGTACTGGGGGTCGATCAGATGTCGACGACGCGGTAGCCGATGACGTAGACGCCGCCGGAGCCCTCGACGGTGCGCCACTGGGTCTCGTGGCCGACCTCGCTGCCGGTGACGAGCGTGGCGCCGAGCTTGTCGTCGCCGCTGGTGGTGTCGTAGTCCCAGAGGGTCAGGGTGCGGGCCTGCTCCTTGCCGAGGATGAGGGCCGCGTTGCCGTTGCCGTCCTCCATCGAGCGGACGTAACCGGTGCCCATGGTCTGGTACTTGATGCCGTTGCCGGGCCAGACCTTGACGGCGTTGCCGTTGGCGTCGGTGATCTTGAGGTAGGCCTCGTCGTGGTCGCCCTCGCTGTTCTGCTGGCAGTGCAGTTCGAACAGCTCGATCTTGACGTAGTCGATGGGCTCGGCGTGCGCGGTGCCGGCGAAGGCGCCGAGGGTGCCGAGGCCGAGCAGGGCCGTGGCGGCGATTCGGGCGGCTCGGTTCTTGCGCATGTGGTCCCCCCACATTCGGGTCACTGGTGTGTGACGTGAGTTCCGGTCCGCCGTTCCCGGCGGGCCGGTGTGCCGTTTCCCCCCGGCACGACACTTACTGTGCCCGCCCGGGCCGGTCCGGTTCTACGCGCGTTCCGCTGGACGGAACGGGTCCCCGAAATCGTCCGCCGGAGCGGGTCAGAGCACGAGGGCGGCCGACTGGACCGGTCTTCGCTGTCCGCCCCGGGCGAGCGCGCGGGTGATCGCGGCCCCCGCCTCGGCGACGGCCTGGGCGAGCGCGTCGAGCCGGCGTCCGGCCGGGACCATCCCGGCGAGCGCGGCGACGGTACGCCCGTCCGGGGTGCGGACCGGCAGCGAGGCGCAGCACACCCCTTCCATGACGTCCTCGCGGTCGAGGACCGGCCCGCCGCGGAGGGGGCCGCACAGTGCCTTGCCGGCGGCGGTGTCGAGGCGGAAGGCGATGCCGTCCCGGATCGGGAGCAGCGGCTCCAGGTCCCCCGGCACCGAGCCGACCGTGATGGCCATGTCCTCGCGCATCACGGTGAGGACCACGCTCGCGCCCGTGACGCCCCGGAGCCGCTGGAGCGGCAGCCGGGCGGCGGGCACCAGGCCGGGGTGGGGTTCCCAGGCCTGGCCGAGGCGGTAGAGCTGCGGGCCGACCCGGTAGCGGTTCCCCTTGCGTTCGACCGCGCCGACGCCGACGAGCTGGTCGAGCAGCCGGTGCACGCTGCCCTTCGGCACCCCGCAGGCGAGGGCGAGTTCGGTCACGCCGGCCTCGTCGCCGCTCCGGCGCAACGCGTCGAGCAGGGCGAAGGCGCCTTCGAGGACGCCCCGGCCCCGCTCGGGTGCCTGCTCCCGTCCGGCCGGCCGGCCGGTCCCGGTGGTCACTCCGCCGTGTTCCGTCCCATGTCCCGTACCGGTGTTCATGAGTCTCCCCCGACCCCTCGCGCCCCAGCCGTGGTCCCCCGATGGCACGGCTCCGAGCCCGCCTCCCACCATGCCGCAGACCCGGACGAATCGGCGAAGGGCTTGCGCGTCTCGTCGTGTCGCCGGGTCGGCGCCGGAAGGGGGTCGTCCGCCCGCGTAGGGTGTGCGCTCATGAGAGACGCTCATCCGTCCGCCCCCCGGTCGCGGCGCCGCAGGAACGCCGCCCTCGCCACGGGGGTGCTCGGCGTGGCCGCCGTCGCCACCGCGTTCGTGGTCGCCGCGCCGCCCTCGCGGTCCGCGTCCCGCCCGGCCGCGGCGAGCGACGCGAAGGGCGCCGCGCCCTGGCTTCGGGCCGCGGGGGCGCCGCTGATCGTGATCGCCCACCGGGGCGCGCCGTCCGCAGCGCCGGAGAACACCCTGGTGTCGGACGAGGTGGCCCGCCGCGGCGGGGCGAAGTGGATCGAGAACGACGTCCAGCCCAGCAAGGACGGCGTGCCGTACATCCTGCACGACACCACCGTCGACCGGACGACGGACGGTACGGGCCGGGTCCGCGCCCTGACCTCCGCGCAGCTCGACGGGCTGGACGCCGGCTCCTGGTTCGCCCCCGCGTACGCCAGGGCCCGCGTCCCGACGCTCGCCGCCCAGCTCGCGGACCTGCGGGAGCGCGGCGGGAACCTCCTCCTGGAGATCAAGGGCGCGCACACCCGCGCCCAGGTCGCCCGCATCGTGCGGGACATCCGGGAGCAGGACATGAGCGACCGGGTCTTCGTGCAGAGCTTCGACGTCCCGTCGCTCGGGTACGCGCACGAGCTCGCGCCCGACCTGCCGCTCGGCCTGCTGCGGGTCACCCTGGACGCGGACCCCGTCGCCCTGGCCGAGCAGCTGGACCTCGCGGCGTACAACGTCTCGGACGCCGCCCTCGCCGCCCGCCCCGGGGTGGTTCCCGAGCTGCACGCGGCGGGTGTGGCGGTCAACGTCTGGACGGTCGACCTCCCGGCCCGCTGGAAGGCCCTCGACGCGCTCGGCGTGGACGGGATCATCACCAACCGCCCCACGGAGTTGGGCGGTTGGGTGTCGGGCCGGTCGAGCTGAGCCGTTACGGGGTGACCTTGACGTCGTCCACGAAGGCCCGGACCATGACGGCGGCGGTGTAGACGACGGTGCCGGGCTTGATGAGGCCGCCGTCGCCGGCGTCGCCCTTCACCTGGACGGTGCGCTCCCCCAGGAAGGCGTACGTCCTGGGGTCGAAGATCCACTCGGTGCGCTGTCCGCCGACCTCGTCGAGCCGGGCGACGGCGACGCCCTTGCGGCCCGCGGCGTCGGTGGCGCTGTCGACCAGCACGACGCCGGGGATCTTCGCGGCGGCCTTGTAGAGCGCGGCCGTCAGCTTCGGCGAGGGCCAGCTCTCGACGAGCAGGTCGCCGATGGTGGTGAACGCCTGCTGGTCCTTGCCGTTGCCCTGCCCCTCGGTCTCCGCGTAGATCTTCCGCAGGAGTGCGTCGGGGTCGGTGGGGAGCGCGGCGAGGTAGTCGTGCGAGGGTGCGCCGAGGTGCGGCTTCGGGACGTTGCCCTGCTCGTCGCGGCCTTCGAGGGTGATGCCCTCGGGTCCGGTGTTGCCGGGCTCGATCAGCCAGCCCTTGAGGCCGTCGGGGGAGCGCCAGGTCTGCCGGGTGTGCAGGGGCTGGCTGACGAGGCTGCTCTTGTCACCGACGGTCCGCACGTGCGTGTTCGCGGCCCGCGTCTCGATGTAGACGTACTGGCCGGCGCGGCTCTGCGGGGCGTCCGCCGCGGCGGCGGCGAGCGAGATCCGGTCGAGGAACCCGGGGGCGCCGTGCGCGTCCACGGTGCCGATCGAGGTGGTGAGGGCGGGGCCGGTGGCGCGGTCGTCGGCCCCGCCGGTGGCGCCGCCGGGCAGGACGGCGAGGACGCCGACGGCGAGCGCGCCGGCGAGGGCGGTCGCGGCCGGGAGGAGGATCGCCTTCCGCAGGAACGGGTTGCGCGCGGGGCGGGCTGCGGCGGCGAGGCGGTCGTCGTGGATCCGGTTCATCAGGCGCTCCTTGTGGAACTGGTGGCGGCCCGGAGGAAGGTCGTGTTCCTCGATCGCCGGGAGGTCGCCGGTCTCCTGCCGGTTCGCCGTTCGGGGCTGGTTCGGTTCGGGGTTCATCGGATTCCTTCCTGCGCGGGCCGGACCGCGTTCACGCGATCACCTGTTGTCTGTCGGGGGCGGGGGCCGGGTTCCCGTATTTCGCGGGCGAGTTCTTTCTCCGCTCCGGTACGGAGTCTGGTGCGGGCCCGGGAGAGCCGGGAGCGGACGGTGCCGACGGGCACCCCGAGGGCTTCGGCGACCTCGGCGTAGGCGAGGCCTTCCCAGAGGCAGAGCACGAGGACCTCGCGCTCGGTGCGGCGCAGCGTGCCGAGTGCGCGGAGGGTGGCCGCGATGCGGCGGCGGTCGTCGAGCCGGCCCGCGACCTCGGAGGCGTGGTCGGGTACCGAGGCCTCGGGCGGTCCGGCCGCCGCGTACGCGGCGGCGGCGGCCCGGTAGCGGCGGTTGCCCCGGCAGTGGTTGCGGGCGACGTTGGTGGCGACGCCGAGCAGCCAGGGTCGGACGGAACCCCCTTCGGGGTCCACCTTTCCCCGGAGTCGCCAGGCCTCCAGGAAGGTCGCCGCCATGACGTCCTCGGCGACCGACCAGTCGCCGGTGAGCCGGAAGGCGTGGTTGTAGACGCTCCGGGAGTAGGAGTCGAAGAGCTCGGCGAAGGCCGAGGGGTCTCCGTCCCTGATGCGTGCGCGCAGGTCGATGTTCACGTCTCTCGTCTGTCCGGCCCCGGGAGCGGGTTCCCGTGGCGCCGGTCACATCAGGGGGTGAGTTCCTCCAGGAGTTCGGGGTTGACGACGCGGAGGATCGTCGCGATGTCCTCGGGGTCGGCCGCCGCCCACAACACCTGCCGCGCCGCGCGGTACTTGGCGGCGAGCCGCTCCCGCTGACCGGGCGGGAGCGCGGCCGACCGGTCCGCGCGGCTGTTGTGCGCGTTGTCGGCGATCTTCACGAGTGTGGCGTCGGGGTCGTCCGTGATGCGGCGGATCTTCTCCTCGTACACCGCGCCGGGCCGGTTGGTGACGGCGTCGACGATGGCGACGACCCGGTCGGGGATCCCCGCGGCACGGAGCCGTTCCGTCGTCCACTCGGTGTCCTCGACGACGTCGTGGAGCAGCCCGGCCATGGCCAGGTGCGGGCCGAGCGGTTCCAGGCCCGCGGCGACCGCGCGGACGTGCGCGATGTACGGGACGCCGGTCTTGTCGGTCTGTCCGGCGTGCGCCCGGTCGGCGAGCGCGTCCACCTCGGCGAGAGTCTTCATCCCCCCATCATCGCGGGCGTGGTGCGCCGGCCCGGCGGCTCCCCCGTTCCCGCCCCGGTGCGCCGCCGGCGGGCGTGCAACACACTCTTCACACGGGAGCGGGAATGGCGTTCGGCGGTAAGGGAGTTGGCGGATGCATGACTCTCGGAGTAACGCTCGGTTCGACCGCCGTCCAGCGCACGATCGACAGCACGGTGCGGCTCGCGCGGGAGGCGCGCGACGCCGGACTGCGTTCGGCGTGGTTCGGCCAGACCTTCGCCTACGACTCGCCCGCGCTGGCCGCGATCGTGGGGCGCGAGGTGCCGGGGCTCCAGGTGGGGACCTCGGCCATCCCGGTCTTCGGCCGCCATCCGCTGCTCGTCTCCAGCCAGGCGCAGACGGCCCAGGCGGCGACCGGGGGTCGCTACCACCTCGGGCTCGCCCTCGGCACGAGGCACCTGACGGAGACCGGCTTCGGCATCCCGTACGAACGGCCCATCGGGCTGCTCAGGGAGTTCCTCACCGCCCTGCGCCCGCTCCTGGAGACGGGCGAGGCCGACTTCCACGGCGAGTTGCTCACCGCGACGACGCCGTACTCGGCGGCCGTGCCCGGCGCCCTGCCGCCGGTGCCTGTGCTCGTCGCCGCGATGGGCCCGCAGGCGCTGCGGGTGAGCGGCGAACTCGCCGACGGCATCCTGCCGTTCCTGGCCGGTCCGCGCGCGCTGGCGGAGCACATCGGGCCCGCGGTGTCCGCCGCGGCGGCCGCGGCCGGGCGGCCCGCGCCGCGGATCGTGGCGCTCGTGCCCGGGGTGGTCACCGCCCGCTCCGATGTCGACGCCGTGCGGCGGAGCGCCGCCGAGGCGCTGGCGCTGTACGAGCGGATCCCCTCCTACGAGCGGGTCATCGGGCTCTCCGGCGCCGCCCGGGCCGCCGATCTCGCGGTGATCGGCGACGAGGAGGCGGTCGCGGCCGAGGTGCGCAGGTACTACGAGGCGGGGGCGACGGAGGTGGTCTTCACCGCGACGGAGCTCAACGGCGAGGCCGGTCGGAGCCGGACGTGGAACCTGCTGGGGCAGCTGTCTCGGCAGGCGTGACCTCGCCTTCGCCCTCGGTGTCGAGGTGCGGCAGGATCCGGTCCAGCCAGGAGGGGATCCACCAGGCGCTCTTGCCGAGCAGGGTCATCACGGCGGGGACGAGGAGCAGCCGCACCACGGTGGCGTCGATGAGGACGCTGGCGGCGAGTCCGAGGCCGAGCATCTTGACGACGATGTTGTCGGAGACGATGAAGGCGGCGAAGACGCTGACCATGATGAGCGCGGCGCAGGTGATGACCCTCGCGGTGATCTCCAGGGCGTGGGCCACCGACGCCTGTGGGTCACCGGTGCGCAGCCATGCCTCGCGGACGCGGGAGAGCAGGAAGATCTCGTAGTCCATGCTCAGGCCGAAGACGATGGCGAACATCATCATCGGGACGTAGCTCTCGATGGGCACCTTGCCGGAGACGCCGAGCGCGGGTCCGCCCCAGCCCCACTGGAAGACGGCCACGACGACGCCGTAGGAGGCGGCGATGGAGAGGACGTTGAGCACGGCCGCCTTCACCGCGACCAGCAGGCCGCGGAAGACGATCAGGATGACGAAGAAGGCGAGGCCGACGACGACGGCGATGATGAGGGGCAGACGGCTGGAGACGATGTCGAGGAAGTCGACCTGGGCGGCCGTGGTGCCGGTCACGTAGGTCTGCGCGTCGGTGCCGGCGGCCCCCTGCGGCAGTACGTCGTCGACGAGGCGGTCGGTCAGCTGGGTCGTCTTCTCGTCCTGGGGCGAGGCCACGGAGTACGCGGTGCCGATGAGGACGTCACCGTCGGGGGTGGCCTGCAGCGGGGTGATGTAGGCGGCGTCCGGGACGCCGGTCAGCGACTGCTGGAGTTTGGTGGCGAGTGCGGCGCGGTCGGAGGCGGGCACGGCGGACTGGTCGACGACGACGGTCAGCGGCCCGTTCGCGCCGGGCCCGAAGGCCGTGGAGATCAGGTCGTACGCCCTGCGGTCGGTGAAGGACTTGGGGTCGGCGCCGTCGCCGATGTGGCCGAGCTGGATGAAGAGCAGCGGGAAGGCCAGGATCAGCAGGACGATGACGCCGCCGCCGAGGAACCACCAGGGGCGCTTCTGCACCCGCACGGCGTACCGGTGCCAGGTGCCGTGCGCGGGGGCGCCGGGCTCGGCGTCGGTCTCGGCCACGGGCTTGCGGACGTGGTAGCGGTCGATGCGGTGGCCGACGAGTCCGAGCATGGCCGGGACCAGGGTGAGCGCGGCGATGACGGCGGTGACCACGGTGAAGGCCGCGGCGAGGCCGAGTTTGCCGATGAAGGTGACGTCGGAGACCCACAGTCCGGACAGGGCGATGATGACCGTGCAGCCGGAGACGAGGACGGCGCGGCCGCTGGTGGTGGTCGCGAGGCCGGCCGCGTCGGCGGGATCGTGGCCGTTCATCAGGTTCTGGCGGTGGCGGGTGATGAGGAACAGCGCGTAGTCGATGCCGACGCCGAGGCCGATCATGGTGGCGAGGGTGGGTGAGACGGTGCCGAAGGTGAAGGCGGCCGCTGCGAGGCCGAGCAGGGCGAGCCCGCAGAGCGCGCCGAGGAGCGCGGTGACCAGCGGCATGACGGCGCCGATGACACTGCCGAAGCCGATGAGGAGGACGAGGATCGCGACGGCGAAGCCGATCGCCTCGCTGCTGCGGTCGTCGGCCGCCGGCCGGGCGAGTTCGCCGAGCGGGCCGCCGTACTCGACGGTGACGCCGGCGTCCCTGAGCGGCTGCACGGCGGTGTCGACGCCGTTGAGGTAGTCGCTGCCGAGGGTGGAGGGCGTCACGCTGAAGCGCATGGTGATGTACGCCGTCTTGCCGTCGGTGGAGAGCGGTCCGACGTTGGGGGTGCCGGCGGGGAGCGCGGGCGGGGTGGTCCCGGGCGGCGGCAGCGGGTTCTGGACGCTGAGGACGTCGGGGAGCTTCGCGAGCGCGGCGACGACGTCGTTGACGGTCGACGTCTCGTCGGTGAGCGGGCCCGAGGGCCGGTTCAGGACGACCTGGGCGCCGTAGCCGCCGGCCGCCGGGTCGTGCGCCTGGAGGACGGCGAGGCCGTCCGCCGACTGCACGCCCGGGAGCGCGAAGTTGTCGGAGAACTGCCCGCCGACGGCCCGGTCGGTGATCTGGAGGCCCGCGACGGCCGCCAGCCAGAGGGCGATGACGACGAGGAAGTGCCGGGCGCACCAGTGGCCGATGCGGTAGAGCGTGCCCTTGGGGGGTGCTGAACGGCGCTGGGTCGCGTTTCCTGCGTTCATGGGCGTGGCCGTGTCCGGTTGGGATCCCCGAGCGGGTACCGGCACCGACGTCATGCGCGGGCCTACCCGTCCCATTGTTCGCCCGCCGCGTCGCTCCGGCATCTCGGCCGTACGGGAGCGCCGCGGCGGGCGGGGACGGCTCAGGCCGGGAGGCTGTTGGGGTGGGACGAGCGGCGTGCGGCGGCGAGCAGGGCGTGGATGCGGGGGCCGGCCTGGTCGACGTCGGTGAGGGGGGTGGGGAAGGGGAGGCGGGCGTCGTGGTGGCCGGCGCGGTGTTCGAGGCGGAGGGTGAGGCCGTACCGGTCGAGGGCGACGGGCAGTGCGCGGACGAGGTCGCGGTCCGGGCGCGGCCGGACGAGGCGCAGCAGCAGCGGGACGAGTTCGGCGTGGCCGTCGGCGAGGTGGGTGAGCAGGGCGGCTTCGCAGCCGGCCAGGGGGTCGGGCTCGGTCGCCTCCAGTTCGTCGAGTCCGACGAAGGCGCGCCCTTCGGCGTCCTCCAGGAGGGCTTGGCCGAACTCCATGCAGGTGCTCGTGGTGGCGTCGGAGGTGTACGGCGCGGACAGCACTCCCGTCAGGGTGACGCGGGCGCGCAGGCGTTGCCTTACGGGGGTGGGGGCGATGTCGGTGAACTCCAGGCGGACGGGGATGCGCGCGGTGCGTCCGGCGGGGCATTCCTCCGACGGGTGGTGGAGGTGGATGTGGCCCATCGGACCCGTGCCGTCCAGGCGGTGGACCTCCTGGTGGAGTCCGTCGGTCACGACGTTCATCGAGTGGGCGGCGGAGAGGATCGACCGGACGCGTTCGGCGGGGCTCGGCCGGCCGGTGCGGGTGGTGAAGGGACGCATGGACGTTCTCCCGGGACGGGTGACGGAGACACCTTGGCTCGCCACTTAGGTAAGCCTAACCTAACCCATGATCGGGAAGAGAAGAAGGTCACAGTCGTACGCCCTCCTGCTCCTTTGTCGATCTCCCCTAGCATCCGAGCATGACGGTCCTGCCTGACGACGGCCTCTCCCTGGCGTCCGAATTCCCTGACGCGCCACACGAACAGTGGCAAAACCTTGTGGCGGGTGTCCTGCGCAAGTCCGGCAAGGAGGCCTCCGGCGACGCCGCCGAGGACGCCCTGTCCACCCTCCTCGAGGACGGGATCACCACCCGTCCGCTGTACACCGCGCGCGACACCGCACCCGACGCCGGCCTCCCCGGCTTCGCCCCCTTCGTCCGCGGCGACCGCGCCGAGGGGAACACCGCCGGCGGGTGGGACGTGCGCCAACGCCACACCGTGGCCGACGGCGACGCGGTCCTCTCCGACCTGGAGAACGGCGTCACCTCCCTCTGGCTGGGCGTCGGCGGGAGCGGCATCCCGGTGTCCTCCCTCGCCACCGTCCTCAAGGACGTCTACCTCGACCTCGCACCCGTCGTCCTCGACGCGGGCGACGAGACCCCCGCGGCCGCCGAGCGCCTCCTCGCGCTGTACGCGGAGCGGGGCGTCGCCGCGGACGAGGCGCGGGGCAACCTGGGCGCGGACCCGCTGGGCTTCGAGGCCCGCACCGGCCGCCCGGCCTACGACTTCGCGGCCGTCGCCGGACTCGCGCGCCGCTGCGCCGACGGCTACCCGGGCCTGCGGGCCCTCACCGTGGACGCGCTGCCGTACCACGAGGCCGGCGGCTCCGCCGCGCAGGAACTCGGCTGCTCGCTCGCGACCGGTGTCGCCTACCTGCGCGGTCTCACCGACGCCGGACTGAGCGTCACCGAGGCCTGCGCCCAGCTGGAGTTCCGCTACGCGGCCACCGCCGACCAGTTCCTCACCATCGCCAAGCTGCGCGCCGCCCGCCGCCTCTGGGCCCGCGTGGCCGAGGCGTGCGGCGCCCCCGAGGCCGGCGCCCAGCTCCAGCACGCCGTCACCTCGCCGGTGATGATGAGCCGCCGCGACCCCTGGGTGAACATGCTCCGCACCACGGTGGCCACCCTGGCCGCCGGCGTGGGCGGGGCCGCCGCGGTGACCGTCCTCCCCTTCGACGAGGCGCTCGGCCTGCCCGACGCCTTCGCCCGCCGCATCGCCCGCAACACCTCCACCATCCTCATCGAGGAGTCCCACCTCGCCCGGGTCGTCGACCCCGCCGGCGGCTCCTGGTACGTCGAGCGGCTGACCGACGAACTCGCCCACGCCGCCTGGGAGTCCTTCCAGGAGATCGAGCGCGACGGCGGCCAGGCGGCCGGCCTGCGGTCCGGGGCGATCGGCGAGCGCCTCGCCGAGACCTGGGCCGCCCGCAGCGCCAAGCTGGCCACCCGCCGCGAGCCGATCACCGGCGTCAGCGAGTTCCCGCACCTCGACGAGAAGCCCGTCGACCGCGCCCCCGCGCCCGAGCAGCCGTCCGGCGGCCTGCCCCGGGTCCGGCGCGACGAGGCGTTCGAGGCGCTGCGCGCCCGCTCCGACGCCCACCTGGCGGCCACCGGCGCCCGGCCCCGCGTCTACCTGGCCGCGCTCGGCCCGGCGGCCGCCCACTCGGCCCGCCTCGCCTTCGCCGACAACCTGTTCCGGACGGGCGGCATCGAGCCCGTCACCGAGGGCGCCTTCGAGGAGAGCGGCGCCGCCGAGGCGTGCCTCTGCTCCAGCGACGCGCTGTACGCGGAGCAGGCGGAGGCCGCGGCCGCGGAGCTGCGGGCGGCCGGAGCCACGCGCGTCCTCCTCGCCGGCCGCCCCGCACAGTACGCCGGTGTCGACGCGTACGCCTTCGCCGGCTGCGACGCCGTCGCCCTGCTCTCCACCACCCTTGACCGCATGGGAGTGTCCTGATGTCCATCCCCGATTTCTCCGGGATCGAGCTGGGGGCACAGGCCGCCGACGGCGGCCCCGCCGCGTGGCGCACCGCCGTCGAGAAGGCGGCGGGCGGTGACGACCTGCTCTGGGAGACCCCGGAGGGCATCGCGGTCAAGCCGCTCTACACCGGGCAGGACCTGGAGGGCCTCGACTTCCTGGGCACGTACCCGGGCATCGCCCCTTACCTGCGCGGCCCGTACCCGACGATGTACGTCAACCAGCCCTGGACGATCCGCCAGTACGCCGGCTTCTCCACGGCCGAGGAGTCGAACGCCTTCTACCGGCGCAACCTCGCCGCCGGGCAGAAGGGCCTGTCGGTCGCGTTCGACCTGCCGACCCACCGCGGCTACGACAGCGACCACCCGCGCGTCACCGGCGACGTCGGCATGGCGGGCGTCGCCATCGACTCGATCTACGACATGCGGCAGCTGTTCGACGGCATCCCGCTGGACCGGATGACCGTGTCGATGACGATGAACGGCGCCGTGCTGCCGGTCCTCGCGCTGTACATCGTGGCCGCGGAGGAACAGGGCGTACCGCCCGAGAAGCTGGCCGGGACCATCCAGAACGACATCCTCAAGGAGTTCATGGTCCGCAACACGTACATCTATCCGCCCGGCCCCTCGATGCGGATCATCTCCGACATCTTCGCCTACACCTCGCAGCGGATGCCGCGCTACAACTCGATCTCCATCTCCGGCTACCACATCCAGGAGGCGGGCGCGACGGCCGACCTGGAGCTGGCGTACACGCTCGCGGACGGCGTCGAGTACATCCGCGCGGGCCGCGAGGCCGGGCTCGACGTGGACGCGTTCGCACCGCGCCTGTCGTTCTTCTGGGCGATCGGCATGAACTTCTTCATGGAGGTCGCGAAACTGCGTGCAGCCCGGCTGCTGTGGGCGAAACTGGTGAGGCAGTTCGACCCGCAAAACGCCAAGTCGCTGTCGCTTCGCACCCATTCGCAGACCTCCGGCTGGTCGCTGACCGCCCAGGACGTGTTCAACAACGTCACCCGGACGTGCGTGGAGGCGATGGCGGCGACGCAGGGCCACACCCAGTCGCTGCACACCAACGCCCTGGACGAGGCGCTCGCGCTGCCGACCGACTTCTCGGCGCGCATCGCCCGCAACACCCAGCTCCTCATCCAGCAGGAGTCGGGCACCTGCCGGACCATCGACCCGTGGGGCGGCAGCGCGTACGTCGAGAAGCTCACGCACGACCTCGCCCGGCGCGCCTGGAAGCACATCCAGGAGGTCGAGCAGGCCGGCGGCATGGCCAAGGCCATCGACGCCGGCATCCCGAAGCTCCGCGTCGAGGAGGCGGCGGCCCGCACCCAGGCCCGCATCGACTCCGGACGCCAGCCGGTGATCGGTGTCAACAAGTACCGGGTGGAGACCGACGAGCAGATCGACGTGCTCAAGGTCGACAACTCCTCGGTGCGCGCCCAGCAGATCGCCAAGCTGCGCCGGCTGCGCGAGGAGCGGGACGAGACCGCCTGCCAGGACGCGCTCGACGCGCTCACCCGGGCCGCCGGCGGCGAAGGCAACCTGCTCGAACTCGCGGTGGACGCCGCCCGCGCGATGGCCACGGTCGGCGAGATCTCGGACGCCCTGGAGAAGGTGTACGGACGGCACGCGGGCCAGATCCGTACGATCTCCGGCGTGTACCGCAACGAAGCCGGCGAGTCCCCGTCCGTGGAGCGCACCCGGGCCCTCGTGGACGCCTTCGGCGAGGAGGAGGGGCGCCGCCCGCGCATCCTCGTCGCCAAGATGGGCCAGGACGGCCACGACCGCGGCCAGAAGGTCATCGCCACCGCCTTCGCCGACCTGGGCTTCGACGTGGACGTCGGCCCGCTGTTCCAGACCCCTGCCGAGGTGGCCCGCCAGGCCGTCGAGGCGGACGTGCACATCGTCGGGGTCTCGTCGCTGGCCGCCGGACACCTCACCCTCGTGCCGGCGCTCCGGGAGGAGCTGGCGGCGGAGGGCCGCGAGGACATCATGATCGTGGTCGGCGGGGTGATCCCGCCGCAGGACGTGCCGACGCTCCTGGAGATGGGCGCGGCCGCCGTCTTCCCGCCGGGGACGGTGATCCCGGACGCGGCCCACGACCTGGTCACCCGGCTCGCGGCCGACCTCGGGCACGCTCGGTGATCGGTCTCGACACGTACGTGGAGGGTGTACTCGGCGGGAAGCGGGCGCTCGTCGCCCGCGCGATCACCCTCGTCGAGTCCACCCGCCCGCAGCACCGGGCCCTCGCGCAGGAGCTGCTCACCGCGCTGCTGCCGCACGCCGGGAAGGCCGTGCGGATCGGGATCAGCGGGGTGCCCGGGGTCGGCAAGTCGACCTTCATCGACGCGTTCGGCACGATGCTGACCGGGCTCGGCCACCGGGTGGCGGTCCTCGCCGTCGACCCGTCGTCGACCCGCACGGGCGGCTCCATCCTGGGTGACAAGACCCGGATGGAGCGGCTGGCCGTCGACCCGGCGGCGTTCGTGCGCCCCTCCCCCAGCGCCGGCACGCTCGGCGGGGTCGCGAAGGCGACCCGCGAGTCGATGGTCGTGATGGAGGCGGCGGGCTACGACGTGGTGCTGGTGGAGACGGTGGGCGTCGGCCAGTCGGAGACCGCGGTCGCGAACATGGTCGACTCGTTCCTGTTGCTGACCCTGGCCCGCACCGGCGACCAGCTCCAGGGCATCAAGAAGGGCGTCCTGGAGCTGGCAGACGTGGTCGCCGTCAACAAGGCGGACGGTCCGCACGAGCGTGACGCCCGCTCGGCAGCGCGGGAGCTGGCGGGCGCGCTCCGGCTGATGCACGGCGCCGACGCGTTCTGGGCGCCGCCGGTCCTCAGCTGCAGCGCGCGCGAGTCGGCGGGCCTGGACGAGGTGTGGGACCGGCTCAGGCAGCACCGCGCGCTGCTGGACTCGACCGGCCGTCTCACGGCGAAGCGGCACGACCAGCAGGTCGACTGGACGTGGACGATGGTCCGCGACGAGCTGCTCCGCCGCCTCCACACGGACCCGTCGGTCCAGGAGCTGGCGCCGGCCCTGGAGCGCCGGGTCAGGGACGGCGAGCTGACGGCGACGCTGGCCGCCGAGCGGATCCTGGCGGCCTTCGGGGAACGCCGGGACTGACCGGCCGCACGGACCGGGACGCCTGGGTGGGGGACTCCCCTCAGGCGTCCTTTTCCATGCCCGGGCGCAGACGCGCCAGGAGGGCGTACAGCGTGGCGCTGTCCTCGGCGCCGAGCGTGTCGAGGGCGCCGTGGGTGGCCTGCATCTCCTCGCGGACGCGCCGGATGACGTCGCGGCCCTCGTCCGTGGCCACCACGTTCTTGACCCGGCGGTCGGCGGGGTCGGGTTCCCGGCGCACCAGGCCTCGGCCCTCCAGGCGGTCGACGATGCCGGTGACGTTGGACGCGTCGCACACCAGCAGGGTGGCGAGGGCGCGCATCGGCAGCGGGCCGCTCAGCTGGGCGAGGACCTTGGCCTGCGTGGAGGTGAGTCCGTGGTGGGACGCGGCCGTGGCGAAGTCGCGCCACTGGGCCGTGCCGATGGCGGCGAGGAGCTCAAGCAGTTGGAGCTTGGTGGGCGTCTCGGGGGTGGTCGCGCTCATGCTGCGAGCGTACTCACGATGCTTGACATTATCAATTGTTTACTTGACCTCCTCAACTATCGAGGTCTACCTTCGACGAATTACTTGATGACATCAACGGTCTATGTCCTGAAGCACCGAGAAGGCCCCCACTCATGAGCAACGTGACTCCCCCGCCCGCCGGAGAGCAGCGGCGCGAGACGCTCGTCGTCTTCGCGCTCAGCCTCGCCGCCATGGTCGTGTCGATGATGCAGACCCTGCCGGTCCCGATCCTCGGCCTCATCCGCGCCGACCTCGGCACCACGACCGCCGGCGTCAGCTGGGTGACCACCGCCACCCTGCTCTCCGCGGCCGTCTTCACCCCGCTGCTCGGCCGCTTCGGCGACCAGCACGGCAAGAAGCCCACCCTGGTCGCCGTCCTCGGCGTCATGGTCGTCGGCTCCGTCGTCGCGGCCCTCGCGACCTCGCTCCCGCTGCTGATCCTGGGCCGCGTCCTCCAGGGCGCCGCCACCGCGATCTTCCCGCTCGCCCTGTCCGTGCTGCGCGAGGAGGTCCGCCCGCAGAAGCTGCCCGGCGCGATGTCCCTCGTCAGCGGCACCCTCGCCTTCGGCAGCGGCCTCGCCCTCGTCGCGACCGGCCTGCTGACCTCCGGCTCCGACGCCGACTACCGCAGCGCCTTCTGGATGGCGACGGCCTTCGCCGTGCTCGCCCTCGTCGCGGTCGTCCTGCTCGTCCCGGCGACCCGCCACAAGACCGGCGGCCGCACCGACTTCCTCGGCGCGCTGACCCTCGGCGCCACCCTGCTGCTGCTCCTGCTGCCCATCTCCCAGGGCCACGAGTGGGGCTGGACCTCCGGCCGCACCCTCGGCAGCTTCGCCGGCGCCGCCGTCATGACCGCCGTCTGGGTGTTCACCGAGCTCAAGGTCCGCGAGCCCCTCGTCGACATGCGGATGTTCGTCCACCGGCCCGTCCTCATGGCCAACCTGGCCGGCGTCCTCGTCGGCTTCGGCATGTTCGCGAACTTCCTCGGCGTCTCCTACCTCGTCCAGATGCCCGAGGCCCTCACCGGCTACGGCTTCGACGCGTCCATCCTGCGCGCCTCCGTCGAGTTCCTGCTGCCGGGCGCGATCGTCTCCCTGCTCGCCTCGCCGATCGGCGGCCAGCTGGTCCGCCACCGCGGTCCGCGCACGGCCCTGGGCCTGGCCGCAGGGCTCGGCGCCCTCGGCTTCGCCTGGCTCGCCCTCGACCACGGCCACATCGCCTCGGTGATCGGCGCCGGCGTGGTCGTCGGCGCGGCCGTCAGCTTCGGCTACGCGGCCATGCCCGCCGTCATCATGGCGAGCGTCCCGCACCACCAGAGCGGCATCGCCAACGGCATCAACTCCATCTCCCGCTCGACGGGCAGCGCGATCGGCAGCGCCGTCGTCACCACGATCCTGGCCTCGCAGACCCTGGAGCACCTGCCCGCCGGCGTCCCGGCCCTGCCCGCCGAGTCCGGCTTCACCCTCACCTTCTGGATCGGGGCCGCGGCCTTCGCGCTGGTCGCCGTGATCGCCCGGGTCGGCCTGCGGGGCGGCCACGCCCCCCGTACGGCTCCGGTGAGCACGCCCGCCCCCGCCCCGGAGAAGGCGGAGGCGGAGGCGACGGCGGTCTGACCCCGCCGCGAAAGGGCCGGGACCGTCGGACGACGGTCCCGGCCCTTTCGCGCGGGTGACGGTCAGACGCGGTCGGCCGCGATCAGGACGTACTGGAACGAGCCGTCCTTGTACGACTCGATGAACGCCTCCTCGATGCCGGTGACCAGCGACGACGTGGCGCGCAGCTCCCAGTACGGGAGGGTGTCGGGGGTCAGGTCGATGACGGCCTGCGGCACCAGGCGGTTGTCGGCCATCGCCTTCAGGTACTCACGGCGCGAGTGGATGTTGCACTCGAAGTGCGCGTTGATCTGGGAGACCCACTTCGACGGCTGGCCGTACTTCGGGTTCCAGCAGCCGGTGATGGTCACGTAGCGGCCGCCGACCCGGAGGAACCGGGAGTGCTCGGCGAACAGGTCGTCCAGGTCGACGTACATGCTCGACTCGTTGTTCCACGAGGCGGCGATGCTGCCCTTCTCGAACGGGGTGTCGAGCATGTTGCAGACCCGGGCGCGGACGTGGTCGTCGATGCCCAGCTCCTTCGCGCGCCGGTTGCCGAACTCGGCCTGCGTGGAGGAGAGGGTGACGCCCTCGACCTTGCAGCCGAAGCGCTGGTGGGCCATGACGCTCGAACCGCCGCGGCCGCAGCCGGCGTCGACGAGGGTGTCCCCCCTGCCGATCGGGCCGAGCTGGTCCAGGAGGACCTCGGCCTGGGCCGACTCGAGCCGGTGCAGCTCCGCGATCAGCTTCTTCTCGTACGCGCTGTCCTCGACGTCGCCGAGGGCGGCGTGGTCCACGGCGCCGATGCCGTAGTGGTGGTGGTACAGCCCGTCCACGTCACCGAGGCGCAGGTTCACGGGCCTGGCCTCGGCGTTCCAGTAACGGGCGATGTCTCCCTGGTACGGCGTCGCCGGGTGGGGGACGAACGCGGAGGTGCCGTTGAGGGTGGGGAGCTCGGTGTTGGTCACAGAAGAATCCGTTCTTACCAGAAATCGGGCAGGCTGTATCGGTACGTGTTGGTCTGGTGCCAGTAGTGGTTGCCGTCGACCCACACGGCCACGCCCCGCAGGAAGCGGAGCACGCTCGGGACGGGACAGGCGGCGGCCAGCTCGGCGGAGGCGGCCTCGAAGTCGCGCATGAGGTCGTTGTGGACCTCGACCGCCTTCAGATAGGCGTCCTTCTCCGAGAGGGACTCGCGCTCGGCGAGCACCACGGGCAGGTTCATGTGCCGGCCGGGGCCGGCGAGTTCCTTGGTGTACGAGTACAGGTCGTTGACGATCGTGCTGGCGTTGCCGGCCAGCGCCAGGACCCGCTGCATGCCCGGCTGGGCGTGCAGGTCGGCGGGCAGCTCGTAGCCGCCGACGGTGTCGGTGATGGTGGGACAGGGGCGGAAGTTGTTGAACTGGCGCATCACCAGGTACTCCCACACCTCCGGCACGTGGTTCGTCTCCGTCCACGCCGCCTCGGCGAGGTAGCCCAGGTGCAGCCGGGCCATGTCGTGCCGGAAGCGGTCCGCCTGGGAGGGCGTCGCCTGCGCGACGAGGTACTCCATGGCGGACCGGTAGGCCCGCCGGGGCGCGTCCGCGTGCAGCGACTCCGCCCAGTGCGGCTGGTACTCCGCCGTCGAGTGGAGCGGGTCGAGCGCGGTGTGCGCGAGCAGGAGCCGGCCGCCCAGACCGACGGGCGAGCCGCCGTGGTCCTCGCAGTAGCAGTCGTCGACCGCGTTCTCGGCGACCATCAGCCGGGTGGCGATCATCAGGTGCTCGACGGTCGGGGCGTCCGGATGGCAGGCGACCATGTAGCGCCCGACGGAGAAGCCGTCGAACTCCCCCTCCCAGTCGTCCGGGAACAGCTGGACCTCGTCCACCGCCCAGGACTTGATGCGGAGGCTGACCTCGTCCACCCGTACCGGGTCGGGCTCCGGCACCGGGTGGTAGTAGAGGCCCGGGATGATCAGGGCGTCCGCGGGCGGCCCCGAGGGCGCCGCCGGAGGTTCCGCGCGCGGGACCAGGGACAGCCCCGCCGTGCCCAGGCCGCGGGGACCGCCCAGGACCCGCCCCAGGTCGGGCCGGGTCGGGGCGGCCACGGTGGCGGCCCCGGGCGCTCCGGCGGGGTCGACCGCGGGGTCGGCCGCGGGGGTGCTGGTCGGGCGTTCGGTCGGGACGTCGGTGAGGGCTTCGGTGGGGGCTTCGGTGGGGGCGGCCTGCGCTCCGGCGAGGCCGTGCGCCGCCGCGTCGGCGAGGACGCGGGCGGCGAACCGGGCCGCAGCGGAGGGCAGGCTCGACGGCAGAGGGGAAAGCCCGGCGTCGGGCATCCGTGGCTCCTTGGAGAGGTGGGTGGGCCGTCCCGTGTTCCGGGCGCGCCGGCCCGGCCCGGAAGGGCTCCGGGAGGCGGTCGTGTGCGGGGGGGGAGGCCCCGGGCGTGCCCTGGGGCGCGCCCGGCGGATCAGGGTGGGACGGGGCGCGGGGTCCGGCGCATGGGCTCCCCCGGCCCGTCCGGGCCGAGGGGCGCGTCGCAGGGCGCCGGCGCGCCCCGGTGACGGAGCGTCGGGCGCTGGGGCATCGCGGCGAGGTGCCGCGCCGCCGCGCCGGGTGTGCCTAGTCGCGCCGGCGGGCGATCTGCACGTTCTCCAGCACGCCGAGCGCGTTGGGCACCAGGATCGCGGCCGAGTAGTAGGTGGTGACGAGGTACGACATGATCGCCTGCTCGCTGATCCCCATGAAGCGCACCGAGAGGCCCGGCTCGTACTCCTCCGGCAGGCCGGTCTGGCGGAGTCCGACGACGCCCTGGTTGTCCTCGCCGAGACGCATGGCGAGGATCGAGCTGGTGTTCTCCTTGCTGATGGGGATCTTGTTGCAGGGGAGGATCGGGACCCCGCGCCAGGCCGGGACCCGCTGCCCGTGGAGTTCGACGGTGTCCGGGTAGAGGCCGGCGGCGTTCCACTCGCGGCCGATCGCCGCGATCGTCCGGGGGTGGGCCAGGAAGAGCTTGGTGCTGCGGCGGCGGCAGAGCAGCTCGTCGAGGTCGTCCGGGGTGGGCGGGCCGGAGTGGGGCTGGATCCGCTGCTTGAAGTCGGCGTTGGCGAGGAGGCCGAACTCCGGGTTGTTGATGAGCTCGTGCTCCTGGCGCTCGCGCAGCGCCTCGATGGTCAGGCGGAGCTGCTCCTCCGTCTGGTTCATCGGCCCGTTGTAGAGGTCGGCGACCCGGGTGTGGACCTTGAGGACGGTCTGGGCCACCGAGAGTTCGTACTCGCGCGGCTTGAGCTCGTAGTCGACGAAGGCGCCGGGCAGGGCGACCTCGCCGACGTGGCCGGCCGACATCGCGATCTCGGCCTCGCCGTGCTTGTTCTGCCGCTGCCGGGGCAGCGAGCCGAACTCCTCGATGTGCGAGGCGAGTCCGGGTGCCTGGCCGACGACGGAGGCGAAGTCGGCGCGGGAGAGGGTGAGCAGGGTGCCGGAGGTCTCGGCGGTGGCCGTGTAGTCCCACCTGGCGTCGGCGTCCAGAAGGGCGTTCTCGCCGAACCTGTCGCCGTCGGCGAGCACGGAGACGGCGACCTCGTCGCCGTACTTGCCGACGGAGGTCTGGCCGATCCGGCCGTGGGCGATCATGTGGATCTGCTCGGCGGGGGTGCCGCGCTCGACCAGCACCTCGCCGGCGCGGAAGTCGCGCTGCACGCAGCGGTCGGCGATGGCGCCGAGTACCGCGTCGTCCTCGAAGCCGCGCAGCAGGGCGAGTTCGCCGAGTTCGCGGGGGATCACCCGGACGCGGCTGCCGTCCTGGACGAACTCGATGCGCCCGTCGCCGACGGTGTAGCTCAGCCGGCGGTTCACGCGGTAGGCGCCGCCCTTGGTCTCCACCCACGGAAGCATCCGCAGCAGCCAGCGGGAGCTGATCTCCTGCATCTGCGGGGCGGACTTGGTGGTGGTGGCGAGGTTGCGGGCGGCCGCGGTGCTGAGGCTGGACTGCCGGGGCGGCTCCACCTGGACTTCCGGGCCGGTCTCAACGGTCATGGGGGCGGGCTCTCCTTCGCGTGCGGACGGATCGGCGGATGCATGCCAACCGGTGGAAGTGGATGGAAAGGGGGTCAATCTCTGGGAATTCGTCCAGATCCCGGGGAACAGTAACGGCCGGTAAGCCCGGCTCGCCCCGAGAGCCCGATGGCATTACCTCAATGCAGTGATCTTGCTTCGCCCGTGGTTTATCCGGGCGACCAGCGACATTCGAGCCATCTGGCCGAGCGCACCCAGGCTCAAACGCGCCGACGGCCTGCGGCCCCGCATCCAGGAGACCGTGGACCGGCTCCTGGACGCGGTGGAGGCCAAGGGACCGCCGGCCGAGCTGGTCGGCGCGTTCGCGCTCCCGGTGCCGTCGATCGTCATCCGGCTCGCCGAGCTCCGGGCGGATCCCCGGCTCGTCCCCGCCGCCGTCGAGGAGCTCCTGAGGTTCCTGTCGATGGATAGCCCCGTACAGGACGGCGGACCGGCACCGTGGCGTGGCGCACGGTGCCGGTCCGGAGGCGTCGTCCGGCGGGACGGTCGGTCAGGCGGAGACCTCGGGGAGCAGCCCGGTGGCGGGCGCGGCCAGGTCGGTGAGCTGGTGGACCTGGTTCAGGTCGTTCAGCCGGTTGAGGCCGCCCAGCTGGTCGGCGATGCCGGGGAAGCGGTCGCGGGACTCCTCGGGGATGCCGGTCGTGGTGAGGGAGTCGAGCTCGGTGACCGGGTTGATCGGCGGGCCGAGCGGGCCGGTGGCGGCGACGGCGGAGGTCGCGGCTCCGCCGAGGCACGAGAAGGCGGCGGCGACGGCCAGAACAGAGGAAATGCGTCGGGTTGAGATCACACCCACACAACGGGCGGGCGCGCGCCTGGACACGGTCACGCCACGCTCGCACCGGCCGAACGGGGGGGCACACGGCGAACCCCGGCCGCGTGGACCGGGGTGCCGTGGAGGGGCGGGGAAAGCGAAGAGGCTATTCAGGGAGTGTGAGAAGGAAGCCTCTTCATGGCCTCGCCCGGGACGACCGTAGCAGTCAGGACGGGATCAGGTCGCGCAGGTTTTCCGGGGTGAGGACGCGCGCGCCGGCGGGGAGGCCGGCGGGGCGCTCCAGGCCGATGTAGGTCACGGGGCCGTCCGGCACGGTCCCTTCGTCCCAGGGGGCCGCCGCCTCGCCGTCCCACAGGGACGTGGTGGTGGCGGTGTCCGCCATCAGCTCCGTGAGGTGGCGGACCGTCAGCGGGGTGCGGGCCAGCAGGCCGCGGAGCAGGACGGCGACCGACACCCGGTTCTCCTCGACGCGGTTCGCCGACGGCTGGCCCCGGAGGTGGAGGTGCAGCCAGCGTGCGTGCCAGCGGCCGTCGTCGTCGCGCTGGAAGGCGAGCGGCAGCGCGACCCGGCCGGGGCCGCGCAGGTCCGACTTCATGCGGACGGTGCGGGGTTCGAAGGGGCGGCCGGCCTGCTCGGCGTCGCGCAGCATGTAGCCGAAGAACGACTCGTCGACCTGCTCGAAGTCCTCCCCGGAGTAGATGTCGACCTGCGGGACGAGGAACGTGCCGCGTACGGCTCCGAGCCGCAGGTTGATGAACTCGGAGGCACCGTCGGGCGCGTTGGTGATGTCGCCGGAGTGCTCGCCCTCCAGTGCGGTGAGCGTGGTGTACGAGAGCCAGGTGACGGTCTCGTAGTCGGCGTCCAGGATGAGCGCGGACAGGTCGTAGTCGGTGGAGCGGCGGGTCTGCTTCCAGTACATGAAGAAGCGCAGCAGTTCGCCGTCGACGGGCGAGACGGAGCCGCGCGGCAGGACGCCGAGGCCCGCCGCGGTCGCCCGGCCGCTGAGCGGGAGGGCGACGTCGAGGACGGCCGGGTCGACGACGAGGTGCCCCGGGGCTGGCAGCCGGCGGCGCGTCTCGTCGTCCAGGAGCGCGAGCAGCCGCTCGCGTACGTCCTCCGGCAGCGGCGGCCGGGTGTCGGCGGTGACCCAGGCGCCGCCGGTCCTGTTGACGAACACCCGCTGCTTCGCTCCCCCGTCGGCGCGGTTCTGGACGTGTTCGCGGAGGGACAGCACGACGCGGCCGGCGACGTGCGGCGCGGCCCGCTCGGCGGCGGCCAGGACGGCCTCGCGGCGCTCGGGCCCGTCCGCCGTGCGCAGCAGCCGGTCGAGGGCGCGGAACAGCCGGCCCGGCGCGGCGGTCAGCAGTTCCGCCGCTCCGGTGACGTCGTTCCGGCCGAGGCGCTCCTCGACGAGGCTGTCGAAGGACCGTGCCCGCCGCTCGCCGCGGGCGACGGCGAAGACCTCGGCGGCGTGCGGCCACCGCGGGTACTCGTGCGGGTGCAGCCGCTCGCCGAGGCGCTTCCACGGCTCGCGGTGCGCGGCGACGTCGGCGAGCTTGGCGGGGGCGGCGGCGACGACGGCGTCGAGGCCCGCGAGGACGGCGCGGCGGACCGGGCGGGACAGGGCGCGGAAGCGGGTGGGCTCCCGCAGGGTGACGTCGCCGCCGGAGAGCGCGCAGGCGAGGCGGAGGACGTCGGTGACGGTGTCGAGGAGGAGGTCCGCGCCCGCGGCGAGCCGGGCCCGGTTGACGACGGCGCGGCTCTCGCGGACCGGGATCGTCTCCGGCTGGGGCCCGTCGACGCAGTGCCCGGCGAGCACCGCGAGGTCCTTCAGGTCGTCCTCGCCGAGCGGCGTCACGCTTCCGGCCAGGGCCAGGTAGAGGGCGGCGGCCTCGTCGTCCGGGGCGCCGGCGAGGTGCAGGACCGTGATGCGGTCGCCGGCGGCGGCGATCAGCTCGTCGTGCGCGGCGAGCAGGTCGGCGTAGGTGTGGCGGTACGTTCCGTAGGACGGGAGGGTGAGCAGGTCGACGGCGCCGTCGCTGAGCTGCTCCAGGACGCCGGCCCGGGACTTCTCGTCGCCGAGCGCCTCGGCGACGCGCTCCCGCCAGAAGTCGAGGGTGTCGGGAACGTGGGCGGGGAAGTCCACGAAGTAGACGTTGTGCCGCACGTGGTCGCCGACGATCTCGCGGACGGTGTCCAGCGTCCGGGCGGCGAGGGCGACGACCGTCTCCGGCGCCCGCCCGGAGAGCTCTTCGAGCAGTTCGGCGGAGAGCTTGAACCCGACGGACATCAGCGCGGCGTCGAACCGGCGTGCCGCGACGGCTCCGCCGCCGGCTCCGTCCCGCCCGACCGCGGTCGGGACGGGGAGGCGGTGCGTGTGCCGGACGACCAGACGTTCGAGAGCGTGGACCATCCCGGCATGCTGCCAGTGCCGTGCGGAACCGCGCATGCGGATTTCGGTGCGGTCGGTGCGCGGCCCGGTGGGTCAGGACGTGGGCGCACCGGCCGCGGGGAGGCCGGAGTCGATGATGTGCTCGGCCAGTTCGCGGGCCGCGGGTGCGGGGCGGATGTCGGGGCGGGTGGCGCCGGCGGCGAGGAGGCCGTCGACGAGGAGGAGGAGCTGGTCGGCGGCGAAGCCGGGGCGGGCGTGGCCGAGGGCGACGAGTTCGTCGGCGATGAGCCCGTGGACGGTGCGCCGGTAGGCGCGGGTGACGTCGTGGGCGGGGTGGGCCGGGTCCGTCAGGGCGAGGTCGGCGGCGAGGTAGCGGCAGCCGTGGAAGCCGGGGGCGGACACGACGACGCCGAGGCGGTCGACGACCGCGAGGAGCCGGGCGCGGGGGTCGTCGCCCGCGGCGGCCATCGTGGTGCGGTACTCCTCCTCGTCCTCGGCGGTGCTGCGCCGGAGCGCTTCGGCGATCAGTCCGTCCTTGCCGCCGAAGTGCTCGTACAGCGAACGGCGGGCGACGTTCGCCGACTTGAGCAGGGCGTCCACACCGACGCCGACGCCCTGGGTGTACGTGAGCTCCTGCGCGGCGCGCAGCAGCCGTTCGCGGGGGCCCGGCTTGGCGGTGGTGGTCATGGGTCGAGTGTGCCACCCCTTGACTCGGTAGATCAACCGGTCTATCTATGGAGCCAGGAGACCGAACGGTCTATCTCTTCCGGGCCCGTCCGAGCCCGCTCCGAGGGAGGCGTCATGTCCGTACGCACCACCGCCGAGGTCATCGACCGGTTCAACCGCGCCTTCACCGGCCACGAGCCCGGCCTCCTGGCCGGTCTCATCGCCGACGACTGCGTCATGGAGAGCGTCCAGCCCGCCCCCGTCGGGGAACGGGTCCTGGGCCGCGAGGCCTGTACGGCCTGGTGGGCCGCGCTCGCCGGGGACCGCACGGCGCTGTTCTCCCCGCAGGAGGTGATCGTCGCGGGCGACCGCGCCACCATCCTGTGGACCTACCGCTTCGGCGACGGCCCCGACCAGTGGGTCCGCGGCGTCAACGTCATGCGCGTCGCCGACGGCCGCGTCGTCGAGGCCCTCGGCTTCAGCAAGACGGCGGGCGAGGTCCCCCTGGCGTCCGAGACCGCCACGGCCTGACGTACCGCTCCCCTGCCCGCCCTTCCCGTTCCCACCTCACGAAAGGCCTTCCCCCGATGCGGAGTTACCACCTGTCGCACACCGGGGCCGGACTGGCCGGCCTCTCCGTCCGCACGCACGACGCCCCCGTCCCCGGACCCGGCCAGGCACTGGTGGCGGTGCGCGCGACCTCGCTCGGCTACCGCGAACTGCTGGTGCTCGACGGCGATTACGTCCTGCCGGTGAAACCGGACGTGGTCCCCCTCTCCGACGGCGCGGGCGAGGTGGTCGCGCTCGGCCCCGGCGTCGAGGGGGTGGACGTCGGCGACCGGGTGATGGCCACGCTGTTCCCGTCCTGGCGGGACGGTCCGTTCGGCGCCGAGCACCTCGCGCAGCGCGGCAGCTCGCTGGACGGCATGCTCACCGAACTCGCCGTGGTCGACGCGGAGTCACTCGTCCCCGTACCCGCGCACCTCTCGTACGAGGAGGCCTCGACGCTGCCCTGCGTGGCGGTCACCGCCTGGAACGCCCTCACCGGCGACGCGGCGGGCGTCCGCCCCGGCGACACGGTCGTCGTGCAGGGATCCGGCGGCGTGTCCCTGTTCGCCCTGCAGTTCGCCAAAGCGCTCGGCGCCCGGGTGATCGCCACCACCGGCGGCCCCGGCAAGGCCGGACGGCTGCGGGAGCTCGGCGCCGACGAGGTGATCGACTACCGGGCCGTCCCCGACTGGGCCGCCGAGGTCCGCCGGCTCACCGGCGGCCGGGGCGCCGACCGCGTCGTCGACGTCGCCGGGCTCCTCCACGACTCCGTCCGCGCCATCGCCCTCGCCGGCACCATCGCGTGCGTCGGCTTCGTCGGCCGGACCGCCCCGCCGCTCGACCCCCGCGCCCTCTTCGCCTCCGGCGCCACCGTCCGCGCGGTGGCCGTCGGCAGCCGCGCCCAGTTCACCGCCATGAACGAGGTGATCACGAAGCACGGCCTGCGGCCCGTCGTCGACCGCGTCTTCCCCTTCGAGGAGGCGCCCGAGGCGTACGCGTACTACGCCGGCGGCACGTCCTTCGGGAAGGTCGTCATCCAGGGGGTCAGCGACGGGGCCGGGGTCCACGACGGGGCCGGGGTCCACGACGGGGCCGGGGTCCACGACGGGGCCGGGGTCCACGACGGGGCCGGGGTCCACGGCGGAGCCGGGGTCCACGGGGCCGGAGTCCGCTGAGGACACCGGCCCCGCCCGGGCGAGCGGGTCAGCCGAAGTCGGGGATGGGGTGGTCGGCGGCGAGGGCGGCTGCGATGCGCTGGGTGATCGCGTGGGCGCTGTGTCCGCTCGCGGCGGCGGGACCGTTCGTGGTCGAGACCGCGATGGCCAGGCGCTCGGACGGGAGATAGGCCTGGGCGGCGGAGTAGCCGAAGAAAAGGGGGTGTTGGGCGACCCAGTCGCCGAGGACGAGCAGCCCCAAGCCGTAGTGGGTGGCCTCGGTCTGCGCGAGGCAGACCGTCGCCGGGCATGTGCGGGTGGGGTGGCCCAGACCGACCGTTCCCGGGTTCAGCAGTTCCCGGTACCCCTCCGGGGAGAGCAGCCGGCCCGAGCCGATGCCGCCGGCCGAGCGGGCCAGGTCGCAGATGTCGGTGGTCTGCACGGCGCCGGGGGCGGTGGTCCACGAGGGGTTCCAGTAGGTGGACTCCTCGTACGTGCCCCGGTCGGCGGTGAAGGCGTGCAGGACGGGTTCGGGGATGTCGGGGGTGAAGGCGTTGCGGGTCTCGCGCAGTCCGAGCGGGCGCAGGACCTCTTCCTTCAGGAGGACGTCGAGCCGGGTCCCGGTGATCTTCTCCAGGGCGGCGCCGAGGAGGACGAAATTGGCGTGCGAGTAGCTCCAGTTGGTGCCCGGCTCGTACCACCGGTCCTCGGCGGTGGCGAGGGCCACGAGCTCCTTCGGCGTCCACTGGCGGTACGGGTCGGCGACGACGGCCCGCTGGAACGCGGGGAGGTGGACGTAGTCGACGAGGCCGGTGGTGGAGGCGGCCAGCATCCGCAGGGTGATCCGCCCACCGTCCTGGAGGTCGGGCAGCCAGCGGGCGACGGGGTCGTCGAGACCGACCCTGCCCTGGTCGACCAGGCGCAGGAGGGCGGTGGCCATGTAGCTGATCGCCACGTTGCCGTTGCGGAAGTGCATGGCGGGGGTGGCCGGTACGCCGGTCATCGACTCGCCGAGCGCGCCGGTGACGACCTCGCGGCCGTCGACGGTGACCCGCACGATGACCGACTTGAGGTCCATCTCCGCCTTGGCACGCTCGGCGATCCGCAGGACGTCGCGGGCCGGTCCGCGGTCGGGCACGCGGGAGACGACGCAGGGCCGCTGGTGGCCCCCTTCGGCCGATGGCGTCCCGACGGCCTCCACCGGGGCGGTGAGGACGCCGAGGGCGAGGAGCGCGGTGAGCGCGGCGACGCGCGTCCGGGGCGAGGTACGTGCTGGGCTCATGGCCGGAGTATCGGCCCGCCGCTCCCCCGGGACGGGCGGGTCCCCGCCGACCCGCTCGAACATCACCCGTCAGGCCCGTCCCGCCCGCCCTGAACACCGGCGGCGGGCGCGCGGTGAGCACGCGCGGGGAGGACACCCGGTGAGCACGCACGGCACACATGCACGGCATGCACGAACGCGCCCCGTTCGCATACTCCGACGATCTGTTCATACGTCAAAAAGCAACCCCGGCGTTCTTGTTGCCGTCCTCCGGTGACGAGAGGGGCACGAGGGGAGCGGGGGGCGCCAGGGAAACGGGGCCCGAGGCAGGTCGAAGCCACTCCCGGTGCCCGGACAGGACCGATCGTGAGGAAGACCGCTTTGATACGTGTCACACGCGCCGCGGCCACCGCCGCGGCGTTACTCGCACTGGCGGCGGTGTCGCCCGGACCGGCCTTCGCGCAGGCGCCGCCCGGGGAGCCGTCGACGACCCTCGCGAGCCGCTACGGGGACCTCCGACTCCCCGAGGGCTGGAAGGTCACCGGAGCAGGTGCGGGCAGGCAGCTGGTCTGGACGTCACCCGAGCCCGTGCCCATGGGCGACGCCCGGGTCGAGTTCCAGGCGGGCGACCGGCTGCTCGGCCACCCGACCGCGCAGCCGGACGGCCGTACCTTCCGACTGCCCCTGGGGGCCATCCGCCTCGACGAGGGGACGCGACTGCGGGTGACGGCGGGCGGGCGACCCCTGGGCGGGGTCGCGCCGAGCGGCGCGGCACGACTCCGCCCCGCCACTCCCGCCACTCCCGCCACTCCCACCACCCCGGCCGCCCCGGCCGCCCCGGCCGCCCTGCCGGAGGCACCGCTGCCGGTCAACGCGGTCGACCCCGGGAAGCCCGGGCGCTACCGGACGGTCAAGGGCTCGTACGACCTCGCCTCCGTACGCCTGCCGGGATACCCGGAGCCGATCGAGATGCGCGCCACCGTGGTGGGACCCGCCGACGCACCGGGGAAGCGGCCCGTGGCGCTGTTCCTGCACGGCCGCCACGCGACCTGCTACGCCCCCGGAACCGACGAGATGAACGGCTCGTGGCCCTGCGCAGCGGGGACGCGGCCGGTGCCGAGCCACGAGGGGTACCTGCGCGCGCAGCGGCTCCTCGCCTCGCAGGGGTACGTCACCCTCTCCATATCCGCCAACGGCATCAACGGGCAGGACTTCCGCGCCGAGGACGCCGGCGCGCAGGCCCGCTCGTCCTTGGTGCGCCTGCACCTGGCGCGCTGGGCGGAGTGGTCCGCGCACCGCGCCGGCGCCCCGGCTGCCGTGCGCGCCACCTCGCCCGCGGACCTCTCGCGCGTGCTGCTCGTCGGCCACTCCCGGGGCGGCGAGGGCGTCAACCGGGCCGCGGTCGACAGCCTGACCCCGCCGCCCGCGGGCGAGGACGGCTACCGGGGCCCCGTGCGGTGGACGATCCGCGGCACCGTACCGATCGGACCCACGATCTTCGGCCGCAACCCGGCCCCCGACGTGCCCTCCATGACGATCCTGCCGGGCTGCGACGGCGACGTCTCCGACCTCCAGGGCCAGAACTTCGTCGACGGCACGCGCGGTGTCAGCCGGGGCAGCGCCCTGCACAGCGCGGTCTACATGGTCGGCGCCAACCACAACTACTTCAACAGCGAGTGGACGCCGGGGCAGGCCAAGGCCCCCGCCTTCGACGACTTCTCGTCCGAGGACGGCATCGACCCGGTCTGCTCCCCCGGCGCGGCGACGCGCCTCACCGCCACCCGGCAGCAGGCCGCCGGCGCGACCTACATAGCCGCCGCGGCCCGGCTGTTCGTCGGCGGTGACGACACGGTCCGTCCGCTGCTCGACGGCACCGGCCGCCGCGCGCCGTCGGCCGGCCCGGTCCGGGTCCTCGCCCACGCCGTCGGTGGGAACCGCACCCCCGCCTTCCTGCCGGACTCCGCGGTGACCGCCTCCGGCGCCGGCCGGATCTGCGCGCAGGTCGACACCGACGCCACCCGTTCCTGCCTCTCCCCCGAGGAGTCCGGCCGGTCTCCCCACTTCGCGTCCTGGGAGGCCTCCACCGAACCCGGCCGCGACGCCGTCGCGCTCCAGTGGGCGAACCCGGGCTCCCGCGCCACGGTCCGCTCCGCGCGCCCGGTCTCCCTGGCCGGTTCCGACGCCCTGGCCCTGCGGCTCATCGTCCCGCCCAACAGCACGGGGACCACGCTCGACGTCGCCGTCACCGACGCCTCGGGCCGCCGCGCGTCCCTGGGCCGTACCCGAGTCGACGGACTGCCCGGCACCGAGCGGACCGCGTCCTACTGGGCGCGCGAGGTCCGGGTGCCGCTGACCCCCGCGGCCCGCTCCGGCCTGGACCTGAAGCGCGTCACCAGCCTCGACCTGACGCCCGGCGGCGGCACCGGCCGCGCCTGGCTGATGGACGCCTGGGGCTGGCGCCCCGGCACGCCGGCGGCACGCCCGGCCGCCCTCACCCGTGTCGACCTCGGCCGGCTGACGGTGAAGGAGGGCGACGCCGGGGTCCGCACCTACCGCGTACCGGTCCAGGTCTCCGGCCGGGGCAGCGGCCAGGTCCGCCTGTTCCTCCCCGATCCGGACACGGGTGCGGTCGCCTCCCGCACGGTGACGGTTCGCCCGGGGCGCCATGACCTCGACATCCCGATCGAGGTCCGGGGCAACACCCGTTACGGCTACGACCTGTGGCACACCGCCTTCGTGAAGGCCGTGCGCGGCACCGTGGTCGGCTCCCACCGGGGCGGTGTCACCGCCCTGAACGACGACACCATGCCGACCGTGACCCTGACCCCCGTCGCCGACGACGTCACCGAGGGCTCCTCCCTGACCTGGCGCGTCTCCCTCTCCACCGCCGCCGACATCGACGTCTTCGGCAACGTCTCCTTCCTGCCCGTCACCACGGGCACCGAACTGTCCACCGCAGACGTCGACCCCGCCTGGCTCGAACGCCAGCTCGGCCACGTCCCCGACCCCGTCGTCTCCCTCTCGGAGGCCGCCGCCTCCTCCGGCCTCGCCCTCGGCGTGAACATCCCCGCCGGGCAGACGAGCACCGAGGTCACCGTGCCCACCGTCCGCGACGCCCTGGCCGAGCCGGCCGAGTCGCTGCGCGCCGCCCTGACCACCTACGACGGCTCCTGGGAGCCCGTACCCGGCCCGGAGTTCACGGGAACGGTGCGGGAGGCGCCGTGACCTGACACGACGGGGCCGTTCCGGAGTGATCCGGAACGGCCCCGAGCCCGTCCTCGGCGGCTCCGCGCGAGCCGCCGCCACGCGTTCACCCCCGGGCGCGCGCGAACGGACCCCTCGCCGGAAGCGGCGGCTGTGCGAGACGTACGAGCTCCAGCGCCTGCTCGGGGAACCAGTGGCCGGCGGCGGGATCGACCGTGCCGCGTTCGGGGTCCTCGGGGCCGGCGGTGCCGCGCAGGCAGAGGCCGTCCGACTCGCCGGGGATCTTGATCCAGAGCTTGGCGTCGTACAGCGGGTCGCCGGTGGCGGTGGTCGGCCGGTCGCCGAGCCCGCGGCCGGGCGGGTTGCACCAGTCCTGCGCGTCGGTGTACTTGCCGGCCGGCGCGGTCCACGGGCCGAGGCCGTTGCGGCTCGTGTCCGTGACGAAGTGCTTCCTCCGCGACTCGGGCGTCGTCACGTGCTCCGCGATCCACGCCTCGGCTTCCGCGCGCGGCCGGTACTGGTCGGGGCAGTCGGCGGCGGCACCGCCGTCCTCCACGTAGCCGACGCAGGCGGAGATCAGCGTCCCGTACCAGTGACTGTCCTCCTCCGTACGGTAGTTGGAGACGTTGGTGAAGAATCCGGTGGCGTCGCCGACACCGGCGCGGATCAGGCGCGGCACGATGGAGCCGACGCTGTGCCAGCCCGGGTGACCGGTGTCGAGGTAGACCTTGGCCCGGGCGAGCCCGCCCAGGGTCTCGACGGCGTAACGCACCTCGCTGTAGCGGGCGGTGGTCCTGGTGCCCTGGGCGTCGTCCTGGCCGCAGTCGGCGGGCAGCAGCGCGAGCGAGTCGGGCTCCAGGACGATCATGGCCTCGTGGCCGCCCACCCCCCGCGCCACGGCGTCCACCCAGGCCTGGTACTCGGCCGTCGTCGACGCGCCGCCGCCCGAGTAGTTCGAGCAGTCGCGGCCCGGCACGTTGTACAAGGCGAGCACGGGAACGGCCCCCTTGCGGGCGGCGTCCCGGACGACCGCCCGGGCCTGGCTCTCGACCTCGGCCGGGGCCTGATCGCCGTACCAGACGGCCTGCGGCGTACGCACCATGGCGAGGATCCCGGCCGCCTCCGCGTACCGCCCGCCCCGCACGAGTCCGGCCACCTGCTCGTACGCCTCCGGGTTGGACTTCGGCGTGTAGAGGCGGCCCCCGTGGGATCCGGAGGCGCCCACCGCCGTGTCCGCGCCGGCGGGTTGAAGCCCCGTCAGCAGGGCGGCGGCGAGAGCCAGGGGCAGCGCGAGTGCGCGGGCTGCGGTTCTGCGGCGCATGGGAAGGTTGACCTCCGTCGACGGCACGATCGGGTGGGTCTCCCGGTCCGCCGCGAGCGACTCGGACGGATGGGAGCGCTCCCATGAGCCTCCCGGAGGCTGTGGCACGACGTCAAGAGTCGTGCACCGGACGGCCGATGACGTCCGGGCATCGACCGGGACGGACACACCCCGGCGACGGGCGGGGACGGGGACGAGCCCCGCCCGTCGCGACCCGGCAGGATGAGTCCGGCACCGCGCGCTCGCACCCACCCCTGGTGCCGGCGTGCCACGACGTGGGTGCGGGTGCGCCTACGCGGTGCTCAGTCTGGCAGGCGGAAGCCGTCGAACAGGTCGTCCATGCCGCGCAGGGCGAGGCGGGTGGGCGTGGCGCGGACCGCGAGGTCGCGGGCCGCCACGGCGATCGGATGGCGGAGGGCGCCCAGGCGGCCGACGCGGCGGGCCCGGACGCGGACGGCGTCGGTGCGGTCGCGGCGGGCGGTGGTGTAGGCGGCGAGAGCGGCCGGGACGGCGTCCGGGTGGTCGGCGCTGTCGGGTCCCCCGTCACTGCCGGCTCTCTCGCCACCGCTGTCACTGCCGTCGTTGCCGGCACCGGTGTGGCCGTCACGGCCGTCCCCTGCGGGCAGGAGGTGGGCGAGGATGACCGCGTCCTCGATGGCCTGGCAGCCGCCCTGGCCGAGGTTCGGGGCCATGGCGTGGGCGGCGTCGCCGAGCCAGGCGATCCGGCCGTGGTGCAGACGCGGGAGCGGGGCGGCCAGTTCGTGGAGGTCGTGGCGGAGGACGTCGGTGGCGTCCAGGAGGTCGACGCGGTCGAGGAGGGCCGGGATCGGGTCGTGCCACGAGCCGAAACGGCGGCGGAGTTCGGTGCGCGGGTCGTCGAACCGGTGGCCGGCCGGCACGGCGGCGGTGGCGTAGAGGTAGAACCGGCCGTCGGTGAGCGGGGTCACGCCGAACCGCCCGCCCCTCCCCCAGGTCTCGCTCATCGCCTGGATCCCCAGGTCCGGGGCCTCCACGAGGGCCCGCCAGGCGGTCTCGCCGATGTAGCTCAGGCCGGGGTGGGCGGGGAAGTAGGCGCGGCGCAGCGGGCTGTGGATCCCGTCGGCGGCGACCACCACGTCGGCGGGCAGGTCCGGGCCCCCGTCCGTACGTACGACCGGTCGGCTCCCGGCGTCGTCGACGGCGGTCACCGTGGTGCCGTAGCGGAGGGCCTCCGTCGGCAGGCCCTCGGCCAGGGCGATGGTGAGGGCCGGGCGCGGGACGGCGATCGGGGGCATCCCGTATCGCGCCGCCAGCTCGGCGGTGCCGGTCCGGGTGAGCCACCGGCCGTCGGCGCGGCGCACGCCCATGGTGGCGGGTACGGCGCTGCCGGTGACCCTGGTGACGTCGACGCCGATGGCGTGGAGGGCACGCAGCGCGTTGGGCGCGAGGCCGATGCCGGCGCCGGTGACGGGGGCTTCGGGGGCGCGTTCGCACACGGTGACGCTCCATCCGCGGCGGTGCAGGGCCACGGCCGCCGTGAGCCCCCCTATCCCGGCTCCGACCACGACCACGCGACGCCTCGGCATGACGCTGCTCTCTCTCCCCGTAGGACTTCCCGTACGGCGTTCCGTACCGCTTTCCCTACGACGTCCCGTACCGCTTTCCGTACGGCGTTCCGTACGGCGTTCCGTAAGACGGTAAGGGCACTGGTGGCGGCCCGGCAGGGCGACGCCCGGGGCGCTGGTCGCGCGCCCCGGGCGTCGTCGGTCGCCGGTGGTCCGGTCCGTGGGTCGGAGGGCGCCGACTCAGAGGGCGCCGGCTCAGAGCGCGCCGACGATGTCCTCGACGCGGTCCTTGGCGTCGCCGAAGAGCATGGAGGTGTTCTCGCGGAAGAAGAGCGGGTTCTGGACTCCCGCGTAGCCGGAGGCCATGGAGCGCTTGAAGACGATGACCTTGCCCGCTTCCCAGACGGTGAGCACGGGCATGCCGGCGATGGGGCTGCTGGGGTCGTCCGCGCCGGCCGGGTTGACGGTGTCGTTGGCGCCGATGACGAGGACGACGTCGGTCTCGGCGAAGTCGTCGTTGATCTCGTCCATTTCGAGGACGATGTCGTAGGGCACCTTGGCCTCGGCGAGGAGCACGTTCATGTGGCCGGGGAGGCGGCCGGCGACGGGGTGGATGCCGAAGCGGACGTCGACGCCCTTCGCACGGAGCTTCGAGGTGAGTTCCGCGACCGGGTACTGGGCCTGGGCGACGGCCATGCCGTAGCCGGGCGTGATGACCACGGACCGGGCGGAGCCGAGGAGTTCGGCGGCGCCCTGGGCGGTGATCTCCGTGTGATCGCCGTAGTCGACGTCCGAGCCCGAGGGTGCCTCGATGCCGAAGCCGCCGGCGATCACGGAGACGAAGGAGCGGTTCATCGCCTTGCACATGATGTAGGAGAGGTAGGCACCGGAGGAGCCGACCAGTGCGCCGGTGATGATGAGCAGGTCGTTGCCGAGGAGGAAGCCGGAGGCCGCGGCGGCCCATCCGGAGTAGCTGTTGAGCATCGAGACCACGACCGGCATGTCTCCGCCGCCGATCGAGGCCACCAGGTGCCAGCCGAGTGCCAGTGCGACGACGGTCACCGCGACCAGCAGCCACAGCTCCGGCGCGATGACGAACCAGACCGTGAGGGCGACGAAGAGTCCCAGCGCGCCGAGGTTCAGGGCGTTCTTGCCCGGCAGGACCAGCGGCTTGGAGTCGATCCGCGCCGAGAGCTTCAGGTTGGCCACGATCGAGCCGGTGAAGGTCACCGCGCCGATGAAGACGCCGACGAACACCTCGGCGTGGTGGATGCCGAGGGTGCCGAGCGCGTCCAGGGCGGCCGCTTCGGGGCCGTGGGGGTGGTGCTCGACGTTCAGGTAGCCGTTCCAGCTGACCAGGACGGCCGCGAGGCCGACGAAGGAGTGCAGCAGCGCGATCAGTTCGGGCATGCCCGTCATCTCGACGCCGCGGGCACGCTGGAGGCCGATCAGTGCGCCGACCGCCATCGCCAGGCCCATCAGGCCCAGGCCCGCGGTGCTGACGTCGCCGTCCACCGCGAGCACGACCGACGCGACCAGCGCGACGCCCATGCCGAGCATGCCGAAGGCGTTGCCGAGCCGTGCCGACTCGTGCTTGGAGAGTCCGGCCAGCGCCAGAATGAACAGCAACGCGGCAACGAGGTAGGCCGCTTGCGCGGCGAGAGTCGCAGACATGTCAGCTCCTGTTGAACATGGCGAGCATGCGACGCGTCACCGCGAAGCCGCCGAAGACGTTGATACTGGCCAGAAGGATCGCCACGAACGACAGCACCGTGACCGCGGTGCTCGAATGCCCGATCTGCAGCAGCGCGCCGACGACGATGATCCCGGAGATCGCGTTCGTCACCGACATCAGCGGCGTGTGCAGGGCGTGGTGCACGTGACCGATGACGTAGTAGCCGATCACGATCGCGAGCACGAAGACGGTGAGGTGGGGCAGCAGCGCCGCGGGCGCGAACGCGGCGGCGAGGAACAGCGCGAGGGCGCCGAGCGCCACCCCGGCGAACCGCCGCGCCGGCGTCATCGGCGCCTTCTTCGGCTTCGCCGGCTCCGCGGCGGCCGCGGGGGCGGCGGCCGGGGCCGCCGAGACCTGCACCGGCGGGGGCGGCCAGGCCGACTCGCCCGCGCGTACGACGGTGATCGAGCGCTGCACCGGGTCGTCCCAGTCGAGGACGAGCGACCCGTCCTTCTCGGGCGTCATCAGCTTCAGCAGGTTCACGAGGTTCGTGCCGTACAGCTGCGAGGCCTGGGCGGGCAGCCGGCCCGCGAGATCGGTGTAGCCGATGATCGTCACGCCGTTCTCCGTGACGACCTTCTCGCCCGCCACCGTGCCCACCACGTTCCCGCCGTTGGCGGCGGCCATGTCCACGATCACCGAGCCCGGCTTCATGCCGGCCACCATCTCCGCGGTGATCAGCGTGGGCGCGGGGCGCCCGGGGATCAGCGCGGTGGTGATGACGATGTCGACCTCACGGCACTGCGCGCCGTAGAGCTCGACCTCGCGCGCCTTGTAGTCGTCGCCCATCTCCTTGGCGTAACCGGTCTTCGAGACCTCGACCTCGGGGGACGCGATCGACAGGTACTCACCGCCCAGCGACCGCACCTGGTCCGCGACTTCGGGTCGCGGATCGGTCGCCCGCACGATCGCGCCGAGCGACCCGGCCGCGCCGATCGCCGCGAGACCCGCGACGCCCGCGCCCGCGACCAGGACCTTCGCCGGCGGCACCTTGCCCGCCGCGGTCACCTGGCCGGTGAAGAAGCGCCCGAACGCGTGCGCCGCTTCCACCACGGCCCGGTAGCCGGCGATGTTCGCCATGGACGACAGCACATCCATGGACTGCGCCCGGCTGATGCGCGGCACGGCGTCCATCGACAGGGCGGTGAACGGCCGGCGGCCCAGATCCTCCACCATCGCGGGGTCGAACGCCGGCGCGAACAGGGCGATCACCGTCGCCTCCGACCGCACGTCGTCGAGCTGGGCCGGGCTCGGGGCGTTGACGCCCAGCACCACGTCCGCGGTCGACGCCTCGCCGATGCGTGCGCCGGCGGCCTCGTAGGCGCTGTCGGTGAAGCCCGCCGCGACGCCGGCACCCGAGTCGACGACCACGTCGTACCCCAGTTTGCGGATCGGCTCGATCGTGGCAGGCGTCGCCGAGACACGGTTCTCACCCGCCCGCGCTTCCTTGAGGACTCCGACAATCACGAGAATTCTCCGTTCGCTGGTGTTGCCGTCAGCGGCCTGCCACGACCTCGACTCCGGTTCGGGTTCAGCCCCGATCAGAATCGGGGCACCGCGCCCCGACCGGAAGCGCCACAGCCGTGATCAATGCCACACCACATCACCTGGTCTCCGCGAGTGGCTACGCCGCAGATACTCCCAGCTCACCGAGGGAAGCGCGGTGGAGTACGCCCTCAGTTCACTCCCTCACGCCCCCAGGCTCTGGACGCCGGCCTCGGCCACCGTGTAGGTGGTCCGGCCTCGGTGCCGGCCGGGGCGGGAGCGAGGTCATCGGGCGGCGGGCCTCCTCGGCGGCCGCGGCGACCGGGCCCGAAGCCGGCGCGTCGGGGCCGGGTACGACAGCGGCGCCCGGCCCCGGCGGGTGGTCCCGGCCGGGGTCGGACGCCGCTGACTGTCTGTCAGGAGACGGTGAGGAAACGGGCGGTGCTCGGCACCCCTCGGTCGTCCAGGGCGAAGAGCATGTACGTGCCCGGCAGGACCACGCCCTTGTCGGCCGGGATGGACACCGTGTACGTGCCGGTCCCGGCGGCCGTGGAGGCCAGCGGGACCCGCCGCTGGTCGTTGTCCGTGGAGTGGGTCGCGGCCGCGGCCCGCATCAGGACGAAGGAGGCGACCTGCCCCTCGGTGGCGACGGTGAGCGAGGTCCCGGCGGCGGCCCGGGGCGGTACGCCGCCGGTGATGACGGGCCGCGGCTTGGGCGAGCCGTCCGCGTTGAGCAGGTACGGCGGTGTGAACACGGCCCCGTCGGCGTGGTTGGTGGCGCAGTCACCGCACAGGCCGCCGCCGCCTGAGAAGATCCGCCCGTCGGGCAGCAGGTTCGCCACGCTGTGGTAGTTGCGGGGTACGGCCATGGTGGCGAGCGGGGTGAAGCGTCCGGTCGCCGGGTCCCACAGTTCGGGGGTCAGCACGGACGTGGCGTCGCTGAACGGCACGGGGTACGCCTGGCCGCCGAACACGGCGACCTTGCCGTCGGGCAGGACGACGCTGTTGCCGAAGGCGCGGGCGTGGTCCATGTCGCCCGTGCGCGCGGACCTGACCTGGTCGCCGTCGACGCTCACGGTGTACGCGCGGCGGGTGGCGGGCGTCTTCTCGTAGGCGGGCGAGCCGCCCAGGGTGAGGAGCTTGCCGATGTCGTACGGGACGGCGTTGCCGGTCATGGCGTCCTGGCTGTCGGCCCGGGGCCCGGCGGAGGTGATGCTCCCGCTCCCGCCGGTCGTGATCCAGTTCATCTGCTTGCTCGGGCCCAGCTGGAGCACCTTGCCGCCCGAGGTGGCGTACAGCCACATGTGGTTGTCGGCGCGGTAGGCGCCGGCCGGGTCGGCCGTGAGCGCGGGGGCGGCGGGGACGCCGGGGAGCTTGCGCCAGGTGCGGGTGTCCGGGGACCAGACCTCGCCGGCCTTGTCGCCCGTGGCGCCGCTCCAGGATCCGCCGAGGACGAAGGCCTCGCCGGTGGAGAGCAGGGTCATGGCCTGGTAGCCGCGGGCGGTGTTCATGTCGGTGGTCGCCGACCAGGCATCGGTGGCCGGGTCGTAGATGCTCGCCTTCTCCGCGTTGCTGCCGCCGGTGACGAGGACCCGGCCGTCGGCGAGCATCGCTATGCCCGGGCAGAACATGTCGTGGCCGGTGTTTTCGATGCGGCGCTGGGTGACCCGGCCCGTCTTCAGGTCCAGGATCGCCGTCTGGGTGTAGCCGTTGCTGCCGCCGAAGCGGTCGATCGCGTACGCCGACCAGGCCAGGAGCTTGTCGCCCGGCAGGACGGCGGTGGCCACCGGCACCAGGGGGAAGCCGGTGATCCGGCTCCACGAGCCGTGGGCGGCCGGGTCGGCCGGTCCGCTGAGGCGTATCTCGGCGGCGGAGGTCCAGGGCCCGCGGTTGCCGGCCTCGCCGGTCACGCTCAGGCGTATGTAGCGGGCGTTGCCGGTGCGGGTGAAGGTGGCGGTCTTGACGGTGTCGTCGTCGCGCCAGGTGCCCGCGGAGACCGGTGCGCCGAAGGTGGTCCCGTCGGTGCTGGTGGTGACGGTGTACGCGCCCGCGCGCCCGTTCACGCCGTCCTTGCGGGGCTGGTACACCAGGGCGGAGACGGCCGCCGTGCGGTGCATGTCGATGGTGACGCTGTGCGGCAGCGGGGCCGGGGTCCCGGACCACCTGCTGTGCCAGATGGTGGCGGCGTCGCCGTCGAGGACGTTGACCGCGCGGCCGTTCTCCTTGGTGGTCTCCTCGTCGCTCGCCGTGGCCGTCCATCCGGTCCGGGGCAGGTCGACGGTGGCCGCCGGGGTTCCGGGGTCGCCGAGCAGGTTCAGCTCCGCGGCGGAGCTCCACGGGCCGCGGTTGCCGGCTTCGGTGACGGCGGTGAGCCGGACGAACCGCGCGCCCTGCGGCGCGAATCCGAGGGTCTTGGCGCTGCCGTCGTCCGCGAGCGTGCCCGTGGCGACCGGACTGCCCCAGCTCCGGCCGTCGGTGCTCACGCTGATGCTGTACTCACCGACCCGCCCGTTGATCCCGGCGGCGCGGGGCTGGTAGACGAGCGCCGACACCACCGTCGTCCGGTGCATGTCGACCGTGATGCTGTGCGGCAGCGGCGCCGGGGTGCCCGTCCACTTGCTGTGCCAGATGGTCGCCGTGTTCCCGTCGAGGACGTTGGCCGCGCGGCCGTTCTCCCCGACGGTCTCCTCGTCGCTCGCCGTGGCGGTCCATCCCGTCCGGTCGAGCACCGGAGCCGTCGGCTCCATGGCGTTCGCCGGCGCCACCCCGTGGTGCGGCGACACCTTCGCCGCCTGCGGACCGGGCACCCCCGGCGCCGGCCTCGCCGTCGGCCCGCCGCCACCCGGCCCCGTGCTCGCCACTCCCAGCCACGGGGTGACCCCGACGAGCAGCGAGCCGAGTCCGAAGGCGACGAGCAGAGGGGGGCGCCGGAACGCTCCGGCAAGGGCGCGGACGCGTCTGCGCTGCAATCGGACCTCCTGAGGGCGAACCGTGAACCGCTACGGACCCCTAGAACATAGGTCAGAACAGCTCAACTCGACCGCGAAACCAAGGAGTTGGCGCGAACCCGCACCGACCGCCCGCGGAACCGCCCCCTCCACCGGCGCAGCGCCCCCGCCGCGTCGGCGAGCCCCCGACCGGCCGGAAAAACGACACGACATCCCGTTCGGCGAAGCCGTCAAGCGGCTCTGTGCCCGCCCCACGCGGATAGCGTCGGCGATGAGGAAGAGGAAGACGACGATGCCGCACGCGACGAGGAGTGGGAGCGCTACGACCGCGCCCGCGGCATCCGCTCAGGACGTCACTCGCACTGGCGCCGATTGCACTCGTGCCTGGCACGGAGCAACGACGCAGTAGCCGAGTACCGGTTCCTCGCCCCGTGGGCCGACAGGCTGCAGAGTCGGCTCATCGCAGTCCTCGACGCCGAGCTTCGGGCCTTCGCGGCCCTCGTCCAGCCGGCCCACCTGCTGGAGGCCGCGGCCGTACGCGTTGTGCCCGCGCCCCAGTTCTCCGACGGCCCCGGCTTCGCCGGATTGGGGGCGGAGGCGGAGAAGACCTTCCGGCGAGCGTGGCACGAGTGGAGTCACCGAGCCACGTGGTCCTGACAGCGCCTGGAAGATCAGGGGTTCTCGGTGTACACCGTCGTCAGCGATGCTGCCGGGGTCGTTCCAGGCCGTGTAACGCCTCGAAGTCGTTCCTGCAGTCGTTCTCGCAGGCGCTCCAGAACGAGCTCAAGGACACGGACCTGACGGTCACGGCCTTGATGCCCGGTCCCACCGACACCGACTTCTTCCGCCGCGCCGACATGGGCGACACCAAGGTCGGCCAGGGCGAGAAGGACGATCCCACCCAGGTGGCCGAGCAAGGACTCGACGCGCTCTTCGCCGGCAAGGACAAGGTCGTTGCCGGATCGCTGAAGACCCGCGCCCAGGGGATGGCCAACAACGTCCTGCCCGACAGCCTCAAAGCAGAGGGACACCGCCGGATGGCCGAGCCCGGATCCGCTGACCAGTAGCCGTCCGCTGGGACAGACCCACCTCCACCAGCGGGTCTACGCGTGAAAGGCGGATACGGCCTGACCATGCGGGTAGCCGGACCACATGGACACCACGACCGAACACACGCCGCTGCGCGCCGTCGCGCTGGTCTGCACGCTCTCGCCGTCTCCGAAGCCGTCCAGCTCACAGCTGCTGGCCGAACAGACCATGGAAGCCCTCCCCGGTCACGGCGTCACCGGGAAGGTGATCCGGATCGCCGACCACGACGTCAAACCCGGTGTCGAGGTCGACATGGGGGAAGGTGACGCCTGGCCGGAGATCCGCGACACCATCCTGGGCTGCGACATCCTGGTCCTGTCCACGCCCATCTGGCTCGGCCACCCCTCCAGCGTCGCCCAGCGCGTCCTGGAACGTCTCGACGCCGAGCTCGGCGAGAGCGACGACGAGGGCCGCATGCTCACCTACGGCAAGGCCGCGGCCGTCTGCGTCGTCGGCAACGAGGACGGCGCCCACCACGTCAGCGCCGAACTCTTCCAGGGCCTGAACGACGTCGGCTTCTCACTCGCCCCGAACGCCGTCACCTACTGGGTCGGCGAAGCCATGCAAGGCACCGACTACCAGGACCTCGACAAGACCCCCGCGAAGACGGCGGCCACGACCAGGACCCTGGCCGCGAACACCGCGCATCTGGCCCGCTGCCTCAAGGCCGCCGACTACCCGCCCTCCACCTGACCCCCGTGAACCTGCCTGCGGAAGCAGACCGTGATGACCTCCCACGACCAGCCCCGCCTCACCGATCCGGTGTCCCTGCACGCCCGGCCCCCGTTCCCCGAGCAGAACCAGGACCATCCCGGCTCGACCGGGTGATGAAGACCAACCTGTACGGGATGTTCTGGCTCACCAAGGCAGTCCTGGCCCACATGCCGCGCGGCTCCTCGGTGATCAACACCGCCTCGGTGCAGGGCTACCAGCCCAGCCCGCACCTTCTCGACTACGCCATGACCAAGTCCGCGATCATCTCTTTCACCCACAGCCTCGCCCAGATGCTCGCCAAGCGCGGGATCCGGGTCAACGCGGTGGCGCCGGGGCCGGTCTGGACTCCGCTGATCCCCGCGACGATGCCCGACCCGACGAAGTTCGGTGAGCAGTCACCGCTGGGCCGGCCCGCGCAGCCGGCGGAGATGGCGCCCGCGTACGTCTTCCTGGCCTCCGACCAGACCTCCTACATCACCGGCGAGATCGTCAACGCCACCGGCGGAACTCCCCTGCCGTGACCCCGGACCAAGCCCTGCGCCGCATCGCCTTCCTACTCGAATGGCGCGAGGCGTCCCCGTACCGGGTGCGGGCCTTCCACACGGCAGCCGACGCCGTCCGCGACCTGCCACCGGGCCCGGTGGACGCCGCGCAGGCCGCACAGCTGCGCGGGGTGGGCCCGGTCACCGCCGAAGTGATCTCGCAGGCATCGACCGGGGCGGTACCGGCCTACCTCGCCCGCCTGCAGGCCGAGGTGGGCCTGGACGCCGAAGCGGGGTGGGACCTCGTGGCTGCGAGCGCCGGGGACTGTCACCTGCACTCCGACTGGTCGGACGGCGGCAGCCCGATCGAGGACATGGCCGCCGCCGCCCACGCCATGGGCCACCAGTGGGCCGTCCTCACCGATCACTCGCCACGGCTGACGATCGCCCATGGCCTGAGCCCGGACCGGCTGAGGAAACAACTGGACGTCGTGGCCGCCGTGAACGCACGGATGGGCCCGGACTTCCGGCTGCTCACCGGCATCGAGTGCGACATCCTCGACGACGGCTCCCTCGACCAGGACGACGACCTCCTCGGCCGGCTCGACGTCGTCGTGGCGTCCGTGCACTCCAAGCTCCGCTCGGAACCTGGACCGATGACCGCCCGCATGCTGGCCGCGGTGTGCAACCCGCGCGTCGACGTCCTGGGCCACTGCACGGGGCGGATCGTCACCGGCCGAGGCCGCCCGCAGTCCCGCTTCGACGCCGAGGCCGTGTTCGCGGCGTGCGCGCGGGCCGGCACCGCGGTGGAGATCAACTGCAGGCCCGAGCGGCGCGACCCCCCGGATGATCTGCTGCTGATGGCCGCCACCGCGGGCTGCCTCTTCGCCGTGGACACCGACGCCCACGCCCCCGAACAGCTGCACTGGCAGAGCTCGGGCTACGCACGAGCGGCCCGGATCGGCCTGGGCGCGGACCGGCTGATCACAACCTGGCCGCTCGAACAGCTGCTGACGGCCAGACGCGGTAGCCGGTGAAACACCCTCCTTATGGCCCGCGCGCCGTCCCGGCTCGACGCCGCTGCCTCCTCCGAGCGGGTGAGACTCCCGGTGCGGCCGGGCGCCCGCGGGTCGGGCGGGGAACCGATCGGGGCGGGCCAGAGCGGCCCCCACCACCCCACAAAATCGCATGGAGGAGACATGGGACACGGCGGAAACGTGATCGACGAGCTGATGGCCGACCACCGGGAGGTGGAGGAGATGTTCGCCCGGATCCAGGCCATGACCGGCACCGGGAAGGAGCTCCGCGATCTCATCGACGAGATCACCATCGAGCTGGTGCGCCACTCGGTCGCCGAGGAGCAGTACCTCTACCCGGCGGTACGCGAGCACGTGCAGGACGGCGGGCCGATGGCGGACAAGGAGATCGAGGACCACGGCCGCGTCGAGAAGATGCTCAAGCAGCTGGAGAAGATGGATACCGGCGACGCACAGATGAGCCCGCTCCTCCAGCAGCTCATGAACGAGGTCGCCGCCCACGTCCAGGACGAGGAGAGCAACCTCTTCCCGATGCTGCGGCAAGCGTGTACCCCGCAGCAGCTGGACGACCTCGGTGACAAGATCCGCCGCGCCAAGGCCATGGCACCTACCCGCCCGCACCCCGCCGCACCGAGCAGCCCCACGGCCAGCAAACTCCTCGCACCGGGAGCAGGCCTGGTCGACCGGGCCCGCGACTTCGTGACGGGCCGCGGCAAGTCCTGAGCCCCCGTCCAGGGCGACGGGCCGCAGGCACGGGTCCGACGCCCTGGACGTACGGTGACGTGCGTCATGCCGCCCGCCTGCCGCTCCGGGCTACGCTGGTCGGCCCCCAAGCGGAGCGGCGCAGCTTCGCGCCGCAGCTCGCAGGCCCGGGTCAGGGCCGGGGCGAGCACGCCCCCGAGGAAGCCGCCGTGTCCGCCGATCTCTCACCCGTCATAGCCGCCGGCACCCGCTGGCTGCTGACCGCGTTCCCGCCCGCCCCCGGCGCATTCAGCCGGGCCCTGGCCGGAGCCCAGGCCCAGCAGGCCGTCACTGTCGCCGCAGCCTTGCGGTATCCGACTGCGATCGACGCAGAGCTGCTGCATCTCCTCGGCCCCGGCGGAAGCGCGCGGCTGGACTGGCTGACGGGCGCCGATGACGGCGACGACCACGATGCCGACTGGCGGACCTGGGTCGACGAGACCGTCGTCAGCTGGGCCGCCTGCCTTCTCGCAGACCCCGCCCTCGCCGCCGACGCCCGTCACCGCGCCGACGGCGACCAGGCCGGAGAGGTCACCCGCCTCACCCGCCCCAGCGCCCAAGAACACGACGCCGCGCCCCTGCTGCGCCACCCCGACCTGCTCGAACCCATCGCCGCCCTCCACCGGGCACCGCTGCTCGACCTGCTGGACAACGAAACTGCCGCCCTGGGATAAGGCGCCCACGGCGATAGGAGAGACCGCGCGACGGCCGGGCGACCGGCCGCCGGGGTCAAGCGGCCGGTGGCCAGAAGGCCGTCAGGGTCCCGAACTCGTGGATGCCCGGGTTGTGACCGGCCAGGACGACGCACCGCAGGGCCCGCGGCTCGCACCGCTGCGCTCCCGCTCCGCCGACACCGCGGAAAGCAGGCTCGGCGTCGCGTCGTAGCGCCACTCCTCGTACACGGCGGGCGGCAGGTCCTTCGGCACCGCCGCCCGCTGATTGCGGGCCCGGCCGCGTCAGTCTTCCTCCCGCAGCACCCTGACGCTGGTGGCGCCGGTGTCCACGGCATCGGGCAGGACCATGCCGGCCTCGACTCCGGTGCGCAGGTAGCGCAAGACGTCCGTGGTCAGGCGTTCGCCCGGCAGGGCGGCGGGGATGCCGGGCGGGTAGGGAGTGAGCATCTCGGCCGCGATGCGCCCTGCGGCCCGTTCCCACGGGACCTGCTCGGTGCTCCCGAAGAACGCGTCCCGGGGCAGTACCGCCTGCTCCAGCCGGAGTTCGGCCGGCGAGGGGACGTGGACGGGCTGACCGGTGCGCAGTTGGGCTGCGTGGTCTGCGAAGTCGGTGAGTGCGGTGAGCAGGGTGGTGGCTGTGTGGTCGCTGTCGGCGTGAGTGAGCTGGGCGCTGATGCGGCGGTGGTCGCAGACGTGCAGGTTGATGCGGTGGTTGCGGCGAAGCCAGTCGGCGGCCCGGTAGCCGGTGACCTCGCAGGCGCTGATGTCGATGATGACCTGGAGGGGGTCCAGGTCGGAGGCCAAGCCGGGGCCGCAGAAGTCGGCGCGGTCATGGACGTGGAGGCCGTCGATGCGGGCGATCCGTTCGCGGACCTGACCGGCGAGGGCGAGTGCGTGGTCGTAGAGGGCTTTGCCGTTTTCGACCATCTGGCGCCGCCAGCCGTCGAGCGCCGCGTATACGAGGACGGAGGGACTGGTGGTACCGAGGAGGTCCTCGCGGCCCTTGAGGACTTCGGGCGCCACCAGATCGCCCTGGAGGTGGAAGACCGAGCTCTGCTCGATTCCGGAGCCCATCTTGTGCACCGAGGTGACGCACACGTCTGCGCCCGCGTCCATCGCCCACGTGGGCAGGTCCGGGTGGAAGGGCAAATGGGCGCCCCACGCCTCGTCGACGATCAGGGGGACACCGCGGCGGTGGCAGACCTCGGCGATCGCGGGGAGGTCCGAGCACGTCCCGTAGGGGGTGGGGGTGGTGACCAGGGCGCCCCGTGCATCGGGATGCTCGGCCAAGGCCTGGTCGATCGCCCCGGCGGACGGCGGGTGAGCCAGGTGGCGTTCGGCGTCCCATTGCGGATCGACCCAGACGGGGCGGATGCCGGACAGGACCAGCCCCGAGACCACCGACTTGTGCGCGTCCCGTCCGACCACCAGTTCCTCATGGGGGCCGGCGACCGAGAGCATCGCGGCCTTCACGGACAGCGAGCTGCCACACGTCGAGAAGAAGGCGTGCTGCGCGCCCACGGCCTCGGCCATGAGCGCCTGGGCCTCCTCGACGATGCCGTGGGAGGATGTGCGGTCGTCCAGGCCGCTGATGGCCAAAATGTCCGACTGGAAGACGGCGGCGCCCAGGACGGCACGCACACGAGGGTCTGCGCCGCGTCCTTGCTTGTGTCCCGGCGGGGTGAAGGGGGTCTGGGCGGTTGCGTGGTAGGCGGCCAGTGCGTCCAAAACGGGCGTCCTCGACTGATCCATACCTGCCCGCCTGCCCGCCGCCACGGGACGGAAACGCCGGCCCCGCACCCTCACACAGCACCTTGTGCGGGCATGCACTGCCGCATGCTCTCGTCGGCGGGATCGTGCCATGCTCTTCGTGTGACGGAGGAACCGGAGGGCCCCGCACCAGGTGATGAGCTGCGGACGATGGCGAAGGTCGTGGCCCGGCTGAGGGCCGAGCTGAGCCGGGCGCAGCAAGCCGTCGCCCTCTGCCGTGATCGAGCAGGCCAAGGGCGTGCTCATGGCCCCCCGCCGGATCAGCGCGGAGCAGGCCGGCCAAGAGCTGGCCAGACGCGCCCAGGCAAGCCGCCGTTCCCTCGCCGAAGAAGCCCGGATCGTCCTCGACCGCCTGCCTCCCGCGCCCGCGGACGATCCGGTGCCCCGGCACACATCCGAGCGGGATACGCCAGGTCACGGCTTTCATCACGCCTCCTCGGCCAGGTTTGCGTAATCCGGCGCTTCTCCAGCTCTGCGGGGCAGCGCGACTGTCCCTGTGGAAGGGGCCCCGGGCGATCGACGCTGGTGACGGCGGCCATCCCCCGCCCACCGGGAGGGCGTGCTGTGCCCCCGGGGGCGGCGGTGTGCACGCCCCCTCGCACCGCCGCCGGCCTTGGTCTGCCGATCGCCGCGGCCGCGGGGCCCTTCGGGTCGCCCGTGCGTGAGTGTCAGCTGGAGAGTGCTTCGAGGAGTTCGCCGACCTGCGGGTCGGGCAGAGAGCGGGCGACGTCGGCTTGGGCGACGACACCCACGAGAGTGTGGCCGTCGATCACGGGCAGGCGGCGGACCTTGTGCTCGGTCATGGTCCTCATGATCTCGGCGGCGTCGTCGTCGGCGCCGATGGTGACCGCCTCGCCCTGGGCGAGCTCGCCGGCCGTGCAGGTCGCGGGGTCCTTGCCTGCGCCGAGGACCTTCACGACGATGTCGCGGTCGGTGAGCATGCCCTTCAGAAGCTGGTCGCTGCCGCAGATCGGCAGCGCACCCACCCCGAGGTCGGTCATCTTCTTCGCCGCGTCCAGGATGCTGTCGTGGGCACCGATGCAGGTGGCGTCCGGCGTCATGATCTCGCGTGCGGTAGTCACGATGCGTCTCCCGAGGTTCGATCGGCCCCGCGGCCGGTCCCGGCGGCCTGGTACATGCGCGCCTGCCCTCTCCCAGGGGCGCCAAGCAGCCCGCGCCCGCGTTCTCGACATCGCGACGGCCACCTGTGAGACCGCCCCAGAGTTTCTCGGCGCCTCGTCCACGGCATTCGCGAACATCACCGGCTCACCGAAGGCGCCACGATTCTCCTGGCGGAATGGCACCGGCGCTCCTTCTGCAACGAGGGGGCAGACGGAAGGCGGCCGCGGGTGACGACGGTAATGCCGGGTAGCCGCGTTGGTAGGGCCTTCGCCCGACGGTGTGAGGAGGGTGCGATGACAGCCGAGAATTCGCTGGCCCGCTACCACCGGCGACGTGACTTCCCTGCGGTCGGTCCGTACCGGCCGGACCCTGAACCAGGTCGCGGTCGGCGCACGCCCAGGGCGGGGTGACCGCCCGTGACCCAGCCGCTGGACCGGCTTCCTCAGGAGCAGCGGCGTCTGCTGCGCTCGGCAGCCACCGCGCCGGTCACCCCCATGCTCGCCACCCTCTGTGCACGCCGTGAATTCGACGAAGGGTGGATCTTCGAACGGAAACTGGACGGCATCCGGCTACTTGCCTCGCGCCGTCGGGGAGAAACCCGGCTGCTTTCCCGTAGCGGGAAGCTCCTGAACGCCACCTACCCGGAGGTCGTCGAAGCGTTGGCGGCCCAGGGCTGCTCTGATTTCACGGTCGACGGGGAACTCGTCGCCCTGCGGCGCGGTCGTACCGACTTCGCGCTCCTGCAGCAGCGCCTGGGGCTCACCGCCCCCGAAGCCGTACGGGCCAGCGCTGTGCGCGTCACGTACTACCTGTTCGACCTGCTGCTCCTGGACGGGTACGACACGACCCAGTTGCCCCTGCGCGCCCGGAAGGCGCTGCTGCGCGACGCCTTCGGGTTCCACCCGCCGCTGCGCTTCACCCCGCACCGAAACCGTTACGACCCCGCTCTCCTCGACGATGCGTGCGCCCGCGGGTGGGAGGGCCTGATCGCCAAACGCGCCGACGCGCCGTGCGCCCACCGCCGGTCCGGCGACTGGCTCAAACTCAAGTGCTCGGGCGGCCAGGAGTTCGTCATCTGTGGATTCACCGACCCGGCCGGCCAGCGCGTCGGCTTCGGAGCGCTGCTCCTCGGATACCACCAGGACGGCCAGCTGCGCTACGCCGGCAAAGTCGGCACCGGCTATGACACCGCCCCCCTCCGCAGCCTGCGCCGCCGCCTCGACGGCCTCGAACAGGAGCAGCCGCCGCTGCCCGCCAGCGAGGTCCGGGAGCGGGCCGTCCGCTGGGTGCGCCCCGAGCTGGTCGCGCGGATCGCCTTCACCGAATGGACCACCGCCGGCCTGCTGCGCCACCCCCGCTACCTCGGACCGCGCGACGACAAGCCGGCACACGAGATCGTCCGCGAGCAACCGGCCGGGAGGGCCCGATGACCCCGAAGAAGCAGCCCACGCCATCGGCACGCATACGAACCGGCCGCCGCACCGTCGAGATCAGCCGCCCGGACAAAGGCCTCTTCCCCGGTGACGGCATCACCAAGGCCGACCTTGCGGACTATTACCGCACGGTCGCCCAGCGCATGCTGCCCCACCTGCGCGGACGGCCCCTCATGCTGGAGCGGCATCCCGACGGCATCAACGGGCCGGCCTTCATGCAGAAGGACGTCCCGGACCACTTCCCGGACTGGATCCACCGAGCCGAGCTGCCCAAAGAGAGCGGGACTGTCACCTATCTGATCTGCGACGACACCGCCACCCTCCTCTACCTCGCCGACAAGGCGTGCACCACCCCGCACCGCTTCCTGTCCAAGGCCGACCAGCCCGACCACCCGGACCGGCTGGTGTTCGACCTCGACCCGGCCAGCGACGACTTCGCCCCAGTGCGGGACGCCGCGCTCGGCCTCCACCAGCTCCTGAACGAACTGGAACTGCCGTCCCTGCTCATGGCCACGGGCTCCCGCGGCCTGCACGTCGTCGTCGCCCTCGACCGCCGCACGCCCTTCGACGACGTACGCGCCTTCGCGCGCGGTGTCGCCGGCGTGCTGGCCGCCCGCCACCCCGACCGGTTCACCACCGAGGCCCGGAAGAAAGCCCGCCGCGGCCGCCTCTACCTCGACATCGGGCGCAATGCCTACGCCCAGACCGCCGTCGCCCCCTACGCCCTCCGCGCCCGCCCCGGCGCCCCCATCGCGGCCCCGCTCGCTTGGAGCGACCTCGACGATCCGGACCTCACCGCCCGCCGCTGGACCCTCCCCACCGTCGACGGCTTGCTCAAGGAAGACCCCTGGCAGGACTCTCCCCGGCCCCGCTCCCTCCGAAAGGCCCGCGGCCTCCTCACCGCTCTGACACGTGACGAAGCGAGCCCGGCGCCATGACGAAGCAACCACGCACGACCGTACGACGGCTGCTCGACGCATACGGACAGACCCATGCCGAGGAAGCCGGCATCAAGCTGCGGAACGCACCCGCGCCCCTCTACCAATTGCTCGCCCTCTGCGTGCTCTTCTCCGTACGCATCAAGGCCGACATCGCGGTAACCGCCGCCCGCGAGCTGTTCGAGGCCGGAATGCGCACACCCTCGGCGATGGCGGACGCCTCCTGGCAGGACCGGGTGGACGCGCTCGGCCGCGCCCACTACCGCCGATACGACGAGAGCACTGCCACCGCCCTGGGCGCCGGAGCGGAACTCGTCCTCGACCGGTACCGGGGCGACCTGCGTCGGCTCCGCGATGCGGCCGACGGGGACCCCGGTCGGATCCGTGAACTGCTGCGAGAGATTCCAAGGATCGGCCCGGTGGGAGCGAACATCTTCTGCCGCGAGGCTCAAGCCGTATGGCCGGAGCTGCGCCCGTCGTTCGACGACCGAGCGCGGGAGGCCGCCTCCAAGCTCGGCCTCCCGACCTCGCCTGACGGCCTGGCCCGGCTGGTGGACACCGACACGCTGCCGAGGCTGGCAGCCGCCCTTGTCAGGGTCGAACTGTCCAAGGACGCCGCCGACGACCTCCTCAGAACGGGCTGAGCCGCACGCAGCAAAGGCGCTGGAAAGAACACGATCCGGGCGTAGGCGAAGCACCCGGCCTCCCCGCGCGGTGGGACGCCGCAGTCCTCCGGGGCAAGATCAGCGGCCAGCAGCCCGTGGGCCCAGGCGCACAGGGAGAATGGAGCCCCCTTCCGAGAAGACCCCCTTCCGCTGGTCAGCGCAGATACAACTGCGGACCGCCCAGCAGACGAAGAACTGGTGGTCACCGGGGCCAGGACACGTGGCGCGCCGACAAGGGAAGCGCAGGAGGCGGTCCGCTTCCTCGTCTACTGCCACCAGGCCGACCCGGAGATGGCCGACCTGTTCGAGTTCCTCATCGTCACCGGCATGCGCAAGGGCGAAGCCCTCGGCCTCCACGGGAACGACGTCCACCTCACGGAAGGCGTCCTCTACGTGCGCTGCACCCTCTCCGCCAGCGACAACAACCACCTCGTCATCACTGCACCGAAAACCCGCTCCAGCCGCGGCTGGGTCGCCATCTCACCCCGTGTCGCCACCGCCCTCCGGCACCGATCGATGACAACGCCCTGTGCGAGGGGCGACCCTGACGATCCGTTCACCGGACTGGTCTTCTGCCGACCCGACGGCCGGCCGCTCGGCCCGCACCTCGTCCTGGACCGGCTGCACCAGCTGTCCGAAGAAGCCGGCGTCCCGCGGATCACCGTCCACGACCTGCGCCACCTCGCCGCCACCATCACCATCACGGCCGGCGTGCCGCTCACCGTGGTCTCCAAGACGCTGCGGCACTCCACCCTGTCCACGACCGCGAACATCTACAGCCACCTCACCCGGCAGGCAGCCCGTGAAGCCGTCGACACCATAGACCGCACCCTCACCGGAGCCGAGGAAGTCACCCGAGAACCCCGCCGTGCATCGTGGCTGCGACCACCACGCAACCACCTCCACTGGCTCGGTGAAGCCATCCGCCGGCTCCGCTCCCCCGCGCCGCCGGCCTTCAGCGCCACGGCCTCCCGGCCGCAGGCTGGACGTGCGACCACATTGCGACCACCATGGCCCCGGACACACGAAAGGCCGCCCTCTCGTGGATGAGAGAACGGCCTCCGACCAGCTGAAAGCATGGTCGGGACGACAGGATTTGAACCTGCGACCCCTTGACCCCCAGTCAAGTGCGCTACCAAGCTGCGCCACGTCCCGATGCGCGTCTTCGCGGGGTTTTCCCTGCGTCGGCGTGCAGGGGAAACATTACCTCACTCCGGAGGGTGGGATGACGCACGGGTAGTCACCGGCCGGGTGGCGCGGGATCGACGCCGCAGGTGGCGGCGAGGGCGGTCGCGTGGGCGAGGGCGTCGGGGGAGCCGGTGGCGCGGGCGAGGTCGAGGCGGGCGCGGGCCTCCTCGTAGCGGGAGGGGGAGTCCGCGAGATGGGCGACGGCCCGGGTGAGGAGGCGGACGGACTCCGGCGGGTCGGCGAAGAGGGCGAGGCAGCGGAGCGCTTCGCCGAGGGCGGTGGGGGTGCCGAGGCGTTCCGCGTGCGCGTGGGCCTCGGCGGCGATGCGGGCGGCGCGGTCCGGGTCGGTGGGGGCGACGGCGCGGGCGAGGTCGAAGGGCCAGGGCGCCCAGACGACGTGATGCCGCCCTCGGCCGGTGAGGGCCTCGGCGGCCGCTTCGAGCGTGTCGACGGCCTCCTCGCGCCGGCCCTCCGCGAGGAGCAGCCGGCCGAGCACGCTGGGGCCGTCCGGGAGCACGATCGCCCCGGGCCAGGGCGGCCCGAAGGCGTAGCGGTCGGCGACGGCCCGCGCCTCGGCCGTACGGCCACGGGCGAGGAGCGTGTCGACCAGCAGGCAGGCGGTGTCCCAGTGGACGGGAAGGCCGCCGCCCACGCGGTCGGCCAGCCGGAGCCCTTCCTCCAAGTGCCGCTGGGCGGGCACCAGCTGGCCCCTGCGCCGGTGGACCAGCCCCAGGAGCGTGTGGGCGAAGGCCAGGTGGGCGCCGCTCCAGCCCGAGATCTCGAAGGCGCGGACGGCCTCGGCGAAGAGGGCCTCACCACGGTCGGGCCGGTCAGCGAAGACGTACGCGATGCCCGTGAGCGCCGGGATCTCGAAGCCCCAGGTCACGTCGGTCCACCCGAGCCCCCGGGCCGGTACGCCGTCGACGAGCGCGCGGTCGCAGAGCCGTACCACCTCGGCGGCGGGCTCGCCCCGGAGCATCGCGTCGAAGCCCCGTACGCCGATCAGCGCCCGCTCGGAGTTGTCGGCGCCGGTGAATCCCGCCGTGAGCTCCGCGAGGCGGCGGGAGCGGCCCGGGCCGTCCTCCTCCGCGGCCTGGAAGCCCTCGAACATGAAGTGGGCCGCCTGCAGCCGCCGTCGCCCGGTGCCGGGCGGGGTGCGGCTCGCCTCGGCGGCGACGGTCCTCGCGGCCTCCTGGAGCTGGTTGTTGTGGGCGAGGGCCTGAGCGAGCCGGTAGGTGGCGTCGATCCGGAGCGCGTCGTCGAGGCCCGGCAGGTCCAGCGCGGACCGCAGGTGCCGGACGGTGGCGGCCGGCGACGTCAGCAGCGACGCGCAGCCGAGCTCGTACAGCACCCTGGCGTACGTCTCCGGGCGCGGCGGCTCCGTGAGCGCCCGCTCCAGGCAGCGGCGCGCGGCGTCGGGTGCTCCGACGGCGAGGTGCTCGGCGGCCGCCGCCCGCAGCCGGCCGACGACCTCCTCGTCCTCGTCGGGATGCACTTCCAGGAGGTGCCGGGAAACGGCGGCGGGCCCGTGGCCCGCCCCTTCGAGTGCCCACGCGGCGCGCCCGTGCAGCGCCGTCCGCACGGCCGACGGCACCGACCCGTAGACGGCGGTCGCGATGAGGGGGTGCGCGAACTCCACCGGGGCGTCGGAGGCGCCCCCGACGGAGGTGAGCGCCGCCGGGCCGGGGCCTGCGGGTCCGCCGCCGTCCGATGTGGGCGGGGTGGGGGCCGTGGGCGACGTGCGGGACAGGGTGATGATCCTCGCTCGGTGGAGGAGGGCCGTGTCCTCCGCGACCTGGGCCGGCTTCATTCCGGTGAGGGCCGCGAGGAGGTGCGGTGTGCTGTCCGTGCCGAGGACGGCGATCGCCCAGGCGAGGCGGGTCGGGCCGGTGCCGAGCTCTTCGAGGCGGGCGACGAGGCCGCCGCCCCGGGCGCCCGCGCCGAGGTCGCGGAGGAGTCCGGCGGAGCCGGCGACGGGTTCGAGCATCCGGTCGCGGGCCTTGGCGAGGAGCTCGACGGTCTCGTACGGGTTGCCGGAGGTCACCGTCCACAGTTCGCGGCAGAACGGCTCGTCCGCGTGACCGCCGAGCATGTCGCGGGCGAGCGCGGCGGTGGCGCCGAGCGTGAGGGCGTGCAGGCCGAAGGTCAGGACCGCGCGGTCGGCGAGTGCCGCGAGCGTCGCCGCCGCGCCGGGCCGGTCGGGGTTCGGCGTGGGCGGACGGTGGGCGAGGACGACGAGCACGGGCAGCCGCCGGTCCTGTCCGTCGCGGGTGAAGGCGTCGAGCCACGCCAGGGACTCGGCGTCGGCCCACTGCGCGTCGTCCACGAGCAGCAGCAGCGGCCGGTCCCTCAGCCGGTCGGCGAGGCGGCCGAGAAGTCCGGCCAGCCCGTCCCGCACACCCTGCGGGTCCGCGGGGGCCGCCGACGGCGAGAGGGGCGCGGCGATCCCGAGCGCGGGCGCCAGGAGGTCGTGGTGGTCGCCGAACAGGCCGCGCACGTCCTCCGGCCCGAAGCCGTCGAGGGCGGGCTGGAGCAGTTGCCGGGTGAGGTGGAAGGGGACCGAGACGAGGGTCTCGCCGCCGCGGGCGGTCAGCACCGTGCAGCGGTCCCGGGCGATGCGGTGGATCGCGGCGAGGAGGGTCGTCTTCCCGATGCCCGGCTCGCCCCGGAAGACGAGTATGCCGCCACGCCCGGGACCGCCCGCCGCCGCTCCGGCGACGAGCGCGTCGACGGCGTGCGCCGCCGCGGTGAGTTCCGGGTCGCGTTCGAGCAGCCCGTCCGGCTCCGGTCCGTTGGGGTGCGGCGCGACGAGGTCCAGTCCGGCGGGACGCGGTACGCGCCGCTCCGACCCGACGGGGTGCGGCCTGGCGATGTCCGTGAACGGCCCTGCGGACGGCGGCTGTTCCGATTCCGACGACACCGGCGACTCACTCCCCACACGAACTTGCGGCCTGACGCGGTCCGCGCGACCGCCGCGGATCAGGCCCGGTACTGGACCGACGAGCCTAGCGTCCCTGATCGTCGCGGGGACGACAATGGGCGGATGAACCGGACAGCGAGTGACGACGACAGGGATCGCGACGCGGAGGGAAGGGCCCGGAGCGCGCGCCCCCGCGACGGGCTGGGACGCCCCCTGCCGTACGGCACGGAGGGCGTTCCGCGACAGCCCGAGGGCGTCGTGCGGGCACCCGCCGACACCCTGGTCGAGGCGCAGCGGCTGCTGGACGCCGGGATGCCGTTCCACGCCCACGAGGTCTTCGAGGACGCCTGGAAGTCGGGACCGGAGGCGGAACGCGATCTCTGGCAGGGCCTCGCACAGCTCTCCGTGGGCCTCACGCACGCCGCCCGCGGGAACACGGCGGGCGGCGCCCGGCTGCTGCGCCGTGGCGCCGCCCGCCTCGTGGACGCGGCCCAGGAGGCCGCCGCCTACGGGATCGACGCCGACGGAATCGTCACGTGGGCAAGGGAATTGGCCGACCGTACGGAGGGGGGCCGCGGGACGGGCGCCCCGGCCGCTACCGGAGGGGCGGGCTCGGCGGGTGCGGTCGAGACGGACTCCGTCGCGGGCGGCGCGTCCCCTGGCGTCGACCCCGTCGCCGAGGCGCCCCGCCTGCGGCGGGATGTCGCCTGAGTACGCGTACGACCGGGCAGGGTGCCTCAAGGACCTCGGAGACATCCGAGAGGCAGATCCGGGCGGGGGTCCGGGGGCGGTGCCGAGCCGGGCAGGGGCGTGCGGGAGACGGTGCCGAGCCGGGCAGGGCGCGGGGTCCGGGGGGCGTGCCGAGCCGGGTGCGGCGGGCCCGACAGGGGCTACGAGCCGGGGTGTTCGAGTGCTCGCCGGAGTACGGAGGTGTGGCTGAGGGTCGGGTCCTTGGCGGCCGTGAGGAGGGTGACGGTCTCACGGGTGGCGAGTTCCCTGAGGCGGTCGAGGGCGGCGGCGGCGTCGGGGGCGGCGAGTTCGGCCTCGTAGCGGCGGCAGAACTCCTCGTACGCGCCGTCGGAACCGTGGTACCAGTGGCGGAGCTCGGTGGAGGGGGTGAGCGCCTTGGGCCATTCGTCGATGTGGGCGTCGGTCTTGCGGAGCCCCCGCGGCCAGAGGCGGTCGACGAGGACACGTACGCCGTCGTCGGGTGACGGCGTGTCGTAGATGCGGCGGACGCGGACGGTGGGGGTGCTTGCGGCCATGCCGCCAGGGTGCCGGACGGCGCGCGGGCTCAGCCGGCGACGCGCAGTGCCGGAAGGAGTACGGCGTCGACGAAGGTCCGCATGGTGGATTCGTCGGGGAAGCGGTCCTCGAAGACCCGCTCGACGCGGAGCATGCCCATGAAGCAGGGCGCGACGAAGGCGATGGCGGGGTTGTCGGCGGCGACCTCGCCGCGTTCGACGGCGCGGGCCACGACGGCGTCTATGGCGGCGACCTCGGGGGCGATGACGGTCTCGCGGAGTGCGGCCCGCAGGTCGGGGTGCTGGACGAAGGCCTGGGTGACGGCCTCCATGAGCTCGGCGTCGCGTTCGCGGTGGGAGGCGGCGATGCGGGCGGCCTCGCGGAGGTCCTCGGCGAGGCCGCCGGTGTCGATGCCCGCGAAGACGGTGCAGCGCCGCCGGGCGAGCGCGGCGGTGACGAGCTGCGCTTTCGTGCCCCACTGCCGGTAGAGGGTGGCCTTGCCGCACTTGGTGCGGGCGGCGACGCCCTCCATGGTCACCGAGTCGTAGCCGCCCTCACGGAGGAGGCAGAGGACGGCGTCGTACAACTCGGTCTCGCGCTCCGGCGTGATCTTGCTGCGACGGGCGGCGGCGCTCGCGGCCTGAGTGGACATCGATCCCTCCTGGACACCTCTGTCTCTGCACATACGAGAGTAGGGGGTGCACAATCGAGACGCAAACGTATCGAGACGCTTGCGTCTCGATGAAATCGGATCTAGGCTCACTGCGTTTGTTGCCGATTTGACGGATTAGAGGGCCGCACGATGGCTGCCGGGTTGAGCGGGATACGAGGACCACGTCCTGCAGGACAGGGGATGACACCCACCCCCGACCCGGTCAGGCCTCCGCTGCTGCGCGAGCTCCTGCTCGTCACCGCGCTCTTCCTCGTCTACAAGTTCGGCCGGCTCTTCGCCAACGGCCACGAGGCCCGCGCCTTCCGGAACGCCGACCGCGTCTGGGACGCCGAGCGCGCGATCCACCTGCCGGGTGAGGAAACGATCCAGCAGCTGCTGCTGCACGGCGAACCGCTGATCAAGGCCGCCAACACGTACTACGCGGCCGTGCACTTCCCGGCCACCATCGCCTTCCTCGCCTGGCTGTACTGGCGCCGCCCCGCCCACTACCTGTGGTCGCGCCGCGTCCTCGCGCTCGTCACCGGCGCGGCGCTCGCCCTCCACCTGCTGATGCCGCTCGCCCCGCCCCGGATGCTCGCCGCCACCGGACTCGTCGACACCGCCCGGATCTACGGCCCCTCCGTCTACGGCGCGACGCCCGAGACCGACTCGATGGCGAACCAGTTCGCCGCCATGCCGTCGCTGCACTTCGGCTGGGCCCTGATGGTCGCCATCGGACTGATCGCCGCCACCCGGTCCCGCTGGCGGGTCCTGTGGCTGCTGCACCCGCTGCTCACCCTGCTCGTCATCGTCGGCACCGCCAACCACTACTGGTTCGACGCGCTCGCCGCCGCCGTACTCCTCGGCCTCGCGCTCCTCGCCGTCCGCGCCCCCGGCCGGCGCCGCACCGCACCCCCGCCGCCGGTGGGCCGCACGCTCGGCGCGACCGCCCTCCCGGCCGGAGCCCTCCGATGAGCCCCGCCGCCGGCACCGTCTTCGCGGTGCTCCTCTCCCTCGTCTCCGCCGCCGGGTACGCGCTCGCCGCCGTCGCCCAGTCCCGGCTCGCCGCCGCCTCCCCCGCCGCCGACGACGGACGGGGCGCACTGCGCGCCCTGCTCGCCCGCGGCCAGTGGTGGTCGGCCGTCGGCCTCAACGCCGCCGGCGCCCTCGCACACGTCGCCGCCCTGCACTACGGGCCGCTCACCCTGGTCCAGCCGCTCGGCGCGCTCACCCTCGTCGCGGCGCTGCCGCTCGGCGCGCACCTCGCGCACCGGCGGGTCACCAGGACCGAGTGGCGCGGGGCGCTCTGGACCCTCGGCGGACTCGTCGGCCTGGTCGCCGTGACCGGCCCGACGGCGCCCGGCGAGGCGCTCAGCCTGCGCGAGTCCCTGGCCGTCGCGGCGGCGACCGCGCTCCTGATTGCCACCCTCGCCTCGGGCCGGCTCGCCGGGCGCGGCGCGTCGACCACCGGCGGCCGGACCGGGCGCGGCCTCGGCCACGCCACGGCCTCCGGGATCGCCTCGGGCGTCGCCTCCGCGCTCACCCAGACCCTCACGGCCGCGCTCGCGCTCGAACTCCCCGGCGACGAGCCGGTCTGGTGGCAGACCGCCCTGCTCGCGGTCCTCATCTCGGCCTTCGCCACGGGCGGCCTCCTCCTCTCCCAGGCCGCCTACCGGGGCGGCCTCGCGGCCCCCCTGGCCGTCGTCAACCTCTCCAACCCCGCCGCCGCCGCCGTCATCGGAGTCGCCCTCCTCGGCGAGACCTTCCGCGCCGGCGCCTGGGGCTGGCTCATCGCGGCCACCGCCTCCCTCGTCGCCGCGCGCGGCGTGGTGCTCCTGACGAAGGGCGGAACGACGGAGCCGGGCGCGGACGCCGGGACGGTCGATGCGGCGGCCCCGCCGATGGCGGTCACCGAGCCTGCCAGAGCGCTCGCGGCCGTGGTGTCGGTAGAACCTCCCGGGGCGCTCAAGGCCGCGGTGTCGGCAGAACCTGCCGGAGCGCTCGCGGCTTTGGCCGTGATGGGGGCCGCGGGACTGCCCGCGACGCCCGCGACCGTTGCGGTGGCCGGGTCGGCGGGAGCGCCCGCTCCCGGCCCCGAGCCCGTCGTGATCCCCGCGCCGGTGCCGCCCGTGCCGTCACACATGGCGTGCCCGTGACCGGGGGCGCGCAGCAGACCCCGGCGCGGACGGCAGTCCGCCCCTGACCCGGAGACAAGCGGCAAGCGGCAAGCGGCAAGCGGCAAGCGGCAAGCGGCAAGCGATCCTCCCTTTCGTCACCTTGACGACAACTGGCGGAGCGCCCTATCGTCATGATGACGACAAGGGGGATCCATGGCTGACATCACCCGGCGGGCCGGCTGGCGCCATCTGCGCTCCGCGCCCACCGCGCACATCCGCCACCAGCGCAAGGGCAGGCTCGTCCACGACGGCGAGGGGCTGAGCTTCTGGTTCCGGCCGCTCACCGCGGCGCTCTCCGAGGTGCCGGTGAACGACCGGGAGCTCGCGATGGCGTTCCACGCCCGTACGGCGGACTTCCAGGACGTCAGCGTGCAGTCGACGGTGACGTACCGGATCGGCGACCCGGAGACGGCGGCCGCCCGGCTCGACTTCTCGATCGACCCCGACACGGGCGCCTGGCGGGGCACGCCGCTGGAGCAGATCGCCACCCTGCTCACCGAGACCGCGCAGCAGCACGCGCTCGACGTCCTGGCGCGTACCGCGCTGGCGGCGGCGCTGGTCGACGGCGTGGCGGCGGTGCGGGACCGCATCACGGCCGGACTCGCGGCCGAGCCGCGCCTGCCGGCCACCGGGATCGAGGTCGTGGCGGTCCGGGTGGTGGCGATCCGACCCGAGCCCGAGGTCGAGCGCGCGCTGCGCACCCCGGCCCGCGAGCAGATCCAGCAGGAGGCCGACCGGGCCACGTACGAGCGCCGCGCTGTTGCCGTCGAGCGCGAACGCGCCATCGCCGAGAACGAGCTCGCCAGCAAGATCGAGCTCGCCCGGCAGGAGGAGCGGCTCGTCGAGCAGCGCGGCACCAACGCCCGCCGCGAGGCCGAGGAGAACGCCGCCGCCGACGCCGTACGGGCCGAGGCCGAGGCCGTGCGGAAGGTCAGGCTGGCCCGCGCCGAGGCGGAGGCGGCCCGGGAGGTCGGCGAGGCGCGCGCCGGAGCGCAGTCCGCGTGGCTGCGGGCGCACGGCGAGGTGACACCCGCCGTCCTGCACGCCCTGGCCGTGCACCGGGCCGCCGAGAACCTTCCCCGGATCGAGCACCTGACCCTCTCCCCCGACGTGCTGACCGGCCTGCTCGCCAAGCTGGGCGAGGGCGGAACCGGGACCGGGACCGGAGCCGGGGCCCGGCCGTGAGCCTCGCGCCGCGCGCCGTCCTCGTGCACCGGACCACGGAGTACGAGGAGCTGCTCGCCCGGCACGGCACCCACGGGCAGGCCGCGTTCTTCCTCTCCGCGCGCGGCCGCTCGGTCGAGGCCGTACGGGAACGGCACCAGCGCACCCGCCAGGCGCTCGCCGAGGTGGCGGGCGCGGTCCCGCTGACGTGGCGGCAGACCCGGGTGGAACGCGCCGATCTGGACCGCTTCCTTTTCGGTCCCGAGGACGTGGTCGTCGTGGTCGGCCAGGACGGTCTCGTCGCCAACGCGGCGAAGTACCTGACCGGCCAGCCCGTCGTCGGGATCGACGCCGATCCGGGGCGCAATCCGGGCGTCCTGGTGCGGCACCGCGCGGCGCAGGCGCGCCGGCTGCTGCCGTACGCGGTGGGGGCCGGCGCGGCCGTCGACGAGCTGACGATGGTCGAGGCCGTCACCGACGACGCGCAGCGGCTCCTCGCCCTCAACGAGATCTACGTCGGCCCGCCCGGCCACCAGACCGCCCGCTACACGCTCGGGCTTGACGGCACGGACGCCCCACCGGAGTCCCAGGCCTCCTCGGGCGTACTCGTCGGCACCGGCACCGGGGCCACCGGCTGGCTGCGGTCCCTGTGGGAGCAGCGCTCCAGCGCGCTCGCGCTGCCCGCGCCCTCGGACCCCCGGCTCGCCTGGTTCGTCCGCGAGGCCTGGCCCTCACCCACCACCGGCACCACCCGCGTCGAAGGCCTCCTCGCCCCCGGTCAGGGCCTCCGCCTCACCGTCGAGTCCGACCGCCTCGTCGCCTTCGGCGACGGCGTCGAATCCGACGCCCTCGACCTGACCTGGGGCCAGACCGTCCACCTCGCTGTCGCCTCCCCCCGCCTGCGCCTGATCGGCTGACCCGCCCGCCCCGGGAGCGCCCGCCCCCGAGACCGCCCGCCCCCGGGACCGCCCACCGCGCGCCCGGCCGAGCCCACGTCGGCCGACCCCGCCCACGACCCCGGCCGAAATCGATCGGCGCGCGGTGGAGGTCATCCGGCGCGGCGCTATGCTCGGCGCGCTTTGCCCTGATTGGGCAGGGCCGAACCCGTTCCCGGCCGTTGAAGGAATGCCATGACCTCCGCTTCCCCCGGTTCGCTCTCCGTCGCTAGGGCCACGCCGCGGGACTGGGAGCTGGTGCGTTCCTGGGCGGCCGAGGAGGGGTGGAATCCCGGCCTGTCGGACGCGCCGGCGTTCTTCGCGCAGGATCCGGGAGGGTTCTTCATGGGGCGGGTGGACGGGGAGCCGGTGTCGGCCATTTCGGTGGTGAACTACGACGAGGCGTACGCGTTCCTCGGCTTCTATCTGGTGCGCCCCGAATTCCGGGGCCTCGGGCACGGTCTGACCACGTGGCGGACCGCGCTCGCGCATGCCGGGGGGCGGTCGGTCGGGCTGGACGGGGTGCCGGCGCAGCAGGACAACTACCGCCGTTCGGGGTTCGCGACGGCGTACCGGACGGCGCGGTACGTGGGCGAGGTGCCCGCGGCCGACGGCCCGGTGGGTGGCGTGGTGGCCGCCGAGCAGGTCGACCCGGCGGCGCTCGCGGCGTACGACGCCGGGTGTCACCACGCCGACCGCCCGCGCTTCCTGTCCGCCTGGCTGACCACGCCGGGCCACCGCGCCCTGGTGAGGGTCGTCGACGGCCGCCCGACCGGGTTCGGGGTGGTCCGCCCGGCGCAGGACGAGGCGAGGGTGGGGCCGCTGTTCGCGGACAGCCCGGCGGATGCGGCGGCCCTGCTCGACGGGCTCGCCGCCGCCGCGCGGGACTTCGGCTCCGATCGGATCGCGGTGGACATGCCGGAGGCGAATCCGGAGGCCGCCCGCATCGCCCTGGAACGCGGCCTGGAGCCGACCTTCGAGACGGCCCGGATGTACACGGGGCCGGTCCGCCCGGTGGCGCCGGAGCGCGTCTTCGGAGTGACCAGCCTCGAACTGGGCTGACACCGCCGGGCCGGGGGCGCGTCACCGACGGTGCGCGCCCATCTGCCCCTGATTCGGCATGACTTGCAGCACATCATGACAACTCGCCACGAACAGGCATAATCTGCCTCAACCGGTCACGTGTCCCCGGGACCGACCGCGGGCGACCGCGACCGACGGCGACCGCCAGGGAGCGCCGCCGCTCGGGCGGGCAGAGTGCGCAAGTCGTCGGCGGGGCCGCCGGAAAGGCCCCGCATCCTGTGCGCCGCAAGGGCCCCGCACCTTCGCCCGCCGGGCCCCGGATCCTCGGCCGCGCATCTCCCCTCGCCGCACCCCCTCGGCCCCGTGAGGGGTGACAAGGGTTTTCCCCGTATCGGGTTCACCCCCCCGTTCCCTACTGTCCTCCGCACCGGCAGATATCATCCCCCCAGCGCACCCTGACAGGTGCATGCGGAGGGTGATGTCCGCCGGTGACGGCCTTGACCCGGGCCGTCGCGCCGGTGGCGGCGCACGGGCCCCCCAAGCCCAGGGAACCTCGGACGCGACCCCACTTCGCCCCGTGGACCCGCGCCGCCGCCACTGCTCCGCAGTTACGTCGTACTCGAAAGGGCCACACCTTGAACGGTTCCAGGCGGAGAGTCATATCCGTGGTCGCGAGCGCCGCGATCCTCGGCGCCGCTGCCACGACCGGGGCGATCGCCGCCGCCCCGGGCGCTGCCACCCCGAAGCCGGCTCCGGCTTCGCAGACGATGCGGGCGCTCCCCAGCGCCCCCGTCGAGAAGGTCATCGTGACCTACAAGAGCCAGGCCGCCGAGGCCGGCTCCAACACCGCCGCGAAGAGCGACACGGCCGAGAAGGCCGCGAAGACGGGCGAGAAGCTCTCCTTCGAGCGCCGCCTCGCCGGCGGTGGCGCACTCGTCGACCTGGGCGACAGCGCGACCAAGCAGGACGTGACCGAGGTCATGGACGCGTTCCGCGCCGACCCGTCCGTCGCGTCGGTCGAGCCCGACATCCGCGCTTACGCGATGGCCGTCACGCCGAACGACACCGACTACGCCAAGCAGTGGGACCTCTTCGAGCCCACCGGTGGCATGAACGTTCCTGCGGCCTGGGACAAGACGACCGGCACCGGCGTCACCGTCGCCGTGATCGACACCGGCTACGCCACCCACTCGGACGTGGCGGGCAACATCGTCGCCGGCTACGACTTCATCTCGACCTCCGCCGACGCCCGCGACGGCAACGGCCGCGACGCGGACCCGAAGGACGAGGGCGACTGGAACGCCACCGCCGGCGAGTGCGGCACCGGCTCCACCGCCTCCAACTCCTCCTGGCACGGCACCCACGTGGCCGGCACCATCGGCGCCGTCACGAACAACACCAAGGGCATCGCGGGCATCGCGTACAACGCGAAGATCCAGCCCGTGCGGGTGCTCGGCAAGTGCGGCGGCTCGTCCTCCGACATCGCCGACGCCATCACCTGGGCCTCCGGCGGCACCGTGCCGGGCGTCCCGGCCAACGCGAACCCGGCGAAGGTCATCAACCTGAGCCTGGGTGGCGCCAGCGCCACCTGCCCGAGCGTCTACCAGACCGCGATCAACGGCGCCGTCTCGCGCGGTACCACCGTCGTCGTCGCCGCGGGCAACAGCAACGCGAACGCCTCCGGCTTCACTCCCGCGAACTGCTCGAACGTCATCACCGTGGCGTCGACCAGCCGCGAGGGCAACCGGTCGTACTACTCCAACTACGGCACCATCGTGGACGTGGCCGCGCCCGGCGGCGAGACCCGCCGCTCGACCGACACGCCCGGTACCGTCACCACCCCCGAGAACGGCATCTACTCCACGCTGAACTCGGGTCTGACGACCCAGTCGACCGAGAACTACAAGCCCTACCAGGGCACCTCGATGGCGGCGCCGCACATCGCCGGCCTGGCCGCGCTCCTCAAGTCGGCCAAGAGCACCCTCACGCCGGCCGAGATCGAGTCCGCGATCAAGACCAACGCCCGCCCGCTGCCCGGCACCTGCACCGGCGGCTGCGGCACCGGCATCGCCGACTCCGCGAAGTCCGTGGACGCGGTCCTCGGCACCACCCCGCCGAGCGGCAACGTGTTCACCAACGCGACCGACGTGACGATCGTCGACAACACCACCGTGTCGTCCTCGATCGCCGTCACCGGCCGCACCGGCAACGCGCCCGCCACCCTCAAGGTCGGCGTGGACATCAAGCACACCTGGCGCGGGGACCTGGTCATCGACCTGATCGCCCCCGACGGCACGGTGCGCAACCTGAAGGCGTCCTCCTCCTCCGACAGCGCCGACAACGTCCTGACCACGTACACGGTCGACGCGTCGAGCGAGGTCGCCAACGGCACCTGGAAGCTGCAGGTCCGGGATGTGGCCTCGGGTGACACCGGCTACATCGACTCGTGGAGCCTCACCTTCTGATCCACCGGTGACATCCCACTGAACCACCCCCCACATCAGCATCCTTGCTGGTCAGCGACGCGCTCGTGGTCTATACCACGAGCGCGTTCTGGCGTGGGGGAGGCAGCTGCCCACCAGGCCCCCTGTCCGTATGCCGGACACAGGGCCTGGACTCCTCCGGTGGGCTCCGTATCCTCTGCCCACGGGGCTCATGGGCCGGGACCCGAGGGCCGGAGGTGGTGGACAGTGACGACAGCACCGCACCGCGCTGCCCCGGTGGGCCGCGAGGAACTCCTCGCCCGCATCGAACGCGCCCTGCACGCACGGGGCCGCGCCCTGCTCACCGGACCCGCCGGCGTCGGCAAGACCGAACTCGCCCTGGCCGAAGCGGCCCGCGCCGAGGCGCGCGGCGAGACCGTGGTGTGGCTGGCGCCGCTGCCGTCCGACCGGGACATACCCGGCGCGGCCGCGGCCGCGCTCGTCGCCTCCGCCGCGGCGACGGTCACCTCCCCGGTGCCCGGACCCATGGCACCGGCACCCGGGGTCCTCGCCTCCGGCGTCTTCGACGAACTGCCCGGCCCCCAGCGCACCGCCGTCGCCATGCTCTGCCGCGAGGCGCCGATCGACGCCGGCGGCTGGGACCCGATCGCCCTGCGCCTCGGCATCGCCCGCATCCTGCGCGCCCTGACCGGCAGCGGCCCCGTCCTGCTCGTCGTCGACGGAGTGCAGCACGTCGACGCGGACAGCGCGGACCTGCTGCGGTTCGCCCTCCACCTGGCGCCGCCCGCCCTGCGGGTGGTGGCCGTGGAGACCCCGGAACCGTACGGCGAGGTCCACGAGCCCTACCGCGAGCAGCACCGCCCGGAGGACCCCCACGCCACGCACCTGTGGGTGCCGTCCGAGGCGGACGTGCTGCTCGTCCCGCCGCTGGCCGCCGACGAGATCGCCGAACTCCTCATCCACCACCGGCTGCCGTCCCGGATGGCCGGCCGCATCCACCGGGCGAGCGGCGGCAATCCGCGCCTCGCGCTCGCCGTGGGGCGGTCCCTCGCCGACGCCAGGACCCCGCTGCACCACGCGGAGGCGCTGACGCTCTCCGGCCGGGCCCGCGACCTCGCCCGCCAACTCCTGGGCGCCGCGCCCGCCGCCGTGCGCGAGACGCTGCTGCTCGCCGCGCTGGCGCTGCGCCCCTCGGCGACCCTGGTCCGCCGGGCCGGGCGGCCCAACGCGGAGGCGGATCTCGCGGCGGCCGAGCGGGCCGGCCTCGTGTCGCTGGCCGAGGACGGGTCGGTGACCTTCACCGCCGGACTGCTGCCCTCCACGCTGGTGCACGACGCGTGCTGGGCGGAGCGGAGCGCCGGACACGCGGCCCTCGCCGAGGTCGTGGACGACCCCGTGGAGGCCGTACGCCACCGGGCGCTGGCCACCGACTCCCCGGACGAGGAGCTCGCCGCCGAGGTCGCGGCCGCCGCCGATCTGGCCCGGCGGCGCGGGAACAGCGCGCTCGCCGCCGAACTCGCCCTGCTCGCCGCCGAGTCGACGCCGGGCCGGCACGGCGGGCAGCGCATCGCACGGCTCGTCGACGCCGCCGAGGAGGCCGCGCGCGCGGCCCGTGCCGACCTCGCCATGCGGGCCGCCACCGATCTGCTCGCCCGGGACGCGTCGCCCTCCGACCGGGTGCGGGCGCGGCTCGCGGTGCTCGACACGGCGGGCCAGGGGCTGACCGGGCTCGACGAGATGTACGTCCACGCCATGGAGGACTCCGAGGGGAACACCGCGCTGCGGGCCGCCGTGCAGCTGCGGCTCGCCGTCAAGTACGTCCTGGCGGACGGCGATCCTGAGCGCTCCCGGGCGGCGGCGGTCGAATCGGCCGCGCTGGCCGCCTCGATGGGGGACCCGCGCACGGCGGCGCAGGCGCTGACCGTCCAGGCGCGGATGGAGCGGGCCCTCGGCTCGCCGGACGCGGAGGCCGTGCTCGCCCAGGCCCGTGCCCTGGAGCTGGCCGAACGCCCGCTCGGGATCCGCAACGCCGCACAGATCCTGACGATCCGCCACGCCCTGTTCGACGGGCGGCTCGTGGAGGCCCGCGACGAACTCGGCGCGCTGCTCCCACTGGTGCAGCGGCGCGGCTCCGTCGAGGACGCCATCGAGCTGCTCAGCACGCTCGCCGAGATCGAGTCCCGGATCGGCCCGTGCGGCGCGGCCCTCGCGCATGCCGGGCAGTCGCTCGCCCTCACCCTGGAGGCGGGTCTCTCCCCCGGTCCCGCCTGGTACGCGCTGGCGCTCGCGGAGACGGCGGGCGGCAGTTTCGCGCGGGCCGCGAGCTACGCGCGCCGCAGCGTGCAGGCCTCCGAGGAGGAGGGCGACCGGGTCTTCCTCTCCCGCAGCCGGTACGCGCTCGGCCGGGTCCAGCTGATCAACGGGGACGTGGCCGCCGCCTTGGAGACGCTGCGGCGGGTGCAGGCCGACGAGCGCGCCCAGTCGACCGTGGACCCGTCGATGCTGCGCTGGCACGAGGAGCTGGCCGAGGCGCTGCTCGCCCAGGACGCGGCCGACGAGGCGCTGGCGCTCCTCGCGGAGGTGCGGCCGGTGGCGGAGCGGCTCGGGCGGTCCACGGTCCTGCTCGGCTGCGACCGGGCGTACGCCCTGTGGCTCGCGGCCGAGGGGCGGACGGACGAGGCGGCGGATCTGCTCACCCGTACGGCCGACAGCTTCGGCCGGGCGCGGCTGCCGCTGGAGCGGGGGCGTGCGCTGATCGCGCTGGCCCGGGTGGAGCGGCGCCGGCGGCGGCGGTCGGCGGCGCAGAGTGCCCTGCACGCCGCGGCGGCGGTGTTCGAGCGGGCCGGGGCGGCTCCGTGGCTGGCGCTCGCGGGCGAGCCGCCGGCGGTCGGGGCGGGCGACGGGCCCGGGTCGGGTTCCGGGGCGGAGGAGGCGCTGCCGGCGCTGTCCTCGCTGACGGAGGGTGAGCTGCGGCTCGCGCGGCTCGTGTGCCAGGGCGCCAGCAACCAGGAGGCGGCGGCGAAGCTGTACCTGAGCGTGAAGACGGTCGAGGCGCGGCTGACCCGGATCTACCAGAAGCTCGACGTCCGCTCCCGCGCGCAGCTGGCGACGGCGCTCCGGCCGTGAGGACCCGGCCGGAGCCCACCGCGCGCGGGGCGGCCGTCAGATCGTGAACGGCCGCTGGCCGAGGAACGCCTCGTCGGGCGAGCCCGTCGTGTAGAGGTTCGGGCGCTGGGTCCGGGGCAGTGCGTCCTGGACCGCCTGGTGGAACGTGCGGTAGTCGCCCCGGAAGGTGCCGTCGGCCCAGGTGTTCAGGACGGCTTCGGTGAAGGCTCCGTTGACGTCCCCGTCGGCGGCGACCTGGTCGTCCTGGCAGGCCGAGACGAGCACGGCGTCGGGGCCCTGCCCGTCGGCGGACGCGGACGCGGCGAGCGAGCGGCGGAGCTCCGCGAGGAAGTCCCGGTCGCGGTCGTAGAGCTGTCTCTGCTGCGGCTCGGGCATGTACCGGCCCCGGGTGTCGTCCCCCGTACCGCCGGGCGCCTCGATGCTGCTGCCGCTGTGGCAGCAGTCGAAGAGGGCGACGATCCGCACGTCGTCGTCGAAGGCCCGGAAGGCCCGCCGGACCTCGTCGTCGAGGAACTGCCGGTCGTACAGGACGAGGGTCTCGTCCAGCGCGTCCGGCTCGTCGTCCTTGTCGGAGGTGTCGGGCACCTGCCCGCCGTGCCCCGAGTAGCTGAGGAACAGGATGTCGCCGGGACCGAGCCGCCCGGCGGCCTCGCCGAGCACCGCCGTCACGTTCGCGACCGTCCCGTCGGGGGTGAGCAGCGTCGTCGTCTCGAATCCCGCGGCCCGCGCGAGCCGCGCCATGTCGTGCGCGTCGTTCTCACATGCGACCAACGTGCCTTCCCAGCCCTCGTAACGGGCCGGGTCGACCCGGTTGAGTCCGACATGCACGGAGAGTCCGGTGGCCATGAGGTGCCTCCAGGTGGAAAGCGGAGGAGATGCCGGAAGCGTCTGATCGGGTGGCCTGTCCTCCTGTACCGCGCACGACCCCCTCCACGCGGTACTTCCATCCTATGAACCCTTCTCCTCCCCCGCCCCCTCCGACCGACCCGGCCGTCCCGGGCGACGGCGCCGTCCGGTCCGCCCTCGCCGACCGCACCGGCTACGACGAGAACTTCCTCGGCCCCGTGGTCCCGCTGCCGCTCCCGGCGCGGGACACGGTGGAGACCGTGGTCCTGCCGTACACGCACTTCACCGTGGTGTTCCGGCCCGACCGGCGGCTCGCGGCCTCGACGGCCGTGTGCATCGAGGGGCGGGAGCTCCTGGAGGACGTGCCCCGTGACGACGTCTGGCTGTTCGATCCCCGGCTGCCCGAGGAGCAGCAGGCGGGCGACGACGTCTACCGGAACAACAGCCTCGACCGCGGCCATCTGGTCCGCCGGCTCGACCCGGTCTGGGGTGCGCCGGGCGTCGCGCATCGGGCCAACACCGACACCTTCCACTTCACCAACGCGGCTCCGCAGGCCGACGTCTTCAACCAGGGGAAACAGCTCTGGCAGGGGCTGGAGAACTACCTCCTCGACCACGCCGCCGAGTACGACCGGAAGCTGACGGTCCTCACCGGGCCGGTACTCCAGGACGCCGACCCTCCGTACCGGGGCATCCAGGTGCCGCTGCGGTTCTGGAAGGTGGCCGCGTTCGTCCAGGACGGGGCTCTGGCCGCCGCCGCGTACGTCCTGGACCAGAGCCCCGACCTGAGCCGGGACGCCGAGCGGGCCCTGGCGGGCGCGACGGCAGGCGCGCCGCCGCCGCTCGGCCCCTTCCGCACGTACCAGGTGCCGGTCTCGGACGTCGCGGAGATCACCGAGCTGGAGTTCGGGCCGCTGCCGGACGTGGACGTGCTGCCGCCGGCGCGCGGCCCCGAGGAGCGGTGGCGGCGCCTGGAGTCGTACGACGACATCGTGCTGCACGCCTGACCGCACCCCGGTACCGCACCCCCCGTAGGCCGCGATTGCGGGGGGTTCGGGGCGGTGGAACGATTGGAAGGGATCACCTCCGGCGTCGGAGCGACCGGCGCTGCGCGAAGAGCGCCGGGTAGGTGCGGTATGCCGCTCACCGAGACGGAGTGGGGGCTCGTGGCCAGTTGGGTGCGGGATCATCTCCTCGACACCGCTGAGCCTCGGCAGGGACTGCTGCGCGCGGGGTTGCCGGCGGACTTCGTGGAGGATCTGGCGCTGACGCCGGACGCGGACCGGAACGCGCTGCTGGTGGTCGGGGCGGCGCGGCGGGACATCGCGCACCAGCGGAGGCTGCTCGCGGTGCTGGCGGGTCTCGACGCGCTGGGGGCGATCGACGATCCGCACGCGTTCGAGCAGGGCGCGGAGGCCCGCAACCTGCTCACGCGGTTGCGGGAGGACGAGCGGTTGCGGCGGTCGCCGCGGGATCCGTTCGACAGTCTGCTCCTGAAGCACGGCACCGAGGTGTTCCTCGACCGGAGCGAACTGCGGGAGAAGCTGCGGGGCTTCCTGGCGGATCCGGAGCAGACGGTGCTCGTCGTCGACGGGCCGCCGGACAGCGGGCGGTCGTACACCTACGAGCTGATCCGGCACCTCGGGCAGCACTGCGGGTTCCGTCCGGTGCGGGTGACGCTGTCCCGCACGTCCACGGCGGCCCGCCTGATGGAGCGGCTGTCGGCCTTCGTGTCGGGGCCGGGGGCCGACGAGGTCCTGTTGAACCCCACACGGTTGAACGATCCACTGCCGTGCTTCGAGGACGCCGCCCACCGGATCGTCGCACGGGCGACGGCCGCCGAGGACCGGTTCTGGCTGGTGCTCGACGACTGCGACAAGCTCGACCCGCAGTCGGACGTGTGGGACTGCATCGGCGTCCTGGCCCGGGCCGTCTACGAGCACACCCCGGTGCGGGCCGAGACCGTGCCCCGCCTCGTGCTGCTGGGCTACGCGACGACGATGCGCCAACTCCCGTACGAGATACGCAAGAACGAGTGCCGGGACACCACCCGCCTGGTGGAAGAGGGCGATCTCCGGTCCTTCTTCCGCGCGTTCTTCGCCGATACGCTCGCCCCGGGGCAGGAGGGGACCGCCGGCGAGCTGACGGAGACGGCCGTCGCCGAGGTGCTCCGGGCCGTCGAGGCGCCAGCGAACGGCGACAGTTACATGCGCAGGGTGTGCACGGCCGTGGAGGACGTCGTACGGCTCCGCCGGGCACTGCCCCGGACCCCGGCGCCGGAGCCCGGGGAGGCCGGACCGCTGCTCCGTGACGCGCTGCGCACCGGTCTCGCCGCGCCCGTCGCCGCCCTGCCCGACCTGCGCAGGTCGTACCGTGAGGCGGCCTGCCTGCTCCAGGAGTTCGACCCGGCGCAGCTGCGGCTGCCGGGCGAGGAGCGGGCCACCGGGCGGGCGGTTCTCGAACTCGTCGACGACTGCACCGGCCTGCCGTCGCCGGGTGGGGCGCCGGCCACGGTGTGGACGCTCAAGCCCGAGGTCCGCGACGCGACGCTCGCGGGCCTCCCCGGCCCGGACGTCGCACTGCGCGCCCTCCGGGCCAACATCGGTCTGCGTCCCCCGGGTCCGGGGCCGGAGCGGGTGGCTCTCGCCCTCCTGGCGGGTGGCGGCCCGCCGCTCGCCGCGGCGGGACGGGGCCTCGACGGGCCGCCCCCGCCTCCGCTCCAGGACCCCGTGGAGGAGCTCTCCGACACGCTTCAGGCGGTCCTGTGGCTGAGCCGGGTCCCGGGCGTGACCGGCCTGCCCGCGGTCGACGACGTGCAGCACCGGCTGGAGAAGGCGCGGCTGCTCCAGCCGATGCACCGGCTGATCCAGGGGACGTTCCACGGCCGCACCGCCGAACTGGACTCCCTGCACGCCTATCTGGCCCTTCCGGAGGAGCCGGCGGAGCCGCCCGTCCTGCTGTACGGCGTGGGCGGCATCGGCAAGAGCACGCTGCTCGCGAAGTTCCTCGTCGACGCGCTGGCCGCCTCGCCCACCGGGTTCCCCTTCGCCTACATCGACTTCGCCCGTCCGACGCTGTCGATCCACGAACCCGCCACCGTGATCGCGGAGATGGCCCGGCAGCTCGGCGTCCACCATCCGGCGCTGCGCGCCGAGTTCGACGCGCTCGCGGACGAGTGCGAGCGGACGGCCGCGGTCCAGCGCGGCGAGCGCAACGAGCTCGACGAGCTGTACCAGCTGGCCGGCACCCGCGCCACGATGGGCCGCGACTACTCGTCCGACTTCCACGCCCGGGCCAGCGCCCGCGAGCAGGAGCTCGCCCACCGGGTCGCGTCGCTGGTCGCCCGGGCGGTCCGGCCCGGGCCGGGCGGCTCGGCGCCGCCGCTCCTCGTCGTCGTCGACTCCTTCGAGGAGGCCCAGTACCGGGGCTCCCCCGTGATCGCGAGGATGTGGGCGATCTGGACGGCGCTCCGCGCCGCCTACTCGCGCCTGCGGTTCATCGTCTCGGGGCGCGCGCCGATCGACCACCCGGCCCGGGTCCTCACCCCCCGTTCGATGGAGCTGACCGAGTTGGACCACCGGGCGTCGGTGGACCTGCTGATGTCCTCAGGGGTGGACGACGAGCCGCTCGCCGAGGACCTCGCGGACCGGATCGGCGGCCATCCGCTGAGTCTGCGCCTCGCGGCCCGTACGGCGGTCGCCCTCGGCACCGACTCCCCCTCGCTGGGCGAGCTGCTGCGCGGACTGCCGTCCCGGCGGCGGTACTTCGACCGGCTGGTCGACCAGATGCTCATCCAGGGCACGCTGTACGACCGTCTCCTCAAGCACATCGCGGAGGACGACGTCCGGGCCCTCGTGCAGGCGGGCCTGGCGCTCCGGTTCATCACGCCCGACCTGGTGCGGGAGGTGCTGGCCGGGCCGGCGGGGCTCCGGGTGGACACCGCGGCGGAGGCGCGGCGGCTCTACGGGCTGCTGACGTCCCGGGTCGACCTGATGGAGTCGGCCGGACCGGAGGCCATCCGGCACCGGGCCGACCTGCGGGCCATCATGCTGCGGCTCTCGGACCGCGCGCGGACCGATCTGATGCGGGCCGTGGACCGCAGGGCCGTCGCGTACTACGCGGCCCGCGAGGGAGTCAGGGCCCGCGCCGAGGAGATCTACCACCGGCTCCGGCTCGGCGAGAACCCCCGTACGGTCGAGGCCCGTTGGGAGCCCGGCGTCGCCCCCTACCTGGGCGGGTCGACGCACCGGGAGATGGCGCACCGCTCGGCCGCGTTCCTCCTCGGGCGGATCGGCGGCCACGTGCCCGACCAGATCATGACCGAGGCCGACCAGGAGGACTGGGAGCGGATCGCCGCGCGCGAGGTCGAGGACCTGCTCACCCAGGGGTACGTGGAGGCGGCGGCGCAGCGGCTGGCGGAGCGGCGGCCGTGGACGCCGTGCAGCAGGCTGCACGCGCTGCTCGCGGAGACCCTCGCCCGGTCCGGCCGGTCGGCGGAGGCCCGCGCGGGCGCCGAGCGGGCCGTGGACCGGGCGGAGGAGGCGGGCTGCGCGGAGACCCAGCTCGAACTGCTCCAGCTGTCGGCGCGGCTCGCGCAGGACGCGGGCGAGTTCGCGGAGGCGGACCGCGACCTCCAGGAGGCGGAGGAGCTCGCGGCGGGCCTCGGGCTGCGGTACGAGTCGCTGGGCGTCCTCGTCGCCCGGTCCCGGCTCGCCGCGCTCGCCGACGTCGACGCCGCGCCGGCCGAGGAGCGGCTCGCCAGGACGTTGCGGGGCATGCCGGACGCGGACCTGGCCCGGCAGCCGTCGCTGGCCCGTACGGCGGCGGCCACGGCCTGCCGGGCCGACCCCCGGCTCCTGGAGCACACGCTGCGGCTGGTGGGGCTCCCGGCGGACGAGGAGGCGGTCATCACCGAGCTCGCCCGCTGGATCGACACCACCCTGACCGACGAGCCGGCGCTGCGGGTGCCGCTGGCCCGCATCCTGGATTCGGCGGCCGGCGAGGCCGATCCGGTCCCCGGCACGGACCGCCCGGATCTCGCGCGGATCGAGCGGGATCTGCGGGAGGCGCGGCGGCGCGGCACCCTGGACGGTGTGGCACGGCAGGTGCTGACCCTCCGGGACGGCAGCGGGGACCTGCTCCTCGGGGTCGCCTCCGCGATGGACTCGGGCCCGCACGGTCCGGCTCCGGAGGGCGGCGCGCCGGCCGGTGCGCCGCCGGGCCCCCTGTCCGGCCCGCGCCCCCGGCACGGCGGCACCGGCCTGTGGACGAGGCCGCCGCCGAACGCCGCGGGGGCGGCGCTGCGCAAGGTGCCGTTCCTGCCGCAGGAGGAGCTCGTCAGGGTCCGCAACGCGGCCATGGAGGCGGGGCTCGCCGACCGCGCGCTGCGCCCCGCGCTGCTCAAGGGCATCCCGGGGTACTTCACGGCGACGCTCGAACCGCTCGACGACCCCCGGGAGCAGGCCCACGCCGACCTGAACGCGATGAACCAGGTCGAGCGGCTGCTCGACGGTCTCGTGCCGCTGGAGATCTGGCTGCACAACGCGATCGAGCACGTCCGCGAGCAGGGCCCCCGGGCCGTCCTCCAGGGTGCGCTCGACGCCGTGGCCCGCGAGATCACGGGCGAGGCGGAGCTGCCCGCGGAGATGATGCCCGGGGAGATGAAGGAGGAGATCGTCCTCCAGGACGACACCGTGCCGTACGAGTTCCTGCACGGCGGCATCCGGGCCGGTGCCTCCGTGGCGCTGCTGCGGATCCCGCCGTACGAGTCGGGGGCGCCGCTCCTCCCCTCGTATCCGCACGGCGGCACCGGCTGGATGCTCGCGCCGGGGCTGCTGATCACCAACCACCACGTGGTGATGGCCCGTTCGTGGGAGTCGGGCGTGCGGCCCTATGTGAGCGACGAGGACCTGCGGCTCCAGGCGGTCATGTCGCGTTCGCGCTTCGACTTCGTCGAGAACGCGGCGGCGGCGCCGGAGGCGACGGCGGGCGAGCTCGCCGCCTGGGACGCGGCGCTCGACTACGCCATCGTGCGGCTCGCGCCCGACCAGGACGTGCGGCCGACGTTGAAGATCGCCACCCGGCCGCTGCTGGTCCGGGAGCGGCAGCGCGTACCGGTCAACATCATCCAGCACCCGGGCGGTCTGCCGAAGCGGGTCGCGCTGCGCAACAACCTGGTCTACCGGGCCGACGAGCACGACATCCTGTACTTCACCGACACGCGCGGCGGTTCCTCCGGTTCGCCGGTCTGCCTCGACGACTGGACGGTGGTGGGGCTGCACCGCGGGACGCGGAAGGTCGACGAGGTCGAGTTCCAGGGCGGGAAGACCCGGTTCGTGAACGTCGGCACCCAGATGAGCGGCATCCTCGCTCATCTCCGGGATTTCCGGCCGGAGTTGTACGAGGAGGTCATGGCGGCCCAGTCGGGGCGGCCGGCCCCCGGAGGGCACACGAACGGGAAGCCGAGGTGAGGGAGCATGTCGAAGGGACCGCGGAGCGTGTCACCGGTCGCGACCGGTGCCGAGGAGATCTTCGGTGATCTGCGGGAGGTCGCGGCGCGGGTGCGCGCGGATCTGGAGGCGGAGATCGCCGAGTCCTCGCTGGAGCTCCCCGCCGACGTGGCTCCGGCGGCCGAGATCTCCCGCTTCGCCCGCGAGGAGCGGGCCCGCGTCCTGGAGGCGGGGGTCAGCGGCCTGGAGAAGCTGGCGGCGCACCGCGAGGACGAGCTCGACGGGGACGAGTCGTTCGGTGTGGAGGCGATCGTCCTCCTGGAGGGCCGCCCGGCGATCCTGGTGCAGCGCCAGGACTTCGCCCCGCAGCGGGACGAGTGGTCGGTGCTCGACGGGCACCGGCAGGCGATCCGCGAGTCGCTCCTGCGGGTCGGCCGGGTCGAGGTGAGCGGGCATCCCCGGCTCGACTGGATCGGCACGGCGTTCCTCGTCGGTCCGCGCACGGTCATGACGAACCGTCATGTGGCGGTGGAGTTCAGCCGGTTCGAGGAGGGCCGCGGACGCTGGTCGTTCGAGTACGGGATGTCGGCGCGCGTCGATCCGGCGGAGGAGCTGCCCGTCGAGGGCGAACCGCACGCGGCCACGGCCCCGTACGAGATCGTCGAGGTGGTCGGCGTCCATCCCGATGTCGACATGGCCCTGCTGCGGGTCGAGCCGTCGGCGGACGGCGCCCTGCCCACGCCGCTCGCGGTGGCGGCGGACGCCCCGGCGAGCGTGCCGGGGCGTCCGGTGTACGTGGTGGGGTACCCGGCCTGGGACGGCCGGCGCAACGAGCCCGAGTCGATGCGCCGGATCTTCATGGACGTCTACAACGTCAAGCGGCTCCAGCCCGGGGTCGCGACCGAGTGCACGCCGGGCGGCCTGGTGATGCGGCACGACTGCTCCACGCTCGGCGGCAACAGCGGCTCCCCGGTCTTCGACCTCTCCGACCACCGCGTCCTCGGCCTCCACTTCGGCGGCCGCTACCGCACGGGCAACTTCGCCGTCCCCCTGTGGGAGCTGGTGGACGACCCGCTGCTCGCCGCGGCGGAGGTCAACTGGGTCTAGCCGACCGCGCCGGCGGCGAGGACGTCGGCGTAGGCGCCGCGGGCGGTGGTTCCGTCCGGGAGTCGCCATTCGGCGGTGACACGGCCGGCGGCCGGGGCGGTGTCCGGGCCGGGGCGCAGCACGCGCCGTACGCGGAGGGTGAGTTCGGCGCCGGCGGGGGCTCCGAGGGGCCGTACGAGGATGTCGGTGCGGTCGGGTCCGTCGGTGGCCCGGACCAGTTCGGCGGCGTCGGCGTCCGCGGCGAGGGTGGCGGCGACGGTGGGGTCGGGGGTGTCGTCCACGGACTGGTGCTGCGCCTGGGCGCGGCCGGCGAGGAGGGCGTACAACTGGGCGACGAGGACCGGGTCGTGGGTGCCGTCGTAGATCCAGCGGGTGCCGAGGACGCCGTGTTCGGAGGTGCCGATGAGGGCGTGCTCGGCGCCCTGGAGCGGGGCTCCGCGGTAGGTCATGGGGATGAGGTGGACGACGGCGTCGTCCTCGGGCCCGTCGGTCACCGCCATGAACTCGATGCCGACCTCGCCCGCCGGGTCGTCGAGCCGGAAGCCGCCGGCCTTCGCCGGTCGCGGCCCGCCTTCGGTCGCGGTGTACCAGGCGCGGGTGGGCAGCCACTCGGTCAGCAACTCCAGCTTGGTGGGCTGCATCGTCGTGTGGTGGATGACGGCCATCGTCGGCTTCTCCCTCTCGGCCGGGGGGGCGACCGGCTGAGCCGGTGGCCCGGAGCACCGCAACCTAACATCCGGGTGCCGGCGGCGCCGTACGGGTCCGAAGGGGTGACGGCCGGTCTTCTCGCCGGCGGCGGCGCGGGGAGGGCGGGAGGTGCCGTCGGTGTCGGCGGGGTGTGTCTCGCCCTCCCGCCTTCCGCGTCACCGTCCCGGTGCGGCGATCCGCTGTTAGTCTCGAAATGCCCCTTTTCGTCACTTTCACCCGGCACTCCGACGTGCCGTCGCAGAACGGGAGCAGCAATGACCGGTGGACCCGAACCCCTCAGCGCCGCGGCCGGCGAGGCGCTCCGGCGGGAGCTCGCCGATCTGCGCACCGAACGCGCGAGCGTGGCCGCCGCCCTCGGCGCCCCCGACGACGAGGTCGGCGACCGGGCCGACCAGGCGGACGAGTTGCAGCGGGCCGACCAGCTCGGCCGGCTCGACGCCCGCATCGCCGAGATCGACGGACGGCTCCGGGAAGGGGGCGCCGCCGGAGCCCCCTCCACCGGCACCATCGGCGTCGGCAGTTCCGTGACCGTGCGCTTCGCGGACGGCACGGAGTCGGCCTTCCACATCGGCGAGCTCGCCGACGCCCAGGACTCCGCCCTCGTGACGGCTGACAGCCCGCTCGGCCGGTCGCTCCTCGGCCACCGCGCCGGCGACACCGTGACGTACGCGACGCCCGCGGGGCGGACCACGGCGGTCGTGCTCTCGCTCGGCTGACCGCCGTGCCGGACACCGCCACCGACCGCGAACCCGCGAACGAGGCCAAGGAGGTCGACCGCAAGGGCGGTCCCGGGCACACCGTCCTGATGGCCCTGGCGCTCGCCCTGCCGATCACCAAGGTGGCGTACACGGTCGGCGGCGGCGACGCGGTCGGTGACGTCCTCGTCGGCATGGAGCCGGCCAACTGGCCCGACGTGGTGCTCGGCATGGTCATCACCGATCCGCTCCTCGGCTCCGTCCTCGGCGTCGTCGTGTCCCGGGTGGTGTTCGCGCTGTTCGCCGCGCGCGGCGCGATCCCGCTGGGCGGGGGCCTCGCCGGGGCGGCCCGGCGGGCGGCCCTCACCGTCGTCAACCCGATCGCGGTGGGGGTCATCGACGCCTGCTTCTTCGGGCCCTGGTGGGGGCTGGCCACCGGCCTCGCGGCGTACGCGCTGCGCAAGGGCGTGGTGGTGGAGTACCGCACCGGACGGCGCCGGCCGCACCGCGGCCACGGGCACGGCCACCCGGGCGGCGACGGGAAGGCCGGGAGCGACGACTACCGGCCTCCGGACTGGCTGCGCCGGGCGGCCTCCGTCGAGCAGTGGGCCGCGGCCTGCCTGGCCGTGGTCGTGCTACCCCTGCTCGCCTTCGCCTCGGCCCTGAACGGGCAGTCCTGGACGACCGTGGTCACCTGCCGGGTCACCAGCGGCACCGAGACCACGAGCGACCGCCTGATCGAGCTGGGCCGCCGGGGCGACGGCGTGGTGGGCTGGAACCTGGACACCGAGGAGATCTCCAACGGTCTGGGCTGCACGAGCGACGAGAGCCGCTCCGTGCGCGAACCGTGGTGGCGGCGCTGACCGGCTCCGCCGGAGCGGCGGGTCAGCCCGTGACCACATTGGTCACCAGGTTGATCGTGGTGGCCAGGATGCTGGCGCCGAAGACGTACGACAGCAGGCAGTGGCGCAGGGCGACCGCGCGGACCCCGGTGCTGGAGACGTTCGTGTCGGAGACCTGGTACGTCATGCCCAGGTTGTAGCTGAAGTAGAGGAAGTCGCTGTACCGCGGCGGGATCGGGGAGTTGAAGTCGATCCCGCCGCCTGGCTTCAGCGCGTAGTAGAGGTACGCGTACCGCGTGGCGTACGTCAGGTGGAGGGCCGCCCAGGCCATGAAGACCCCGCAGAGGGCGGTGGCCGCCGCCGCGTGGCTCAGGTCCGACTGGCCGATGACCAGCATCACGACGATGCCGACGAGACCGCAGACCGCGGTCCCGACGACGGCGAGCTCCTCGACGACCGGCCGGAACTCCTGGCGCCGGACGTTGCGGTGGGTCGTAGTGGCGTCCATGGGCCACAGGACGAGCCATCCGGTGACCACGAAGAGGGTCTCCGCCGTGGCGATGCCCGCGAGGACACCGAGCGGCGCGTCGGTCGGCCCGGCGACGACCGCGCCGGTCGCGGCCCCGGCGAGCGCCGAACCGGCGAGCCTGGTCACGGCGCCGTTGATCAGGCGGCGCACCGCTCAGGCCTCCAGGACGACCACGGCCTCGTCCGTGTACGTCAGGAAGGTCAGCGTCTCGTGGAAGTACAGGTGGATGCTGTTGTCGTCGTGCCCCGTGTAGCCGATCGCCACGTCCTGGCCGATGAGCAGCTCGAAGTCACCGCCGCGGGTCGACAGCACGAAGCCGCCGCTCAGTGCGGGCGCCCAGATCGGGGAACCGTCCAGCATCCGGCCGAGGTGCGCCGCGATCGGGTAGCCGTGGTCGGAGGTCTCGCTGACCGCCCGGTACTGGTCGGCGCCGAGGAGCAGCGCGTACGGTCCGTCGACGCCCGCGAGGCGCAGCGAGGTCAGGGCCCGGCTGACCGCGTCCGGATAGTCGCTCGGCTTCTGGGGCAGCCGGACCACCGGGTTGGAGCTCCGGGCGCGCAGACCGTCGACGCCGGCCGCCCCGTACCCGTCGAAGATGGCCCGGTCCTCGACGAAGGCCATGGTCCTGGCCGCGTCCTTGACGGGCTGCCAGTCGGAGTCCTTGGAGCCGCGCTCGACGTCGTCCACGGCGGCCCGGTCGACGGTGAACGGCACCCTGAGCTCGACGAGCGGCTTCGCCTCGCGCAGCCGCGCGGTGACGCCGGGGGCGGGCGGGTCCATCGCGGTGAGGTGCCCGGTGCCGACGGCGGCGAGGCGGGGTCCCGCCGGGTCGGGGACGTCGACGACGCGGCGGCCCGCGACGTGGCGCCGGAAGGTGCGGCGGGCCTCGTCCTCGATCTCGGCCCAGGCGGCGGGGGTGATCGGGGCGAGTTCGCGGTGCAGGTTGTTCGTGACGTCGGGGGTCGTCATGGGCTCAGGCTCCTTTCAGGCCGCCGATGCCCAGGGAGTCCCCGGGGACGGCGACGGCGGCCCGCGGCGCGGCGGGAAGGTCGTCGAGGAGGTCGGCGCTCGGTACGAAGAAGAGGCCGCCGGTCACGGCCCGGGAGAAGTCGAGGATGCGGTCCGTGTTGCCCGGCGGATCGCCGAGGAACATGTTGCGCAGCATGCGTTCGGTGACGGCGGGCGTCCGCGCGTACCCGATGAAGTACGTGCCGAACTCGCCGGTGCCGACCTGTCCGAACGGCATGTTGTCGCGCAGGATCTGCTGCTGGACGCCGTCCTCGTCGAGGATCGTGTTCAGGGCGACGTGCGAGTTCGCGGGCTTCACGTCGTCGGGGAGTTCGACGTTGGACGTCTTGCCGCGTCCGACGACGTTCCCCTGCTCCTCGTCGGTGAGCGCGTCCCACGCGGCCATGTCGTGCACGTACTTCTGCACGATGACATAACTGCCGCCCCGGAACTCCGCGTCCTCGTCGCCGATGTGGACCGCGTCGAAGGCGGTCGTGCCCGTCGGGTTCTCACTGCCGTCGACGAATCCCAGCAGATCGCGCTGGTCGAAATAGGTGAAGCCGTGCACCTCGTCGACGACGGTCACCGCGGCGCCGAGCCCCTCCACGATCAGCCGGGCCAGCTCGAAACAGAGGTCCATGCGGCGGGCGCGCAGGTGGAAGAGGAGGTCGCCGGGCGTGGCGGGCGCCCGGTGCCGGGGTCCGCGCAGGGGCACGAAGGGGTGCAGCTCGCGGGGGCGCGGACCGCCGACGAGCCGGTCCCATCCGTCCGAGCCGATGCCGGCGATGCAGCTGAGGCGGTCGTCGGGGGCGCGGAACGCCACGGAACGGGTCAGGCCCGTCAGGTCCTGGAGCACGTCCCGCACGGTGGTCTCGCCGCCGGGGTTGACGGTGACCACCAGGAACACGGCCGCTCGCGGCGGCGACGCCACTACGGGCTGCGGTACGACCATGGCGCTCCCACGGAGAAGGCCGGCTCCCACGAAAAGGATCGGAAAGCGGAGGAAGGGGACAGCGTCAGCGTAGGGGGGCATGATCCGGTACGCAGCCCGAACGAGCGGTGCCCGCACCGAGGCGGTACGCGGCCCGACGGAGCGGTGCCCGCACCGAGTGGCAGGCCGAAAACGCCGGGCTTAGCCTGCGCAGAGGGGTCCACGTGTCCCACCGTGCCCACGCTTCGGCTGGGCGAGAGGGTGAAGCCCGTGAGCACCGACCAGGACAAGAACACCGCCCGGGACGGGCAGGAACCCCTGGAACACCGGGTGGGACCCACCCCCGAAGGCGAACCGGGCTTCGAGCCGTACCACCACCCCGCCGCGGGCTGGGGCGCCGCCAAGAGCATGACGCACTTCCTCCTGCGTGAGAAGGCCCTCGTGGACGGCCCGCGGGCGATCATGCGGATGAACCACGAGAACACCGGTTTCGACTGCCCCGGCTGCGCGTGGCCCGACGACACCAAGGGCCTGCACCTGGATATCTGCGAGAACGGCATCAAGCACGTCACCTGGGAGATGACCGCCAAGCGGGTCAGGCGCGACTTCTTCGCCGCCCACGTAGACGGCCTGGTCGGCGCGCCCCGCGAGGGCCATCGGCAGGGCGGGCACCGCCATGGCCGCCGCCGCGCGGACGGCGAACGACAGCGCGCCGTCGACGCTCTGCAGCGCCAGCGCGCCCCGGGGGGACAGCGCGCGGCCCGCTGCCCGCCACCGACTGGCCGGCACCCTCGGATCGTCCCGGCGGTTCAGGCGCCGGCGGCCGACGCGGACGGGTCGTCCGCGGCGGCCCCGGCGCCGGGTTCCGCCTTGCGGACGGTGCAGTGCAGCGAGTCGTCCACGACGTCGGCGACGAGGGTGTCGCCGGGATCGGCCTCGCCGCCGAGGAGCAGCGAGGCGACCCGGTTGTCGAGCTCGGTCTGGATGGTGCGCCGCAGCGGGCGGGCGCCGAACGCCGGCTGGTGGCCGTGGGCGACGAGCAGCTTCTTCGCGGCCTCGGTGACCTCCAGGGTCATGCCCTGGGCGTGGACGCGGCGCTTGCTGCGGTCCAGGAGGTGTTCGACGATCTCGGACAGGTCGTCCTCGGTGAGGCTGTGGAAGACGATGATGTCGTCGATGCGGTTGAGGAACTCGGGCAGGAAACGTTCCCGCAGGTCCACCATCAGCTCGTCCTTGAGCTCGGCCGCGTCGCCCTCGTGGGCGAGGATGCGGTGCGCGCCGATGTTGGAGGTCATGATGACGACGCAGTGGCGGAAGTCGACCGTGCGGCCCTGGCCGTCGGTGAGGCGCCCGTCGTCGAGGATCTGGAGCAGCGTGTTGAAGACGTCCGGGTGCCCCTTCTCCACCTCGTCGAAGAGGACCACGCTGTACGGCTGGCGCCTGACCTTCTCGGTGAGCTGGCCGGCCTCCTCGTAACCGACGTATCCGGGCGGCGCTCCGACGAGCCGGGCGACCGTGTGCTTCTCCTGGAACTCGCTCATGTCGAACCGGATCATGCGGTCCTCGTCGCCGAACAGCAGCTCGGCGAGGGTCTTGGCGAGCTCGGTCTTGCCGACGCCGGTGGGGCCGAGGAAGAGGAACGAGCCGACCGGGCGGTCCGGGTCGCCCATGCCGGCGCGGTTGCGGCGCACGGCTTCGGAGACCGCGGTGACCGCCTCGTCCTGGCCGACGATCCTGGCGTGCATCTCCTCCTCCAGCTTGAGGAGCTTCTCCTTCTCGCTGGCGGTGAGCTGGGATACGGGGATGCCCGTGCGCCGGGAGACGATGTCGGCGATGTCGGCGGCCGTCACCGAGACGACGCCCTCGCGGCGCTCCTCGATACCGGCCAGCTCGCCCTCCACCTCGGCGATCTCCCGCTTCAGGTCGGACGCCTTCTCGAACTCCTCGCCGGCGACGGCCTGGTCCTTCTCGCGCCGCAGCTTGGCGAGGCGGTCCTCCCGGCTGATCACCTCGGTGGAACGTCCGCTGCCGCGGAGCCGTACGCGGGCGCCGGCCTGGTCCATCAGGTCGATGGCCTTGTCGGGCAGGAAGCGGTCGCTGATGTAGCGGTCGGAGAGTTCCGCGGCCGCCGCGAGGGCTCCGTCGGCGAACCGGACCTGGTGGTGGGCCTCGTACGCGTCCCGCAGTCCTTCGAGGATCTGGACGGTCTCCTCGACCGTCGGCTCCGGGATGAGCACGGGCTGGAAGCGGCGTTCGAGGGCGGCGTCCTTCTCGATGTGCCTGCGGTACTCGTCGATGGTGGTCGCCCCCACCAGCTGGAGCTCGCCGCGCGCGAGGGCCGGCTTGAGCATGTTGCCCGCGTCCATCGCGCCCTCGCCCGTCGCGCCCGCGCCGACGACCGTGTGCAGTTCGTCGATGAAGACGATGATCTCGCCGCTCGCGTTCTGGACGTCCTCGATGACCTTCTTCAGGCGCTCCTCGAACTGTCCGCGGTACTGCGCGCCGGCCACCAGGCCGGAGAGGTCCAGGGAGACGACCCGCTTGCCCTTGAGGGTCGCGGGCACCTCGTCCGCGATGATGCGCTGGGCGAGGCCCTCCACGATGGCGGTCTTCCCGACGCCGGGCTCGCCGATGAGCACCGGGTTGTTCTTGGAGCGGCGGGAGAGGATCTCGATGGTCTGCTCGATCTCCTCGGCGCGTCCGACGACGGGGTCGAGCTTCCCCGCCCTCGCCTCCTCGGTGAGGTCCCTGCCGAACTCGTCGAGGGTCGTCGCCGGCTGCTGCTGCCTCGCCGCGGCGGGAGCGCCGCCGTCCCCGCGGCCCGGCTGCTCGGTGAGCCCGCGCAGCTTCTGTACGTCCACGTCGTCCGTCCGGAGCAGCCGGGTGGCGCCGGAGCCGGCGTCCTGGAGGAGCGCGCCGAGGATGTGCTCGGGGCCGATGTACGACACGCCGGCGGCCTGCGACCGGCCGTAGGCGGCGGCGAGCGTGCGCTTCGCCGCCGGGGTGAGTCCGGGCTCGGCGGACGACTCGCCGGACTCCCGCGGAAGTACCCGGTCCAGCTGGGAGGCGAGCGCGTCGGGGTCCACGCCGACCTGGGACAGCAGTCTGCGGGCGGGGGCGACCTGGGTGGCCGCCCACAGCAGGTGCTCCGTGTCGAGGTCGGGCGTGCCGTCCTTCACCGCCTTGCGGGCTGCCGTGTCGAGGAGTTCGTGCGACGACTCCGTCAGCAGCCTCCCGATGGGGACGCGCTGCACCGCCGGGGGCGACGACGCCGGCGACATGCCGAAGAACCGGTTCAGCATGTCGCTGAACGGATCGGACGAGCCAGAGGGGGAACCGAACGCCATCGACATGTCTACTCCTGGGACGCGTGGGGGTCGCTCCCACTGAAACGCGGGCTCCACCGGTCCGCAAACGGAGTGCCCGACACACCCACCCCGCCCGAATCGTCCGCAATTCCCGGCTCGGAGGGCCCGCCGGTCGACGATGGCACCATGACCTCCCCGAACACCCCCGACTCCTCGCACTCCACGCACGCGCAGGGACCCCAGGTCCGTGCGGGGCGCCTGCTCCGGAACCCCAAGCTGTGGCTCGTACCGGCGATCCTCAGCGCCCTGGTCGCCCTGCTGCTCTCGCTCCTCTACACGGGCGGCATCCTCAACCCGTCCGAGAACCTGCACCGGCTGCCCGTCGCCCTCGTCGACGAGGACCGGGGCAGCCCGCTGCCGGGGCAGCGGGAGAACCTGGGGCAGCAGATCAGCGACGCGATCGTCTCGGCCTCCCAGGGGAAGAACTCCGTGGAGTGGCACCTGCTCGGCCGCGAGGAGGCCCAGGACGCGCTCGCCTCGGGGAAGGTCTTCGGGGCGCTGGTCGTCCCCGAGGACTTCACCGCGTCCGTCGCGGCCCTGACCACGAACCGGGCGACGGTACGGCCGACACTCACCGTGCTCACCAACCCCGGCCTCGGCAGCCTCGGGTCGTCCCTGACCGCCCAGATCAACCAGAACGCGGCCCACCAGGCGTCACTGACCATCGGCAAGCAGCTCTCGGCCACCTCCACCGTGCCCACCACGCGGCTGCTCCTGGCCGATCCGGTCGCCGTCGTCACCCGCCCCGGGCATCCCATCGGTGCCCACAGCGGGCTGGGCCTGACCGCCTTCTACTACACCCTGCTGCTCGTCCTCAGCGGCTTCATCGGCGGGAACCTCGTCAACACGGGCGTCGACACCGCCCTCGGCTACGCGGACAGCGAGCTCGGCCCCTGGCACACGCGCCGACCGACCGTGCCCGTCAGCCGCACCCAGACCCTCGTCCTGAAGATGGTCATGACGGCCGGGATCGCGCTCCTGACCACGACGCTCGTCATGCTGGCGACGATCTGGCTCCTCGGCATGGACGCCTCGCACCTGCCGATGCTGTGGCTCTTCTCCTACTGCGCGACGGTCGCCGTCGGCCTCGGCGTCCAGGCCATCAACGCCGCCTTCGGCGGCATCGGCCAGCTCGTCTCGATGTTCGTCTTCATCGCCCTGGCCCTCCCCTCGTCCGGCGCGACCGTCCCCCTGGAGGCCACACCCGGCTTCTACCGCTTCCTCGGCATCTTCGAGCCGATGCACCAGCTCAGCGCCGGTGTCCGGGCGATCCTCTACTTCGAGGCCCAGGCCGACGCGGGCCTCGCCCGGGGCTGGATCATGATCGCGATCGGCACCGCCGCCGCCCTGCTCTTCGGCTTCGCCATGACCCACTACTACGACCGCAGGGGCCTCGCCCGCCTCACCCCGCAGCCGGTCTGACCGCCGTCTCACTCCGCAGCCGGTCCGCCCCCCGTCTCGCTGCGCAGCCGGTTTACCCCCCTCGTCTCGCTCCGCAGCCGGTCTGACCGCCAGTCTCACCCCGCCTACGGTCCGACCGCCCGGCCGGGTCCCGGCCGGGCGCGTGCCCGCTACTCCCATTCGTCCCAGGGCGGCTCGGTCTCGTCGTCGCCGAAGAGCGGCGGCTCGTCGTCGTACGGCGCGGACGACCGCCCCACCGGAACGGAGGGCCCGGAGGACCCGGCCGGCGTGGTCGGCGGGGTCGACGCGGCCGGCGTGGAGGCCGGACCGGCGGCGGGCGACGGAGCGGGAGCTCCGTGGGCGGGGGCGGCCGGAGCGGGCGCCGTCGAGTCGGCCGCCGGGCCGGCGGCGGGGGCCTCGCACTCCGCCAGGGCGGCGAGGACGCCGTCGGCGTACTTGGCGAGCTTGGCCTCGCCGACGCCGCCGACCGTGCCGAGCTCCTCGACGGTGCCGGGGAAGAGGGTCGCGATCTCGCGGAGGGTCGCGTCGTGGAAGACGACGTACGCGGGGACGCCCTGCTCGCGCGCGGTCTCGGCCCGCCAGGCGCGCAGGGCCTCGAAGACCGGGACGGCTGCGGCCGGCAGGTCGACGGGCACGCGGGCGCTCTTGCCCGAGCGCGACCCGGACTCCTTCCGGGACGGTGCGGCGGCCTTCTCCTTGCGCAGGTGCACGGTCCGGCGACCGCCGAGCACCTCGCCACTGAGCTCGGTGAGGACGAGCGTGCCGTAGTCCCCCTCCACCGCGAGCAGCCCCTGCGCGAGGAGCTGGCGGACGACACCCCGCCACTCCGCCGTGCCGAGGTCGGAGCCGACACCGAAGACCGACAGCCCGTCGTGGTCGAACTGGATGACCTTGGCCGTCTTCTTGCCCTGGAGGATGTCGATGATCTGACCCGCGCCGAACTTCTGGCGCCGTTCCTTGGCCAGGCGCCAGATCGTGGACAGCAGCTTCTGCGCCGCGACCGTCCCGTCCCAGGACTCGGCCGGCGTCAGACAGGTGTCGCAGTTGCCGCACGGCTCGCCGGACTGCCCGAAGTACGCGAGGAGCCGGACCCGGCGGCAGTCGACGGTCTCGCAGAGCGCGAGCATGGCGTCCAGGTGCATGCCGAGCGCCCGGCGGTGCGCCTCGTCGCCCTCGGAGCCGTCGATGAGCTTGCGCTGCTGGACCACGTCCTGGAGGCCGTACGCCAACCACGCCGTGGCCGGTTCCCCGTCACGGCCGGCACGGCCGGTCTCCTGGTAGTAGCCCTCCACGGACTTCGGCAGGTCGAGGTGCGCGACGAACCGCACGTCCGGCTTGTCGATGCCCATGCCGAACGCGATCGTCGCGACCACGACGACGCCGTCCTCCCGCAGGAACCGGGCCTGGTTGGCCGCCCGCGCACGGGCGTCCATGCCCGCGTGGTACGGCACCGCGTCGATGCCGTGCTCCACCAGCGCGGCCGCGGTCTTCTCCACCGACGAGCGCGAGAGGCAGTAGACGACTCCGGCGTCCCCCTCGTGCTCCGTCCTGATCAGTTCGAGCAGCTGCTTGAGCGGGTTGTTCTTGGGGACGATCCGGTACTGGATGTTGGGCCGGTCGAATCCCGCGACGAAGTGCCGCGCCTCCTCAAGCCCGAGCCGCGCCGCGATCTCGGCGTGCGTGGCCTCCGTCGCCGTCGCGGTCAGCGCGATCCGCGGCACCTTCGGCCAGCGCTCGTGCAGCATGGACAGGGCGAGGTAGTCGGGCCGGAAGTCGTGGCCCCACTGGGCGACGCAGTGCGCCTCGTCGATCGCGAAGAGCGACACCGTGCCCCGGTCGAGCAGCCGCTGAGTGCCCTCGGTCCGCAGGCGCTCCGGGGCCAGGTACAGCAGGTCGAGCTCACCCGCGAGAAACGCCTGCTCGACCGCCTGCCGCTCGTACGGGTCCTGCGTCGAGTTGAGGAAACCGGCCCGCACCCCGAGCGCCCTCAGCGCGTCCACCTGGTCCTGCATCAGCGCGATCAGCGGCGAGATCACCACCCCCGTACCGTCTCTGACCAGGGCCGGAATCTGGTAGCAGAGGGACTTGCCGCCGCCGGTCGGCATCAGCACGAGCGCGTCGCCGCCACCGACCACCTGCTCGATGATCTCCTGCTGCTCACCCCGGAAGGCGCTGTACCCGAAGACACGGTGAAGGACCCGCGCGGCGTCGGAGATCTCGGTGGATACGTCGGAAAGGACCATTCCCGAAGCCTAGCCGCCCCCGCCGACACCCCGGTCCGTTCCACCGCGAACCTGTGGACAACCTCGGCCCCCCGGCGAGCTCACTCCGCGGACGAAGGAATTCCGCAGGCAACTTCACGGGCCGCCCGCGCGTCCTTCCCTACGGCACGCGTCGGCCGATCCGACGCCCGCGGACCACGTACGACCCGGGGAACGCGACCAGTGGACACCGGACAGGAACACGCCATGAGCGACAAGGCCCGTACCCTCTTCGACGCGCTCGACCTCGACCACGACGGCACGCTCACGCGGGCCGAGGTCATCAGCGCCCTCCGCGCCAAGGGCCCCACCCTCGCCGCGCGCGGCGTGATCCCGGCATGGGGCGTCGGCGACGACGACGCGTCGTCCGCGCTGTTCGACGAGGCCGACCGCAACGGCGACCGCGTCCTGACCTTCGACGAATTCGCCACCCTGGTCAACCGCCGATTCGGCTGGTGACCTCCACTCCCGACGGCGCGCTTCCCGGAGCGTCGGCCGCCGGGTCGGACACCCTGAGCAGCCACAGGTGGTGCGCAAGGCCTCGACGGTGTGTGCGGTAGGCACGCGGGGCGAGACCGGTGCGCTGCCGCCCGTTGTCGGCACCGGCGCCGGTCACGGGGCTCGACCTGGTGACGGGTTCGGCGGGGGCGCGGGCGGGAGCTTCGTCGCCGCTCATTCCCGTACCGCATCCCGCGGCTCCGGGGCCGCGACGTGCTTCAGCGCGGTGGTCAGTCCGTGGGCGAGGGCGGTCTCGGCGGCCGCGGCCGTCCGCTCCGGGGTCGGGCCGGCCGCGATCACGTGGCCGACGCGGCCCCGGAAGTCCTCGGCTGGTTCGACCGGGGTTCCGGCCGGGCGGTAGAGGGCGGTGTCGACGACACCGGGCACCGCGCGGGCCGCGGCTTCGGCGGCGGTGACGTCCGCGAGGACGCCGGCGGTGCCGGCCGTGAGGAACCGGATGGAGGCGGCGCCGACGGCGTCCGCCGCACCCGTGAGGTCGACGTGCTCGCCGAGGGCGGCGCGCACCTGGGCGCCGACGAGGTCGACGCCGCGGGCCCGGCGCACGAGTTCCGGGATCATGCCGCCGGCAAGCCGGGGATTGACTTCGATGACGCGGGCGACGTCGCCGTCGAGCCGGAGTTCGACGTGGGCGGCGCCCCAGCCGAGGCGGAGGGCCTTGACGGCGTGGACGGCGCTGTCGACGAGCGCGGCGGCGTGCGCCGCGGGCAGCATCGCGGGCACGTCGTGTCCGGTCTCGACGAACACCGGCGGCGCACCGACGTGCTTGGCGACGGTGACGACGGCCTCTTCGCCGAAGACCTCCACGGAGAACTCGCGTCCGGTCAGGTACTGCTCGACGAGCACCACGCCGGGGGTGCTCAGTCCGCGCTCGTTGACGGTGGCGGCCAGCAGCCCGTGGGCGTGGGCGGCGACCTCGTCACCGTCGCGGCAGAGCCGTACGCCGAGGCTTCCCGAGCCCTGCACCGGCTTGACGACGACGGGACCGCCGATCCTCTGGGCGGCGGCAAGCGCCTCCGCGACGTCGCCGGCCACCGAGAAGCGCGGCACGGGCACCCCGGCGCCGGCCAGGGTGCGGCGCTGCTGTGACTTGTCCCGGCAGGCCCGGACGGCGTCGGCGGACGGACCGGGCAGCCCGAGCCGCCGGGCCAGGTCCGCGGCCGTGGCCACGTAGTACTCGGAGCTGGAGAGTGCGCCGGCGATCCGCGCTCCGCCCGCGAGCGCGGTCACGGCGGCCCACAGGGCGTCACCGTCCGCGGTGTCGACCACGACGGTGCGCAGCCCGTCCTCGGCGGCGTACGGGTACCGGGCGGGGTCGGCGCTGAGCAGCACGGGCTCGGCCCCGAGCGCGCGGGCCCGCTGGGCGAACTGGCGCCCGGTGCCGGTGGTGTTGGACTCGACGAGGAGCAGGAGAGGAGCGCTCATGCCTGGGCCCCCCGCGTCATCACGTCGTCGAAGCCGCGGCGCGCGCCCACCCGGATGACACGGGACGGCTCGGTGGCGTCCACCACCGGGTCGTGCAGTCCGACGGCGCCCGCGAGCGTGGTCGTTGTCATGTCAGTCACCCGTCGTGAAGATCCACTGCTCGTGGATGCCGATGTCGTGCAGCAGTCGCTTGCCGCGCTCGGTGCGGGCCTCGACGTCGGGGTCGTCGCGGTCGTACAGCAACCCCGCGATGTCGCCGCTGTGCGCAGTCTGGATACCGAGGGCGCCCGTCTCCCGCACGACGGCGCGCAGGCCGTCGAGGCGAGGGATGGGCAGGTGGCGCTGATTGATGTCGGTACTCGCGGAGGCGACCGCCCCCATGAGAGCGACGTCCTTGCCGTGGATGGCCTCGCGCAGCATCACCCGGAGCTCGGCGAACAGGTCGATTTCCGCGCTGTCGTACTCGGCGGGCGCGAAGGCCACGGTGTCGACGCCCTTGCCCTCGTTCTCGGGCCGCGACCCGAAGCCGAGCACCCGTACCACCGGCATGCGGTAGCCGAAGTCCTCGATCACCTCGCCCTCCCGCTGGGCGAAGAGCACCGAACTCCCCTCGAACATGAGGGAGTCCGATGCCGTCTCGGCCCGCACGGCGATCCGCGCGATCTCCTCGACCGGCAGCGGGCGAACCAAGGCGTCCTCTACGGCCCACACAGCGGCCAACACGTCGCTCGTCGACGACCCGAAACCCCGGCACAACGGGACGTCACCGGTGAGTTCGAGGTGCCCGCCGACAGGCCCCTCGCCGGACGCGACGCAGACCTCGGTGGCGAGCTGTGCAGCACGCAAGGCCTTCGTCTTCCAGGCTGGAGACACGGTGAACTCCTCGCCCCGCTCCGGCACGAACGAGGCACGCGTCGTGTGGACGCCGCAGGGCAGTGTGACCAGTCCCCTGGTCAGCCGACCCTGGTACGGAAACACGCCCTGCAGAATTTCGCCGTGATGCACCGGGGCCGAGGCGACACCGACCCTCCAACCGGACTGCTCCACCATCTCCCTGACTTCCTCCGGAGGCCGGACCGCCCCACTCACAACGCCTGGCCGATCGTACGGAGGTCCCCCACCGCTAAGCAGCATCGCTGCGCCGACCCGGCTGGCCAGGCGGCAGTATGCGGGCAGTTCGGCGGCGCGGTAAAGGCGGGGGCGGGGGCGGCGGGTACGGGGCGCGCACGCGTAGGGGCCGTACGGTGGTGGATCCGCGTGGGATGCGCGTGGGATCCGCGTGGGATTCGCGTTGGAGCCGGGTTGCATTCGCCTTAGGGGCCCCGCATCGTGCCCCTGGTTCAGACGCGGGCGGGACGCGGCCTGCGGGGCCAGGCCCCGGCCGATCGCCCGCAGCGGCTCCGCGTCGGCCATCCGGGCGGCGTGCTCGCGGTCGACGGCGAACTCCCGACGCGGCCGGGCACGTACGGCGCCCAGGCCTCAGCCCCCGAGAGGGGCGCAGGTGTGCCGGTGGCGTCGAAGAACACGGCGTCGCCGCCGAACCCGGCGTCGGGTACGTACCGGTAGCGCGGTAGGGCATCCACGGGTCGTCGAAGATGCCCGCCACGACGGCCGCGACGCCGCCTGCGCGTGCTCCAGCACTCCGAGGACGGTCGGCCGCGCGGAGGGACGCCTCGGCCATTCCGCGGTGTCGGGCGTCGCGTCCGGGCGGCGCACCGGCACCGTCCCGCCGGCGGTACCGAGGAGGGCGGTCAACACGTGCCGGCCGTCGACCTCGGGTGCGCGGAACCCTTCGGGCAGCGGAGACGAGTCGAAGAACGCAAGCAGGGCCACCTCTTCCCGGACGCTTCAAACCGGGCGGCGACGGCGTGCGCGACCGGATCGCCGAACGACCGGCCGAGCCGGGGGTAGAGGCCGGTCGGCTGGATCCGGCAGGTCTCGGCGAGGTAGCCCGTCGGCCATCTCCTCGACGGACGAGGTCGCCCCGTGCGGTCCGCCCAGCTTGTGTGTCTGGAGCGCAATGACCGGCCGGTCCCGGTCCGAGGATCGGCTCCTCGGCGTCGGCTTGGGCGAACCGGGCGCCGGACGAGCCGGCACCGGCACCTTCCGCGAGACCTGGCGGCTCCGCTGGGAACCCGAGCTGCACGTCCAGGTCGCCGAGGCCGGCGTCTGGGGCACCACCGTCGAGGCCGCCACCGCCAAGGCCGAGGTCCGGGCCCAGTCCGCGACCGCCCTCGCCGACATCACCGTCCTCGCCGAACACTGCCTCCTCGCCGGACTCACCGACGCGCTCCCCGTCGTAATGCGCGAACTCGCCGATCGGGCGAGGTGCGGAAGCAGACCGGCGTACCCGCAACTCATGCCGGACACGGCGTGGACACAGAACAGTGGCTGTCCAACGGAGTTCGCTTCCGGGACGACCGGCTGGGTCTCCTCGACCGGGTTGCGCGGGGCGCGGCCTCCCTCGAACCCGGCACCGGTGTCGGGGGGCGGCAGGGCCCGGCGGTCGAGCTTTCAATTGACCGTACGAGGAGCTCGTCGAGGACGACGAACCCGACGGCACCGCGTACTCGGGCAGCCGGGCCGTCACGCTCCGGCGCAGTCCTCCACAGTCAGGGCCTCGCCGGACGCCGCCACGACGTAGGCGACCCGGCGCTTGCCGCCTGGCCTGTCCTCCCGTACGACCCGCGAGGTCGAGCAGCGCGCGCACCGCGGCACGCGCCGCCGCGACTTCGTCCTCGTCGGGCCCTGCACGGTCGGGCAGCACCCACGGTTGCGGATCCTGGTCGGCAGGACCTCCACCGAGCGCATGGTCCCGCTGCATCCCCAGGCAGCCGACGCGCTGCGCGAGCTGATCGACGCGGCCAAGGTCTCGAACGCCGCAGCCCGTCGCGACGTGTGGGCCAGCGATCGGTCCGTTACGTGTTCATGCACAGGTAAGGACACGGCACTCGGGCCGGCCGCCCGATCCCGCTTCTCTCCCGGTCCGGTCCGGTCCCGCCCGGCGCGGCACCGGCCGGCTTCCCGCGCCACGCGCCCTCCCCGCGCGGCACGTTCCCGCGCTTCCCGGTCCCGCGTGCCGTGTTCCCGCAGGTCACGCCCTCCCGGAGAGGCGTCAGGGCCCGGCGGCCACGCGGACTGCTTCGGTGAGCGGGAGGGCGGCGCCCTTGCGGAATGCGGCGTCGTACGAGGGGTTGCCGAGGCCGGCACGGGCGGCGGCGGCGATGCGGTTCACGTCGGTGCGTTCGGCTTCGGGGAGGGGGGAGCCGGCGGTGCGGCGGGCGGTGTCCGCGGCACCGAGGAGGAGGGCGGCGCGGGTGAGGCCGGGGGTGTCGCCGGGGAGGGCGGAGGCGCCGGCGGTTCCTTCGAGGGAGAGGGCGAGGGCGCGGGGGTCGGCAAGGGCGCGGGCGAAGGCGAGGCCGCGGGCCTGGTAGGTGGCGGCTCGTTCGGCGTGGCCTCGGAGTTCGGCGGTGAAGCCGAGTTCGACGTGGATCAGGTGCTTTCCGGCGGTCGACGACGGGTAGGCGTCGCGCATGGTCCGCAGGTGGTGTTCGGCGGCGTCGAGGTCGCCCGAGCGGCGGGCGCCGAGGGCGAGGCCCATGAGCGCGAACACCTCGCCGAACATGTGGCCTTGGTCGGCCGCCGCGCGCCGGGCCCGCTCGTGCAGGTCGCGGGCCTTCTCCCAGGCGCCGTCCAGGAGCGCGAGACGCCCCAGGCCCGCGAGGCGGGCCGACGTCTCCGCGGGGAGGCCGAGCCCTTCGGCGAGCCGCAGCCCTTCGGTCTGCCGTGCGGTGGCGGAGGCGTAGTCGCCCTCGATCTCGGCGAGTGCGGCGAGGACGGGAACGGTCTGCAACTCGCCCCATCCGTCGCCGAGTTCCCGGAAGGCGTGCGCGGCGCCGACACCCTCGTCGCGCGCGGTGGCCAGGTCCCCGGCGGCGAACGCGGTGTGCGCGCGCAGTGCCCGGGCGGCGGCGACACCCCACGGATCGCCGGCTTCGGTGAACGGTGCGAGGGCACGCGCGTTGACGTCCCGCGCCGCCGTCGGATCACCCGCGTGGTAGAGGCTGTACGCGAACAGCCACAGTGCGCGGCCACGACGTACGGGGTCGGCGATCTCCGCTTCGGGGCAGTCCGCTTCCGGCGCCCGCCCTTCGGTCATCATGGCGAACGCCCCGTGCAGGACGCGGAGTTCGGCCGATCGGTCGCCGGGCGCGGCCTCCAGTACGGCGGCGAGCGTACGGCGCGCTTCGTGCAGGCGACCGCGCAGCAGCCACCAGGGGCACAGGGCGGTGGCGAGTCGCTCGGCGCTCCCGGTGTCGCCGGTGCGGAGGGCGTGGTCGAGGGCCGCGCGTGTGTTGGGGGCCTCGGCGTCCAGCCGGGCGAGCCAGACTCGCTGCCGGGTGCCGCGCAGGTGGGGTTCGGCGCGTTCGGCGACGTCGAGGTAGTACCGGACGTGGCGGGCCGACGCGCTCTCCCACTCCCGTGCTTCGTGGAGTCGGTCGCGTGCGTAGACGGCGACCGATTCGAGCAGGCGGTAGCGCGGCCCGGCCGCGGTGGCGACCGTCATGACGAGGGACCGGTCGACCAGGCGGCCCACCAGGTCGAGAACGTCCTCCCGCGCGATGCCGTCGCCCGCGCAGACCGCCTCCGCCGCCTCCAGCGCGCAGCTTCCGGCCGGGACGGCCAGCCTGCGCAGCACGGCCCGCTCGGGCGGTTCGAGCAGGTCCCAGCTCCAGTCGATGACCGCCCGCAGGGTCTGCTGCCGGGCCGGCAGCCCCCGCTGCCCCGACGCGAGGAGCCGGAACCGGTCACCGAGCCGCGCCGCCAACTCCCGTACCCCTACCGCACGCACCCGCGTGGCGGCGAGCTCCAGAGCGAGGGGAAGGCCGTCGAGGCGGCGGCAGATCTCCGCGATGGCGTCCCGGGTGCTCAGCGCCCCGTCGCCGTCGCGTTCGCCCTCTCCGTCGCCATCCCCGCCACCGGCCCCGCCGCCGGCCCCGCCGCCGCCGGCCTGCCCCTGCTCGTTCCCGTTCCCGTCCCCGTGCTCGTCCCCGTACTCGCCCTCGGGCGCGAAGCCCGGCGCCGCCGCCACCGCCCGTTCCGTGAAGAGCCTGGCGGCGGCAGCGGGACCGAGGGGGTCGACCGCGTACACCGCCTCGCCGGGCAGCCGCAGGGACTCCCGGCTCGTGGCGAGGACGCTCAGCCCCGGCGCGCGGTGCAGCAGGGACGCGACCAGATCGGCGGCCGGTTCGATCACGTGCTCGCAGTTGTCGAGGACGATCAGCGCCTCGCGGTCCCTCAGTGCGGCGAGCAGCGCTTCCGACGGGCCGGCCGCGCCGCGTCCCGGCGACGCCGAGTCGCGGACGTCGAGCGCCACGGCCACCGCCTGGACGAGATCGGCGCTCCCCGCCGTCTCGGCGGGCAGCCCGGCGAACTCGACCAGCCACACGCCGTCCGGCGCCCCGCCGTCCGGATCACGGGAGAGCCGCTCGGCGACCTCCAGGGCGAGCCGGGTCTTGCCCACCCCGCCCGGCCCGGTCAGCGTGACCAGCCGCTCGGCCCCGAGGAGCCGCCCGACCGCCTCCAGGTCCGACCCGCGCCCGATCAGCGCCGTCGTGGGGACCGGCAGATGCCGACGACGTGCGCCGCCCCGGTACGGGTCCGGGACGGGCGGCTCGGAGGCGCGGGAGTCCGGAACGGACGCGGAGGCAGGTACGGACGTGGGCACGAGCGCGCGTGCGGGGATGGACGCGGGGACAAGCGCGGACGCAGGTACGGGCGCGGGTACGGGCACGGACGCAGACGCAGGTACGGGCGCGGGCGCAGGTACGGACGCTGGCGCAGGTACGGACGCTGGCGCGAGTACGGACACGGACGCAGGTACGGACACGGGCGCGGGTACGGCCGGGGGCACGCGCGTGGATCCAGACGCGGGTACGGCCTCCGGCTCGGGTGCGGGCGTGGTGGAGGGGGTGAGTTCGGCGTCCTGGCGCAGTATCGCCTCGTAGAGGGAGGCGAGTCGGGGGCTCGGGTCGAGGCCGAGCTCGTCGGCGAGCAGGGTGCGGAGTTCCGTGTACGCGGCGACCGCCTCGCTCTGGCGTCCGGCGTCGTAGAGGGCGCGGATGCGCACGGCGCGCAGGCGCTCGCGCAGCGGGTGGTCGGTGACGAGCGCGGCCGTCTCGGCGAGGAGCGAGGGGTCGCCGAACTCCAGCCGCGCCTCGGCCTGTTCCTCGACGACGGCGAGGCGCTCCTCGGCGAGGCGCTGGGCCGCCGGGCGGACGAACTCCTCGTCGGCGAAGTCCGCGTACGCGGGCCCCCGCCACAGGTCGAGGGCCTCCGTGAACAGGGCCGCCCGGGCGCGTGGTTCGGTGGCGAGGCGGGCCCGGGCCGCGAGCGCACGGAAGCGGTCGGCGTCGATCTCGGCCGTCCCGTCGTCGAGGCGCAGCCGGTAGCCGGCCGGTTGGTGGGAGACCCGGTCGCGGCCGATGGCCCTGCGCAGTTGGGAGACCTTGGCCTGGAGCGCGTTGGCGGGGTTACCCGGGACGGCGTCGCCCCAGATGTCGTGGACGAGCCGGTCCGTCGGCACGGGGCGGCCCTCGTGCGCGAGGAGGTCGGCGAGGAGCGCCCGCACCTTGGTCTCGGGCACCCGCACCGGTTCGCCGTCGGCATTCCACACCGCGACCGGACCGAGCACCCCGAACCTCATGACGGGAACCCTACACACCCATGATCATCCGGCTTTCGGCGGACCATCAGCGAACCGTCAGCGATCCCGAAGCGGCCTGCGCGACCTTGGTCCAGCGGGGCTCGCCGCCCTGACGGGAACAAGGACGAGGGAGCACGACCATGACCACCACCACGACCACGACCACGACCGAGATCACGACCGAGATCACGCCGGCCGACACGCTCACGACGGACACCGACACCGACACCGCGACCGGCACCGTCCCCGTCCCCACGGGCCACGAGGCCTCCCCGCTGTTCCAGCCCGCCCGCCTCGGCACGCTGCGCCTGAAGAACCGGCTGGTCATGGCTCCGATGACCCGGAACCGGGCGAGCGCGACGGGTGTGCCGGAGCCGATCATGGCCACGTACTACGCCCAGCGCGCCTCGGCCGGGCTGATCATCGCGGAGGCGGCGACGCCGAACGCCGTGGGGGCCACGTACCCCAACATCCCCGCGATCTACGACGACGCGCACGTGGCCGGGTGGCGGCGGGTCACCGAGGCGGTGCGGGACGCCGGCGGGCAGATGTTCCTCCAGTTGCAGCACGGCGGGAGGGTGGGGCACCCCGAGACGAGCGGGCACCACCCGCTGGCCCCGTCTCCCGTACCGCTTCCCGACACGGTATTCACGCCCTCCGGGCACCAGGAGGCAGTGGTGCCGCTGGAGATGACGGAAGCTCAGATCGCTTCCACCGTCGCCGACTTCGCCGCTGCGGCACGCCGGGCGGTGGACGCCGGATTCTCGGGGGTCGAGGTGCACTCCGCCAACGGCTATCTGCTGCACCAGTTCCTGTCCGGGGCCACCAACCGGCGTACCGACGGCTACGGCGGCTCCGTCGCGCACCGCATCCGGTTCACGGTGGAGGTCGTCCGCGCGGTGGCCGAGGCGATCGGCCCCGAGCGGGTGGGAGTGCGCATCGCTCCGGGTGTCACCGCCAACGGCATGTCGGAGGACGACGTCGACGCGGTGTACCCGGCGCTCCTCGACGCGCTGAGCGACCTGGGCCTCGCATACCTGCACTTCGTGTTCGCGGACCCCGACCGGCCGCTCTTCCACACGCTGCGCGCCGCCTGGCCGGGCGCGCTCATCGCGAACCCGGCCCTGCCCTGGCCCGGCCCCCTGCCCGCCGACGGCGGGCGAGGTGCCGGTGAGCGGCTCCTCGCGGCCGGCGCCGACCTGGTCTCCCTCGGCCGTTCGTTCCTGGCCAATCCCGACCTGGTCGCCCGGATGCGGGTCGGCGCCTCGCTCAACCCGATCCGCGACGCCCACCTGATGTACGTGGGCGGCGAGACCGGCTACACCGACTACCCGACGCTCACCTGAAGCGCCCCTGCCGAGTCGGCGGCTGCACCCGCTTGAGGTGGGCCCGCCACGGGCCGTCCGCCATCTCGAACTGCACCACGAGCGGCCCCTCGGGCAGCGGAACGGTCTCGCGGCGCTTGCCGATCTCGTTGACGACGTTCTCGTCCTCGGGCAGCGCGGTGTGGTCGTCGTGTCCGTGGAGTTCGAAGACGTTGACGATGAGGTTCTCGTCACCGCGGTAGTGGATGGCCAGGTCGGCCACGCCCCCCGTGTGCAAAAGCACCTCGGGGCCGCGGAAGTCCGTCTCCTCCTCCGTCAGGCGCCGGGCCGCCGCCAGCGGCGACACCTCCACCCGCCAAGGCCCCTCCGCCTCCACCTTCAGCCGCAGGGTCCCGTTCTTGGGCACCGTGGCGAGCACCCGGCCCCGGAAGTCCTCCTCCGTGCTGTTGACCAGGAAGTCCTTCTCCTTGTTGCGCCAGTTGAGGACCGACATCCCCGTGTACCCGTCGCCCTCGACGTCGAGCTGGACGACGACCGGTCCCGGCGGCAGACCGTCGACCGTGATCACGTCGTTGTCCCGACCGATCTGCGTGTACGGCTCGAACACCGGCCCGTACGACCACCAGCCCGGCCCGGACGCTGCCGCGGGCGCCGCCACGGGCGGCACCTGCGCCACCGGCGGCGTCGGGGCTCCGAAGCCAGGTGCCTGCGGAGCCGCGTAGCCGGGTGCCTGCGGAGCTCCGTAACCCGGGGTCTGCGGAGCTCCGTAGCCCGGGGCCTGCGGGGCCCCGAAGTCCTTCGCCGGCGGCGGCCCGAAGCCCGGCGGGGGCGCGAAGCCCGGCGCCGGAGCGGGCGCAGGAGCAGGCGCCGGCGCCGGCGCCGGCGCGGGAGCGGGCGCAGGAGCCGGAGCTGGCGCAGGAGCAGGGGCCGGTGCCGGGGCCGGTGCCGGTGCCGGGGCCGGAACCCGTGTGGTCGGGATCGCCCCCGGGGCCGGTCCCGAGGGAGCGGGCGGCGTCGGCGCGCCCGCGTCCGCCACGTCCACGCCGTGGTCGGTGGCCAGGCCGGCGAGGCCGTTCGCGTAGCCCTGGCCGACGGCGCGGAACTTCCAGCCGCCGGCGCGCCGGTACAGCTCGGCCAGCACCATCGCCGTCTCGTCGGCGGCGTCCGTCACGTCGTACCGCACGACGGAGGTGCCGTCGGGTGCGAAGGCCTCCACGGCGGGTCCGACGACGTCACGCAGCGCGCCGCGATCGGTAGAGGCGACGACCAGGACGCGGGTGATCTGTTCCTCGACGGACGGGAGGCCGACGTCGAGCCAGGCCGTTCCGCCGCCCGCCGCCGTGAGTCGTACGGCGCCGGACGGATGCACGGGAGCGCCGTGGAAGACGACGTCGCCGTCCCCCCGGACCACCCCGTGCTCGGTGAGCAGCAGCGCCATCGCGTCCAGGCCGCCGTGTACGGCGATCCGCAGCGGCACGGACGGCACGTAGCCGTTGCCGCCCTTGGTCATCTCCCCCACGACGCACCGGTCCTTTCCTTCATGTCCCCACCCTCGTCGTTCACGGAACGATCTTGCAGCGGGCGGCGACCGCCGACAACCCCGGGGGAAGCGCGAAGCCGAGGGAAAGGGACAGCAGGGGGGAAGGGCGAAGCCCGGGGGCCGGGGCGGTGGTGTACCGCCCCGGCCCCCGGGTGAGACGTCGGGCCGGAGGATCAGGCCTGCTCGTCCTCGGGGATGCTGACCAGCCAGCGGGTGTCCTTGCGCGGCCGCAGGTAGAGGGCCCAGTAGAGGGTGGCGACCGCCGTGATGCCGCCGGTCCACAGCAGGTACTCGGTGTCCTGCATGGAGAGGACGTACGCGAGGACGCCGATGAGCAGCAGCGGGACGGCCGGCCACAGCGGCATGCGCCAGGCGGCGACCTCGCGGTGCGCGCCCCGGCGGCTGAAGAGCGCCGCCACCGCGACCAGCAGGTACATGCCGGTGACGGAGACGCCGGTGACGCCGTAGAGGGTGTCGAGGTTGACGAAGCACAGGGCCGCGCCGGGCACGCCGACGACCAGGGTGGCGACCCACGGGGAGCCGAAGCGGCCCAGTCGGGACAGGGCGTTGTTGACGGGCTCGGGCCAGGCCTTGTCACGGGCGGAGGCGAACAGGACGCGGGAGTTCTGGATGACCATCACGATGCCGGCGTTGATGATGGCCAGCGCGACGCAGAGGCTGATGAAGGTGCCGACGGCGGAGTTGGACCAGGCGGCGATCATGCCGCTGATGTCGCCGCCGGTGAGGGTCTCCAGGTCGCCCGCGCCCAGGGTGATGGCCACGACGGGCACGAGGATCACGACGGTGGAGATGGCCAGGGTGGCGAGCACGGTGCGGGCCACGCTCTTGCGCGGGTTCTCCAGTTCCTCGGAGAGGTAGACGGCCGTCGAGAAGCCCTGGGTGATGAAGAGGGCGATGGCGAGGCCGGAGACCACCATGGCGCCGGTGACGAGCGAGTGCGTGCCGCCGTCGCCGGCGACCTGGCCGTGGACGAGGGCGCCGACGCCGCGCTCCGAGTGGGCGAAGCCGAGGACGGCGACGATGCCGGCCGCGACGACCTCGAGGACGAGGAAGATGCCGGTGATCCAGGCGTTGGCGCGCAGGTCGAGCAGGCCCGCGAGGGTCGCGAGGAGCATCACGCCGGCGCCGGCGAGCGGGGCCGGGATGTGGACCAGGGGTGCCAGGTAGTCGGCGGTCCCCATGGCGATCACCGGGGGCACGATCATCACGACCAGCAGGGAGAGGACGAACACCAGCCAGCCGGCGAGGCGGCCCGCAAGGGTGGAGACGATGGCGTACTCGCCGCCCGCGCTGGGGATGAGGGTGCCCAGCTCGGAGTAGCAGAACGCCACGCCGATACAGAGCAGCGAGCCGATCGCGATGGTCAGCGCGGCGTAGGTGCCGACCCCGTCGAACAGGTCGGGTACGACCACGAACAGCGTGGAAGCGGGGGTCACGCACGACAGCGTGAGCAAGGTGCCGCCCACGACACCGATGGAACGCTTGAGCTTCTGCGGCACGGGGCCGGTCGGCGGGGCCAACGCGTGCGGCGCGCTGAGGGTGTCGGTCATCAGACGGTTCCGATCGGTGAGCAAGGTGTATCCGAGCGGGAGCGGTATCGCCTCCGAGGCGGCCGGTGATCAGGTGGGTCCGTGGCTCCCGGGCTGAATGGAAGCGCGGGCAGAACCGCAGGTCAATGGCCCGCCTGCTGCGGAATCCGTTGTTCCGATATGCCGGAGGGGAGCCTCGGGACGCCAAGAACGCGTCAAGACGGCGAAATCGCTTCGTGCGGGAACCGCAGCCCGCCCGCCCGGAATTTTCCCGCGCTTTACCGCCGGTCCGGGGGATGGACACCCAGCCGGGGCCTCACCGGGGCAGCGACGCGCACGGCACACCCACCGCTCCGCACGCCCGCCCACCGGCCTCGCGAAGGGCAGGGGGCCCGGAAAGCCCGGGAAGTCCACTGAACCCGACATGCCGGGAAGCCCGGCGGGAGGGGGCCGGCCGGCGCGGGCGGTCCCCTCCCCGGGCGGCCATGGGGGTGCGCCGCCCGTTCACCGGGTTTCGTCAGCAGCCGCTGGTCAGCCAGCGGCAGGCGGTGATCAGCGCGGCGGCGTGCTCCTCGCCGCGGGCGTCCGCGGTACGGGTCTCCTCCGGCAGGACCTGCAGGGCATCGATGTCGTACTCCGTCATGACGGTCTCCTTCTACGGTTGCTTCGACGGGATGCCGGTGGCCGGCGGCCACCGGACACTCAGGGGTGCGCCGGTCCGCCCTCGGGCAGCCAGGCGCGCGGGCCTCCGCACCTCATGCGCAGCAGCAGGGAGAGGCTGCCGGCGAGGCCGGTGGCGTACTCGGCGAGGACGGTCCTGCGGTTCTCGTCGGGCACCAGGAGGCGGCCGTCACGCAGCACCGCCTGGGCGGCGAGGTGCTCGACGAGCAGCTCGGCGGCGGCGCGATGGCTCTCGTCGCCCGTCCGCACGGCGGCGTCGAGCAGGAACTCGGCGTTGCCGGCGAGCCCGTGGCAGGTGGCGGGCGAGTCGGTCGCCCTGCCCGCCCGTACCGCGAGGGCCGCCCCGTCGACCAGGTCGCGCAAGGCCTTGTCGGACCCGCCGGTGGCCGCCCAGAGCCTGACCAGGAAGGTCCCGACGCCGGACGAACCGCTGCACCAGTGCCGCGCCAGCTCCGGGGAGTCCGCGAGGTGGCGGGCCCTGTCGACGGGCCAGAGCGCACCCGCCGGTCCGCTGCGGGCCGCGCCGGCGAGGGTGGCTCCCGCCTCGGCGGCGGCGCCGAGGAACCGGTCGTTCCCGGTGGCCTCCGCCGCGAGCAGCAGGAACGTGCCGACCCCGGCCACGCCGTGCGCGAAGCCGTAGTGCCAGGCGCCCGCGAGCGCCGACCCGAAGTCCTCCGGGACCGGCCAGAACACGCCCTCGGGGGTGCGCCGCGCGGCCTCCAGAAGCCCCTCCGCGACCTGCTCGGCACGGTCCAGGAACCGCGGGTCGCCGGTGGTGCGCCAGAAGTGGAGCTGGGTCAGGCCGGACCCGGCCGCGCCGTGGCACACGTCCGGGTTGGGCCAGCGGACCGGAAGGTCCAGCGCCAGCCCGGCGGCCCGGTCCGCGAGCGCGGTGTCGTCCAGCACCCGCGCGGCGTCGAGCAGCGCCCAGGCCGTGCCCGAGCGGCCGAAGTGCAGCCCGGGCAGGTTGCCCCGCAGCGCGTCCTGCCGGTCCGCCGTCCAGCGGGCGGCGGCGCGCAGGCCGTCGGCGAGCGCCTCCCGGGTCACGGCCGGCGTGACCACGCTCCCGCGGGTCCCGGCTGAGCCGAACGGCCCGCTCGCCTCGGCGGCGCCGCACATCCCGCTCGTCCCCGCGGAGCCGAACGGCCCGCTCATCCCGCCGGAGCCGAACGGCCCGCTCGTCCCGGCATCCCAGTGACCCAGCGCCCGGGCGAGCAACGCGACACCACCCGCCGAGCCGTGCTGGACGGCCACGGGATCGCAGGTCTCGCCGAAGCTGTCCGAAGGCCACAGCCGTTCGGCGTCGTCCGGCCGCATGGTGGCGAGGAGATGCGCGACGCCGTCGTGCAGGAGCCGCGCGCGCGTCGCTTCCGCGTCCGGACGCTCTCCCTGCTCCGGCCCCGGGGCGGAGTCATGCCCGGGCCAAGCCCCGGCCGCTGCCCCCTTCGCCTGAGCCACCGCCTCAGCCACCGCCTTCGCCTCAGCCAAGGAACCCGCCTCGGGGGCCGCATCCACCGACGCCACCACCACCCCCGACGCCGCAGACGCCAACGCCACTTCCGGCACCCCCGCCACTCCCGACGCCCCCGACGTCCCCGCGACGAACTCCCCCGCCCGCTCCAGCGTCCAGCGGTCCTCGGCGCGGTCCCGCATGAGCCCCCGGATCAGGGGCGCGAAGCGCCGTACGAGCGCGTGGTCGCGGGCCAGCAGTGCGACCAGGCCCGCGAGGCGGTCCTCGTCCTGCCGGGCCGTTTCGCGCGGCAGGTCGTCGGCGAGGAGCGGGTCGGCGCCGCTGAGGGCGTGGAGGACGGTGGCGCCGAGGGCGTACAGGTCGGCGCTCGGCGGCAGCGCGGGCGCCACCTGGTCGGCGGCGCGCAGCTCGGGCGCGGTGTAGCCGGGGGTGGCGCCGAGGACCCACCGGTCGCCCTGCCTGGCCGCCATCTCCAGGTCGATGAGGGCGAGCCGTCCCTCGGGGGTGACCATCACGTTGTTCGGGTTGAAGTCGTGCAGTGTGAAGCCGAGTTCGTGGGCGGTGGCGACGAGTGCGACGAGCTGACGGACCAGGGAGTCGGCCGTACGGTCGTCGGGGCAGGCGCTGCCGTCGCGGGCGAGCCGTTCGGCGGCGGTGCGCCGCAGGGTCGCCCCGGGCACCGACGCGGTGGCCAGGAACACGCTTCCCTGCTGCTCGAACACGGCCACGGCGGCGGGGACTTGGTCGGGTCGCACCTCGCCGAACCGTTCGAGCAGCGCGGCTTCGCGGCGCAACAGGTCCCGGACGTCGAGGCCTTCGAGGCCGGCTCCCACGTGGGGTCGCGCCTGCTTCACGACGACCTGGTCGCCGGTGCGGGTGTCCTCTGCGCGGAACACCCCGCCCTTGTTGGAGTGCTGGATCGCGCCCCGTACGAGGAAGCGGTCGCCGAGCAGGACGGGCTTGGCGGTGGCCGTGCCGCGGACCGGGGCGGCGGGGCGGTCGGGGAAGGGGTCTCCGGCCCAGGGCGGCGGGCTGAACCAGGCGTTGCGCTCGTCGGCGACCGGCCGGCCGTCGGGGTCGGTGAGGCGGGCGGCGAAGCCTCCGTCGGCCGTCAGCTGGCGGACGCCCTTGAACACGCCGTACCGGTAGAAGACCTGGCTGTCGGGGCCGTAGCGCCGGTCGGAGAGGACCGCGGGACCGGGCAGCCCCCGGGTGGCGTGGTGCAGTTCCTCGGCGAGCGCCCGGAACCGGTCGTCGTCGGCCGGGTACACGGTGAGGAACTTGCCGCCGCCGCCCCGCGCGAAGCGGCCGGACACCAGCGCGGCCACCCTGGCGGGGCTTCCCGCGAACTTGAAGGCCGCGCGGTGGGCGACGAGCACCTCGGCGCAGCGGGCGAGGACGAGCGGGGCCGAGAGGGGGGTGGCGGGGACGTGGAGTTTCCATCCCTGGTCCCGTGCGACGGTCTCGCCGGGAACGACGTGACACCAGAACTCGCCCTGTTCGACGCTCCATCGCACCGGCCGCGGCCTCGCCGTGGGTCCGGGCTCCTCCGTCGTGCCGCGCGCGATCACTGCCCGCGCGATGTCGGGCAGCAGTGCGAGGTCAGCGGGGCTCTCGGCGTGCGAGCGACGAGGCCCTGGGCCTGAGGGGGACGGGTTTCCGGTGAGTGACGGCACGTTCTTCGGCCCTGTGGACGACATGTCGCTCGGCCCTTCAGAGGACGGGCCGGATGTAATCGTCGCCCCAGCTGGTGTCGAGGAGGTCCGCCGCGACCGTCCGCGTCGTCTCCGGTGCGCCGTCCGCCGCGGCGACGGCGGAGCCGCCGGCGAGGAGGACCGTGAGGAGAAGCAGACAGCGGACGGCAACGGACATGGCGCGGCTCCTGGTTCGGGAGGTGGACGGTGGGCGGGAACATCCGCGTCTGGCGGGTTCACGCCGAATGTCGGCCTGATGGGGTTTCCCTCGGCCTGACCCCTCCAGTTGATCCCGGCGAGCCCGCTTGGTCCAGCGCCATGACCTGGCAATACCCTGCATGGCACGGAAGTAGCAGGGCCGCATCACGGGGGAAAAGCGTGACTACTGGGATCGATGTGGACGGAATACCTCGCCTGGACCCGAGGGACGTCGCCGTCTTCGCGTACGCGCTGGAGCGCGGCAGTCTCACCCGCCGGTCGCCCGACGCGCCCGTGGCCCTCGGGCTCAGCCCGGAGGACGTCGAGGCGGCCTGCCGCACCCTGGAGCGGCTCCGCCTGCTCAGGCCGGCGCCCGGCAGCCCCGGGGAGCTGATCCCGGTCAGCCCGGACGCCGCAGCCGCCGAGGTCGTCGGCCCGCTGGAGGCGGAGCTCGCGCGGGCCGGGGCGCGGGCCCAGTCCGTCCGCGACGAACTGCACGCGCTCATGCCGCGCTACCGCGCCGCCCGGCACGAGCAGCGCCGCAGGGAGGGCTTCGAGGTGCTGCCCGACATGGCGTCCGCGTCCGCGATGCTCACCGAGGAGTCGGCCCGCTGCCGGGAGGAGGTCTTCAGCATCCAGCCGGGCGGCGGCCGGGCTCCGCACCGCCTCGGCGACGCCGTCGAGCGGGACGTGGCCATGCTGCGCCGGGGTGTGCGCATGCGGACCCTCTACCAGCACTCGGCCCGGGCCAGCCTGTCGACCCAGGGATACGTGGAGCGGCTCACCGAGGCCGGCGCCGAGTACCGCACGGCCGCCGAACTGCCGGACCGGGCCGTGGTCTTCGACCGTTGCGTGGCCTTCCTTCCCCGCCGCGCCGACGGCGGCACGGGGGAGGGAGCGGTGCTCGTCCGCGACCCCGACGTGGTGGCGTACCTGTGCCGGGTCTTCGAGCAGCACTGGACGGGGGCGGCGCCGTTCCGGGGCGCCAGTGAGGCCGCGTACAAGGAGGTCGGGCCCAGCCTGCGGCGTGCGCTGGTGGGGCTCCTCGCGCAGGGTGCGAAGGACGAGGTGATCGCCCGGCGGATGGGGATGTCGCTGCGCACCTGCCGCCGCCACATCGCGGAACTCCTGGAGGAGTTGGGGGCGGAGAGCCGTTTCCAGGGCGGCGCGCTCGCGGAGCGCGCCGGGCTCACCGGGGCGGACGCGACGACGGACGCGTCCGCCGGCTGACCTCCGCCCCGGGCCGTCTCAGCGGGCGGCCGTGGGGACGGTGGCGGCGGGCGGTGTCCAGCGGCGGGTGCGGGACGGTCCTGCCGGAACGCCGTAGTCCTGCCTGAGGTGTTCGGGGATGGCGTAGTGCATGACGCGGCCGCGGGTGAGGGAGGACAGTTCGAGGACGGTGGTGAGGTGGCCGAGCCGGTCCAGTGCCCAGGCGCCCAGCGGGGAGCGGTCCTCGATGGTCTCCAGGACGCCGAGGAGGTGGGGGACGGCCTTGACGACGGTGTCCCAGCGGGTGCGGGGCACGTCGAGCCAGTCGGCGCAGGTGTCGCCGACGAGGTGGCGGATGAGTGCCGAGACGATCGGGTCGAAGAACGTGCCGGGCACCACCTCCTCGTACAGGTCGATCAACTGCCGGGTGAGGTAGGCGCCTTCGGGCGAGGGGCCCATGTGCCGGATCATGTACAGGTCGAGGAAGCGGCGGGCCTCTTCGAGGGTCTTGGGTACGGCCTCCTGGTCGACGCCGAGCATGGCGCCGACGACGCGCCAGGCGTAGTAGTAGGCGTCCGCCCCCTCCGTCGACATGTGGATGCCGAGGCGGTGCAGGCTGTCGAGGACGAGCATCGAGAAGAACATCTGCCCGCCGATCATGTCCTCCTGACAGATCGGCACCCCCAGCGACGCGATGTCCCAGCGGTTCTCGCGCTTGAGGTGGTGGCGGATGGAGGCGTGCAGCAGGCGGACCTTCTGGGCGGCGGGGATGAACCGGCTGCCGGCCTCGAAGGCGTCGGGCTGCATGAGGTGGACGGTGAACTGGCCGGTCTCCGCCATGCGCTTGGAGGGGTACTTCAGGCCGTGCGTCGCCGACAGCAGTTTCGCCACGTGCGGGACCACGTAGCAGGCGGGCATGGAGGCGAAGGAGAGGGCGGTGGAGATGTGGACGTTGTTGTCGATGAAGAAGAGCCGGGCCTTCTCCATCTCGCCCCAGTCCACCCAGGCCGGCGGGGTGCCCGTGGTCTCGAGGTACTCGCGGGCGACGTCGGGGAGTCCGTCCGGCAGCGGGGAGCCGGCGGTGGAGACGTACCGCATGAGGGTGTTGAACGTGCCCACCTCGCCGCGTTCGAAGAGGGTGGCGACGGTGGCGTCGGCGAGTTCGTCGCCGCTCTGCCGCAGGGCGTCCATCGACGCCTCGGTGTGGGTCATGGCGGGTTCCTCGTTCTCCGTCAGTAGCGGCGGACCGCGACCGAGTGGGCCAGGGCGGTGAGCGCGGCGGCGGGGGCCTGGGGCAGGTTCAGCTCGTCGAGGGCGCGCAGGGCCTCGTCGACCCGGGCGGTGATCATGGCCTCGACGCGTTCGGGTGCCCGGAGGCGGCGCATCAGCGCGCGTACGGCCTCCGGCGCGTCCGGGTCGGGCCGGCCGAGGAGGTCGCGCAGCCGGCCGCGGTCCTCGTCCCCGGCGAGCCGCCAGGTCTCGGCGAGGAGGGCCGTCGGCCGGCGGCCGCGCACGTCGTCGGCGCCGGCCTTGCCGGTGGTCCGCTCGTCGCCGAACAGGCCGAGCAGGTCGTCCCGCAGCTGGAAGGCCTCACCGAGCGGCAGGCCGTACGCGGAGTAGCCCTCGCGCAGCCGTCGGCCGGCGCCGGCCAGGGCGCCGCCGATCAGCAGCGGCTGTTCGACGGTGTACTTGGCGGTCTTGTAGCGGATCACCTTCAGCGAGGCCTCCGTGTCCGGGGCGGCTCCGGTCTGGAGGATCTCCAGGCACTCGCCCGCGATCAGGTCGCGGGCGAGCGCGGCCCAGAGGGGGCGTGCCCGGCCGAGGTAGGCGGCCGGCAGTCCGCTGGTGACGAACAGCTGCCCGGCGAGCGACATGAGCAGGTCGCCGACGAGCATCGCGAGGGACCGGGCTCCGGCGGAGGCCCGCGGGTGGTGCGCCACGGCCTCGCGCAGGGCCACGTGCGCGGTGGGCCGGCCGTGGCGCAGGGGGCTGTCGTCGATGAGGTCGTCGTGCACGACGGCGGCCGCGTGCACCAGCTCCATGGACGCGGCCGCGGACACGAGGGCGTCGCTGTCGGGCTGCCCGACCGCTCGCCAGCCCCAGTAGCAGAACGCCGCCCGCAGCCTCTTGCCGTCCGCGACGGCCGCCTCCAGCTGCTCGGCGACCGGGCCGAGCGCCGGGTCGACCGCCGCCAGGTGGTCGGCCTCCTCGGCCGCGTACCGCCGCAGCACCTCGTCGACGCGGGCTTTGAAGGCGGCGGCCTCCCACCCCTCAGCCACCGTCGGCGGCCCGTCGGGCGAGCGCGTGCCGGGCGAGGACCTCCAGGTGGGCCGGCGGCGGTGACGCGTACCTGTCGAGCACGAGCCGTCCGCGCGCCTCCAGGTCCCGCTCGGCATCGGCCGCGAGGTGGGCGGCGTCCGACCGCCTCAGCAGCCCCCGTACGAGCCCGAATCCCGTTCCCAGCGCGTCCACCGCCAGGTCCGCGAGACCCGCCGCCACCAGCACCACTCGCTCGTCCAGGCCCTCACGGGAACCCGTTTCCTGCGTCACGCCCACTCCCCCAGCCGCGCTATCGGCATGCCTCGCCTCAAGCGTCGCAACGGTCGGGCCCGGGAACCGGCGGAACTCACCAACGGGTGAGCGACACGGACGTGTTGACGATCTTCAACGCACCGCGACCACCTTCCTTCAACTTGCGACGCCCTCTTGCCCGTTGGCCCCGTCCTTCTCAGAATGCTCATGACAACCGAAGGATTTTCGGCTGTACGGTCCTCAGAGGGGAACCCCCACATGAACAAGCCTCTCGCCGGCGCCCTGCTCGCCCTGCTCCTCGCAGGCGCGGCAGCAGCCCCGGCCGCGGCCTCCGCACCCCGGGAAGCGGTCGCCCAGGCCCCGGCCTCCACGACCCGGGCCCAGGCCCCGGCCGCCGCCGACCAGGCCGCGGTCACCGTCGACTTCGCGGGAACGGTCGCGCTCAGCAACTGCTCCGGCTCCCTCGTCCGCGCGCCCGGCTCCCTGCCGAGCGACCCCGCGCTCGTGCTCTCCAACGGCCACTGCCTGGAGACCGGCTTCCCGGCGGCCGGCGAGGTCATCAAGGACCAGCGGTCCAGCCGCTCGTTCTCGCTGCTCAACTCGGCCGGCACCAAGGTCGCGACCCTGCGGGCGAGCAAGGTCGCGTACGCCACCATGACCGACACGGACATGTCGGTCTACCAGGTCACCAAGACCTACGCGCAGATCCAGAGCCAGTACGGCATCAACGCCCTGACCCTCAACGACGCCCACCCCGTGCAGGGTTCGCCGATCAAGGTCGTCTCCGGCTACTGGAAGCGGATCTACAGCTGCGACATCGACGGCTTCGTCTACCGCCTCAAGGAGGGCGGCTGGACCTGGAAGGACTCGGTCCGCTACACCTCGTCGTGCAACACCATCGGCGGCACCTCCGGCTCGCCCGTGATCGACACGACCACCGGCAAGGTCGTCGCCGTCAACAACACGGGCAACGAGAGCGGTGAGAGCTGCACCGTCAACAACCCGTGCGAGGTCGACCAGAACGGCACCGTGACCGTCCGCCAGGGCATCAACTACGCCCAGCAGACCTACACGCTCGTCCCCTGCATCGGCCCCGGCAACGTGATCGACCTCAACCGCGCCGGCTGCGCCCTGCCCAAGCCGTGACCCCCGGCCCCACCGGCCGCCCACGCGGGGCGCCCGGTGGGGCCACCCGCGCACTCACCTCGGTACGACCCACGACCGGGGTGGAGCCACCCGCGTACTCACCCCGGAACGACCACGACCGGGGTGGGTACGCGTACTCATCACGGGCCCCTCTCCCCCGGCAAGACTGTGCGGACCAGCGAGAGAGGCCACCGTTCCATGCAGCAGACCCGACGCCCCCGCCCGACCCGCCGCCCGGCCGGCGGGACGCCCGCCCGGCGCGCCCTCCCCGCCCTCGCCGCCGGGACCCTGGCGGCGGCCCTCCTCCTGACGGGCTGCGCGGGCCAGGAGCGCGTCTGCGGCTCCGGCCGCTACCCGGTCAAGGCCGTCGGCAACACCGACGGCCAGGACTGCGCGGCAGACGGCCAGGAACCCCCGGAGGGCTACGTCCGCTACCCGGCCGGCATGGTCCCCGAGCACGTCGGCGACACATGGGACCGCCACTGGAGCACCGTCGTCGTGGACGCGGACGGCCGCCCCGTGGACCCCGCGCACACCCCCTGACGCCCGCACTTCCGGATCAGGCGGGGTGCACCACGAATGGCCCTAGCCGACGCGCCCCCGCCTGTCAGTCCGCAATCTTCCGGGGTCTCCGGGGCCCACCGCGTTGCTACCGTCCAGGCCTGCCTGACATCTCGTCACGCACGCGACCTGGAGGCCACGTTGAGCGCGCAGCACCCCACTCGCAGGAACATCCTCAAGACCGCAGGGGGCCTCACGGCCGCGATGGCGGTGGGCGCCGGGGGCGTCCTAGGGGCGGCGGCCCCGGCCTCCGCCGCCGGCGACGGCTTCGGGCTGCGGATCGTGGACCGCAACGAGGCCGACGCGCGCATGTGGTACTACCGCTTCCAGACGGACGCGATCGGCTGGAACCCCGGCGTCAACGTGCTCCTCCCCGACGACTACCACTGGAGCGGACGCACGTACCCGGTGCTCTACCTGTTCCACGGCGGCGGCAACGACCAGGATTTCATCACGTTCGACCGCGAGGGCGTCCGCGACTGGACGGCGGGCAAGCCGCTCATCGTCGTGATGCCCGACGGCGGGCACGCGGGCTGGTACTCCAACCCCGTGAGCTCCAACGTCGGCCCCCGGAACTGGGAGCACTTCCACATCGCGCAGCTGCTCCCGTGGGTCGAGGCCAACTTCCGCACCTTCGCCGAGTACGACGGCCGCGCCGTGTCCGGCTTCTCGATGGGCGGCTTCGGCGCGCTGAAGTACGCCGCCAAGTACTACGGCCACTTCGCCTCGGTCAGCGCCCACTCCGGCCCGGCCAGCCTGCGCCGGGACAACGGCCTCGTCGGCCACTGGGCCAACGCCAGCTCGGCGGCGCTCGACCTGAACGGCGGCACGATCTACGGTGCGCCGTTCTGGGACGAGGCCCGGGTCAGCGCGGACAACCCGGTGCAGCGGATCGAGAGCTACCGCAACAAGCGCGTCTTCCTGGTGGCCGGCACCAGCCCGGACCCGATCAACTGGTTCGACACCGCCAACGAGACCCAGGTGCTCGCCGGTCAGCGGGAGTTCCGCTCCCTGCTCGGCAACGCGGGCATCCCGCACGAGTGGTACGAGCTGCCCGGCGGCCACTTCGTCCGCCACGACATGATGCGGCGCGACATCGACGGCATCATCGACCGGCTCCGCAAGGCGTGAACGGCCCCCGCCGCGCACCGCGTCCGTCCCGCCCGTCCTGGCCGTCCTGGCCGTCCTGTCCGTTCCATCCGCCCCGAGTCGACCAAGGGGAGGAGCGTCCCGTGCTTCCCGGACTTTCCCGCCGCGCGCTGACCCGAGTCCTGGCGGCGGCGACCGCCCTCCTGCCGGTGCTGGGTGCCGCGGCCCCGGCCACCGCCGGGGTCAGCGGCTCCGCAGCGGCCTGCCCGACCACCGGTTTCGTGAGCCAGCCCTTCCACCCCGGCCACAACGGCGTCGACATCGCCGCCGACGTCGGCACGCCGATCTACGCCGTGGGCGACGGCGAGGTGACCATCTCCGGTTACACCGGCGACTACGGGCAGTGGATCCGCGTCCAGCACCCGGACGGCAGGACGTCCGAGTACGGGCACATGTCCCGCCGGGACGTGTCGGTCGGCGACCACGTGACGGCCGGCCAGCAGATCGCCCTGGTGGGCGCCGAGGGCAACGCCGACGGCCCCCACCTCCACCTGCGGATCTGGGGGGACCTGTCGTTCTCGTACGGCATCGACCCCGAGGTGTACCTCGCGGAGGGCGGCGTGACGCTGCCCTGCGTCCCGGGCAGCGACCCGCGGCCCACGCCCCTGGTGTATCCGGCGGAGTCGGGCCGGGTGGTGTCGGCGCGTTCCGCGGACGGCCGCCTGGAGGTGTTCTCGGCCGGCGCGGACGGCGTCCACCACGCCTGGCAGCGGGAGGCGAACCGCGACTGGTCGGAGTGGGAGCCGCTCGGCGGGCCGCGGAACGCCCGACTCGCCGTCGCCCCCAATGCGGACGGCCGCCTGGAGATGTTCGCGATCGACGGGAACACCTTCCGGCACCGCTACCAGCTGTCCCCGTCGGGCGGCTGGTCCGGCTGGGAGGACTTCGGTGGCGGCGGACACGACATCGCGGCCGGGGTGAACGCCGACGGCCGCATCGAGGTCTTCGCCTCGGGGCCGGTCGGGGTGTTCCACCGCTACCAACTGGCCCCGAACGGCGGCTGGTCGGCCTGGGAGGCGACCGGCGGCGGTCCCGCCGACAGCCGTGTCGAGATGGAGAAGTCACCCGACGGCCGCCTTGAGGTGTTCGCCCTCGGCGACACCTCCTTCCGGCACCTGTACCAGACGGCCCCGAACGGCGGCTGGTCCGCGTGGGACGACTTCGGCGGCGGCGGTCACGACCTCACCGTCGACCACAACGCCGACGGCAGGATCGAGGTCTTCGCCTCGGGACCGGTCGGGGTCTTCCACAAGTACCAGACGAGCGCGACCGGTTGGTCGGGCTGGGAGTCCACCGGCGGCCCCGCGGACGCGCAGCTCAGCAGCGAGCGCACGGCCGACGGCCGCGTCGAGGTATTCGCCATGAACGGCGAGACGGCCGTGCACACCTGGCAGACCGGGGTCAACGCGCCCTACGGCCCGTGGGAGCCCTTCGGCGGCGGCGGCACCGAGGTCACCGCCACCTCCAACGCCGACGGCCGCATCGAGGTCTTCGGCACCAACCGCACCGGCACTTACCACATCTGGCAGACCGGCTTCGCCACCTGGTCCCCCTGGGGCTGGGTCAACGGCACCCCGGGACCCGCCCTCGACTGACGGCCGACAGGCCCCTGGAGAAGTCCATGCTTCCGCTCAGCAGAAGGAACCTGCTCCGGGGTGCCGCCGTCGGCGCGGGCGCGCTCTCGATTCCCGGAGCCGCCCGCGCCGCGGCCGCGGCCACCGGGTCCGTGCCGCCCGCCCGGTGGATCGGCGCCGGCCCCTTCACCCGCGTGTACGACCCGTCCACGCCCGCCGGACCGCGCTATCTCAACGACCACACGCTGATCCGGGCACAGGGCCGCTGGCATCTGTTCGGCATCGTCGGGGACGGCGCGCCGCGCGGCGAGGCGCCGGACAGCACGGCGGAGGTCTCCTTCGCCCACGCGTCGGCGCCGGACCCGCACGGCCCCTGGACCACCCACGCCGACGCGCTCACCGTCGATCCGTCCTACTTCGGCGAGGAGCACCTCTGGGCCCCGCACGTCGTCGAGGCGGGCGGCCGGTTCTGGATGTTCTACGCCGCCGGCGGACGCAACGGCGCCGCGATCAACCTCGCCACCTCGACCGACCTGTCCACCTGGACCCGCGAGCCGTCGGGCCCGCTGTTCCGGGGGCTCACGGCGCGCGACCCGATGGTCCTGCGGGTCGGCGGCGAGTGGGTCATGTACTACACCGAGCTCTCGGGCCCGGGCGGCCACCATGTCGTCGCCTGCCGCCGGTCCGCCGACCTGGTGCGCTGGAGCGAGCCGGTCGTGGTGTTCACCGACGCGAGCACGGACACGACGGTCTCGGTCACCGAGTCGCCGTACGTCGTCGAACGGGACGGCTGGTACTACCTGTTCATCGGGCCGCGCAACGGCTACGAGGGCACCGACGTGCTGGCGTCGCGCGACCCGTTCCGCTTCGACCTGACCGGCGCCGCGGGCCACGTGCCCGGTCACGCGGTGGAGGTCTTCGCCGACGGGGAGTGCTGGTACGCGAGCGCCGCGGGCTGGTTCGAGCAGGGCCTCCACCTCGCGCCCCTGCGGTGGCTGGACACCCCGCCGCCGTGGCAGAGCCCGGACAACCCGGTGGCGGCCCTGGACGTCGACGGCCGCCTCACCGTGTTCGCGCTCGACGCCGCCGACCGCTCGATGCTGCGGCGCGTACAGCTCGCGCCGGACACCGACACCTGGTCGGAGTGGGAGGCGTTCGGAGGGCCCGCCGGTGCCGTTCCCACCCTGGGGCGCGACACCGACGGCCGCCTTGAGGTGTTCTCGCTCGCCCCCGGCGGCGTGAACCTGCACCACCGCGTCCAGCGTCCGGACGGCGGCTGGAACGAGTGGGAGGAGTTCGGCGGCCCGGCCGGCGCGGCCCCCGCCGTCGCCCGCGACGCCGGCGGCCGGCTCGAGGTCTTCGCGTCGAGCCCCGGCGCCGCCTCCTTCGCACGGCGGCGCCAGTCGGCGCTCGGTTCGACGGCCTGGGAGCCGTGGGAGGCCGGCTTCGGCGGAGCCGCGGGCGCCCCGCCGGTCGTCGCGGCCAACGCGGACGGCCGCCTTGAGGTGTTCGTCCTCGCGGTCGGCGGCACCGGCGTCCGGCACCGCTGGCAGGAATCCCCCGGCGGCGCCTGGACCGGCGCGTGGCACCCGTTCGGCACCGCGGCCGGTGCCGCGCCGCGGGTGGCGCGGGACGGCAGCGGCCGACTGACCGTCGCCGCCATCGGACCGTCCGGCGTGGGGACGTTCTTCCGGCGGCAGACCGTGCCCAGCGGCGGCTGGGACGACTGGCAGCCGCTGTTCGAGTGGAGCGCCGCCGCCCCGGCGCTCGCCGCGAACGCCGACGGCCGCCTGGAGGCGTTCTCCCTGTCCCCCGGCGGCGCCCGGCTCTCGCACCGCTGGCAGCTCTCCCCCGGCGGGAGCTGGGCCGCGGGCGGCGAGTTCGGCGAGCCCGGCGTCCGGCTCGCGGCCACTCCGTCGGCCGCGCTCGACTCCACCGGACGGCTGCACGTCTTCGCCGTCACGGCCGAAGGCCTGGTACGGACCCGGGTCCAGGCCCTGCCGAGCGGCGGGTGGCGGCCGTGGACGGCCTTCGGCGACCGCCTGGTCGCCCCCGTCGTGTCGGGCGGCCCCGCACTCTGAGTACCGGAGGCGCGGCGCTGCGTACGGATCGCGCCACGTGAGGGCAGCGGGGCGGAGCCGGGCCACCCCCACGAACCTCCCGGATCGCCCCTTACCCCCCACCGGGCGCGGTGACCTTGCCCACCTTGCCCGCGGGGCGCGGTCCCGCACGCGCCGGGGACGCGAGGCGCGCGGCTCCGCGCGCCGGGTCGCCGGACGGCGTCGCAGACGGCCGGAATCGACATCAAATCGCCGCCGCGAAACGGCGGATGGGTGGCCTGGGTCACAACACCGCCCGACGGGGCGGGAGATGTCGCGGTGCGCGCCGCGAGGGCCGTACGGGGACTTCCGGCGCCCGTGACCGGCGCCGGCCGAAGTGGCCGAAGCACGCCGGTGAACTCACGTGACCGGTGAGTATCGTTCCTCGTCCGACAAGCGCGACGGGACGGGGAGGAGGAGCGGTGAGCGGCGTAGTCGTCCATCTGCCGCGGGGAAGCGGGGGCACCGACGACGGCGAGCACCGCGGTGACGCGGTGACGTTGCGGCTCGGGCCCGGCCAGGTCGCCCGCTTCGGGCGGGGCTCCGCGTCGGCCCCGGTCGAACTCCGGCTCGCCGACCCGGCGATCTCCCGGCTGGCCGGGGAGATCCGCGCCACCGACGACCACTGGCAGCTGACGAACCACAGCACCACGCACAGCTATCTGGTGGAGAACCCCGAGGGCGCGGGCGAGTACCTGAGGGTGTCGCCGCGCCGCGTCGGGGCGCCCGTGCCGTTCGAGTTCTCCCGCGTGGTGCTGCCCACCCGCGGCGACCTCACCGTCTCCTTCCAGGTGTTCGCGCCCGACCACGTCTATCTGGACCCGGACGCGACGGGCGGGCCCTGGGGCAGCCGTACGGTCACCGCGTACTCCCTGGACGAGTCGGCCACGTACTTCCTCGTCCTCGTCGCGCTCTGCGAGCCGCGGCTGCGGGACCAGTCCCGGGTGGCGGTCCCCACCACGCCGCAGATCGTCGAGCGGCTGCGGGGGCACGGCGCCGCGGGCGCGCCGACCGCGCGGGCGATCAGCTCGCACATCGACTACCTCGCCGAGGAGAAGTTGCGCATCGGCGTCGCCGGGGCCCACGAACCCGGAAAGGGCGACCGCCGCAACGGCAAGCGGGAGGAGATCGTCGGGCTCGCGCTGCGGTTCGGGCTCGTCCGGGAGGAGCACCTCGCGCTGCTGCCGTCCCTGAGCGGGGCCGGCGGGCGGGAGCGGCAGGGGCCGCGATGACACGGCCACGCGGCCCGGGCGACACCGCGGAACACGACCGTACGGAGCTGCTCCCGCCCGGCTACCGGGTGGGCGACTGGGTGGTCACCGGGCTGATCGGGGCCGGGGGCTGGTCCACGGTGTACGCGGCCCTGCCCGCCGAGGGGGACGGGGACGGCGCGGGCCGGCCGTCGGACGGCTCCGACGTGGCCCTCAAGGTCATGCCGACCGCGGGGCTCGCGCCCCGCCAGGCGCGCAGGATCGTGGAGTCCGCCCGCCGCGAGGTCGAGCTGGGGCGCAGGGCGGGGCATCCGCGGCTGATCGGCCTTCGGGAGTCGTTCGTCCTCGCCGCGCCGGACCTGCCCGCCGTGGACGGCGCGATCGTGCTGGTGATGGAGCGGGCCGCCGGGAGTCTGCGCGAACTCCTCGACGCGGGGGTGTCCGAGGCCGATCGCGGCCGGCTGGTGGCGGGGATCTGCGAGGGTCTCGCGCACCTCCACCGGTCGGGCTGGGTGCACGCGGACCTCAAGCCGGAGAACGTCCTGCTCGGCAGGGACGGTTCCGTGCGGCTCTCGGACTTCGGCCTCGCCACGGAGCTGACCGGGACGCACGGGTACGTGCCGCCCATGGGCACCCTCGACTACCTTCCGCCCGAGCGCTGGAGGGCGCCGCTCGGGGAGCTCGGCGTGCAGGTCAGGCCGAGCGCCGACATCTGGGCGCTGGGGGTCGTCATCCACGAGGTGTTCGCCTCCGGTGCCTCGCCGTTCCCCGGCGCCACGCCCCTGGCGCGGGGCGCCGCCGTACAGGAGTACGGCGAGGGGCGTGCGCCGCTGCGCATGGACCTCGCGGTGCCGCCCTTCTGGCGGGAGCTCGCCGCGGACTGTCTGGCCCCGACGCACGCGGCGCGCGCCCCGCACACGGCCGAGAGCCTGCTGGCCCGCATCGCCGCCCGGGAGGGGGCCCGCGCCACGGGGGCGCGGCGGGCGGGGGGCCGGGCCCGGGCCGCCGTCCTCGCCGCCCTGCTCTGCGGGACCGCCGGCGCGACCCTGTGGTCGGACGCCGTCCGGGGGGACGTGTCCGCGTCCCCGGGGCGTGCGGGTCCGGCGGCCGGCACGCTCCGGGTGTTCAACGCGGAGCGCGGCTGCCAGGACCGGGCCGACCGGGACCCGCAGTGCAGTCTGGGCCTGGCGATCGATCCGCGGCGGCCGTACGCCGCGGAGAACGTCGTCCCGACCCGGGTGTGGCACGGCGACCACCTGGTCGCCGAGTGCCGGCTGCCCGACGGACAGCCCGTCATCGACGAGGAGGACCTCCGGTCGACCCTGTGGTTCCGGGTCCGGCTCCCCCGCGGCTCGGACTACCCCGCGGCGTGGCTCCCCGCGGTACGGACGAAGGACCGGCCGCCGCTGCCGGGTTGCCCGCGCCCGACGGCCGCCCGCTGACCGTGCGGAGGGGCCCGCGGGCGCGTGGTGTTCCGCTCCCGCGGGCCCCTCGTCGGCGGGCGCGGCTCAGTCGATCGCGGGGCCCGCGTCGTTGAGCCAGCCCCAGTTCGCCCAGCTGGAGAAGCCGGTCTGCCAGCGGTGGTAGACGCCGGCGTGGCTGGTGCCGAAGACCTCGATGCGGCCGTCGGCGTTGTTGCCCGCGCCGATCTCGGTGCCGCCGCCGCCGAAGGTCTCCCATTCCGTGTACGAGGCGTTGGGCCCGGTCTGCCAGGCGTGGCTGGCGGTGGCGGCGTTGATGGCGAACACCTCGACCCGGCCGTCGACCGAGCGGGCGGTGGTCAGTTCGGCGTCGGGGATCCCGCCGGTGCCCGTCCAGGCCGACCACGAGGTCGGACTTGTCTGCCAGCGGTGGAAGACGCCCGTGGCGTTGGAGGCGAACACCTCGATGCGGCCGTCCTGGTTGTGGCTGACCGCGACGTCGTGTCCGCCGCCGCCGAAGTCCTCCCAGGCGCCCCAGCCGCCGTTGACCGCGGACTGGTAGAGGTGTCCGAAGGTCGTGTCGGAGAGCGCGAACACCTCGAGCCGGCCGTCGGGGGCGTTCTCCATCGCGAGCCGGGCGTTCGCCGGCCCGCCGCCGGTGCCCTCCCAGGCGGCCCAGCCGCCGCTGGGCGCCGTCTGCCAGCGGTGGTACACGCCGGTGGCGTTGGAGGCGAAGACCTCGATGCGGCCGTCGGCGTTGGTGCCCGCGGCGAGCCGGTATCCGCCGCCGCCGAAGTTCGCCCAGCCGGACCAGCCCGCGCTGGGCCCGGTCTGCCACATGTGGTCGAACGTGCTGCCCGAGAGGGCGAACAGTTCGAGCCGGCCGTCCGCGTTGGCCGCCACCGCCAGCTGCGCGCCGCGCGGCCCGCCCTCGAACCGCCACGTCGACCAGGGGCCGTTCACCTCGGTCTGCCACGCGTGGTACACGCCGTCGGCGCCCGCGGCGAACGCTTCGAGGCGTCCGTCCGCCGACCGCCCGGACACCACGCGCCCCGAGGCGTACGGGTGCTTCGGGCCGCCGCTCGTACCGGCCCACAGCGCGTTGGCGATGACGGTCGCGTCGCCGGCCTCGACGCCGTACAGATAGCGGAGGTCCTCCCGGGGCCGCTGGACGTTCCAGCACACGTCGCCGATGGCCTCGTCGTTCCACGAGCCTCCGGGGTACTGCCGTTCCACCTCGTCGAAGAAGGTGTTGGTGGCGTGGACCGGGTCGAGGCGCTCCTCCCGGGTGCCCCACCAGTCCTGCTGCTGGAACAGCCCGAGGCTCGTGTAGTCGACGGCCTGCGCGTAGTTGTTCATGCTGCTCTCCACGATGATCGTGGCGAGGGCGATCGCGGCGGCCCGCGGGTTCAGCCCCCGGTCCTTCACGGCCTGCGTGACCATCCGGGCGCACGAGATCTTGTACGCGTCCAGATAGCCGGCCATCTTCGCGTGCAGCTGCGGGTTGAGCTGGTCGGCCATGATGCCGTCGGTCGCCGAGGGTCCGGCCGGATCGCAGGGCACGGTCGGAATGGCGAACCCCTGCGGGCCGGCGAAGTATCGGGAGACCCCGGGCCGGTCCTTGCCCGGTCCCGGGACCGGCGCGCGCTGGGCCATGGCGGCCGGGGCGGTCATCCCGATGACCACCGCCCAGACACCGGCCGCGACGGCCAGTCTGGTGAGCGCGCGGCGTAAGACATCTCCAGCCATGGCGGGCCTTTCTTTCGCGGATACGGAGGGGCCCCGGGGGGGCGGTCCGGCGGAAGCCGTCGACACGGTAGGGGCGGGCGTGCCGGTCGGGGCATCCGGAACGATCCGGAGTGACACGCGGGACGGTCCCCGGCGGGCCGCCGGACCTCCGCCGAAAAAGATTCCGGGGCCGGGGCGAATCCTCCGCGGGCCTGGCCGTCTCTTATCCGTGTACCGGCCGAGAGGGCCGGCGGAAACGGAAGGACACACCATGATGATCACCGGCATCGTAGTGATCGGAGCCCTGCTCGTGGGTGCGTGCAGCTGGCACCTGATGCGGCGCTACCGGAGTCGGAGCTGACGCACACCCGCACGGGGCCTTCCGGATACGAGGAACAGATGAACCCACGCTTTCGCTGGCCGGACGAGCAGCTGATCAGGGCCGCCCAGGACGGCGACGTCACCTCGCTCGCCACCGTCGTCATGGAGTCGCAGCCCCATGTGCGCAAGTTCGCCCTGTCGTTGTGCGCCTCGCCGCAGGACGCGGAGGACGCGGCGCAGGAGGCGCTGATCATCCTCTACCGGAAGATCGGCAGCCTGCGGGCGACGGGCGCGCTCGCCTCGTGGATGTTCCGGATCGTGCGCAACGAATGCCTCCGGCAGGTGCGGTTGCTCGTCGCGCGGAGCGACGGGCCGCCGGCCGAGCCGGAGGCGCCCGCCGAGCCGTCCGCCGAGGAGGCCGTGCTGCACCGGCTCGAGGTGGCGCGGATCGCCGCTGCCGTGAGCGCGCTCCCCCTCGAGCAGCGGCAGGTCCTGGTCATGCGGGACATCCAGGGGCTGCCCGGCAGGACCGTCGCCCACACCCTCGGTCTGAGCAACACAGCGATGAAGTCCCGCCTGCACAGGGCGCGCAACGCGCTGCGCCGCTCGCTGGCGGCGACCGAGCCGCCACCCGCCACCACCATCGACCGAACAGTCGAAGGAGACCCGTCATCGTGGACACTCTGAACACCGTGAAGCCCGTGAAGCCCGTGGCACCCGGGCAGGACGGGAAGGACCTGATCACCGTGCGGTCCGCGGTGCCCGCCACGAACTTCGCCAGCAAGTCCGTGGCCCGTCATCTGGCGCGCGGCGCCCTCGGTTTCGGGCTGATCATCGGCTCGATCGCGCTGGTGCCCGTCGCCGGCCCGGTCACCCTCCTCGCGGCCCCGCTGGCGCTGATCGCCTTCCGCGGCTGCCCCACCTGCTGGATGGTCGGCCTGGCGCAGACCGTCTCGCGCGGCCGGCTGGAGCGCCAGTGCGTGGACGGCGTCTGCACGCTCACCAAGGCGCCGGTCGACTGACCCCGCGTCACCTCACGGGTGCGACATCCGCCCACAGGGCGGCGGCGTCGGGCGAGAGCGGTGCGACCGCTCGGCCCGGCGCCTCGTCGTCCCCGTCCCACCACACGCCCTGGCCGGCGGCCATGACGGGCCCGTCGGCCCCCGCCTGCCAGTGACCGCCCAGGACGTACAGCACCCCGGCGTGCCCGGCGGCCGGCACCACCGGAGCGGTGACCCGGTCCACCCGGGCCGTACGGCTGCCCCGCCGCACCATGATGTTGAGCACCCGGCAGGCGCCGCCCGGCAGTTCGGCGCTCAGCGCGAGGTCGCCGGAGAAGGCGAAGGGCTCGCCCGCCCGGTCCAGGAGCCGGTCGAACGCTCCGGGGGAGGTGAGCCGCACGGCGTCGCCCGCCAGCAGGGTGAGCGTCCGGTCGACCCCGGGGAACGCCGAGAACGGCCCGTCCCGGTCGATGTCGGCGACGCTCGCACGCCACGCGAACCCCTCGGTCCCCGTCGGCCGTGACGCGATCTCCCGGGTGGCTCCCCCGCCGTTGCGCCAGCGGCCGGCCGTCAGGGTCTCGACGTCGAAGGGGTGCATGCACGGGCTCCTGAACTGGGGAGGGCGGTCCGGGTGCGGAGTCTATGCGGCCCTCCCGTCCGGCCCCGTGACCGCACCCGTACGCGGAGGCGTTCCCTTCGCGTCGGGATACGGCCAACAGGAGGGGGCCGCTCCGGCCGAAGGACCCCCGGACCCCGGAATCCGTGCGGGGCCTGCCCCGGAGCGCGATCCGGCCGGCCCCCTGAGCGGCGCCGTCGCGGAAGGATCGCCTCGGCATCGCGGTGCCGTCACGCCGCTGTCGTCGTCCCATCACATTCCGGGGCGCCAGGATGGCCGGAACCCGCACGCCGCGGCCCCTCCGGTCCGGACCTGCGTTGATCACGTCATTCCCGCCTCACATACTGCGCTGACCGACGGCGGGCGCCCCCGCGCCACCGCCCCGGAATCGACCACTCGACCTCATCCCAAGCTCCTGGGGGAGACTTGCGCGCACATGTGAAGCGAACACGCGCCTTCACCATCACAGCGGCCATCTCGGTGGCCCTCGTCGCAGGCATGACCGGCCCCGCGACGGCCGTCCTCGCGAACGCGGCGACGGCACCGGACACCGCGCGCCTCGACGGCGACCGCAGGATCCAGCTCGTCACCGGCGACCACGTGACCGTGAACGCCGAAGGCCGCATGGTGGGTTTCGAGCCCGCCGAGGGCCGTGAGCGGATACCCGTACAGGTGCGGCGCACCGGCGACAGGACCCTCGTGGTCCCCGCCGACGCGCGGAACCTGATCGCGACCGGCCGCCTCGACGAGCGGCTCTTCGACCTCGACGTGCTCACCGACCCGCGGCTGCGCGAGAGCCACCGCGCCGGGCTCAAGCTGATCGTGCAGTACGAAGGGGGCGCCGCCGGTGCCGCACGCGCCGAGGTGCGGGCGGCCGGCGACACGCAGGTGCGGCGCACGTTCCCGACGCTCCACGCCGATGCCGTCCGTACGTCCCCGGACGACGTGGCCCGCGTGTGGGAGGCGCTCACCAACCGGCAGAACACCGGCGCGCGCGTCGCCGCCACCGGCATCGCCACGGTCTGGCTGGACGGCGTGCGCGGCGCGCGCCTCGACCGCAGCGTCCGGCAGATCGGCGCCGACAAGGCGTGGGAGTCCGGCTTCGACGGTACGGGCGTGAAGATCGCCGTCCTCGACACCGGCGTCGACAAGACCCACGAGGACCTCAGGACGCAGGTCGTCGGCGAGAAGAACTTCTCCGCCTCCGCCGACGCCGTCGACCGCGTCGGGCACGGCACGCACGTCGCGTCGATCGCCGCCGGCACCGGCGCCAAGTCCGGCGGCATGTACAAGGGTGTCGCTCCGGGCGCCAAGGTGATCAGCGGAAAGGTCCTCGACGACGAGGGCTACGGGGACGACTCCGCCGTCATCGCGGGCATGGAGTGGGCCGCCGCCGAAGGCGCGGACGTGGTCAACCTCAGCCTCGGCGGCCCCGACAGCCCCGGCGTCGACCCGCTGGAGGAGACGGTCGACCGGCTCTCCGCCGAGAAGGGCATCCTGTTCGCCATCGCGGCGGGCAACGAGGGGGAGTCCGGCGCCTCTTCGGTGGGTTCGCCGGGCAGCGCGGACGCCGCGCTGACCGTCGGCGCCGTCGACGGGGACGACAAGCTGGCGCCTTTCTCCAGCACCGGCCCGCGCGTCGGTGACGGTGCCGTCAAGCCGGACGTGACCGCTCCCGGCGTCGCCATCACGGCGGCCGCCGCTCCCGGCAGCGCCATCGACACGCGCCCCGGGACTCCGCACCCCGCGCCGGGCTACCTCCAGATCGACGGCACCTCGATGGCGACCCCGCACGTCGCGGGCGCCGCCGCGATCCTGAAGCAGCGGCACCCCGACTGGAAGTCCGCCGAACTCAAGGGCGCGCTGACCGGCTCCGCCAAGGGCGGCGACTACACCGCCTTCCAGCAGGGCACCGGCCGGATCCAGGTCAACAAGGCGCTCGCCCAGAGCGTCGTCGCCGAGCCGGGGTCGCTGACCTTCGGCACCGCGCTCTGGCCGCACGCCGACGACGAGACCGTCACCCGGAAGGTCACGTACCGCAACCTCGGGACGACCGACGTCACCCTCGACCTGTCGGTGACCACGCTCGACCCGTCGGGGAAGCCGGCCCCGGCCGGGTTCTTCTCGCTCGGCGCCCCGAAGGTGACCGTGCCCGCGGGCGGCACGGCCCAGGTCGACCTCGTCGCCGACACCAGGATCGGCGACGCCGACGGCACCTACTCGGGCTACGTCACCGCCACCGGCGCGGGCCAGTCCGTCCGGTCGTCCGCGGTGGCCGTGCGGGAGGCGGAGTCGTACGACCTCACCATCCGGGCGCTCGGTCGCGACGGCGCCGACGCCCGGAACTTCGCCAGTACCCTGACCGGCGTCGGCGGGGGCGCCGCGGGCTTCGACGCCCGCGTCGACAACGAGCCGGGCGCCCACACGATCCGGGTGCCGAAGGGCACGTACACCTTCAACACGGCCGTCTACGAGGACCCGGCGGACTACGCCGCCGGCACCGACTGGATCGCCCAGCCGAAGCTGGAGGTCTCCGGCGACACCACCGTCGTCGCCGACGCGCGCACCACCAAGCCGGTGGACCTCACCGTGCCCGGCATCGACAAGGCCGACTACGCGGGGACGTACTACGAGGTCGACACCGAGACCGGGCGCGTCGGCAACGGCTGGGTCCTGCGGGGCTTCACCGGCTTCCGCACCGCCCACATGGGCCCGGCGATCACCGACGGCTCCCTCCTGCAGACCTGGGACGCGCACTTCGTGAAGGACGCCACCAGCCAGTACTCGGTGGCCTTCGGCGGCAAGACCTCCACGGTCGCGACCGGCTACACCAGGCACGTGAGGGCGAACGAGCTGGCCACCCTCAAGGTCCGCCTCGGCTCCCCCGCCCCCGGCAAGACCGTGCTCTCCTCCCCGTACGCCCACCTGCCGGGAGCCCCGGAGGGCAACGGGTTCTCCGGGTCGCAGCCCGCGCCGGGCACGCGCACCTTCTACGTCTCCACCGCCGACGGCGCCACCTGGCTCACCCGTTTCAACCAGCTGGGCGAGCGCGACCAGTGGGGCTACCCGTCCTTCGAGGGCGCCTACGAGATGGTCGCGCCGAAGCGCTACGAGGCCGGCCGGACGTACGGCGAGACCTTCGACACCGGTGTCTTCGGCCCGCGTCTGGGCAAGGGCATGGGCGTGTTCCGCACCGCTCCCGACCCGGCCACGGGCGAGCAGCAGCTCGTCGGCGCCGTGCCGCTGGTCGCCGACGGGAAGGGTCACGTCGGGACCGTTCCGTACACCTCGGTCACGTCGACGCTGTACCGCGACGGCGTCAAGGTCGCCGAGAACGACGACCCGCTGAGCGGCACGCGGCCGTTCACGGTCGACGCCGCCGACGCCGAGTACCGGCTGACGACCTCGGTGGAGCGCCCGGTGAAGGTCTCCCCGGTCTCGACCCGGATCGAGACCGGTTTCACGTTCCGTTCGCGCCAGGTCTCGGCCACCACGGCCCTGCCGGTCTCCACCGTCCGCTTCGCGGCCCCCGTCGACCTCTCCACCCGCGCCCCGGCGGGCCGGACGGTCCTCGTCCCGGTGACCGTGCAGGGCTCGGCGGCCGGTCGCAACCTCAAGTCGCTCACCGTGTCCGTGAGTTACGACGACGGGAAGACCTGGCAGCCGGTTCAGGTCACGAACGGCGCCGTCTCCGTCCGGAACCCGGCGAAGGACAGCGCCGTCTCGCTCTCCGCCGTGGTCACCGACAAGCAGGGCAACACGTCCACGCTGAAGATCCACAACGCGTGGTTCGGCAAGTGACGCAGCCCGTGTGAGGACGACGTGCCGGAAGGTGTCCGAGGACGCCTTCCGGCACGTTCCGTTTTCCCTACCGGTCCGGCGTGCTGGCCCGTACGACCGGCTCGGCCGGGAGCAGGAGCCCCGCCGTCGGGGCGGTGGCCGATCCCTCGACCGCGCCGATCAGCCGGTCGACGAGTGCGTGGGCGATGCCGGCCAGGGGCAGGCGCACGCTGGTGAGGGCGGGTTGGAGCAGCGTGCAGAGCGGCAGGTCGTTGAAGCCGGTGACGGCGACGTCGGTACCGACGGCGAGACCGGCCGCGCGCACCGCCTGGTAGGCGGAGAGGGCGAGCCAGTCGCTCGCGCAGACCAGCGCGGTCGGCCGGTCGGGTCCCGTGAGGAGGCGCTGGACGGCGTGGGAGAGCGCGGCCGGGTCGTCGTCGGGGACGCCGACCTCGAAGGCGCCGTCGGGGGCGGCCGCCCCGGCCTGGAGCAGGCCGGCCCTGCGGTCGGCGAGCCAGGGCAGGGACGCGGCGGAGTTGACGTAGCAGATCCGGCGGTGCCCCTGGTCGAGCAGGCGGCGGACGAGTTCGGCGGTGGCCGCGGCGGAGTCGATGTCCACCCAGTTCTGCGGGCGGCCGGGGGCCGTGCGGCCGAAGGCGGCGAACGGGAACCCGGCCTCGGCGAGCACGTCGACGCGGGGGTCGTCGTGGACGACGTCGGAGAGGACGAACCCGTCGACCTGGCGGGCGGCGATCAGCCCGTGGAAGGACTTGGCGACCGCTCCGGCGCCCTGCTGGGGGTCGCAGCGGAACAGCAGCACACGATGGCCGACGGCGTCGGCGGCGCTGACCAGGGCCTGGAGGAAGCCGCCCATCAGCGGGTTGGGGTCGGCGGGATTGTCGGCCGGGGCGGGATAGCCGATGACCCTGCGGGTGCCGGTGCGCAGGCTGCGGGCGGACTGGTCGGGCTGGTAGCCGAGCTCCTCGACGGCGGCGGTGACCCGGGCGAGGGTGGTCGCGCGCAGCCGATGGGGTGCGTTGAGGGCGTTCGAGACGGTCTGGCGGGACACTCCCGCCGTCCGTGCGACGTCCTCGATGGTCACCTGTCGAGCGGTCATCGTTCCTCTGTGGGCGCTGGTCGGCGGGCGGGGGCGGCGGACGGCCGCCCACCGCCCCCCGTCGTTCAGTGCTCGCGCGTCAGGGTGAGCAGGCCGCCGGTCGGCACGGTCACCGGGTTCATGCCGGCGACGAGGTCGAGCACGGTCTCGGACAGGATCTCACCACGGCAGTCCTGGACGCGGGCGAGGGCCCGTTCCGGCCGGTCGGCGGCCAGGAGCACCACGGGGTCGGCGTCCGCGTTGGCGACGAGGAGGGTCCGGGGCGCGTCGGTGCCGGGCCCCTCCGTGCCGTCCGGGCCCTGGAGGACGACGGGCAGCGGCGCGTAGCGCGCGACGACCGTGGTGCGGCCGTCGTGGGCGCGGACCAGGGGGTATCCGAGGTCCGGCCGCGACGGTTCCAGCGCGCCGAGCTGGAGGACGTCGGCGTACCGGCGGAAGACGCCGAGCCAGAAGCCCAGGACGGCGAGCTGGTCGGGGGTCTGGGCGCCGAGGTCGACGGAGATCTGCGGCACCGAGAACAGGGCGTTGACCAGGTGGACGGCGACGGCCTCGGGCTTCTCGGCCGCGTTCCACATGATCATGTCGGCGTGGACGGCGAGCGGGCCGGCGAGGAGCCGGCAGTCGACCGTGCGCTGGCGGTTCTCGGCGGGGCTCAGCGGGCAGTCGGTGGCCCGGACCATGGTGGCGTACGGCCAGAGCCCGGGGCTCACGTACGGCTGGCGGTGCTCGACGATCACGTCAGGCCGGGTGCGGCGCAGCCGGTCGTCGAGATCGGCGAGCAGTCGGCGCACGCCGTCGTGGACCGCCGCGTGGTCGGCGCCGGCCGGTGCGGGCGGCGGGTCGGCGACGGCGAAGCGGTCGATGAAGTCGAGCTTCACGCCGTCCATGTCCCACTCCTCCACGGCCCGGGAGATCCGGTCCACGAGGTGCGTGCGGACGTCGGGGTGGCGGGGGTCGAGCACGGCAGCGTCCAGGTGGGGTTCCTCGCGCAGGGTCAGTCCCTTGAAACGCTCCCAGGCCTCGTTCCGCCGGCCGATGAACGGCACCGCGTACCAGAGGAGGTAGGCGAGGCCGAGGCGGTGGACCTCGGCGACGTGGGCCGCGGGGTCGGGGAACGCCTCGGGGTTGGGCTCCCAGTCGCCGCAGTGCCCGTAGCCGCGCGTCCGGTCGGCGGTCTGCCAGCCGTCGTCGACGATGACGCTCTCGCAGCCGACGGCGGCCGCCAGGGCGGCCTGGCGTTCGACGGCGGCGGCGTCGACGTTCTGGTGGAGGCTGTACCAGGTGGAGTAGGCGGGCATCCGCGCCGCGGGGGCGACTCCGGGGTGCCGCGTTCCCTCGGCCCACCAGTCGGTGACGCCCCTCAGGGTGTCGGCGAAGTGGCGCCCGCCGACGTCGATCCGCAGCCGCAACGGCGGTCCGTCCGGGGTGAGTTCCTGCTCCACGGTGAAGGCGAACTCGCCGCTCTCCTCCACCACTCCGGCGCCGACGCGGACGGGCGCGGTCGTCTCGCCGGCCGCCGCGGTGCACAGCGCGCGGTCGTCGGAGCCGACCAGGCTGGCGACGGGGGCGCCCAGAGCGAGCGAGACGGTCCGGGGGGCGATCCAGGACGGCGGCAGCCAGCGGGAGGCGTCGGTGTTCGGCGTCCAGTAGGCGGTGGCTCCGACGCAGGGGACGCGCCATTCGGCGCGGACGGTGACGGAGTCCGACGCCCTGACCTCGACGAGTGCCACACCGTCGGCGACCGCGGTGGCGACCGGCTCCCACGCGTCGCCGCCGAGGCCCGTGAGGTGGACGACGAGCGGGGTTCCGGTGGTGTGGTGCAGGCCGGTGGGGAGCTGCCGGTGGACGACGGTGCCGGGGGTGTCCCCGGCCGCGATGCCCGGGCGCCAGGCGGGGACCGGCTGCGGGGCGGCGGTGTCCGGTGCGGTGGTCACGGTGGTCACTCCTTCGTGGCCCCGGCCAGCAGGCCGGAGATGAACTGGCGTTGCAGGACGAGGAAGAGGGCCATCACCGGGATGGCGGCGATGGCGCCGGCGAGCAGCACCTGCGCGTAGTTGGTGGTCGACAGGCCCTGCAGGGTCGCGGTGGCCACGGGCAGCGTGTACATCTCGGGGCTGCGCAGGGCGATCAGCGGCCAGACGAACTGGTTCCAGCCGCCGAGGAAGACGAACAGCGCGAGCGCCGCGATGATCGGCCGGTTGACCGGGATGACGATCCGCCACAGCACCCGCAGCTCGCCCGCGCCGTCGACGCGGGCCGCGTCCAGGAGTTCGTCCGGCATGGACCGCAGTGCCTGCCGCATCAGGAAGATGCCGAACGGGGTGACCAGGCCGGGCAGGACGACCGACTGGTAGGTGTCGATCAGCCCCAGTTCCATCATCATCCGGAAGATCGGGATCAGCATCACCGTGTCGGGGATGACCAGGGTGCTGAGCAGCAGGACGAAGAACAGGTTCCGGCCGCGGAAGTCGAACTTGGCGAAGGCGTAGCCGGCCAGGACCGACACGACGACGGCGCCCACGGTCTGCACGCCCGCCACCAGGACGGTGTTGAGGAGGACGCGGGTGAGGCCGATGGACTCCTGGAGTCCGTGGAGGTTCTCCATGAGATGGCCGCCGGGCAGCAGCTTCGGCGGCCACGAGAACACGTCCTTGTCGTCCTGCGTGGCGGCCATGGCGAGCCAGTAGAAGGGGCCGACGCAGAGCCCGAAGGCGCCCGCGAGCAGCAGGGTGAGCAGGGGGCCGCGGGCCTTCATCGGCGCTCTCCCATCAGGCGGACCTGGAGGACGCCGAGTACGGACACGATCAGCGCGAGCGCGTAGGCGAGGGCCGAGGCGTAGCCGAAGTCGAAGTACTTGAAGCCGTTGTCGTAGAGGTACATGGTGACCGTGAGGGTGGCGTTGTCGGGGCCGCCGCCGGTGAGGACGTACGGCTCGTCGAAGAGCTGGAGGGTGCCGATGGTGGAGAGCACCACGGTGAGCAGGAGGATCGGCCGCAGCTGGGGCAGGGTGATGGCGAAGAAGCGGCGGACCGGCCCCGCCCCGTCGACCATCGCGGCCTCGTACAGCTCCTTCGGGATGCCCTGCAGACCGGCCAGGTACATCACCGCGTTGTAGCCCGTGTAGTGCCAGGTGATGACGAGGACGACGCCGACGCGGGCCCAGAAGGGGCTGCCGAGCCAGTTCACCGGGTCGATGCCGACGAGGGACAGCACCCAGTTGAGCAGTCCCGCGTCGCGGTTGAGGATGACGGAGAACATCACCCCGGCGGCGACCAGGCCCGTCAGCGACGGGACGAAGACGCCGAGTCGCCACAGCGGTCGCAGCCACACCTTGGCCGAGTTGAGGCCGAGGGCGACGAGCAGGGCGAGGCCGAGCATGAGCGGCACCTGCACGGCCAGGATCAGCGCCGTGTTCCGCAGCGCCGTCCAGAACAGCGGGTCGGCCAGGAGGCGCCGGTAGTTGGCGAGCCCGGCGAACCGCTCGGCGTCGCCGTTGCCGGTGGTGAGGCTGATCCAGAACGAGGCGGCGATGGGGTACGCCTTGAACACCGTGAAGCCGAGGACTGCGGGCGTGATCAGCAGGTACGGGACCGAGGTGCGGGTCAGCAGCCGGGGCCGGCCCGGGCGGGTGCGCCCGGTGTGCCGGCGGGCGCCGCGGCCGGCGGGCGCGCTCGCGGTCGCTGCCCCCGTGGCGGGAGCGCGTTCGGGCGGGGCGAGGGACATGATCAGGCCGCCTGCTTCCGGCCGGTCTGCCGGGACAGCTGCTCGGCCGCGGCCTTCAGCACCTCCGCCGGATCGGCGCCCTTGATCAGGACCTGGCTCTGGGCGTCGCTCGCGAGCTTCAGGGCACGGCTGTAGTCGCCGGTGAAGTTGGTCGCGTCCGCCCCCGCGTCGAGCGACTCGACGAAGGACCGCAGCACGGGCTGGCCCCCGTAGAAGGGCTGCGGCGCGGTGAACTTCGGGTCCGTGTAAGCCGCCTTGAGGGCGGGGAACACGCCGCCGGAAGCGAACATCCGGTTGATCTCCGCCGGCTTGGTGAGCGCGTACTCGACGAATCTCCAGGCGGCCTTGCGGCGCTTGCTCGTCGCGGAGACGGTCAGATAGGTGGAGTTGACGATGGCGCTCCGCCCGCCCCCGGGTATCGCGGCCGGCGGCTGCATCACGCGCCACTTGCCGCTCTGGGCGGGGAACTTGGTGGCCAGGTAGTCGACGGCCCAGGCGGGGTACGGGGCGGTGGCGAGCTTCCCCTGACCGACCAGGCGCTTCCAGGTGCCCTGCCCCGCCGTGTCGGCGAGGAGTCCGGCGTCGTCGAGCCGCTTGATGACGGTCAGGGCCTGGACGGCTTGCGGGGAGCCGAGCGTGACCCTGCCCTCGCGGTCGAAGTAGAAGGCGCCCTGAAGCTGCATCAGGTTCTGGAAGAAGTCCATGTCCTGGGTCGTGCCGGGCTTGTCGAGCCCGAGCAACTGGGCACCGGTCGCGGCACGGATCTTCGGCCCCGCGGCGATCAGGTCGTCCCAGCTGGCGAGCGAGGCCGGGTCGACCCCGGCCTTCTCGAAGTAGTCGTGCCGGTAGAACAGGCCGAGCGGGTTGACCTCCCAGGGAAGCGCGTGGACCGCTCTGTCCTTGCCCATCACGGTCGGCCACAATCCCTGGACGAACGCGTCCTCGTACCGGTCGGCTCCGAGCCTGGACAGGTCGGCGAGCCCCTGCGGGAACTTCTCCAGGTAGCCGGGAAGGTAGTCGACACCGATGTGGAGGACGTCGGCCAGGCCCTTGCCGCCCGACGCCAGCCCCACGGTGATCTTGTCCCAGATCGCCGGGTTCCCCAGGTCCTGCACGTCGACCTTGATCCCGGGGTTGTCCCGCTCGAAGGAGGGGACGACCCCGCGCAGCGCCTCGGCCGCGGTGGTCCAGCTCCACACGGTGATCGGACCGCTGTCGCCGTCGGCTCCACCGGCCCCCGCACCCGATCCGCCGCTCCCCCCGCCGCAGGCGGCGAGGCCGGCTCCGGCGGCGGAGGCGGTGGCCAGGTGCAGGATCTGACGTCGGCTCAGGTGGTGGGACATGTCTGCTCCTTGTGGTCGGTGTAGGTGTACGTGCGGGCGTGGCCGGCGCCGGGGACCAGCGCGCGCAGCGCCTCGGTGAACAGGTCCGCCGCCGCGGCCGGCGTGCAGGCGTGGGGCGAGAGCCGGATCCACTCGCCGCGGCGCGTGGTGATCACACCGGCCGCTTCGAGGGCCCGGTGCACGGCGGCGGGGTCGTGCCCGGGAAGCCGGAACGCGCCGATCCCGGCACGCTCCCGTTCCCCGAGGCCGTCCAGCAGGACCTCGGCGCCCGCCCGCCGCGCCCGTTCCAGCAAGTCGGCGAGTACGGCCCTGATTCGGGTCCCCACGACCGCCGGACCGCCCCCCGCGAGCAGCCCGTCGATCGCCGCACCGAGCGCCGCGGCGGCCGGAAAGTCCGGATTGGTCGCCAGATGCGCCGCGGCCCCCGGCAACGCCGGAGCCGGATGCCGCTCCGCGAACGGCTCCGTCACCCCCGCCCACCCCCCGAGCCCGGGCTCCAGGCGCCCGGCACACCGGTCCCGTACCAGCAGCACCGCCGCACCCCACCCCGCGCGCAGCCACTTCTGCCCACCACTGACCAGCACATCGGCCGCGTCCACTTCCAGCGGAACGGCGCCCAGCCCCTGGATGGCGTCCACGATCAGCAGCCGATCCGGCCCCAGCACCTCCTTCAGCGCGGCCAGTGGCGCCACGTGCCCGGACAGCGAGTCGACCGCGCTCACGGCCAACGCGGTCACCTCCGGCGTGAGATGGCGCCGCACCAGATCGGCCGTGACGTGCCGTCCCCCGTCCGGTTCGACGAAACGCACGTCCGGCCCGCCCCGCCCCGCGAACCGGACCCACGGATAGACGTTCGCCGGGAACTCTCCCCTCGGCACCAACACGACCCCCGCCCCACGCAACCCCGCGGCCACCGTGAACAACCCGTTGCTCGTGGACGGCACCAGCGCCACCTCGTCCACTCCCGCCCCCACCAACCGCGCCGCCGACCCCCTGGCCGCGTCACTCAGCCCGAACAGCCGGGCCAGCTCCCCCGGCCCCGACCGCGCCGCCAGCCCCACCGCCTCCGCCATCGCCCCCACAGCCCGCCCGCCGACCGGCCCGACCCTGGCGTAGTCGAGGTACCCCACCACCGGCGCCCCGCAAATTTGATCGTTCAAAATTCGTCCCTAGTGAACCCAAGGACAAGCAATCCCTGGAATTTGAAGGTTCACAGTAGAGACACCAACCCGTCCCGGCAAGACCTTCCTCACGATCGCGTCCACCACCGGGCGACCCAGCGACCCACGCACGGCAGGCCGGAACCTGCTCCGCGACGGCGCCCTCCGCGCACCCCAGCCGCCGTCCTCAGTCAGCCGACCTGCGGCGGCCTTCGCGGTTGTACGGCTCGGTGACGCGGCCGGTGCCGCCGAACCGCCAGCCCTGCGGAGGGAGGCGGGCCAGATCCGCCAGGGTGCGCACGGCTTCACGCGTTTCGTAGTGGTCGGCGCCGAGGACGCGGCGGCGAGCCGCCAGGACTTTCCTCATCTCCCTGCACGCCGGGCCGGGGAGACCCATGGCCGCCCAGCAGACGGCCCAGTTGAAATGCGTCCTGAGCGTCGAAGGGTGCTCGGCCCCCAGGTCCCTCTGCTCCTCGGCCAGGATGTGGCGCCATTCGCGGTGGGCTTCGGCGGTGCGGCCGCGCTGGGCCTTGATGTGGACCCTCTCGTGTCTCGTGGACATCACGTCGGCGGATCTGTTCAGGAGCCCTTCGGAGCGATATCCCTCCTCGACGCCACGAAGGACGACCTCGGCTTGGTCGAGTTCCTTCAGCTCCACCAGGATCTGCCCTACTTGGTGCCTCGTCTGCAACGTATTCCGATGGCACTTTCCGAGGATGTCTTCCTCGATCAGCTGAATGTCCATGAATTCGAAGTACGCCCGGATCTTATGGCCCTGGATTCCGTGAATGGAGGCCAGGTCGTACCGCGTCACGAGGAGGGAAGGGTGCCAGGGCGGAAGCGACTTCCTCTGGAGCGCGAGAACGTTTGTGAGCAGGCGCCGCGCCTGGTCAAGGTGGCCGCGGTGCCACAGGATGACGCCCAGCTCGTGCCAGATCACCGCGCGGCTGAAGGGAGCGACATCCACTGTGTCCGTGAAGTCGACCGCCTTCCGGGAGTGGGTCTCCGCCTCAGCGAGTCGCCCGGATTCCCTGAGGATGGTGGCCAGGTGATGGTGCGCCTGCAGGGAGAGTTGGACGAACCGCGGCTTTCCTTCGAGCTCGTCACACAGTTCGCGGGCCATCCGCTCCCCCACGTCCAGGAACCCGCGCTCCGCGTGAATGGCCACGGCCAGCTCACGGCTCATCAACGACAGGAACTCGTCGATGCCCGGTGTCGACTCGGCCAGTCGGCAGGCCTCCGAGGTCAGGGCACCGGCTTCGTCGAGCCGGGACATGTGCCAGGACCATTCCCCGCAGTCGTACATGACCAGAAAACGGATCAGGTCACGGACACGGAAGCTGTCGAGCCGTTCGTGGAGGAGCATCGCCGATCGGTAGCCGGCCTCGTACTGACCGGAGAACCGCAGGTACTTGCTGAGGTACATCTGGGTCTCCACCGCGACCTCGAACAGGTCGTCGTACGTGTCGGGCAGACGCGACGCGACGGACGCGAGGTGGGGGATCACGAACTGCCAGTACCCCACGGAGGCGCCGGTTCCCCACATCCCTCGGAGCGCCCCGAGGCACCGCACGGCGGCGGCCCATGTAGGGCGGCGCGAGGGAGAGTTGGCCAGCTGGGCGGCGTTCACCTCGGCGACGAGCGGATGCACCACGATGCACTCCTGGGCTCCCGCGCTTTCGGCCCACTGGTAGAAGGCGTCGTCCTCCACCGGCCGGACCACTGGACTCTCGTCGACGATGTCGATCAATCCGGCCGCGTGAAGAGCCCTCAACGCACGCTCGACGGCCAGCGCGTCCCAAGGAGCACCACCGGTGCCGTGCGTCCTCTGCAGAACCTTCGGTGAAAGCAGCCCCACCGGAACAGGGTGGGCCGCCCAGCACCCCAGCACCCTGAGGACCGACCTCACGTGGGCGATGCCCTGCTGTTCCAGCGCGTCCAGCGACACTTCCCAGGTCTCCATGACCAGCTGCCGGGCTTGGTCGTCACCGCCCGGACGCAGCGAGGCGTGGGCGGCCCGGTCGACGAAGCCCGCGAAGTCCCTGTCCAGGGCCTGGTGAAATGCCGAGAGGCTTCGTACGGGCGACAGCGGCTGGGACACACAGCGCCCCGCGAGCCGCAGCGCCAGAGGAACGCCCCGCAAGCGCTCGGAGAGGGCGTGCGCGGCGTCGCGTTCGGATTCCGGCTGTCCGGCAAGGTCCAGCAGCAGCTCCGCTCCGGACGACGGATCCAGCGGGCCGAGCTTCACCATGCGGCACGCCTCCGGCCACATGTCCGCACTGCCCTGCCGAGTGGTCACCAGGACCGCACCCGCCGCCGAGGCCTCCAACCAGCCCTCCCCCAGCGCCTCCTCGATGGCCCCCGGGTCATCCGCGCCGTCGAAGACGAGCAGCCACGGCTCCTCCGCCTGGTGAAGGGCCTCCCATGCCATGTCCACCGCGTTCAGAGTCCCGGCGGCGACATGGCGCGCATCGGCGTCGGAGCCCGCCAGTTGAACCGCGATCTGCCGCAGCGCCGCGTGGACGCCCTCCACCTCGGACGCGCGGATCCACCACACACTCGCGCCCTTGCCGTGCGCGGCCCCGGCGACGGTCAGGGCCAGCGCCGTCTTGCCGATGCCACCTAACCCGTGGATGACGGTGATCTCTCCCTGCAGGGGCTGCGGATCACCGGCCCCCAGCTCGCTCAGCATGCCCTCACGGCCATGCAGCCGACGGGGACGCAGGTTCACCGGGGGCTTGACGCGCACCCGCGCGAAGTCCGCCAGTGGTTGAGCCCCCATGTGGATGTTCACCACATGGTCGCCCTCGACGATCGTCTGATCCCGCCCGGCCTGATTGACGCGGCCCGATCCAGACGCTCGCGCACTCTGCCTGACGTGCTGAACGACGTCACTCTCACGAAACCGCATCACGCGCCCCCATCAGGAGAGGAAAGGCCCCATTCTCCCCGAGACCACTGACAGCCGAGGAACGCGGGAACGGGCGCCGCTGCCGGCACGACACGGCACACGCGACCACACTGACCCCGAACGCACGAAAGGCCGCCCTCTCACGAATGAGAGAACGACCTCCGACCTGCGTTTCCGCATGGTCGGGACGACAGGATTTGAACCTGCGACCCCTTGACCCCCAGTCAAGTGCGCTACCAAGCTGCGCCACGTCCCGGTGCCCGTCTGACCTGGGGTTTCCCCTGGCTGAACGCGCATGAGAACAATACCGCACTTTCTCGGGTGGTCACGAACGCCTTTCGTGGTGGGTGCGGGAGGGGGTGCGTACGGAGAGGATCGCTCACTCTGTGTGACGCGCTGGCGCGCTGGGGGGTGCGCCCGCGCGCCCCCCAGCAGGGGGCGGAAAGGGAGGTCGGGTGGGTCCGGGGGGCTCGTCACCTGGGCAGGAAGGAGGAGGGAAGAGATCCGGAATGCCGCCTCTCTGGTGATGAAGGGGCGGATGTGGTGAAGCGGGGGAGGTCGGGGCCATATGCCCGAGAGTTCGTTGCCGTTGGCATGTGGCAGAAAGATGCCCACGGGGAAGGGACCCGGGATCGGACCGAGCAGGCCAAGAGCACGCGAAACATAGTCAGAAACAAACGTCAACCGTTCCGTTTTCGGCCAAAAATCGTGGCGATATTGCTCCACCCCGGAAAGATCAACACCATGAAGTGGTCGGCCTGTTCGGGACGGGGCCACTGCCGATGCACCACCTGCTCGGTCGACTCGCCGATCAGGAGCTTCGCGGGAGGGACTCGGATGGACAGCTACTTCAGCAGCCGCCTGCATCATCAGCTCAGGGAGACGGTCCGCGACTTCGCAGAGCGTGAGGTTCGGCCACGGATAGCCGAGATGGAGGCGTCACGGACGGTCCACCACGAACTGTCCCGACGCATCGCCGAGCAGGGCTGGTTGGGTGCGACAATCAGCCAGGAGTACGGCGGCATGGGGGCCGGTCACCTGGCCAAGACCATCATCATCGAGGAGCTCTCCCGGGTCAGCGGCGCGATGGGCGCCATGGTGCAGGCCTCGCAGCTCGGCACGGCGAAGATCGTCCACTTCGGCAGCGACGAGCAGCGCAAGACCTGGCTGCCGACCATCGCCGCCGGTGAGTGCCTGCCGACCATCGCGGTCACCGAGCCCGAGTCCGGCGGTCACGTCCTCGGCATGAGCGCCAGCGCGGTGCGGGACGGCGACGACTACATCCTGAACGGCAGGAAGGTCTTCGTCGGCAACAGCCACGTGGGCGATCTGCACGGCGTCGTGGTCAGGACCGGTCCGGGATCGAAGGGACTCAGTGCCTTCCTGGTCGAATCCGATCGTCCCGGGTTCAGAACCGGTCCGCAACAGACGGCGATGGGACTCCACGGTTTCAGCTTCGGCGAGCTGATCTTCGAGAACTGCCGGGTGCCGGCCGCCAACCGGCTCGGCGACGAGGGCGACGGCCTGTCCGTCGCGTACTCCTCCAGCGTGCTCTACGGGCGGGCCAACCTCACCGCCGTCTCGCTCGGCATCCACCAGGCGATCCTGGAGGAGACCACCCGTTTCGCGTCCGAGCGGATCCGCTACGGCAAGCCGCTCCACGACCTCCCGACGGTCAAGCTGAAGCTGGGCCAGATGCAGTCCCGGCTGATGACCGCCCGACTGGCCGCGTACCACGCCGTGCACCTGCTCGACCAGGGCCGCTCCTGCGACGCCGAGCTGATGAACGCCAAGCTCGTCAACGTCGAGTCGGCGATCGACTCCGGCCGCAACGCCATGGAGATCCACGCCGCGGCCGGCCTCTTCACGGACCGGGCCATCGAGCGCTACCTCCGGGACGCGCACCACATCTTCGCCCCGGCCGGCACCTCCGACATCCAGCTCCTGCGGCTGGCCGAGGTCGCCCTCGGCCAGGACAAGGGCAGCTGGTCCGAGCGGCTGTCCGACCTGGTCAGGACACCCGACCTGGAGCCACTGCACGCCTGACCCCGTTCCGGGACGCCCGGCGCACACACCTCCCGGAAGCACCCGGGCCTCCCGGAACCACAAGACCGACCGCCCCACGTCCGACATGCCGGTGCCCCGGTACGGCCAAGGCCGTACCGGGGCACCGGCATGTCACGCGGTGGCGGTCAGAACATGCCGTCCTCGCGCCGGTTGATCTGCTCCATCAGCTCGGCCGCCATGGCCTTGATCGTTTCGAGACCGGCGCGCCCCCACGGCCGGACGTCGGTGTCGACCACGCAGATGGTGCCCAGCGCGACGCCGGTACGGTCGATCAGCGGCGCGCCCATGTACGAGCGGATGCCGATCTCGTCCACGACCGGGTTGCCCGCGAAGCGCGGGTAGTCGCAGACGTCCTCCAGGACGAGCGCCTTGCGCCGGACCACGACGTGCGGGCAGTAGCCGTGGTCGCGGGCCATGTAGCGGCCGACTCCGCCGCCGCCCGCGGCGGCCACGCCGAGGTCGCTGCCCGAGTGGGTGCCCTCGGGCGTGTGCAGCCCGGCGAAGAACTGCCGGTTCTCGTCGATGAAGTTGACCATCGAGAACGGGGCGCCGGTCACGTCCGCGAGCCGGTGGGCGAACTCGTCGAACGCCGGGTCCGGTCGCTCCCCGAGCCCGAGCTCACGCAGCCGCTGGACTCGGGCCGGCGCCTCCTTGTCGATGGGGGTCAGCAGGAGGTGACCGGTCGGGTCGTAGGTCATGGTGTGGCTCCGTAGCTCGGCACGGTGTCCGGGATGGTGGTGAGCAGGTGCTGCACCAGGGTCAGCAGGGTGCGGATGCCGGAACTGGAGATCCGGGCGTCGGTGAGGACGACCGGCACGTCCGGCCTGAGGTCGAGCGCCGCCCGGACCTCGTCGGGTTCGTAGCGGTAGGCGCCGTCGAACTCGTTGACCGCCACGACGAACCGGATGCCACGGCGCTCGAAGAAGTCCACGGCGGAGAAGCACTCCTGGAGCCGGCGGGTGTCGGCGAGGACGACCGCGCCGAGCGCCCCTTCGGAGAGCTCGTCCCACATGAACCAGAAGCGCTCCTGCCCCGGTGTGCCGAAGAGGTAGAGCACGTGCCGGTCGTCGAGCGTGATGCGGCCGAAGTCCATCGCGACGGTGGTCGTGGTCTTGGACTCCACGCCCTCCAGGCTGTCGGTGGCGGCGCTGACCGAGGTCAGCAGCTCCTCGGTGCTCAGCGGTTCGATCTCGCTGACCGCGCCCACGAGGGTCGTCTTGCCCACGCCGAATCCGCCCGCCACCAGGATCTTGAGTGCGGTGGGGAAGGGATCGGCCGAGGAACCGTCGTGGCGCTCAGAGCCGTTGTCGTAGGCCATCGAGCACTGCCTCCAGCAAGGAACGGTCGGTTGGGGTGGCGTGGAAGCGGGGCGCTCGGGCGGTGAGCGCCCCGCAGTCCACGAGATCGGAGAGCAGGACCTTGGTGACCACGGCCGGGAGCCGTAAGTGCGCCGCGATCTCGGCCACCGAGGTGGGCCCGTCGCACAGCCCGAGGGCCAGGCTGTGCTCGGGACCCATGTGCGTCTGGGGTGACGATCCGGTCGCCATCACCATCGACAGCAGGTCGAGTGCGGTGGTCGGCTTGGTCCGGCCACCGCTGACGGTGTAGGGGCGGATCAGCCGGCCGGCCGCGTCGTCGAGCCAGGGCCCTTCCTGTGCGGACGTCACGTTCACTGTCCGAGGCCACCCACCAGGCCGGCGGCCTGCCGGGCGGGAGTGACCAGGTACGGCCGGACGCTCTTGACGAGCATCGCCATCTCGTAGCCGAGGACGGCGGCGTCCGCCTCGCGCCCGGCCAGGACGGCCAGGCACGTGCCGGAGCCGGCGGTGGAGACGAACAGGAGGGTGGAGTCGAGTTCCACGACCACCTGACGGACCTCGCCGCCGTCGCCGAACCGGGCGCCCGCGCTCCGGCCGAGCGAGTACAGCCCGGAGGCGAGGGCCGCCATGTGGTCGGCGGCGTCGGGGTCGAGGCCGTGCACGGATTTGACGAGGCCGTCGGAGGAGAGCAGAACGGCGTTGCGGGTGTACGGGACCCGCTGGACCAGTCCGCTCAGCAGCCAGTCGAGGTCCGAGGAATGGCCGGTCGGCGCATTGCTCGCCATGGTGCATCTACTCCTTGTGCGCGTCGCCTGGACGCAGCGCTTCTTGGGGGGCGGGCTGGGACTCGGCGAGGCCGATTCCGCGCTGGAACGCGGCCATCAGACCGGGGTCGTGCAGGGCGTGCTCCTCGGACCTCCGGGCCACGGGTTCGTCGCGCAGCTGCGGGACGAGGTGCTCCTGGGCGCGCCGCTTGGGGAGCAGCGGACGGCCGGGGGCCTCGGCACGGGGGGCCGGGGGGAGCGGCGAGATCAGGGAGGCGGGCGGGGCCGTGTGGTCGGCGCCGCTCTGCTGACCCGGTATCGCGGGGGCGTGGTCGAAGTCCGCGTACCCGTTCGACTGCGCACTCGTACGGGGGTACGCGAGCGAGCCGGACCCGGGGGTCTCCTCGTGGCGGACGGGGGTCCGCTCCGGGGAGGGCGAGGACGGCGGTACGTGGGCGGCGGGGGCCGTCCCGTTCATGCCCATGGGAGCGGGCGCCTGCGCCATGGGCGCGGGCGTCTGGTGGTGGGCCGGCGCCTGGTGGTGGGCCGGCGCCTGGGCCGGAGCCGGGGAGGTCGCCGTCACCGGGCTGGGCAGGGGGGCCGTCAGCGGGTTCGGTGCCGGGGCCGCCACCGGGTGCGGCATCGGCGGCGCGGCGGCCGCCGGCGGGGTCGGCGCCGGGGACTGCGTCTGGATCTGCACCTGGCCGGGCGGGACGGCCGAGGAGCCGGCGGTCGCGGCGGCCTGGCGCTCGTGCTGCGCCAGTCCCTCGGGGTCGGCGCCGAGGAGGCCCTGCGGGAGGACCAGGACGGCCTGGACACCGCCGTAGATGTTGGACTGGAGGCGTACGGCGATGCCGTGCCGCCGGGCCAGCGCCGAGACGACGAAGAGGCCGATGCGCCCGTCCTGGAGCAGGTGCGCGACGTTGACCTGGTCGGGGTCGGCGAGCAGGGCGTTCATCTTGTTCTGCTCGGTGACGGGCATGCCGAGTCCGCGGTCCTCGACCTCGATCGCGAGGCCCGCCGTGACGTACTGGGCGCGCAGCAGCACCGTGGTGTGCGGCGCGGAGAACAGCGTCGCGTTCTCGACGAGTTCGGCGAGGAGGTGGATGACGTCGGCCACGGCATGGCCCCGGAGCGTACCGTCGATCGGGGGGACGAGCTTCACCCGCGGGTACTGCTCGACCTCGGCGATGGAGGAGCGCAGCACCTCGGTCATGGTGACCGGGTTCGACCACTGGCGGCGTGAGATCGCGCCACCGAGCACGGCGAGGTTCTCGGCGTGCCGGCGGATGCGGGTGGCCAGGTGGTCGACGTGGAACAGGCCCTTGAGCAGTTCCGGGTCCTCGACCTCGTTCTCCAGCTCGTCGAGGAGCTGGATCTCGCGGTGGACCAGGGACTGGAGGCGCCGGGCGAGGTTGACGAAGACCTCGACCTTCTGTTCGTTTCCGACGCTGCTGGAGAGCCGGGACGCCTGCACGACGGCTGCCACGGCGGCTTCGTGAGAGCGGGTCAGTTCCTGCGAGAGCAGGTCGAACTCGTCGCCCGCGACGGCGCCGGTCGGCAGCGCGGGTCGGGGCGGGATGCCTTCGCCCTTGCGCAATTGTTCGACGACCGTGCGCAGTTCGCTCTGGCCGCGGGCGCTGGTGCGGCGCAGGGCGTTGCAGCGGTCGAGGACGGCCTTGGCGGCCCGGTCGGCGCCGAGCGCGGCGGCCGTCACGGAGGCGACCGTGAGGGCCGCGGCGCCGGTGAGCGCGGCCCAGAGGCCGGGCGTGGGGCTGGCGCCGGTGGAGCGGATGGTGAACAGGACGGCCGCCGCGCCGCCGAGTGCCACCGCGACGGCGGGGAGCACGGAGGTGCGCAGGAGTTGCGGGCGTATGCGGGCTTCCGTCGGGTGCGGTGTGGGGGGCTGTGCCGGCGGGGGGGTGCTGCTGGTGCCGGAGGCGGAGCGGGCGCCTGACCGGCCGTGCCGCCCGCCCTCGCGTCGGTCGGACCGCGAGGCGGGTGCGCGAAGTTGAGACATGAGTGTCCTTGGTACGTGCCCAGGAATCGGCGTACTGCGGGAGTGTTCCACGAGGTCTACGGGGGTGGTCTGAGGGGGGATGCGGTGAGCCTACCGATGATCATCAACCACACACTGTAGTCGTCAACCGTTCATGTGCGGTGCGCAGTTGGCAAACTTACCCGTAGAGCGACCCCGTCTGGTATCGCCCCCCTCACGGTCGGCCGATAACCATTGGCCGAAAGCCGACGCCGACACGCCGGCGCGCCCCGCTGAGCAGGAACGGAAGAGGGCGGAGGCGTTCCCACGCCTCCGCCCTCTGCGGAAATCACTCCTGACCGGAATCCCCCGGAGGGGTCGCGAACCGTCCGGTCGGCACGCTCCCCCGGGAGTCCGCGCCCCCTCCTCGGTCCCTCGCCCCGCCGGGCTCCCCGGCGAGCGCCTCCGGCACCCGGACCCCCGCTGCCCTCCCCGGCGCCCACCGCCGGCCCGTAACCGACGGTGAGAGCGGAACCCACCCGGCCACCCTCGGGTACCGGACACCGGTGGGCCGTTCGCTTCCGCGGACCCCGACCCCGCCGAGCTCCTGGAGACCCCCGCCGCGGCGAAGGGGCGGGCGAGGCCGTCGGGGCGGGCCCGCCGGCCTCAGGTCGTCGACGGCCCGTGGCGTGGGTGCGGGCCACGGGTCGCGGCGATCGACGGCCCGTGGCGTGTGTACGGGCCACGGGTCGCGGCGCCTTCGCCCCCGGCGGCCGACGTCACCGCTCGCCGGCCAGGTCCAGATCGTCGCTGCGCGTGCCCTCGGCCGCGACCTCGACGCTTCGGGGGCGGCGCCAAGGACGGTCGCTCGGGTGGGAGACGGCCCGCCACCACGACTCGCCGGGCAGCTTGCCCGCGGGCTCGAACGGCTCGCCGGGCCGGGGGAACGCCACGGCCTGACCGGCCTCCTCGGCCGCGTCGCCGGTCCACTCGCCCGGCTCCGCCCACGGGTGGGGGGCCAGGTTGAAGGTGCCCCAGTGGATGGGCAGCAGCACACCGCCGGGCGCGCCGCCCTGGAGGTCGAGGTGGGCCCGCATGCCCTCGGCGGGGGTCATGTGGATGTCGGTCCAGAACTCCGAGTAGGCACCGATCTGGATCATGGTGGCGTCGAAGGGGCCGTGGGCGGCGCCGATGTCCTTGAAGCCGGAGAAGTAGCCGGTGTCGCCGCTGTGGAAGATCCGGTGGGCGGGGCCGGTGACGACCCAGGAGGCCCAGAGGGTCATCTGCCGGTTGCGGAGGCCGCGGCCGCAGAAGTGGCGGGCCGGGGTGGCCGTGAGCGTCAGCTCGCCGATCTCGGTCGACTCGTTCCAGTCGAGCTCGCGCAGGCGGGACGCGGGCACGCCCCAGCGCTCCAGGTGCGCGCCGACGCCGAGGGGCACCGCGAAGAGGGTGTCGGTGGTGGCGAGCGCCTTGATCGTGGGCAGGTCGAGGTGGTCGTAGTGGTCGTGAGAGATCACGACGACGTCGACCGGGCCGAGCGCGGCGAGCGGCAGGGGCACCGGGTGGAGCCGCTTCGGGCCGGCGAAGGGGAAGGGGGAGCAGCGGTCGCCCCAGACCGGGTCGAAGAGGACCCGGTGGCCGTCGATCTCCGCGAGGACGCCGGAGTGCCCCATCCAGGTGAGGCGCAGCCCGGTGGCCGGCGCCTTGGCCAGGTCGGCCACGGTGGTGGGATGGACGGGGATCGCGCCGGTGGGGGCGCGGCGCGTGCGTCCTTCCTTGTCGAAGTAGATCTTGGCGAGCTCGACGCTGGAGCCGGAGGGGCCGCGTCGGGCCGGTTCGGGGTTCTGGAAGATCCCGTCCGCGAAGTTCGGCGAGCGGTGGATGCGGGCGAGCCGCGCTCCCGTGGGATCCGCGCCGAAGGACTCGGGGCGCAGGGCGCGCAGCCGGGCCCGCGGCGAACGGTCGGAGCCGGTACCGGTCACAGGACCTCCTGATCTCTGGGGGTCGTTCCATTATGGGCGGCCCGCGCCGCGAACGGTCGGGACGGTCGGCCATACTGAATCACTGTTCAGTACGGCCGACCGGCCGCACGCCCCTCCCGAGGAGCCGCGCGATGAGTACCGCCCCCCTGCTTTCCGTCGGCTGGACCGACCACGTGACCGGGCGCCGGGGCCACCTGGTGGTCGACCGGCTGGTGCGCGGCGTGGCCAGCGGCGGGCTGCGGATGCGGGAGGGGTGCACGGCGGACGAGGTCGCCGGGCTCGCCCGCGGGATGACCATGAAGGAGGCCCTGCACTACGACCCGACGGCCCGCTACGTGCCGCTGGGCGGCGCCAAGGGCGGCATCGACTGCGATCCCCGCTCCCCGGAGGCGTACGGCGTCCTCGTGCGCTACCTGCGGGCGATGCGGCCGTACGTCGAGCGGTTCTGGACCACCGGGGAGGACCTGGGGCTCACCCAGGACCTGGTGGACCGCGCCGTGGCCGAAGCCGGTCTGGTCTCCTCGGTACAGGCCGTGTACCCCCTCCTGGACGACGAGGAGGCGGCCAGGAAGCGGCTCGCCGACGCGTTCGCGATCGAGGTGGACGGCATCGGCCTCGACGAGCTGGTGGGCGGACTCGGGGTCGCCGAGTCCGTGCTCGTCGCCCTCGACCGGGCCGGCCGGGAGCACGCCGGGACCCGGGTGTCCGTGCAGGGTCTGGGCACCATGGGCGGGGCGACCGCCCGGTTCCTGGCGCGGGCCGGGCTGCGGGTGGTCGCCGTGGCCGACGTCCGGGGCACGATCGTGAACCCCGACGGCCTGGACGTGGAGGCGCTCCTCGCCGCCCGCGACGCCCACGGCGCCGTCGACCGCGCCGCCCTGCGCCCCGGGGACCGGGAGGAGCCGCGGGACGCCTGGCTCTCGGTCGACGCGGAGGTCCTCGTCCCCGCGGCCGTCTCGTACGCGATCGACGCCGGGAACCAGGCGCGGATCACGGCCCGCTGGATCGCCGAGGCGGCCAACATGCCGGTCCTCCCGGAGGCCGAGGAGGCCCTCACCGCGCGCGGGGTGACCGTGCTGCCGGACGTGGTCGTGAACTCGTGCACCAACGCCTGGTGGTGGTGGACGCTCTTCGGCGACATCGAGGCCGACGCCGACCAGGCCTTCGACCGGGTGCGCGGGGCGATGCGGACGCTCGTCGGCGCGATCCTCGACCGGGCGGCGCACGGCACCACCCCGCGCGCGGCGGCGCACGCGCTGGTGGCGGAACGACTGCCGGTGATCGCCGAACGCTACGGCTGGTACTGATCCCGCCACGCGCCGCGTCCGCTGATGATCATGCCCTTGTCATGTGCTGTGTAGGCTGCACGGCGTGGCGAGAGTGCGGTTGAGCGTGGCGGAGCGGCGGGACGAGCTGCTGCGGGCCGCCGTGGAGCAGATCGAGGCGCGCGGCGTCGCGGCCGTCCGGATCTCCGACGTCGCCTCCGCCCTCGGCGTCAGCAACGCCCTGGTGCTCTACCACTTCTCCACCAAGGAACAGCTGGTCACGGCCGCGTTCGCCCACGCGGCCGAGGCCGACCTCGCCCACCTGCGCCGCCTGCTCGGGCGCCGCTCCACCGCCGTGCGGCGCCTGCGGGCCGCCGTCCGCTGGTACGCCCCGACCGGCCAGGCCAAGGGCTGGCGCCTCTGGATCGAGGGCTGGGCCGCCTCGCTCCGCGACCCCGGACTCCGCCGCGTCGCCACCTCCCTCGACCAGGAGTGGAAGGCCGCCCTGACCCGGGTGATCGCGGAAGGCGCCGCCGCCGGCGAGTTCCCCTGCCCCGACCCCGCGGCCGCCGCCTGGCGCCTCACCGCCTTCCTCGACGGCCTCGCCGTACAGACCACCGCCTACGCCGGATCCCTCTCCCGGACCGCCATGCTCCGCTGGGCCGACGCCGCCCTCACCCGTGAACTCGGCCTGCCGACCGAGGCACCGGACGAAGCCCCCGCCGACGGGCAGGACATGGGCCCGGACGACGACCGCGACGAACACCCCGACGGAGCCCCGGCCGCCGGCCGCCCCGAGCACCTGCCCGGCGGCCCGACTGACGGCCCGACCGGCGGCCTCACCGAAGACCCCGCCTGAGACGCCGCCGAAAGCCCCGCCCCCAGCGACGGGGCAGCGACGACGACCCGCGCCACTCCCCCGTCAGCGCAGCTCGAAGACCGCCGACACGCTGACCTGCTCCTCGATCTCGCCGGGGGCCGTCGGAACGCTCGGCTCGTCGGCGGCCATGGCGGGCGCCGCGCCGATGCCGGGCCGCACGGACTCGCCCTCGCTCAGCGAGACGAGCCGGCCGAGCCGGTGACCGCTGAGCCGGGCGTGCTGCGCCGCCTTGTCGTACGCGTCCCGGTACGCGGCCTCGCGCGCCTTCTCCCGCAGCGCCGTCGGGTCGGCGACGTCGAAGACGACGCCGTTGATCCGGCCCGAGTCCCCCGTGGCCTCGTTGACGGCGCCGATGACCTGGCCCGTCCTGTCGATGTCCCGGACCTTCACCGAGAACGACTGTCCCGCCTGATACCCGGTCACCTTGCTCTCGCCCTGGGCGTTCTGGGTGTAGACGGGGGACAGGGAGAGGCTGTCGGTACGGATGTCCCGGTCGGCGATCCCCTGCTTGTGCACGACCTCCAGGAGCGCCTCGGCCGCGGTGCTCTGCGCCGCCATCGCCTCCTTGGCCGTCTTCCTGGTGGCCTCGACGCCGACGGAGAGGATCGCCAGGTCCGGCGCGGAGGACGCCCGGCCCTGCCCGCTGACGGTCACCGTCGCGGGCGCGGGCTCCACGGCGGTCACGCGGACGGCCGACAGCGCCGGGGCGGCCGCCAGCGCGGGACCCGCGGTGCCGACGAGAAGCCCGCCCAGGACGGCGGTGGCGGCGAGCAGACGGGCGGTACGGGCGGCGCTGGGCCGGCGGATCGTCACGGGCGGGGTCCCTTCGAAACGTCAGTGCCGGTGCTCCGGCGGGCACATCCCAGCACCCTGCGGCCCCGCCTCCCACGCGCCACTCCTGACCGGCCGCTCCCTTCACCTCTCCGTACCAGCCGCGTCCCGTTCCCCGCCCGGACCGACCCGGGCCGGGTTGCTGTCGGTGGCGCTTGGTAGAACTCTTCCGTCAGCCGACCCCACTCGTCCGTTGTCTGGAGCACCCATGACCGTTGGTCACTACCTTCAGGAATTCCACGGCCTGCCCGTGTTCGACTTCCCGGACGCGGACGCGCGGGTGGAGCTCCCCGAGGCGGACCGGGTCGCCTGGCGGATCTCCGCCCCGACGTACTCCGACCCCGGGGACGAGCCGTGGGACGCGCGGTTCGAGCGGTTCCTGAAGACGGTCGACGCGAGGCGGGTACGGGCGCTGGTCGTCGGCGGCTGGGACGAGGCGTACGAGAACTCGTCCGCCGACATCGTCACCGCGCTGATCGGCGCCAACGACCGGCTGACGCACCTGGCCGCGGTGTTCATCGGGGACATGACGGGCGAGGACTGCGAGATCTCCTGGATCGTCCAGTCCGACGTGACACCGCTGCTCGCCGCCTACCCGGCGCTGCGCGAGCTCGGGGTGCGCGGGGGCTCGGGGCTGGCCTTCCCCCCGGTCCGGCACACCGGTCTGGAGACCCTGGTCCTCGAGACCGGTGGCCTGGGTGCCGAGGTGGTGCGCGGTGTCGTGGGCAGCGACCTGCCCGCCCTGGAGAACCTGGAACTCTGGCTCGGCACCGACGAGTACGGCGGCGACAGCACCCCGGAGGACCTCGCGCCGCTGCTCGCCGGGACGACCTTCCCCGCCCTGCGCCACCTCGGCCTGCGCAACAGCGTGATCCAGGACGCGGTCGCCGCCGCCGTGGCGGGCGCACCCGTCGTCGCGCGCGTCGAGCGCCTCGACCTGTCCATGGGCGTCCTCACCGACGAGGGCGCGGCGGCGCTCCTCGGCGGGCGGTCGCTGACCCACCTCGCCCACCTCGACCTGTCCCACCACTACCTGTCCGAGGCCATGCGGGAGCGGGTCCTCGCCGCGCTCGTCCCGCACGGCGTGACCGTCGACCTCGGCGACGCCCAGGAGCCGGAGGACGACGGCGACGGCGAGGTCTACCGGTACGTCGCGGTCGCCGAATGACCGTCCCCCCGCGTCCCGCCGCCGGACCGCGGCTCGTGGTCGTCGGCGATCCGGCGGGGCGCCGCGTCGCGCTGTTCCAGGACGCGCTGCGGACCGCCGGGCTGCCCGGGGCGCGGGTGGTGTCCTGGCCCGAGGTCCTGCGCGGGCGGGCCCGGTTCGCCGCCGGCGAGACCGTACGGCTCGACTCGCCCGGCGAGGACCCGGAGGCCGACCGGCTGCTGCGTGACGTCGACGATCCGGCCCGGGTCGAGGGCAGCGGCCTCTGGTACGAGCGGTTCACCGCCGCCGCGGCCGGACTCGCCGACGCCGTGGCGGAGGCGGGGGCGGCCCTGGTCGACGATCCCGCCGAACTGCCCGTCCTCTTCGACAAGCGGCTGAGCCACGGGCGGCTGCGGGCCGCCGGGGTGCCGGTGCCCGAGTCTCCGACGTCCGGTCCCACCGCCCCTCGCGTACGCGGCTGGGCGGACGTCCGGTCGCTGACCGCGCTGCCGGGTCTGCGCCGGGTGTTCGTGAAGCTCGCGCACGGCTCCTCCGCCTCGGGCGTGCTCGCCGTGGAGACCAACGGGGCGGGCCGGTTCCAGGCCACCACCTCGGTGGAGCGCGGTCCTGGCGGACGGCTCTTCAACTCCTTGCGGGTACGGCGCTACACGAGCGAGCACGAGGTCGCCGCGATCGTGGACGCCCTGGCCCCCGACGGTCTGCACGTCGAGCGGTGGCTGCCGAAGGCCGCCCAGGGCGGCCGGACCGCCGACCTGCGGGTCGTGGTGGTCGGCGGGCGGGCCACCCACGCCGTGCTGCGGACCAGCCGCTCCCCCATGACGAATCTGCATCTGGGCGGCGCCCGGGGCGACCTGGCGGCGGCCCGGGCGGCGATCACCGCCGCCGGCGCGCGGTGGGAGGACGCGCTCGACGTGTGCGAGCGGGCCGCCGCGGCCTTCCCCGGCACCCGCTGTGTCGGCGTCGATCTGCTGCCGGCCACCGGGTGGCGCCGCTTCGCCGTGGGCGAGGTCAACGCCTTCGGTGACCTGCTGCCCGGTCTGACGGGCCTGCCGGGCCGCGGCGCCGAGGGCCTCGACACCTACGCGGCGCAGGTCGCGGCGGAGTTCCCGCACCCCTACGACACCGGCACCACAGGAACGAGCACCCCGTGAACCAGCCCGACATGAACGCGATCGTCGGCAGCCACGACCTGCTCCTGGTCACCCTCGACACACTGCGGTACGACGTGGCCGTCGAGCTGGCGGCCGAGGGCCGGCTCCCGAACCTGGCCCGGCACCTGCCCGGTGGCGGCTGGGAGCGCCGGCACGCGCCCGGGAGCTTCACGTACGCCTCGCACCAGGCGATCTTCGCCGGTTTCCTGCCGACGCCGGCCACCCCGGGTCCGCATCCGAGACTGTTCGCGGCCCGGTTCGCGGGCAGCGAGACGACGGCCGGCGGGACGTTCGTCTACGACACCCCGGACCTGGTGTCCGCGCTGGCGGGCGAGGGCTATCGGACGGTCTGCGTCGGCGGGGTCGGGTTCTTCGACGGCCGGCCGCCGCTGGGCGCGGTGCTGCCGGGCCTCTTCCAGGAGAGCCACTGGGAGCCGTCCTTCGGCGTCGCCTCGCCGACCTCGTTCGAGTCCCAGGTGGCGCGGGCCGAGGAGGTCGTCGCCGGGCTCCCCCGCGAGCGCCGGCTGTTCCTCTTCGTCAACGTGTCGGCGCTGCACCAGCCCAACTGGTTCCACCTGGCGGGGGCGACCCGTGACGCGGGCGACTCCCGGGCCACGCACGCGGCGGCGCTGGAGTACGTCGACCGGCACATCGGGCGGCTCTTCGCCGCGATGAGCAGCCGCCGTCCCTGTTTCGCCATCGTCTGCTCGGACCACGGCACCGCGTACGGGGAGGACGGCCACATCGGGCACCGGCTCGGCCACGAGGTCGTGTGGACCGTGCCGTACGCGCAGTTCGTCCTGCCGGGACCCGACCAGGAGGCCGCCGCGTGAGCACCCCCGACCCCCGCCCGTACCGGAGCTACGTCTACGCCTACCCGCACAAGACGGCGTACCGGGAGCTCCCCGGGCTCCCGGAGCTGGCCTGCCTCTGGGCGGACGAGCCGAAGGACGCGCTCTCCCTCTACGCGCACATACCGTTCTGCGAGGTCCGCTGCGGCTTCTGCAACCTCTTCACCCGCGTCGGAGCCCCCGACGGGCTGACGACCCGGTACCTGGACGCGCTGGACCGCCAGGCCACGGCCGTACGCGAGGCCCTCGGCGACGGCGGCCCGGTGCGGTTCACTACGGCCGCCTTCGGGGGCGGCACGCCCACCTTCCTGACCGCCGGCGAGCTGGAGCGGCTCTGCGACATCGCCGAGAAGCGGATGGGGGTGGACCTGCGGGCGGTGCCGCTGTCCGTGGAGACCTCGCCCGCGACCGCGACGGCCGACCGGCTCGCCCTGCTCGCCGAGCGGGGCGCGACCCGGCTGAGCATCGGCGTGCAGAGCTTCGTGGAGGCCGAGGCGCGGGCGGCGGTCCGGCCGCAGCGCCGTGCCGACGTGGAGGCCGCGCTCGGCCGGATCCGGGACAGCGGCGTCCCCGTGCTCAACATCGACCTGATCTACGGGATCGACGGCCAGACGGAGCGGTCCTGGCGGGTCTCCCTGGACGCGGCCCTCGCCTGGCGGCCCGAGGAGCTGTACCTCTATCCGCTGTACGTGCGCCCGCTCACCGGCCTCGACCGGCTCCAGGACCCCGCGGCCGCCGACCGCGCCTGGGACGAGCAGCGGCTCCGCCTCTACCGGTACGGCCGGGACCACCTCCTCGCGCACGGCTACGAGCAGGTGTCGATGCGGATGTTCCGCCGCGCGGACGCCGGGCCCGCGGGACCCGACGACCACGCCTGCCAGACGGACGGCATGATCGGCCTGGGCTGCGGGGCCCGCTCGTACACCTCGGCCCTGCACTACTCCTTCGACTACGCCGTCGGCATGCGGGAGATCCGCTCGATCATCGACGTCTACACGGAGACGGAGGACTTCTCCCGCGCCCGGCACGGCTACGGGATGACGGAGGCGGAGGCGAGGCGCCGTCACCTCCTCCAGTCGCTCCTCCAGGCGGAGGGCATGCCCGTCGACGGGTACGAGGAGCGGTTCGGCTCCTCTCCCCTGGCCGACTTCGGCCCGGAGCTCGCCCGCTTCGGGGCGTTCGGCTGGCTGGACACGGACGCGCCGGCGGGGCTGCTGCGGCTGTCGCCCGAGGGGCTCGCGCACTCGGACGGGCTCGGCCCCGAGCTCTTCTCCCCCGCCGTACGGGCCGCGATGGCCGCGTACGAGGCGAAGTAGCGGGCCGGCGTGCACCCGGACCCGTCCTCGGGCATGGACCTGACCGTGCTGTACCGGGGCCCGCTCTCCTCGTGCGACTTCGACTGCCCGTACTGCCCGTTCGCGAAGCGGCGGGACACCCCCGAGCTGCTGCGCGCGGACCGGGCGGCGCTCGAACGGTTCACCGGGTGGGCGGCCGGGCAGACCGGTGACCGGCTGCGGGTCCTCTTCACGCCGTGGGGCGAGGGGCTCGTGCGCTCCTGGTACCGGCGGGCGCTGGTCGGGCTCTCCCGGCTGCCGCACGTGGAGCGGGTGGCCATCCAGACCAATCTGAGCTGCCGCACCGACTGGCTGGCGGAGGCGGACCCGGGGACCGTGGCGCTCTGGTGCACGTACCACCCGGGCCAGACGCCGTACGAGCGCTTCCTCGCGAAGTGCCTCGACCTAGCCGGGCGGGGCATCAGGTTCAGCGTCGGCGTGGTCGGGCTGCCCGAGCACGCGGCGGACGCCCGCCGGCTGCGCGCCGCGCTGCCGCCGCACGTGTACCTCTGGGTGAACGCGGCGGAGGGGCACACGTACACCGACGCGGAGGCGGCGGAGTGGACGGGGATCGACCCGCTCTTCCCGTACAGCCGACATCCGCACCGGTCGGCGGGTCTGCCCTGCCGCACGGGCGAGTCGGTGATCTCGGTGGACGGCGAGGGGACGGTCCGCCGCTGCCACTTCGTCAGGGCGGAGCTGGGGAACCTGTACGACGGCTCGTACCGCGCCGCCCTGCGCCCCCGGGCCTGTCCCCTCGCCGTCTGCGACTGCCACATCGGCTACGTCCACTTGGAGACGCTGCCGCTGTACGACGTGTTCGCCGGCGGGGTGCTGGAGCGGATCCCCGCCGTCGTTCCCCCGCCGGCCCTCCCCCGGACTACAGGGGCATGAGGTCGGGGCGCTTGGCCTCGACGTGGTCGCCGGAGCTCTCGCCGCGGAGGCGGCGGCCGATCCACGGGACGAGGTACTCCTTGGCCCAGTGGATGTCGTCGCGGCGGACTTCGAGGGTGCCGCGCGGGGGGACCGGGGGCCAGGGCTGGTCCGGGTCGGCGGGCACGGGCAGGCCGAGGACCTGGGCGGCGCGCAGCGCGACGCGGGTGTGGCCGTCCGGGGAGAGGTGGAGCCGGTCGTCGTCCCAGGCGCGCCGGTCCTGGACGGACTTCAGCGACCACAGGTCGAGGACCGGGCAGCCGTAGCGGTCGGCGATGGCCCGGACGTGTCCGTTGTACGTGGCGATCTTGCCGCGCAGGTGCTTGAGGAGGATCACGTCGCGGGTGTCGAAGCCGGTGGTCACCATGACGGTGCCGACGGCGGAGGTCAGGTCGGCGACGGCGCGTTCGAAGCGCTCGGCGACGTCGTCGGGGTCCGTGCCGGGGCGGATGATGTCGTTGCCGCCGGCGCAGAAGGTCACCAGGTCGGGGGCGAGTTCCTTCGCCCGGGGGACCTGTTCCGCCACGATCTGGTCGAGGAGGCGCCCGCGTACGGCCAGGTTGGCGTAACGGAAGTCGTCGTGCTCCGGCAGCTCGTCGGCGAGCAGGACCGCGAAACGGTCCGCCCAGCCGACGTACGTCCCGTCGGGCCCGGGGTCTCCGACGCCCTCGGTGAAGCTGTCACCGATCGCCGCGTACGACCCGAATGCGTTCTTGTCTGTTGATCTCGAATCGTCTGCCACGGGACCACATCCTTCCTCTTCGGATGTGACCTACGCGACCGTAAGGAGGGGTTGACGCAGGGTGACATATGCCACCGATAAAGATTCTCCCAAGCCGGAATACGGCGGCGGCCCGGCACGCGCGTGCCGGGCCGCCGGAGGTGTCCGCGTCGGGGGGGCGTCCGCGTCAGACGGCGACACCGTGCTGGCGCAGGTAGGCCAGCGGATCGATGTCCGAGCCGTAGTTCGGCGTGGTGCGGATCTCGAAGTGCAGGTGCGGGCCGGTGGAGTTGCCGGTGGAACCGGAGAGGCCGATCTGCTGGCCGCCGGTGACGGTCTGGCCGGACGAGACGGAGAGGGAGGAGAGGTGGGCGTACTGCGAGTAGTTGCCGTCGGCGTGCTGGATGACGACCTCGTTGCCGTAGGCGCCGCTCCATCCGGCGGAGACGACCGTGCCGGCGCCGACGGCGCGGACGGTGGTGCCGGAGGAGGCGATGAAGTCGACACCGGTGTGGTAGCCGGAGGACCACATCGAGCCGGAGGCGTGGTACGGGGTGGAGAAGCCGCCGCCGGCGACGGGGGTGACCCAGCCGGAGGCGGAGGTCGAGGAGCCCGACGACTGCGCGGTCTGCGAGGACTGCGAGGTGGCGGTCTCCGTGGTGGCGGCGGCCGGGGCGGAGGAGCGCTCGCTGCCGCGGGAGGCGCGCGGGGTGTCGCCGTTCTTCGAGCTCTGCGTGCTCTTGGGGGCGGCCTTGGGCGCGGTGCTCTTCGGGGCGGCGGGCGCGGAGCCCTTGGCGCCGAGGGTGAGCTTCATGCCGGGGAGGATCAGCGAGGGGTTCTCGCCGACGACCTGGCGGTTGTCGGCGTACAGCTTCTGCCAGCCGCCGGCGAGGTGGTGCTCGGCGGCGATCTTCGACAGGTAGTCGCCGCGGACGACGGAGTACGTCTTCGGCGCCGTCTTGGCGGCGGCGGGGGCGGCCTCGACCACGGCGGGGGCCTTCACCTGCGCGGCGGCGGTGACGGCGTGGGCCGGGACGGCGGCCGGAGCGGACTGCTCGGCGGCGTGGGCCCCGGTCGCTCCGAGGAGCGGGAGGGCGACGACGGCGCCACCGGTGCCGGCGACGGCGAGTCCACGGGTGAGGGGGTTGATCCTGGGACGGCGGTGCTTACCCTTCGCGGGCATGGCGAATTCCTCTCCGGCGCCTGCGAGGTGAGCTGTCGGGTTCGGACTGGAGATGCCCGGCCGCGTTCTCACGCGGCTTCACCCCTAGCCGTCCTGCATCGCGGGACCGGCGTACTTCCTGGGTCCCCCGCTCCTGCCACACATGGGTGAGTGAATTCCGGACGGTGGCAGGATTCGGCGGTCCGACCGGATTGACGGTGACGCTAGACGAGCGGGGTCGGCGCGAACAAGCCACTGTTTTCGAGGGGGATTCCCCGGCGTGCCATTCGGCTCGAATTCCGGTCACCCTGTGTGGATGACGGTCCTTCGATTTCCTTTTTGCGCACGGCATTTGCTCCGGACGGTCGGCCACGATCCGTCACCTTTATGACGCTGCTCACGCGGCCCGACCCATCTCGCCTGCAACCAGGGCGCGTTATCCCCAATGCCTTAATTCGGACAGATCGCCCATTACCGTCCGAGGGGGTGCGCCCGCACCGCCCCACCGGGATGATTGCCCCTGGAACCGATCTCGTGTCGGGCACCCGAACGACGACACCCAGGAGCATCCGTGACGCAGCAGCTTCCGCAGGTCCCGCCCACCGAAGCGAACGAGCCCGAGCTGGCGGCGGTCCGCAACTTCAGGGACGTGGGCGGCCTGCCGACGACGGACGGGCGCGCCGTGCGCGCCGGCCGTCTCTTCCGCAGCGGCCACCTCGCCCACGCGACCGAGAGCGACGCCGCCTTCCTCGCCACGCTGGGACTGCACACCGTCTTCGACTTCCGCAACGAGGCCGACCGGAAGGTCGAGGGCGCGGACGTCGAGCTGCCCGGCGTACGGAACGTGAACATACCGCTCAACGACCCGGCCGACGGGAAGGAGTTCTGGAAGCTGGTCCGCGACGGCGAGATCGAGCAGCTGCGGGAGATCCTCGGCGACGGCAAGGCGGCCGCCCGGATGTCCGACTCGTACCGGAAGATGGTGGTCGAGCGGGCGTGGGAGCACAGCCGCATCCTGCACTCCATGGCGGAGGAGAGCGTCCCCGCCCTGATGCACTGCGCGGCCGGCAAGGACCGCGCCGGGCTCTCCATCGCGATCACGCTGCTCGCCGTCGGGGTCGAGCGGGAGGCGATCGAGGCCGACTACGTGAAGTCGAACGACCCGCACCGCCGCTACAAGGTGCGCCGCAGCTCCACCTCCCCCGACGCGATGTCGCCCGAGGTGATGGAGCTGCTGAGCCCGCTCTTCGACGCGCGGGTGGAGTACCTGCGGGCCGCCTTCGAGACGATCGAGGCGACCTGGGGCACGGTGGACACCTACCTCACGGAGGGCCTGAAGCTGACCCCGGAGACCCGCGAGCGCCTGCGGGAGCAGCTGCTCACGGAGGCCTGACCTCCGGCCGCCCGCGCCGCCGCCGGCCGCCTCCGCGGGACCGCCGCTACTGGTTCTGCCCGCCCAGCATGAAGAGCAGGTAGAGGAAGCCGGCGAAGAGGTGGCCGGCGATCAGATAGGCGAAGAGACGGAGCACGAGCCCCTTGGGGAACTTGCCCTCTCCTCGCTCCTCGCCGGTGACAGGCGCGGACTTCTCGGACATGTCGGTCCTTTCCTGGGGAAGGGTGACGCGGGTTCAGCGCAGGTGCGGGGTTCCGTCGCCGAGGCACAGCTCGGCCGCGGGACTCTGCATCAGCGTGTGGACGAAGAGGAGCTCGGCCCCGCCGGTGGTGGCGGCGCCGATCCGGTGCGGGGTCAGCGAGTCGAAGTGCGCGCTGTCCCCGGGATCGAGGACGTGGACGGCCTCGCCGAGCGCGAGCCGCACCCGGCCCTCCAGGACGTGGATCCACTCCTCGCCGGGGTGGACCCGCACGATGTCGGCCCGGGTGGCGTACGGCACGTGCACGCGCAGGCACTGGAGGGCGCGGCCGGCGCCGCCGGCCTGGCGGTAGATCCAGCCGTCGGCCTCGACGGGGTCGGAGCGGCCGGCCCGCACGACGGGGTCGCGCTCGGGCGGTGTCTCGCCCAGGAGCTCGGACACCGTCGTACCGTAGATGCGTGCGAGCGCGAGCAGCATCGGCAGCGAGGGCTGCCGGTTCCCCGTCTCCAGCCGCGAGAGGTGGGCGGGCGAGAGGCCGGCGCGCTGGGCGGCGGCCTCCAGGGTGAGCCCCCGGCGGCGGCGCAGGGCCCGCAGCTGCGGGGCGACGTCGGGCAGGACGCCGGTGGTGTCGGGGTCCGGGGAGGCTTCCCCGGGGACGTGGTCCATGCGTCCATTCCGCCAGGAACATGCCTCTGAGGCAAGTTTCTTGCCTCAGAGGCAAAAGCCGGTCGAAGCCGGTCGAAGCCGACGGCCGGTGCGCGTCAGCGCTGCGCGACCGCCTGCCTCACCAGCGTCCTCCCGAAGTCCCACATCAGCCCGCCACCCCCGTGCGCCTCGTCCATGACCGCCGTGAAGGCGGTGACGAACCGGTCCACGTCCGCCTCGTCGATGATCAGCGGCGGGATCAGCTTGATCACCTCCAGGTGGTCGCCGGAGACCTGCGTGAGGATCCGGTGCCGCTGGAGCAGCGGGACGACGACCATCTGGGCGAAGAGGCCCTTGCGGGCCGCCTGGAGCATCGTCCAGCGGCCGCGCAGCCCGAGGGAGGACGGCCGGCCGAACTCGATCCCGATCATCAGACCGCGCCCGCGGATCTCGTGCAGCAGCTCGTACCGGGGCACGAGCTCCTTGAGGCGCCCGGAGAGCAGGTCGCCGATCCGGCGGGCGTGGGCGACCGTGCCCTCGTCCTCCATGACCGACAGGACGGCGAGCCCGGCCGCCATGGCCTGCGCGTTCGACCCGAAGCTCGCCGAGTGGACCAGGACGCGGTCCATCGACGAGTACACCTTCTTGAAGATCCAGTCCTTGCCCAGGGTGGCGCCGACCGGCACGTAGCCGCCGGAGAGCGCCTTGGCGACGCAGACCAGGTCCGGCTCGACGCCCTCGTCGTGCTGGTACGCGTAGAAGTCGCCGGTCCGGCCGAGGCCGGTCTGCACCTCGTCCGCGATCAGCAGGGCCCCGTGCCGGTGCAGCAGCTCCTGGGCGGCCCGCAGGAAGCCCGGCGGCGCCTCGTGGACGCCCTTGCCCTGGATGGGCTCGACGACGAAGGCGGCCACGTCGCCCCGGCGCAGCTCCCGCTCCAGGGCGTCGAGGTCGCCGAGGGTGATCGCGGTGTCCGGCAGGAGCGGGTCGAAGCCCTCCCGGAAGCTCCGCTCGCCGTTGACGGAGAGGGAGCCGGTGGTGAGCCCGTGGAAGGCGTGGGAGCAGTAGACGACCCTGGGGCGCCCGGTGGCGTACCGGGCGAACTTCAGGGCGGTCTCCACGGCCTCGGTGCCGCTGTTGCCGAAGAAGACCCGGTCCAGGTGCGGGCTGTGGGCGAGCAGCCGCTCGGCGAGCAGCCCGGGGAGGGGCTGGCAGTCGAAGCGGGTGAGGTCGGCGAGCTGGGCGTCCAGGACGTCGTGGAGGGCCTTGCGGACGACGGGGTGGTGCCGTCCGAGGCCCATCACGCCGAAGCCGGCGAGCATGTCGAGGTGGTCGACGCCGTCGGCGTCCCAGAAGTGGGCGCCCTCGGCCCGCTCGTACACCTTGTCGAAGCCGATGGTGTGCAGCATGCGCGGCAGCTGGTGGTTGAGGTACTTGGCGTGCAGCTCGTAGCGCTCGCCGCCGCGCGCGTCGAGCAGCGCCCGCAGGTCGAACTCCCCGCTCATGCCCGCCGCCTCACCCGTTGTTCCCGGAGACGGTCTCCCGGATCGCGCGCAGCGATTCCTTGAGGGAGCCCATGGTGGCCAGGACGGCGGTGGGTTCGTATCCGCAGTGCGCCATGCAGTTGGCGCAGCGCGGGTCCTTACCGCGTCCGTACTTGTCCCAGTCGGTCTCCTCGACCAGCTCGCGGTACGTGGGGACGTAGCCGTCGCTCATCAGATAGCAGGGGCGCTGCCACCCGAAGAGCGAGTAGTTGGGGATCGCCCAGGCGGTGCAGGGGAAGTCCGCCTTTCCTTCCAGGAAGTCCAGGAAGAGCGGCGAGTGGTTGAGCCGCCAGCGGCGCCGGTTTCCGCCGGCGAAGGCCTTCTTGAAGAGTTCCCGGGTCTGTTCGACGCCGAGGAAGTGCTCCTGGTCGGGGGCCTTCTCGTAGGCGTAGGCGGGCGAGATCATCATTTCGTCGACCTGGAGGTCGTCGTTGAGGAAATTGAGCACCTCGATGATGGTCTGGGGGGTGTCGGTGTTGAAGAAGGTCGAATTGGTGGTGACCCGGAAACCGCGTCGCTTGGCCTCCTTGATCGCCGCCACCGCCTCGTCGAACACACCCTCCTTGGCGACGGATTCGTCGTGCCGTTCCCGCAGGCCGTCGATGTGCACGGCGAAGGCGAAATACGGGGAGGGCGTGAAGTTCTCCAGCTTCTTGCGCAGCAGCATCGCGTTGGTGCACAGGAAGACGTACTTGCGGCGGGCCACCAGCTGGCGCACGATCTCGTGGATCTGAGGATGCATCAACGGCTCGCCGCCGGCGATGGACACCATGGGCGCACCGGACTCCAGGACCGCGCCGACCGCCTGTGCGACCGGCATGCGCTGCTTGAGGACACCCGCCGGGTGCTGGATCTTTCCGCAGCCCTCGCACTTGAGGTTGCAGGCGTAGAGCGGCTCCAGCTCGACGATCAGCGGGAACTTGTCCCGCTTGCGGAGCTTCTGTTCGAAGAGGTAGGTCCCGACCCGGATGGACTGACGGAGCGGCATGGCCATAACTCGTTCACCTCCTGGGGAGCAGCAAAGAACGGTGCCATTCGAAGAACGCGGGAAGGACGGCACGAAGGACACGGAAGGCTGATATTCCCCCGCGTACCGTGCCGATCCGGACCAGTTCATGTTCCGGAGCGTCCACGACCACCCGGACGGCCGCAACCGGGCGGGCGCCGAGGCCGTCCCCGAACGCCCCGGCGGCCCGGGCCGTGCGGAGCGTGGCGGCGGACTCCATGTCGACGGCGATCGCACCGCCGCCGCGCAGCGCGACCCGCTCGGGACCGCGCACCACGTGGTCGGATCCGGTGAGCGGCCCGGTGTGCACGGCCCGCCCGGGCACCGCCTTGGCGAGGGCCTTCACCAGGAGGTCGGTGCCGCTGCACGGGGTGGTCCCTTCGGGTCCCCGGGTCTCGTCGGCGACGATCAGGTCCCCCGGGTGCATGCCGGGGGCGAGGCCGGCGCAGAACCCGGAGGCGATGACGGCGGCGTCCCGCCACCCCTCCTCGCCGAGGGCCCGGGAGACGGCCCTGCGGGCCCGGTCCGGGCCCATGCCGGTGCGCAGCACGGTCACCGGGCCCGGGGCGCCGCCGCGGTCCCCGCTGCGCAGGGCGAACTGCTCGATGCCGAGCGCACAGGCGATCAGCAGCGGCGGGGTGGCGCCGGGGCCCGGTTCGCGGCCCATCAGCGGTCCTTGCCGGGCGAGGGCTCCCCGTGCACGTACCGCCCGAGCGCCGTGAGCGGGAACACCTGCCGGTAGAGGTGGTAGTTGATGGAGAAGTCCCAGGGGAAGCCGGTGCCGGTGAAGTACGGCTCGTCCCAGGATCCGTCCTCGCGCTGGGTCGCGGCGAGCCAGGCGACGCCCCGCCGGACGGCCTCGGACTCCCGCTCGCCGGCGGCGAGCAGGGCGATCAGCGCCCACGCGGTCTGGGAGGCGGTCGAGGCACCGCGGCCGACGCTCGTCTCGTCCTCGTACGAGCGGAGGTCCTCGCCCCAGCCGCCGTCCTCGTTCTGCACGGCGCCCAGCCAGCCGACGGCCCGGCGGACCGCCGGATGGGAGAGGGGCAGTCCGGCGGCGGTGAGCGCCGGGAGCACCGAGCCCGTCCCGTACACGTGGTTGACGCCCCAGCGGCCGAACCAGGCGCCGTTCGGCTCCTGTTCGGCGAGGAGCCACTCGATTCCCCGGCGGGTGCGCGGGTCCTGGGCGAGGCCCTCGTAGGCGAGCATCTCCACGACGTGGGCGGTGACGTCGGCGGAGGGCGGGTCGATCACCTCGCCGAAGTCGCAGAACGGCAGCTTGTTGGGGAACGGGCTGGTGTTGTCGGCGTCGAAGGCGCCCCAACCGCCGTCCTTCGACTGCATGCCGAGCGTCCAGCGCGCTCCCCGGGCGACGGCCGCCTCGACCCGCGCGGGGTCGGGGTGCTTCACCCGGCGCAGCGCGAGCAGCACCTCGGCGGTGTCGTCGATGTCGGGGTAGTTGTCGTTGTGGAACTCGAACGCCCAGCCGCCCGGCGGCAGTCCGGGGCGGCGGACCGCCCAGTCCCCGGACTTGGTGATCTCCTCGTCCAGCATCCAGTCGACGGCCTTCACGAGGGCCGGGTGGTCGGGGGCGACCCCGGCGTCGGCGAGCGCGATGGTGGCGAGGCAGGTGTCCCAGACGGGCGACTGGCAGGCCTCGATCATGCGCGAGCCGTCCTCGCGCCGGACGGCGAACCGGTCGAGCGACTCGAGACCGGCCCGCATGACAGGGTGCCCGAGGTCGTAGCCGAGGAGGTGGAGGGCGATGACCGAGTAGACGGCCGGGGGCTGGATGCCGCCCCAGCAGCCGTCGTTCTCCTGGCGCTCGACGATCCACCGCGCGGCGACGTTCATGGCGGTCCCGCGGAGCGCGCGCGGCGCCAGCCGGTGGTAGACGTGCAGCGCCTTGTCGAGCCGCTGGAAGAGGCCGTCCCAGCCGGTCGCGGGGGCGAGGGGGCGGGGCGGGTTCGGTCGGGCCGGGTCGGTGTGCAGCTCGTCGAGCGGGAAGGGCGCGGGGCGGACCGGGCGCTTCGCGGAGACGACGGTGAGCGGCACGATCGTCTGCCGGGCCCAGCAGCCGAAGTCGTAGATGTTGAGCGGGAACCACTTCGGCAGGAAGAGCAGCTCCGGGGGCAGCTCGGGCAGGTCCTCCCAGCGCCACCAGCCGAAGAGGGCCAGCCAGATCCGGGTGAAGACCCGGGCGGCGGCGATTCCGCCGCGGGCGCGGACCCAGGCGGCGGCCCTGGCCATGTGCGGGGCCTCGGGCGCGTCGCCGGCGAGGCGCAGCGCCACATAGGCCTCGACGGTGGCGGAGAGCTCGCCCGGTCCGCCGTAGAAGGTCGCCCAGGCGCCGTCCTCGCGCTGTTCGCGGCGGATGTGGAGGGCGGAGGCCCGGGTGGTGTCGGCGTCGAGGATGCCGAGGAACTGGCGGAGGAGGAGGTCCTCGGCGTCCATGGTGACGTTGGTCTCCAGGTCGCCCTTCCACCAGCCCGCCGGGTCCTGGCGGGCGAGCAGGTGCTCGACGGCCCGTTCCGCGGCCCGCGCGGCGGTCTCGTCGAGGTCCGGCGCCGAGGCGTCGGTGTGGTGCGTGGTGCTGGCCGCGGCCGCTCGGGGGCTCACGGCCCCGGCGCTTCCGTCGGTCGTCGCTGTCATGGCTTCCCCTTTGCGCAGTCGGATTCTTCTGCTTCTACGGGTCTGCCGTCGGCCGGCGCCGGGTGGCACCGGCCGGCGACCGCGAACTCATATCAGGGTGATGGTGATCATCTCTTCCGTACGACCACGAAGTCGGCCAGGGCGACGAGCTGCGCCCTCACGCGGGCGGGCATGTCCACCTCGTCCAGGGCCTCGATCGCGACGGCGTGCTGGCGGCGGGCCTCCTGGGAGGTCCACTCGCGTCCGCCGGCCTCCTCGATGAGGGCGGCCCGGAAGGCGAACTCCTCCTCGGAGAAGGTGTCGAAGTCGTTGGACTTGGCGTCCGCGGCGAGCAGCTCGCCGAGCCGCTCGGAGGCCTCGCCGCCGGCGGCGAGGGCGGCGACGACCGGGAGGGACTTCTTGCGCTGGCGCAGGTCGCTCCAGGTCTGCTTGCCGGTGGCCTCCGGGTCGCCCCAGATGCCGAGGAGGTCGTCCACGGCCTGGAAGGCGAGGCCGAGGTGGTAGCCGTACTCCTCCAGCTTGTCGGCGGTGCGGTCGTCGGCGCCGCCGAGGACGGCGCCGATGGAGACGGCGCAGGCGAGCAGGGCGCCCGTCTTGTTGCCCTCCATCTCCAGGCACTCCTCGACGGTGACCCGCTCGCGGTGCTCGTAGGAGATGTCCTGGGCCTGCCCGTCGATGAGCTTGCGGCTGGCCGTGGTGAGCCGCCGGGTGGCCCGGCCGGCCTCGACCGTGCCGAGTTCCAGCAGGATCTCGTTGGCGAGGGCGAAGAGCGCGTCGCCGACGAGGATGGCCTGCGCGGGGCCGTGCACCTTCCACACGGTGTCGCGGTGGCGGCGCTGCTCGTCGCCGTCCATCAGGTCGTCGTGGAGCAGCGAGAAGTTGTGGACGAGCTCCACGGCGACGGCGCCGGGGATCCCGATCTCGGGCGCGGCGCCCGCGGCCTCGGCCGACAGCAGGGCGAGCGCCGGGCGGACGGCCTTGCCGCCGTCGCCGTCGGCGGGGTTGCCGTGGGCGTCGATCCAGCCGAAGTGGTAGGCGGCCACGGTGTCCATGGGCGACGCGAGGCGGTCGACGGCCGCCCGCAGTACGGGGGTGGACAGGGTCCGCCCCCGCTCCAGCAGTGCGGACACGTCCGCGGTGTCGACGGCCGGATTACCCGGCGGCACAGTCGGCACGGTCTCTCCTCTTGTTCCGGTACTCACACTCATGCCGCCTCCTGTAGCGGATGGTCGTGGCGGCGGCCGAAGGCGGAGAGCGCGGCGCCCGCGGCGCTGAAACCACTGCGGACGGCACCCTCCATGGTCGCGGGCCAGCCGGTGGCGGTCCAGGCTCCGGCCAGGTAGAGGCCCGGTGCCCCGGTGCGGGCGCCGGGCCGCAGCCGGCCGACGCCCGGGGTGGGGGCGAACGTGGCCGTCCGCTCCCTGGTGACGAAGAAGTCGCGGATCCCCGCGCCGCGGGCGGCGGGCAGCAGCCGCTCCAGCTCGGGGAGGTACTTCGCGCGCAGGGCGGCGACGGGCTCGTCGATCTCGTCCTGGGCGGCGGACTGGGAGACGGCGAGGTACTGGCCGCCGCCGGTCAGTCCGGAGGAGTCGGTGCGGTCGAAGACCCACTGCACCGGGGAGCCGAGGGTGGTGAAGAAGGGCCGCTTCAGCACCTTGCGGTCGTAGACCACGTGCAGGTTGAGGATCGGCGCGGTGGCGATGTCGAGGAGCCGGTCGGGGTCGTCGAGGGCGCCCTCGGGCAGCAGGCCGTGCGTCTCCTGCTGCGGCACGGCGAGGACGACGGCGTCCGCCGTGAGCGTCTCGCCGGGTACGTCGACGGCCCAACGCCCGTCGTCGGTGCGGGAGATCCGCTCGGCCTTGGTGCGGAGCGCGGTGCGGACGCCGAGGGCGTCGAGCTCCTTCGCGGCCCGGGTGTCGTGGAGTTCGCCGAGCGGGACGTGGGCCCAGCCGATGTCGGCGGCGCCGGGCTCGGAGAGGAGTCCGGTCTTGAAGACCATCGCGGCGAGCCCCATGGAGGCCTGCGGGGCGGGCGCGTTGAGGGTGGGGATGCCGACGAGGTCCCACAGGGCCTCGACGGTCCGCGGGGACTGTCCGTGCCGGCCGAGCCAGGTGGCGAAGTCGATGCCGTCGAGCGCCGGGTCGGCGGGGTCCAGCTTCTTCAGGGCGAGCGCGGCCCGCCCGACGGAGGCCCGCTCGGCGAGGGACAGGTGCGGGTAGGTGGCGAGGCTGCGGGCGAGGTGCAGCGGCACGGGCAGGGCGTCGCGGCGGATCCGGCCGAGCCGGGGGCGGCCCGGGTGTCCGACGTCGAGGACGGGCACGTCGAGGCGGTCCTGGAGCGGGGCGAGGCGGGCGCCGTCGACCCGGTCGAGGAACCAGCGGTAAGCGGTGCAGCAGCGCAGGTAGACGTGCTGGCCGTTGTCGACGGTGAGCTCGCCGCGGCGGAAGGAGAAGGCGAGGCCGCCGAGCCGGGGCCGGCCTTCGAGCAGGGTGACGCGGACGCCCGCGTCGGCGAGCTGGAGCGCGGCGGTGATCCCGGCGAGCCCGCCGCCGACCACCACGACGTGCCGCCGCCGGTCGCCGCCGCCGCCGCCGGACCGCGGGTCGCCGGGGCGGCCCGTGCGGCGGTTCGGCGCGGTGTCCGCTGCCGGCGCGTCGGTCGCCGGCAGGTCGTTCCGCTCGGTTCCGTCGGTCGTCACGCGGCCTCCGTTCGGGTCGTCGCGGGCGGGATCGGCGCGCACGGGTTCGCCGGGTGCGCGGCCGTCCGGTGCAGGGCCGCCCCCGGCAGGGACGCCGGAACGGCGCCCGGGGTTGCCCGGCGGTCGGAGGCGTTCGGTCGCATCAGGCACGCCCCCTGACGGCGCGGCGGGCGATGGTGCGGGTGTCGAGGCCGGACAGGCCGCGCACCGCGACGTACGCCTTCTCCCGGCCGGGCAGCGAGACGCGGCCCCGCAGCACGGCCTCGGGGTCGCGCTCGATCCGGTCGAGGAGGCGCCGGTAGATGCCGGCCATGGCCGCGACGCAGGCGCCGCTGCGCCGGTCGAGCAGCGGAAGCAGCCGGTAGCCCTCGGCGAACAGGGCGCGGGCGCGCCGCACTTCGAAGTGGACGAGCCCGGCGAAGTCGGAGCCGGGGGGCATCGTCTCGCTGCCGAAGCCGTCCGCGCAGCCGAACTTGGCGAGGTCGTCGGAGGGCAGATAGGTGCGCCCGTTCGCGGCGTCCTCGCGTACGTCCCTGAGGATGTTGGTGAGTTGGAGCGCGAGGCCGAGGGTGTCGGCGTACTCCGGGGCCCGGTCGGCGCCCACGGCGCCGGGCTGGGTGCCGAAGACGCCGAGGGAGATCCGCCCGATGGCGCCCGCGACGCAGCGGCAGTAGACCTTGAGGTCGTCCCAGGTCTCGTAGGTCGCGCCGCGCACGTCCATGAGGACGCCGTCGATGAGTTCGTCGAGGCCGCCGAGCGGGATGGGGAAGCGGCGGGCGGAGTCGGCGAGTGCGACGGCGACCGGGTCGGTGTCGTCCTCGTCGACGTCTCCCGCGCGGACCCGGTCGAGCAGGGTCCGGGTGGCTTCGAGCCGCTCCCGCTTGGCCTCGGGCGCGAGCGTGCCGTCGCCGATGTCGTCGACCCGCCGGGAGAAGGCGTACAGCGCGGACATCGCCTGGCGCTTCTCGGTCGGCAGCAGCCGGATCCCGTAGGCGAAGTTACGGGCCTGCTGCCCGGTGACCGCCTCGCAGTAGCTGTAGGCGGCCAGTACCGGTGCGGACGGCTGGGGCTGTGCCTCCACGGTCGCGCTCACCCCTCTTTCCGCGCCCGGAGCAGAACCGCTCCCGCCTGGCGCATCAGGCTCGGCTTGGTGGCCTTCGGTGGGCCGGTCAGTACGTCGAATCCGGCGTCGGCGACGGCGTCGAGTGCCGCGAGTCCCCCGGCGGTGAAGCCGGCGAGGAGGAGGCGGAGCCGGCCGTGGACGCTGCCGAGGAGTGGGGTGCCCGCGTGGAGCAGCTCGCGGGCCCGCTCGGCCTGGAAGGCGATCAGGGCGCGCACGGAGGCTCCGGCGGTCGGCTGCGCCAGGTCGCTCTCGGTGACGTGGAAGCGCTTGAGGTCCTCGGCGGGCAGGTAGATCCGGTCGCGGCCGAGGTCCTCGGCGACGTCCTGGAGGTGCTCGACGATCTGGAGGGCGGTGCAGATCTCGTCGGAGCGCCGGATCCGTTCGGGCGTCTCGGTGCCGGTGATGCCGAGGACGAGCCGGCCGACGGTGTTGGCGGAGAGCTCGCAGTAGGCGAGGAGGTCGTCGTACGTCTCGTAGCGGCGGACCAGCTGGTCCTGCCGGTTGGCCGCGATGAGGCCGAGGAAGGGCTCGGGGGTGAGCCGGCACCGCCGCACGGTCGGCTGGAGCGCGCGCAGCAGGGGGTGGTGGGGGGTGCCGTCGAAGACGCGGTGGAGGTCGGTCTCGAAGGCGTCGAGGACGGCGAGCCGGTCGTCGGCGCGCTCGGGGTCGACGCCGAGGTGCCGGGCGTCGGAGCCGCCCGGGGCGAGGTCGCCGTCGCCGATGTCGTCGACGAGGCGGGCGAAGCCGTAGACGGCCATGAGGTCGTCGCGCCAGGCGCGGGGCAGGAAGAAGGGGGCCACGGGGAAGTTCTCGTCCGCGGCCTTGCCGAGTGTGGCGCGCGAGGAGGCGTCGGGGCGCGCCTGCCGGGTATCCGTCACAGGTCACTGCCCGACGGAGGGACGGCGACACCCTCGTGGAGCTGGAGATTCTGCGTCATGGCCGTCACGTCTCCCGTTCTACACTGCCGACCCAATCCATCCTATTTCGGACACGCCGCCGACCCCTGCCCGTAGAGCCGCCAGCCGGAGGCCCGATGGCGGTGGGGAATGGCCCTACTTGCCGCGAATCAGACCGGTCCAGCTTACGTTGTACGACGACCGTCGCCATTCCGGGGTGGCGGACACCCGGCGCCTCACCCGTACGTGTCGTCAACTCCCGCCTCGCGCAAGGGCGTTCGCGCGAGCGGGCGTCAGGGGACGCGGGCCCCGGAGACGACCATGGCGAGGGTGGTCTCGACGACGGCGTTCCTGCGCTGGACGGGCAGGCGCCGAAGAGGCCCTTCGAGCAGCAGGAGTGACAGTCCGTGCACGGCCGACCACGCGGCGGCACCGGCGGACGGGCGGACGTCCCGCCGCGGGGCACCGGCCCTGGCGAGCGCGTCCAGCGCCTCCCCGAAGAGGGCGAACGCGCGGACCTCGGGCTCGGGTGCCCGGTGTTCCGGCATCGACCCGTCCGGACCGCCCTGCCGGACCATGCAGAACGCGGCCCGGTACAGGCCGGGCTGCGCGACGGCGAAGCCGACGTACCCCCGGCAGAGCGCGGCCAGCCGGCGTTCGGCCGCCAGCGCCGGGTCGTCGGCGCCGGGCTCTCGGGCGGCCGCCCGCTCCATGGAGTCGGCGAGGGACCGCTGCGCGTGGAGCCTGACGGTACGGAGCAGCTCGCCCCGCCCGTCGAAGTGCCGGTAGGCGGCCGTGGGCGAGACGCCGACCCGGCGGGCCGCCTCGCGCAGGACGACCCGTTCGGGACCGCCCTCGGTGGCGAGGTCGACGGCTGCGCAGATCAGTGCGTTGCGCAGATCGCCGTGGTGATAGGTCTTGCCCCCCGAGATCGCTGACATGGGCTCATCCTGCCCGATGTTGACCGCATGAACATTCCGGGCGAGCGCGCGACGCGCGGAAAACGCAAGAGCCCCCACCGGATGACTCCGGCGGGGGCTCTGGCGGCGACCTCAGCGCGCGGTCTCCCGCTCGTACGCCTTGAGGACCTCGTCCGTGGGGCCGTCCATGAGGAGCTGCCCCTTCTCCAGCCAGAGCACCCGGTCGCAGGTGTCCCGGATGGACTTGTTGCTGTGGCTCACCAGGAAGACCGTGCCGGCCTCCTTGCGGAGCTCGCGGATGCGCTCCTCGGAGCGGATCTGGAACTTGCGGTCACCGGTCGCGAGGGCCTCGTCGATGAGGAGGACGTCGTGGTTCTTGGCGGCCGCGATGGCGAAGCGGAGCCGGGCGCCCATGCCGGAGGAGTACGTGCGCATGGGAAGGCTGATGAAGTCGCCCTTCTCGTTGATGCCGGAGAAGTCGACGATGCCCTCGTAGCGGTCGCGCACCTCCTCGCGGCTCATGCCCATGGCGAGGCCGCCCAGGATCACGTTGCGCTCGCCGGTGAGGTCGTTCATCAGGGCCGCGTTGACGCCCAGGAGCGAGGGCTGGCCGTCGGTGAAGACCTTGCCGCTCTCCGTGGGCAGCAGGCCGGCGATGGCGCGCAGCAGCGTGGACTTGCCGGAGCCGTTGGAGCCGATGAGGCCGATGGCCTCGCCGCGGTAGGCGGTGAAGGTGACGCCGCGGACCGCGTGGACCTTGCGGACGCCCCGGCTGACCTCGGCCTTGCCGCGGCCGACGATCCGGCTCAGCGCCGCGGTGGCACTGCCCCTGCCGCCGCCGCCGGCGTTGACCCGGTAGACGATGTGGACGTCGTCGCAGATGACGGTGGGAACGTGGGAGTCGTTGCGGTCAGCCACGGCCGTACCTCTCCTCTGCCTTCCAGAAGTAGACGAAGCCGCCGATGCCGAAGACCACGGCCCAGCCGAGGGCGGTCATCCAGACGTGCGACGGCAGGTTCTCGGCGCCGTAGCCGTCGATGAGGGAGTAGCGGATGAGGTCCATGTAGACGGCCGCCGGGTTGTACATGAGGACGTCGGCGATCCACGCGGGCTTGTCGGCCAGCATCGCGGAGATCGAGAACATGACGCCCGACGCGTACATCCAGGTCCGCATGATGAACGGCATCAGCTGGGCGAGGTCGGGCGTCTTGGCGCCCATCCTCGCCACGATCATGGCGAGACCGGTGTTGAACACGAACTGCAGGAACAGCGCCGGGACCAGCAGCAGCCAGCGGAGCGACGGGTAGCTGCCGAAGGCGATGGCGACCGCGACGAGCACGATCATCGAGAACAGCAGCTGCTGGAGCTGCTGGAGCGAGAACGAGATCGGCAGCGTGGCCCGGGGGAAGTGCAGCGCCCGGACGAGGCCCAGGTTGCCCGAGATCGCCCGGACGCCGGCCATGACCGAGCTCTGGGTGAAGGTGAACACGAAGATGCCGGTGACCAGGAACGGGATGTAGACGTCCTCGGTCATGCCGCGGCCGGCACCCAGGATGAGCCCGAAGATCAGGTAGTAGACCAGGGCGTTCAGGAGCGGGGTCGCCACCTGCCACACCTGGCCCAGCTTCGCCTGGCTGTACTGGGCGGTCAGCTTGGCCGACGAGAAGGCCAGGATGAAGTGGCGGCGGCTCCACAGGTCCCGCACGTACTCGAGGAGTCCGGGCCGGGCACCACTGACCGACAGGCCGTACTTCGCGGCCAGCGCGGCCGAGGACAGGCCCTCGTCGACGGACGGAGGCGCGCTCGTCGCGACCGCCCCGCCCTGGTGTGTGTCACTCACAAGTCGAAACTTTCGTGTGCAAGATGCGCGGCACGTCGGGTACCACGATGTCAGACGACCGGGGGGCGACCCAGCCGGGTCAGCCGCCACACCGTACGCCACCTCATGGGACGACGCGGACCGCAGGGGGCCGCCCAGCCTTCGCGGAATCCGCCGAACCATGCCTTCAGCGCGGAGAGCGAGGGCCGCCGGGCCACGGTGAGCAGGAGCCAGACGCCGAGATAGACCGGCACCAGGGGCGCGGGCAGATTGCGACGTGCCAGCCACACTCGGTTGCGAGCCACGTTGAAGTGGTACGAGGCGTGACGGGAGGGGGCGGTGGTGGGGTGCAACAGCACCATGTCGGAACGGTAGTCGATCATCCAGTCGGCGTCGAGCGCCCGCCAGGCGAGGTCCGTCTCCTCGTGCGCGTAGAAGAAGTCGTCCGGCAGGCCGCCGACTTCGGCGAACACCTTGGTGCGGACCGCGTTGGCGCCGCCGAGGAAGGTGGTCACCCGCGAGGAGCGCATCGGGTCGGAGGCGCGCAGCCTCGGCACGTGCCGGCGCTGGGTCTGCCCGGTCTCCGGATCCGCGATGCGGAAGCTGATGATGCCCAGGCGCGGGTCGGCGGTGAAGGCCTGGCGGACGAGTTCGGCGGTGTCCGGGTGGGCGAGCAGCCCGTCGTCGTCGAGGAAGAGCAGGACGTCGACGTCGGTGCCGCCGGGGCCGAAGGCCTCCATGCCGACGTTCCGGCCGGCGGGGATGCCGACGTTCTCGGGCAGGTCGACGGTCCGCACCCAGTCGGGCACCCCGGTGACCGGGGTGCCCTGGCCGACGACGACGACCTCGACCGGGTCGCCCTGCTGCTTGGCGACCGAGTCGATCAGCGCGCGCAGGTCGTCGGGGCGGTTGCCCATCGTGATGACGACGGCGCCCACCTTGAGGGGTGTGCTCACGGCCGGCCTCACTTCAGCCTGCTGGAGACCATGATCGACACCAGGTGCAGCACGGTCTGGAGGAGCGCGATGCCGGCCAGGACGGCGACGCCGACCCGGGAGAAGAACAGGTCCCCGCGGATCTGGTCGGCGACGGCCAGGACGACGATCAGCAGCGAGGCCTCGATGCCGAGGACGAGCCGGTGGAACTTCAGCGCCGCGGCCGCCTTGCGGGCCAGTGCCATGCCGGAGGAGCGCGGCTCGGACGCCGCCTCCTTGACCGGCGGCAGACCGCCCTGGTGGCGGGCGACGCCGACGAGGTCGGTCTCGGCCTTGATCAGGATGGCGCCGAGGGCGGCGAGGGTCCCGAGGAACGCCCACAGCCAGTCGGCTCCGCCCGAGCCCCACAGGTCGGCGGCGCGCAGGCCGAAGCCGACGAGCACGGCCGCGTCGCACAGGTACGCGCCGACCCGGTCCAGGTACACGCCGGCGAGCGAGTACTGCTTCTTCCAGCGGGCCACCTCGCCGTCGACGCAGTCGAGCAGCAGGTAGAGCTGGACCATGAGCGCGCCGAGCAGGGCCCCGGGGATCCCGGGCACCAGCAGGGCCGGCGCCGCCAGGACGCCCGCGAGGGTCATCACGTACGTGAGCTGGTTCGGCGTGACCTTGGTGCCGACGAGCTGCCGGGTGATCCTGAGCGAGATCTCCCGCATGTACAGGCGGCCGCCCCAGTGCTCGCCACTTCGCCGGTCCTTCACACCGGGCGGGTGGACGACCGGTCGGAGCTCAGCTACCGATGGCTTTTGCATAGTCGGCGTACGCGTCCCTGATGTCGTCGTCGGACAGGTCGAGGTGTTCGAGGATGGTGAAGCGGCCCGGCCGGGTCTGCGGGGCGAAGGACACCGCCTGGACGAACTCGTCCACGGTGAAGCCCATCTCCTCCGGCCGGACGGGCAGTCCGTGCCGGCGCAGGGTGTCGACCATCAGCGCGGAGGCGTCGGGCGCGCCGCGCAGGTGCATCGCGAAGGCGGCTCCGAGGCCGCACTGCTCGCCGTGGCTGGCGGCGCGGGCCGGGAAGAGCAGGTCGAAGGCGTGGCTGATCTCGTGGCAGGCGCCCGAGGAGGGGCGGCTGTCCCCGCTGATCGACATGGCGATGCCGGACATCACCAGGCCCTCGGAGAGGGTGACGAGGAAGTCGTCGTCGCCCACCCCGCCGGGGTGGCGGAGCACGGCCTCGCCGGCGCTGCGGGCCATCGCGGCGGCCAGGCCGTCGACGGGCTCGCCGGTCTCGCGGTGGGAGAGCTCCCAGTCCGCGATGGCGGAGAGGTTGGAGATCGCGTCGCCGATGCCGGAGCGGACGTAGCGGACCGGGGCGTCCCGGATCACGTCGAGGTCGATGACCAGCGCGATCGGGGTGGGCACGCCGTAGGAGCCGCGGCCGTTGTCGTTGTCCAGGGTGGAGATCGGCGAGCAGATGCCGTCGTGCGACAGGTTGGTGGCGATGGCCACCAGCGGCAGCCCGACCCGGGCCGCCGCGTACTTCGTCACGTCGATGATCTTGCCGCCGCCGAGGGCGACCACGGCGTCGTACCGCTTGCCGCGCATGGCGTCGGCGAGCTTGACCGCCTCGTCGATCGTGCCGCCCGAGACCGGGTACCAGTCGGCGCCCGGCAGCTCGGGGGCGAAGTGGTCACGCAGCTTCAGGCCCGAGCCGCCGCTGATGGCGACGGCGATCTTGCCGTTGCTGGAGATCCGCTGGTCCGCGAGGAGCGCGGACAGGTCGTCCAGCGCTCCCCTGCGGATGTCGACGACGACCGGCGAGGGGATCAGCCGGGTCAGTACTGGCACGCGATCTCACGGCCCTTCGCGAGGTCGTCGTGGTTGTCGATCTCGACCCACTTGACGTCGCCGATGGGGGCCACGTCGACGGTGAAGCCGCGGTTGACCAGCTCCTGGTAGCCGTCCTCGTAGTACAGGTCGGGGTCGCGCTCGAAGGTGGCCTTGAGGGCGTCGGCGAGCTCCTCGGCGGCCTCGGCCTCGATCAGCGTGACGCCGATGTACTCGCCGGTGGCGGTCGCCGGGTCCATCAGCTTGGTGATGCGCTGGACGCCCTTGTCCTCGGCGGTGATGACCTTCATCTCCTCGTCGGCGAGGTTCTTCACCGTGTCGAGGGCGAGGATGATCTTCTGGCCGTTGCCGCGGGCCGCGAGCAAAGTCTTCTCGACCGAGACCGGGTGGACGGTGTCGCCGTTGGCGAGGATCACACCGCGCTTCAGCTCCTCACGCGCGCACCACAGGGAGTAGGCGTTGTTCCACTCCTCGGCCTTGTCGTTGTCGACGAGGGTGATCTTGAGGCCGTACTTCGCCTCAAGGGCGTCCTTGCGGTCGTAGACGGCCTCCTTGCGGTAGCCGACGACGATCGCGACCTCGGTGAGGCCGATCTCGGCGAAGTTCTTCAGCGTGAGGTCGAGGATCGTGGTCTCGCCGTCGACGGGCACGAGGGCCTTCGGGAGGGTGTCCGTGTAGGGGCGCAGACGCCGTCCGGCACCGGCTGCGAGTACGAGGCCGATCATGCTGTTTCTCCTTCGTCGTGAACGGCGGGTGCTCCGGAGGAGACCCAGAAGCGGATGGACTCCACGAGCACCACGAGCGCGACGGCGACCGCGAGGGCGGTCAGTGCCAGGGTGAAGTCGTCACCGCGGTCCGCCAGGAAGGCGGCGAGGACGGCCACCAGGAGCGTGCGCCCCTCGTGTCCGCCGGTGACGCGCACCAGCCACGCGGGCGGCGCGCCGGTGCCCCCGCGGATGCGGTACACCGTGTCGTAGTGATGGTAGGCGACGGCCGCGACCAGCCCGAATGCGGCGGGGAGCGCCTGGGCTGCGTCGGAGCGCGCGGCGAGGATCAGGACCGTGCCGTACTCGGCGGCGCGGAAGAGCGGGGGGAGCAGCCAGTCGAGGGGGCCCTTGAGGGGCTGGGAGACGGCGAGCCCGGACAGCAGCGCGTAGGTGACGGCGCCGCCGACCACGGTCCACGGGTCGCCCTGGGCGAGGGCCGAGCCGAGCACGGCGACCGCGGCGAGGGCCGCGAGCAGCGGCGTGCTCGGGTAGCGGCGGGCGCCGCGGGAGCGGAGCCGCGCGACGGTCTCGGCGATCGGCCCCGAGTCGGCGAGGTCCGCCAGCGCCTGGGCGGCGCGGTCGGTCCGCTTCGCCTTGCGGGTCAGGGAGCGCAGCACCCGCCCGGCGGTGGTGTAGCAGGCGCCGAAGGAGCCGCCGATGATCAGCGCCCAGAAGACGATCCGGGGGTCGGTCACGGCGATGAGGACGGCGATCATGGCCCAGCGCTCGCCGATCGGCAGGATGATCATGCGGCGGGCCCAGACGGTCCAGCCGACGCTGTCGAGCCGGTCGGAGAGCGCCGCGGTGGGGCTGGTGTTGGCCGTGGCGTCGTGGTTGGCCTCGTTGAACGAGAAGTCCACGACGTGCCGGCAGGTCATCAGGATCATCGCGCCGAGCGCGAGCGCCCAGACGTCGTCGCCGTTGCGGGCGGCGCCGAGGGCGAGGCCCGCGTAGAAGGCGTACTCCTTGGCGCGGTCGAAGGTGGCGTCGAGCCAGGCGCCCAGCGTCGAGTACTTCAGCGCGTAGCGGGCGAGCTGCCCGTCGGCGCAGTCGAGGACGAAGGAGACGATGAGCAGGACACCGGAGGCGATGTAGCCGGCGCGCTCGCCGGTCGCCGCGCAGCCGGCCGCGATCAGGGCGGTGAGCAGCGAGGCGGTGGTGACCTGGTTGGGGGTCAGTCCGCGCCGTGCGCACCAGCGGGCGATGTAGCGCGAGTACGTGCTGATGAAGAAGGTGGTGAAGAAGCCGTCGTGGGCCTTGACCGCGGTGCGCAGGCGGACGGCCTCGTCGTCGACGGCGTCGACGGCGGCGCGCGCCTGGTGGCGGGCCTCGGCGTCGGTGGGCACGGTGGCGACGAGGGTGCCGAGCGCGGGCCGGTGCACGGCGACGCCGTCGGCGTCGAGGGCCCCGGCGAGCGTGCCGGTGAGGTCGTCGGTGAGGGTGCCCGCGCCGGGGGCCGCGGGTGTCTTCGCGGCCTCGGTCAGCGCGCGGGCGAGCGCCGGGCGGGCCGCGCTCTGCGCGGTGAGCGCGCCGGCGACGGCCGCGGCCGGGAACCGGGGGTCGGTGAGGGCGAGGCGCAGCGCGTGCACGTGGCCGACGAAGCGGGGGTCGACGAGCGCGACGCGCTCACCCGCCGGGACGGTGGCCAGCAGGGCGCCGGTCTCCTCGGCGCCGGAGGCGATCCGGACGTCGAAGCCGAGCGACCTCAGATCTCCGTCGAGCGAGGATCCGGGTGCCGGCGGGCCGGTGAGGATGGCGGTCGACAGACGAACTCACTCCTTGGAGCTGACGGAGGGCCGGCGGGGCTCATGGCTGCCCCGGGCGCGGCGGTGCCGCCCTGTACCGGGCGGCGACACGTCGGCTGAGGCTATCGGATGAACGGGAACCCGAGTTCACCGAGGCTTCGCGGGCCGGACTCCCCCGGGCCCACCCGTGGCCGCACGCGTGCGCCCGTGCCGCGGTGATCATCATGAGCGATCGGTGGCCCACCTCACAAACCGCGGTCGGCCGATGCCCGGGGAGCGGTCCGGGGGTGGTGCGGGCCATGGTCGGCCTGCTTCGAATATCCGCAGGTCAGAGCATATGACAACGGTGTTCAGTACCGTGTTGCACATACCCCCTACCCGTAGTTCACTTGCCAACCGGGAACCATCGGGCGCACGACGGACGACACGACCGGGAGGCCATGTCATGGGGGCTGGACACGACCACGGGCACAGCCACGGGGGCCCGCCCCCGACGGGCACCGCGGGTGCCGCCTACAAGAACCGACTGCGGATCGCACTCGGCATCACGCTCTCCGTGATGGTGATCGAGATCATCGGCGGTCTGGTCGCCGACTCGCTCGCGCTGATCGCCGACGCGGCGCACATGGCGACGGACGCGGTCGGCCTCGCGATGGCGCTGCTCGCGATCCACTTCGCCAACCGGCCGCCGTCCGGCAACCGCACCTTCGGGTTCGCCCGGGCGGAGATCCTGGCCGCGCTGGCCAACTGCCTGCTGCTGCTCGTCGTCGGCGGCTACGTGCTGTACGAGGCGATCCAGCGGTTCCTGGAGCCGGCCGAGACCAAGGGCGGTCTGACCATCGCGTTCGCGGTGGTCGGCCTGGTGGCCAACATGATCTCGCTGTCGCTGCTCGTGCGGGGCCAGAAGGAGAGCCTCAACGTGCGCGGGGCGTATCTGGAGGTGCTCGCCGACGCCCTGGGCTCGGTCACGGTGATCGTCGCGGCCGGCATCATCCTGGCCACGGGCTGGCAGTACGCCGACCCGATCGCCTCGATCGTGATCGGTCTGATGATCGTCCCCCGGACGATCAAGCTGCTGCGCGAGACCCTCGACGTCCTCCTGGAGGCGGCGCCCAAGGGCGTCGACATGGCGGAGGTGCGGGCACACATCCTGGCCCTGCCGGGAGTGGAGGGCGTGCACGACCTGCACGCGTGGACGATCACCTCGGGAATGCCGGTGCTCTCCGCGCACGTGGTGGTGGACCAGGCCGCGCTCGACTCGGTCGGTCACGAGAAGATGCTGCACTCCCTCCAGGGGTGCCTGGGGTCGCACTTCGACGTGGAGCACTGCACGTTCCAGCTGGAACCGGTGGGCCACGCGGAGCACGAGGCGAAACTCTGCCTCTGAGAGAGCACCGCCTGTTAATCTCGTCGTACGAACGCGTGTGGAGAGGAGCTGAGGTTGATGACCGTCGCGATGGAGGCCGCCCAGTGCGGCAGCGCCCGGTCCAGCTTCAGCTTCCGGGTCTCCGGCTGACCTGATCCCGGTACTCCCACCGGTCCGTCACGTCGTCGGCCGGGACCCTTTCACCGAGGGATTCCCACGTTGTCCGACAACGCTCTGCACGACTCCTTCTTCGCCCTGCACCACGGTCTGCCGCGGCAGGGCCCCGGCTCCGACACCACCACCCGTCGGCTCCTCGCGCTCTCCGGGCCGCTTCCTGAGCGCCCGCGCGTCCTCGACCTGGGCTGCGGCCCGGGCCGCAGCGCGCTGCTCCTGGCCGCCGAGGCGGGTGCCGAGGTGACGGCCGTCGACACCCACGAGCCGTTCCTCGCCGAGCTGCGCGCGAGCGCCGCGGCCCGCGGGCTCGACGGCTCGATCCGCACCCTGCGCGCCGACATGGGCGCGCTGCCGTTCCCCGACGGCTCCTTCGACCTGGTCTGGGCCGAGAGCTCGGTCTTCGTCCTCGGCTTCGACCGGGCGCTCGCCGAGTGGCGCAGGCTGCTCGCTCCCGGCGGCACGCTGGTGCTCACCGAGTGCGTCTGGACCACCGACGACCCGGGCCCGGCGGCCCGCGCCTTCTGGGAGGAGCACTACCGGCTCCGTACCGTCGCCGGGAACGCGGCGGCGGCGGTCGAGGCCGGCTACCACGTCCTGGGCACCGTCCCGCAGCCCGAGAGCGACTGGGACGAGTACTACGTCCCGCTCGCCGCCCACGCCGAGGCGGCGGACACCGCCGTGCCCGGCATGGCCGAGGCGGTGGCGGGCGCGCGCGCCGAGATCGCGCTGCGGCGCGAGCACGGCTCCGACTACGGATACGCCGGCTTCGTCCTGCGGCCCGCCGATCCGCGCTGGCGCACCCGCACGGAGACCGGCGACGACGCGGCGGCGATCCGCCGGGTCGTGGCGACGGCCTTCGGTTCGGAGGCCGCGCCCTCCGCGACCGAGGCCGATCTGGTCGAGGCGCTCCGGCTCGACGCCGACGCCTGGCTGCCCGGTCTGTCGTACGTGGCGGAGGCCCCGGACGGCACGGTCGCGGCGCACGCGCTGATCACCCGCTGCCTGGTGGGCGGCGCCCCCGCGGCGGCGCTCGCGCCGGTGTCGGTGGCACCGGCGTACCAGCGGACGGGGGCCGGCCAGGCCGTCGTCCGGGCGGTGCTCGACGCGGCCCGGCTGCGGGGGGAGCCGTTCGTGCTCGTCCTGGGCCATCCGGAGTACTACCCGCGGTTCGGGTTCGTACGGGCGTCCGAGTATGGAATCAAGCCAGGTTTCGAGGCCCCTGACGAGGCGATGATGGCGCTCGTCCTGGACGACACCGTGCCCGTTCCGGCGGGCACCCTCGTCTATCCGGCGGCTTTCGGCGTCTAGACGCCCCCGGCACCCTCCCGCTCCCGCCGCACCGGTACGTCCCCGGTGCGGCGGGAGCGGCCACGTCCGGCCGACGAAGTACGGACAAGCCGGTTTTGTACGGCAGACTGTGGTGGCCCCACCGGGCCGAGGACCGAAGCGAAGGATGGGTATGCCGACCACACCAGCCACCGCGGCTCAGATCTCGCCGGAGATCACGTCGAACGGTGTCCAGCCGTCCGGAGCCCCGGCGCCGATCATGCTCGAACTGGTCGACGAGGAGGGGAGGACCATCGGCACGGCGGAGAAGCTCGCCGCCCACCAGGCGCCGGGTCAGCTCCACCGCGCCTTCTCCGTCTTCCTCTTCGACGAGGAGGGGCGGCTGCTGCTCCAGCGCCGGGCGCTCGGCAAGTACCACTCCCCCGGCGTGTGGTCGAACACCTGCTGCGGCCACCCCTACCCGGGCGAGGCGCCGTTCGCCGCGGCGGCCCGGCGGACCTTCGAGGAGCTCGGCGTCTCGCCGACGCTGCTCGCCGAGGCCGGCACGGTCCGCTACAACCACCCGGACCCGGCGTCGGGCCTGGTGGAGCAGGAGTTCAACCACCTCTTCGTCGGCCTCGTGCAGGCCGAGCCGCGACCGGACCCGGAGGAGATCGAGGACACCGTCTTCGTGACCGCCGAGGAGCTGGCCGAGCGCCACGCCGCCGCGCCGTTCTCCGCCTGGTTCATGACGGTGCTCGACGCGGCGCGTCCGGCCGTCAGGGAGCTGACGGGTCCGTCCGGGGGCTGGTGACCGCAGGGTGCGGCGCGCCCCCCGGCCCCGGTGCCATCGGGGTCAGGGGCAGCGCCGCCCAGATGATCTTCCCTCCGGTCGCGGTGTGCTCGACGTCGCAGGCGCCGCCGGCCTCCTGGGCGACCTCCCGGACGAGCAGCAGCCCGCGGCCGCCCGTCTGCCCGTAGTCCGCTTCCAGCGCCTTGGGGCGGTACGGATGGTTGTCCTCGACGGACACCCTGATCCACTCGGGGCCGATGGCCACCTCCACCGCTATCTCCGGGGACAGCAGCGCCGCGTGCCGCACGGCGTTGGTGACCAGCTCGGAGACGATCAGCAGCAGGCCGTCCATGATCTCCTCGTGGAGGGGGACGCCCTGGCGGACCAGCAGGTCGCGTACGGCGTGCCGGGCCTGCGGGACGGAGACGTCGACCGCGGCCGCGGTGAAGCGCCAGACTCCTTCGTAGGACGGTTGCCGGGTGGGGACGCCTCCGTGGGTGTCCACGGTCCCGTTCCCACCCTCGTGCTCGATTCTCGCCACGGATCGAGTCTTGGCAATCCGCGCGGCCAGACCGGCCTACTGACCAGAAGTCGACACTTATCGGCCGTCTTCTGACCGCCTGAGTATGCCGACGTCAGTTGTTCGACTGATCCTGCACGCTTTCTGATGACTCCGAAGGCGTGCCGGTCGCCGACGTCGGCGGGGCCACCATACCGACGATGCGCCGGCCCCCGACGCCCATGGCGATCAGGCCGAGACCGTCGAACAGCAGCGCGAGCGAGAAGAACACCCCGAGCACGTACCGGCTGCTGTCCGGCCAGTCGAACAGGACGAGCAGACCGAGCAGCAGGCCGAAGGCGCCCTGGACCAGGGTCCAGCCGAACTGCGGCCCGCGCACCACCAGACCGCCGACCAACCGGAACAGCCCGCCGGTCAGGAACAGCAGCGCGGCGAACATCGTCAGCGCCTCCGCCGAGCCCTCCGGGTGACGGATCACCACGACGCCGGCCGCGATGTTCAGCGCGGCCACCACCACGGCGAGCCAGAAGGAGCTGGTGCCCCGCGACCCGATGGCCTGGAGGAGCCCCACCACACCGCCGATCAGCAGCAGCCAGCCGAAGAGCAGCATCGAGGTCAGGGTGGCCAGGCCCGTGTAGACCAGCCCGACGACACCGGCGATCACCAGCAGGATGCCGAGCGCCGCCAGCCAGCCGAAACCGCGCCTCAGCTTCTTCCCCCGACGGGCCATGTTCCGGACCTCATCCGGCCCGGCGACGGGATCACGGGCGTCCTCGGCCATTGCGGTGCCTCCTCGGAGCGACCCCTTCCTGATCGTACGTTCGGGTCCGGCGGATAGCATCCGGCCCATGGAGCCGCAGCTGAAGGACAGCATCACGGACGGCGTCGCCACCGTCGTCATCGCCAACCCCGCCAAGCGCAACGCGATGAGCGCCGACATGTGGCGCGCCCTGCCCGGCATCCTGGACAGGCTCGCCGCCGACCCCGCCGTCCGGGTGCTCGTCCTCACCGGCCAGGGCGACACCTTCTGCGCCGGCGCCGACATCTCGACGCTGCGGGAGCCCTGGGACGAGCAGCGGACGCTCGCGATGCCGGCCGAGGAGGCGCTCGCCGCCTTCCCCAAGCCGACCCTGGCGGCCGTCCGGGGCTACTGCGTCGGCGGTGGCAGCCAGCTCGCCGCCGCCTGCGACCTGCGCTTCGCCGAGGAGGGAGCCCGCTTCGGGATCACGCCCTCGAAGCTCGGCATCGTCTACCCGTCCTCGTCGACCCGCAGGCTCGCCGCCCTGGTGGGGCCGTCGACCGCCAAGTACCTGCTGTTCTCCGGCGAGCTGATCGACGCGGACCGGGCGCTGCGCACCGGTTTCCTGGACGAGCTCCACCCGGCGGGCGAACTGGACAAGCGGGTGGCCGAGTTCGTCCGGATCCTCGCCTCCCGTTCGCTGCTGACCCAGGCGGCGGCCAAGGAGTTCGCCGACGGGCACCTCGACCGCGACGCCCACTGGGCGGAGCAGGCGCGCGGCAGCGGCGACACCGCGGAGGGGGTCGCCGCCTTCCTGGAGCGCCGCGCGCCCCGCTTCACGTACGGCCGCTGAGCCCGCGAGCGGCGTCTCAGCCCTCGCTGACGAGGTCCCTGGTGTCCGTGCCCCGCCAGTGCGCGACGATCGCCGCCGGGGCCTTCTCCGGTGAGCCGGCGTCGTAGGGCGGCTGGGGGTCGTACTCGGTGAGCAGCTGGATCGTCTGGGCGACCTCGTCACCGGCGATCCGGCCGAGCAGGTGCAGCGCCATGTCGATGCCGGAGGAGACCCCGGCGGCCGTGACGTACTTGCCGTCGAAGACGACCCGCTCGCCGGTGGGCTCGACGCCCTGGGCGCGCAGTTCGTCGAAGGCGAGCCAGTGGGTGGTCGCCCGGCGGTCCTTGAGCAGGCCGGCCGCGGCGAGGACCAGCGAGCCGGTGCAGACCGAGGTGGTCCAGGTGCTGGTGGCGTCGGCCGCGCGCAGCCAGTCCAGGGTCTCCTGGTCGTGCATGGCCACGCGCGCGTCGGGTCCGCCGGGGACGAGCACGATGTCCGGGCTCGGGACCTCGGCGAGGCTCTTGTCGGCGACGAGCGCCAGGCTGCCCTGGTCGTTGCGGACCGGACCCGCCTCCTTGGCCACGAAGACGGTCTCGGCGCCGGGGAGGCGGGCGAGGAGCTCGTACGGCCCGACGGCGTCGAGGGTGGTGAAGCGTTCGTAGAGCAGGACGGCGATCTGCACGGTGGTCCCTTTCGGTTCGGTCGGATGACTCGGGTGGCTCGGATGACTCGGACTGCTGGGTCGGCTTGGTCGGCTTGGTCGGCTTGGTCTGCTTGGTTTGCTTGGTCGACGGGTGGGTCTCCGGCGGCGGGTGCGTCCCCCGGCGGCGGGTGCGTCGCCGGTCGGCGGGTGCGTGTCAGGCGTCGGAGGCGTGTCAGGCGACAGGGGCGTGGAAGCGGCGGCGGTACTCCGCAGGGGCGGTGCCGAGCGCCTTGAGGAAGGCGCGGCGCATGGCCTCCGGGGTGCCGTAGCCGGAGGCGCGGGCGACCTCCTCGACGCCGCGCGAGGTCTCCTCCAGGAGGCGGCGGGCGTGTTCGAGCCGGACCCGGTCGACGTAGCGGCCGGGCGGGGTGCCGGTCTCCGCGTGGAAGGCGCGGGCGAAGTGGCGGGGCGAGAGGCGGGCGCGGGCCGCGAGCGCCTCGACGGAGAGGTCGGCGTCGGGATGCTCGGTGATCCAGTGCTGGAGGTCGCGCAGCGGCTCCCGGCGGGCGGTCTGGGCGGACAGCTGGGCGCTGAACTGGGCCTGGTTGCCGGGGCGGCGCAGGAAGACGACCAGGTGGCGGGCGACGGTGAGGGCCACGTCCCGGCCCAGGTCCTCCTCGACGAGGGCGAGGGCGAGGTCGATGCCCGCGGTGACACCGGCGGAGGTGGCGAGCCGCCCGTCCCGTACGAAGATCGGGTCGGGGTCGACGTCGACGTCGGGGTAGCAGCGGGCGAGGTGGTCGCAGGCGACCCAGTGGGTCGTGGCCCGGTGTCCGTCGAGGAGACCGGCCTCGGCGAGGAGCAGCGCCCCGGTGCAGACGGACACCAGGCGCTCGGCGCGCGGGGCGTGGGTGCGCAGCCAGTCGACGAGGGCCGGGTGGGGCGACCGGGTGCCTTCGCCGCCGGGGACGACGAGGGTGTGCGGCGGGCCGTCGGCGACGGCCTGGGCGAGGGTGGTGTCGGGGAGCAGGCGCAGGCCGCTCTGCGTACGGACCGGGCCGCCGTCCAGGGACGCGGTCGTGAGGGGGTACGCGGCGGGGTCGCCGGCGGCGCGGCCCGCACCGGCGAACACCTCGACGGGTCCGGTGACGTCGAGGCTCTGGACGTCGTCGAAGAGGACGACGAGGAGGGGGCGCTGCGTCATGCCTCCATCCTTCGCGGCGGCCGCGGCGTCCGCAACGACGGGCAACCCACCTTTTCTGCCATGGCCCCGGTGGGCGCGGTCCGCCTGTTCCCGTCGTACCGACCAGTCGGTAACGTTCGCGTCCATGACGACTCCACTGCCGCCGCGCGCGGGACGCCGCTGCCACAACGCCCTCAACCCGCTGCACTCCACGCTGTACTTCTCGCCGGACCTGGACCGCGAGTTCGCCGCCCTCGGGTTCACCGACCAGAGCGCGATGCGGCTCGCCGCGCGGAGCGCCGCCCTCGGCGCGGTGGGCGCGGGCACGGTCGCCGCGACCTTCTACAACTACCACCACGAGCTGCTCGCCCGGCACCTGCCCGCCGTCTGGGAGACCGCCTCCCCCGCCGAGGTGCTGGACGCGCGGCTGCGCACCGCCGACGCGACCCTCCGCCGGCTGCTCGGCGACGACGCCGTCGCGTCCCCGGAGATGGCCGAGGCGGCCGAGCTCGCGCTGCGCGCCACCGAGGCCTGCACCCGGCACGCCCGGCCGCTGTACTCGGCCCACGCGGACCTGCCGGTGCCGGAGCAGCCCCACCTCGCCTACTGGCACGCCACGACCCTGCTGCGCGAGCACCGGGGCGACGGGCACCTCGCGGCGCTGCTCTCCGCCGGGCTCGACCCCGTCGAGGCCCTCGTCTCGCACACCGCCACCGGCAAGGGCATGGCCCCGCGCTGGGTCCTCGGCTCCCGGGGCTGGCGGCGTGCCGACTGGGACGCCGCGGTGGAGCGGCTGCGCGGCCGCGGGCTGCTCGACGCCGACGGGGAGCTGACGGAGCCCGGCACCGCCCTCCGCGCCGAGCTGGAGGAGCACACCGACCGGCTGGACTCCGCGCCGTACGAGCACCTCGGCGCGGCCGGCGTCGAGCGCCTGACCGCACTGGGCCGCGGCTTCCTGTTCGCCGCGGCGGCCGCCGGCGCCTTCCCCGCGGACCTCACCGGCAAAGGGTGACACCGGGCCCGGCGAACCGCCGGAACGGGTCGGTTGCCGCATCCGGGTGACCGACCCGGCACAATGCACTCGCAAGCTTGAGGCACGAGAAGGCGAGTCGGGACACCGTGACGACGTCCATCGAAGCAAGGATCGCCGAGGAGCTCGGCGTACGCGAGCGACAGGTGAAGGCAGCCGTCGAGCTCCTCGACGGCGGTTCGACCGTGCCGTTCATCGCGCGCTACCGCAAGGAAGCGACCGAGATGCTCGACGACGCGCAGCTGCGCACCCTGGAGGAGCGGCTGCGCTATCTGCGCGAGTTGGAGGACCGCCGGACGGCGATCCTCGACTCGGTACGCGAACAGGGCAAGCTGACCGCGGAGCTGGAGGCCGGCATCCGCGCGGCCGACACCAAGGCGCGTCTGGAGGACATCTACCTGCCCTTCAAGCCCAAGCGCCGGACGAAGGCCCAGATCGCCCGTGAGGCCGGTCTCGCACCGCTGGCCGAGGGGCTGCTCGCCGACCCGTCCGTCGAGCCGACGGCCGCCGCCGCGGCCTTCGTGGACGGGGACAAGGGCGTCGCGGACGCCGCCGCCGCGCTGGAGGGCGCGCGGGCGATCCTCGCCGAGAAGTTCTCCGAGGACGCCGACCTCATCGGCGAGCTGCGCGAGCGCATGTGGGGCCGCGGCCGGCTCGTCGCGAAGGTGCGGGACGGGCAGGAGGAGGCCGGGTCGAAGTTCGCCGACTACTTCGACTTCGCCGAGCCGTTCACGGCACTGCCCTCGCACCGGGTGCTCGCCATGCTGCGGGGCGAGAAGGAGGACGTGCTCAGCCTCGACCTGGAGCCGGAGGAGCCGTCGGAGCTGCCCGGTCCGTCGTCGTACGAGGGGATCGTCGCGCGTCGCTTCGGAGTCGCCGACCGGGGGCGCCCCGGCGACAAGTGGCTCCAGGACACGGTCCGCTGGGCCTGGCGGACCCGCATCCTCGTCCACCTCGGGATCGACCTGCGGCTGCGGCTGCGGACGGCGGCCGAGGACGAGGCGGTCCGGGTGTTCGCGGCGAACCTGCGCGACCTGCTGCTCGCCGCGCCGGCCGGCACCCGGGCGACGCTCGGCCTCGACCCCGGCTTCCGTACCGGCGTGAAGGTCGCCGTGGTCGACGCCACGGGCAAGGTGGTGGCCACCGACACGATCTACCCGCACGTCCCCGCCAACAAGTGGGACCAGGCGCTCGACCGGCTGGCCCGCCTGGCGAAGGAGCACGCGGTCGAGCTGGTCGCGATCGGCAACGGCACGGCCTCCCGCGAGACCGACAAGCTCGCGGCCGAACTCCTGGCCAAGCACCCCGAGTTGAAGCTGACTAAGGTGATGGTCTCGGAGGCCGGCGCCTCGGTCTACTCGGCCTCCGCCTTCGCCTCGCAGGAACTCCCCGAGCTCGACGTGTCGTTGCGCGGCGCCGTCTCCATCGCGCGACGGCTCCAGGACCCGCTGGCGGAGCTCGTGAAGATCGACCCGAAGTCCATCGGCGTGGGCCAGTACCAGCACGACCTGGCCGAGGTGAAGCTCTCGCGCTCGCTCGACGCCGTCGTCGAGGACTGTGTGAACGGCGTCGGCGTCGACGTCAACACCGCCTCGGCGCCGCTCCTTTCGCGCGTCTCCGGGATCAGCTCCGGCCTCGCCGAGAACATCGTCGCGCACCGGGACACCAACGGACCGTTCCGCTCCCGCCGGGCGCTCAAGGACGTGGCCAGGCTCGGCCCGAAGGCGTACGAGCAGTGCGCGGGCTTCCTGCGCATCCGGGGCGGCGACGACCCGCTCGACGCGTCGTCGGTGCACCCGGAGGCGTACCCGGTGGTGCGCCGGATGGTGAAGGCGACGGGCGGCGAGGTCGCGGCGCTGATCGGCGACACCGGCAGGCTGCGCTCGCTCCGGGCGGACGACTTCGTCGACGGCACCTTCGGTCTGCCGACGGTGACCGACATCCTGCGCGAGCTGGAGAAGCCCGGCCGCGACCCGCGTCCGGCGTTCAAGACGGCCACCTTCAAGGACGGCGTCGAGAAGATCGGCGACCTCGCGTCCGGGATGGTCCTGGAGGGCGTCGTCACCAACGTGGCCGCCTTCGGCGCGTTCGTGGACATCGGCGTGCACCAGGACGGTCTGGTGCACGTGTCCGCGATGTCGAAGAACTTCGTCAAGGACCCGCGCGACGTGGTGAAGCCCGGCGACGTCGTCAAGGTGAAGGTCATGGACGTCGACATCCCGCGCAAGCGCATCTCGCTGACCCTGCGCCTCGACGACGAGCCGGGCGCGGACGCGGCCGGCGGGGCTCCCAAGCGCGAGCGCGGCGAGCGCCCTCCGCAGCAGCGGCAGGGCGGCACCCGCGGCGGCGGCGCTGCCGGTGGCGGTGGCGGTGGCGGTGGCGGTGGCCGCAGGAACGACCGGGGCGGCAGGGACGAGCGGGGCGGCCGGGACCGCGACCGCTCACCGGCGCCCGCCCCCGGCAACAGCGCCATGGCCGACGCCCTGCGCAAGGCCGGCCTCCTCGGCGAGGGCGGCGGCAAGCGCCGCTAGGGGTCGCCGTACGGCCCCTGCCAGTACGCGCCGGCAGGGGCCGTACGCGTCGGCGTGTGCGTACCGGCCGTGTGCGCACCGGCGTGTACGCGTCGGTCCGTACGCATCGGTCCGTACGCACCGGCGTGTGCGTACCGGCGTGTGCGTACCGGCGTGTGCGTACCGCCGTCCCGGCCCGGTGCCTCAGGGCACGCGCGCCACGGAACGACTGAGGCCGCGCCCCGACGGGGGCGCGGCCTCGGCCGTGCGGGACGGGCCCCTGGGAGGCCGGGTCACGGCAGGAAGCGCATCGCCCATTCGGCGCGGTGGGCGACGGACAGGTCGTCGTCCTCGGTGAGGGGTACGAGCAGCTCGCGGGCGGTCTTCGGGTCGGCCTGCACGAGTTCGACGATCTCGTCGGCGAGGCCGTCCTGGTCGTCGCCGAGGTCGACGGCCGAGGCGCGGACCAGGGTCGGCAGGGCCTCCGGGCCTCCGATGGCGGCGAGGACGCCGCCGAGGAGCTCGCGGGCGTAGGCGTTCCGCTCGGTGAGGGCGCGGTCGAGCTCCGACTGGAGGCGCGGCAGGAGGCCCGCGTCGCCCGAGGCGGCGATCTCGTCGGCGAGGTCGATCGTCTCGTCGACGTCCGCGTCCAGATCGTCCAGCATCTCGGTCAGCCGGTTCAGTAGGTCGGTCATGCTGCTGCCTCCTGGAAAGCGCCGTCCACGAGAACGGGAACGGTCGTCGAGCTGTCGGTCTCGGCGGCCACGGCCACGTCCTGCGGATAGCCGTACTCGTACAGTTCACGGCCCGAGTCGCAGCCGTGCAAGGCGGCGACCGGGTCCTCCGTCGCCGACCACAGCGTGGCCGCCGCGGTCGCCTCCGGGGTCAGCGGTCCCGTGCCGGCGAGGGCGGAGAGGACCGCTCCCGCGCCCAGCAGGTCCTCGAGCGCCGGGCGCAGCGAACCGTCGGGCCACCGCTCGCCCGCGGCGACGACCGCGAGCGGGCGTTCCGCCGTGCCGTAGCCGCGGTCCGTGAGCCAGCGGGCGACGGCGGTGTGGTTGCGCAGGGAGGCGGCGACGACGGTCGCACCGCCGGCCTCGGCGGCGATCGTCGAGCCGTTCGGGGACGGCAGGACCAGACGGACGGGGGCCGGGGCGGCGCGCAGGGCGGCCGGGGAGAGCGACCACGGGTGCTCGGGGGTCGCCTCGCGGCGGCCTACGGCCAGCGCCGCTCCGACGCGGTCCGCGTACGCGGCGGCCGTGGCGTCCCGCCACCGGTAGGGGTGGACGGCCGTGCCGGCCTCGACGGCGACGCCCACGGCGGTGGTGAACGACAGCACGTCGACCACGACCACGCAGGCGGCCGCCGGGGCGAGGGCCCGCGCTTCGACGGGCCCCCAGCCGAAGGAGACCGACATCAGAGTTCGGTCACCTTGCCGTCGGCGACCTCGATGCGCCGGGTGGTGCGGACCGCGTCGAGCATGCGGCGGTCGTGGGTGACCAGGAGCAGGGTGCCGGTGTACGAGTCGAGGGCGGACTCCAGCTGCTCGATGGCCGGCAGGTCGAGGTGGTTGGTCGGCTCGTCGAGGACGAGCAGGTTCACGCCCCGGCCCTGGAGCAGGGCGAGCGCGGCGCGGGTCCGCTCGCCCGGGGAGAGCGTGGTGGCGGGCCGCATCACGTGCTCGGCCTTGAGGCCGAACTTGGCGAGCAGCGTCCTGACCTCGGCGGGCTCGGTGTCGGGCACCGCCGCGCAGAACGCCTCCAGAAGGGTCTCGGTGCCGTGGAACAGCTTGCGGGCCTGGTCGACCTCGCCGACGACGACGCCCGAGCCGAGGACCGTGTCGCCCGAGTCCAGTGGGAGGCGGCCGAGCAGGGCGGCGAGCAGGGTCGACTTCCCGGCGCCGTTGGCACCGGTGACGGCGACCCGGTCGGCCCAGTCGATCTGGAGGGTGACGGGGCCGAAGGAGAAGTCGCCGCGGCGCACCTCGGCCTCGCGCAGGGTCGCCACGACCGAGCCGGAGCGCGGCGCCGAGGCGATCTCCATGCGCAGCTCCCACTCCTTGCGGGGCTCGTCGACGACGTCGAGGCGTTCGATCATGCGCTGGGTCTGCCGGGCCTTCGCCGCCTGCTTCTCGCTGGCCTCGCTGCGCGCGTTGCGGCCGAGCTTGTCGCCGTCGGTGGCCTTGCGGCGGGCGTTCTTGACGCCCTGCGTCATCCAGGAGCGCTGCATGTGGCCGCGCGCCTCCAGGGCGGCCTTCTTGCCCGCGTACTCCTCGAAGTCCTCGCGCGCGTGGCGCCGGGCGGTGTCCCGCTCTTCGAGGTACGCGTCGTAGCCACCGCCGTACAGGGTGATCTGCTGCTGGGCCAGGTCGAGTTCCAGGACCTTGGTGACGGTACGGGTGAGGAACTCGCGGTCGTGGCTGATGACGACGGTGCCCGCACGCAGGCCCTTCACGAAGGCCTCCAGGCGCTCCAGGCCGTCGAGGTCGAGGTCGTTGGTGGGCTCGTCGAGCAGGAAGACGTCGTAGCGCGAGAGGAGCAGGGAGGCGAGGCCGGCGCGGGCGGCCTGGCCGCCGGAGAGGGACGTCATCGGCTGGTCGAGGCCGACGGTGAGGCCGAGGGAGTCGGCGACCTCCTCGGCGCGCTCGTCGAGGTCGGCGCCGCCGAGGTTCAGCCAGCGCTCCAGGGTCACGGAGTACGCGTCGTCGGCGCCCGGGGTGCCGTCGACGAGGCCCTGGGTGGCCTCGTCCATGGCGGCCTGGGCGGCGGCGACACCGGTGCGCCGGGCGAGGAACTCGCGGACGGTCTCGCCCGCGCGCCGCTCGGGCTCCTGCGGGAGGTGACCGACGGCGGCGGTCGGCGGGGAGAGCCGCAGCTCGCCCTCCTCCGGGGTGTCGAGGCCGGCGAGCAGCCGCAGCAGCGTCGACTTGCCGGCGCCGTTGACGCCGACGAGGCCGATGACGTCGCCGGGGGCGACGACCAGGTCGAGCCCGGCGAAGAGGGTGCGTTCGCCGTGGCCGGCGGCGAGGTCCTTGGCGACGAGGGTTGCAGTCATCAGGGGACGAATCTTACGGGGGCGCCCCGACCGGCCGTACCGCCGGTCACGGCTCCCGGCCGCACCCTCCGGTCACGCGGGCCGCGCCGTCCGGTCGCGCAGGCCCCGCCGTCCGGTCGCGCGGGCCGCATCATCCGGTCGCGCGGGCCGTCCCCGAGCCCGGGTCGCACGGTCCGGGAACGCCGGCCCGCCGCCGCGTCACACGGTCACACCGTCACGACGTCACGACGTCACGACGTCACGCCACCCGGAGGTCCCGGCCGGTTCGCCCGTGTCGCGGGCGTGCTCCGCGAGCAGGCGGTGGAGGACCGCGCGGTAGGTGGCGCCGTGGAAGAGGTACGGGCCGATGCCGGGGTAGACGTCGCGGTCGGGGTCGAGAGGGGCGCCGGTCTGCCAGGCGAGGTCGCGCCAGACGACGTCCTCGCCGGCGCGCTCGACGACGGCGGTGACGGCTCCGCAGCCGGGGTCGTCGCAGTCGGGGCAGGAGTGGATCACCCGGCGGGTGCCGTCGGCGAGCAGGAGGAGCTCGGCGTGGGCGGCGCGGACCGTCGGCGGGAGGTCCGCCGCGAGCGGCGAGACGGCGTCGACGCCGTCGACCTCGTCGAGCCGGTGGAGCAGTGCCCTGCCGTCGACGAGGACGTCGCGGTGCGGGGCGGGCGCGCCGCCCGCGCGGTCGGCGGGGGCGAGGTCGAAGGGTGTGTACGGGACCGGCATGAGTCGAGTCTTCCGGTTTTCCGTGGCCGGGCCGTCCCGGAAATGTCCCGGTCCCGGTACGGTCCGGGCCATGGAGAGCGACGTGAGCGACGTGATCGTGGTGGGCGGCGGGGTCATCGGTCTGACGACGGCGGTGACGCTGGCGGAACGCGGGCTCCGGGTACGGGTCTGGTCGCGGGACGACGTCACGGCGACGACCTCGGCGGTGGCGGGCGCGCTGTGGTGGCCGTACCGGATCGAGCCGGCGGCGGAGGCGGGGGCCTGGGCGCTCGGCTCGCTGCGGGTGTACGGGGAGTTGGCCGCCGATCCGGAGCGGACCGGGGTGCGGTGGGTGCCGGGGGTCCACGCGGACACCGTCCTCGACGGTCTCGGGTCCTGGGCGAAGGAGGTGCCGGGTCTTCGCCGGCTGGCTCCGGAGGAGGTGCCGGGGCCGTACGGCGTGGGTCTGGCGGCCCGGCTTCCGCTGATCGACATGCCGGTCCATCTGAGGTGGCTGCGGGGCCGGTTCGAGGCGGCGGGAGGGGTCTTCGAGCGGCGTGCGGTCACCGGCTTCGAGGAGGCGGCGGCGCGGGCGCGGGTGGTCGTCGACTGCGCCGGGGCGGCGGCGCGGGAGCTCGTGCCGGATGCCGGACTGCGGCCGGTGCGGGGGCAGTTGGTCCTGGTGGAGAACCCCGGGATCGACGAGTGGTTCACGGCGGCGGACGCCGGGTCGCGCGAGACGACGTACTTCTTCCCGCAGCCGGGGCGGCTGGTGCTCGGCGGGACGGCCGAGGAGGACGACGAGCGGCTCGCGCCCGATCCGGCGACGGCGGCGCGGATCGTCGCCCGGTGTGCGCGGGTACGGCCGGAGATCGCGGGGGCGCGGGTGATCGGGCACCGGGTGGGGTTGCGGCCGGCGCGGGTGGGCGGGGTGCGGATCGAGGCGGTGCCGCTGCCGGGCGGCGGGCGGCTGGTCCACCACTACGGGCACGGGGGCGCCGGGGTGACGGTGGCCTGGGGCTGCGCGGAGCGGGCGGCGGAGCTGGTCTGCGGCTGACCCGGCTCCGGCGGCACCGGGCGTGGTCCGGGTCGGACCACGCCCGGTGCCGGTCCCGCGCGGAGACGGGGCGGGGTCATCCGGGTCCGGGGGCTGGTTCCGGGGGTGTCAGCGGCTCGCCGGGACGGGGACCGCGGCCAGGCGCCGTCGGAGGGCGTCGGCCTCGGGGACGCCCAGCCGTTCGGCGATGTCCAGGGCGGCCCGCAGGTGGGGGATGGCCAGGGTGTGCCTGTCCAGGGCGACGAGGCAGTCCGCGATCCCCTGATGAGCGAGCAACTCCTCGTACAGTGCCTGGATCCTTCCCGCCAGGACGAGCGATTCGCGGTGCCGGGCGGCGGCCTTTTCCGGGTGGCCCAGGGCCAGCAGCGCGGAGCCGTGGATGTACAGGGCGGTCACCTCGCCGCCGAGGTCGCCGAGGTCGCGGAAGGCGGCGAGGCAGCGCTCCGCCTCGTCCCGCGCCAGGTCGTGCGCGCCCCGCAGGAGGGCGGCCTCCGCGAGGTGCAGCTTCGTGTAGGCGCTCCCCATCGCGCTGTTGACCTGCTCGCAGATGGCGAGGGAGCGGCGGAGGCAGTTCTCCGCCTCCTCGATCTCGCCGCGCCGGAAGTGGACCCGGGCGAGGTACGTCGACGAGTTCGCGACACCGAGCCGGCTTTCGATCTGGTCGTGCTTCCGCACCGATGCGGTCAGAAGGGCCTTCGCCTCCTCGTAGGCGCCGGTGAGCCGCAGCACGTCGCCGAGGTCGGCGAGGACGTTCGCCTCCCCCAGGACGTTGCCCAGCTCGCCGTACAGAGCCAGGGCCTGGCGGTGGTGGGTCATGGACTCCGCGTACCGGCCCAGGGATCGGAGGATGTCGGCGAGGGTGGCGAGGGAGTTCGCGAGACCGAGCCGGTCTCCGGTGTCCCGGAACGACGCCAGGGCCAGGCCGACGCTTTCCGCGGCCTCCGGGTAGCGGCCGGCGAGTTGCAGCACGTGGCCGAGTTCGTTCCGGACCAGCCCCTCGTCCCGCCGGTCGCCGGTGCCGGCGAAGCACTCCAGGGACTGCTCCAGCGCGTCGGTGGCCTCCTCGTACCGGCCGGTGAACCGGAACACCCGGCCGAGGTCGTGCATCACCATGCCCTCGCGTCGGCGGTCGCCGCGCGAGCGGACCAGGAGCAGCGCCTGGAGCAGTCCGGACTCCGCTTGTTCGTACGAGCCCTTGAGCGAGTCGACGATGGCGAGGTGGTGCAGGGAGACGGCCTGACCGAGCTCGTCGCCGGCGGTCCGGGCAGCCGCGAGGGCGATCAGGTGCAGGTCCTGGGCCTCACCCCAGTGGCCGTCGACCCGCAGGAAGTCGTGCATGGCGGCGGGCAGGTACACGGCGGCCTCGTGGAGACCGTGGCGGGAGGCGTGTTCGACGGCGGCGCGGAGATTGGCGTGCTCGGCACGCATCCATGCCGTCGCGTCGCCCGCGTCGGCGAACTCCGGCAGCGTCGTCGGTCGTTCGGCCGTCAGCTCGGGCGGCCGCACCGCGTGCCGGGCGATTCTGACCCCCGCGTCCGACGCCGCGTGGAGGTAGTGGTCGAGGAGGCGCCGCACGGCCGGGTCGGCGTCGGCCGGCCCGTCGGCGAGCGCCAGGGTCCGGGCGTACTCGCGTACGAGGTCGTGCATCTGGTAGCGCCCGCGCGAGGGCTCGTCGACCAGGCTGTGGTCGCAGAGTTCCTCCAACAGGCGGCGGGCGGTGCCGAGGTCGGAGCCGTGCAGCGCGGCGGCGGCGCGGACGTCGACGTCGGATCCGGGCAGGAGCCCCAGCCGGCACAGCAGGGTGCGGGAAGGGGATGACAGCGCCCGGTACGACAGGTCGAACGCGGCGGCGACCGACACGTTCTCGGTGGCGAGGGCGGCGAGCCGGCCGGTCGCCGTCCCGAGGTCCTCGGCGATGTCCGCGGGGGACCAGCTCCGCCGGTGGCGAAGCCGGGCGGAGACGAGGTTGAGTGCCAGCGGCAGGTGGCCGCAGAGGTGTGCCAGCCGGGCGAGTGAGGGGTCGTCGGGTGTGATGTCCGGTCGGCCCGACCGGGTGATGAGCAGCCGTATCGCGTCGTCCTCGGCCAGCACGCCCAGGGTGATCGGTGCGGCACCCGTGAGCGCCTCCAGGCGACGCCGACTGGTGACGAGGACCAGCGAGCCCGCCGTACCGGGCAGCAGCGGCTCCACCTGGTCGGAGCCCGAGGCGTCGTCCAGCAGGATGACCATGCGGCGCCCCGCGATCCGGCTCCGCCACAGGCCCGCGCGTGCGGCGAGCCCGTCCGGCACGCGGTGGGGGCTCTCGCCGACGGCGAGGAGCAGCTCGGCCAGGGCGTCCTCGGGGGCGACGGGCGGGGTGCCGACGGTGTGGGCGTGCAGGGGAAGGAAGATCTGGCCGTCCGGGTAGTCCGCGCCCACGTGGTGGGCGACGCGCAGGGCGAAGGCCGTCTTCCCGACCCCGGGCATCCCGTCCACGGTGTGGAGGTCCACCGGTCCCGTCCCGCCCTCCGCTCCCGCGCGCAGGTCGGTGAGGAGTGCACTGATCTGCGCCTCGCGGCCGGTGAAGGCGACCGGGTCGCGCGGCAGGGTCCTGGGGACGGCCGCGGAGCCGGTCACCGGGCGGCCGGACTGCTCGGCGGGGGTGCACTCGTCGTCCAGCACCTGCTGGAAGGCCGAACGCGCACCGGGGCCGGGCTCGACACCGAGGGCATCGACGAGTGAGCGGCGCAGTTCGTGGTACGTCGCCAGCGCCTCGGCACGGCGGCCGGTGTGGTGCAGCATCAGGATGAGGTGCGTATGGAAGGACTCGCGCAGCGGGAACTCGGCTGCGGCCCGCCTCAGTTCGGGCAGCAACTCCTCGTGGCTGCCCAGTCGCAGGACCGCTTCCGCCCGGAGTTCGAGGCACTGGAGTCGGGTCTCCTGCCACCGGGTGAGGTCGGAGGCGGACGCGGTCGCGAGGGCCGGGAACTCTTCGAGGGGTGTGCCGCGCCACAGCGCCAGCGCCGCCTCCGTGAGGCGTGAGACGCGCTCCCAGTCCTCGGCGTGCCGGGCCCGGCGCGCCTCGTCGAGGGCGCTGACGAGGCGGTCGGCGTCGAGTTCCCCGGCCTCGACGCGCAGGACGAGGCCGCGGTCCCTGCTGAGGATCCGTGTCGGGTCGCCGAGGGAACGGCGCAGCCGGGTCACGTGGTTGTGCAGGGACGCGCGGGCGCTGGCGGGCGGGCGTCCGTCCCAGAGCATCCCCTCCAGGCGGTCCAGCGTGACGACGCGATTGGGTGCCAGCAGGAGCGCCGCGAGCAGGGCTCTGGGCAAAGGCGGGCGCGGCGCGCGTTCCTCCCCCCGATCGTCCGTGGCCGACAACGTTCCGAGCAGCGCGAAGCGCATGTCCATACCCCCCGGGTTCGAAGCGCGGGGCAGGCCAGGGCCTCGCGCCAGCGCATCGTAACCGCGGTGGGGGACGGATCCACGATCTTGGTCCGTCACAGGCCTGTCGCGGCCGTGCCCTCGATCGAGGGGCGCGGCCGCGAAGTGTCCGCGCCCGGGGGCGCGGTGGCGTGCGACTAGCCGGAGACGGGGATGTAGTCGTCGGCGTACTGGGTCGGGATGGTCACTTCGCCGATGTAGGCGACCGTGGAGCCGAACGTGCACTCGCCCGCGGTGTAGCCGGTGATGTTGACCGGGCCCTTCCACCACCAGCCGGAGAGGTAGTTGTCCGTGTAGTTGGTGTTGAAGCACGCCTCCACGTACTGGCCGTTCTGGTTGTTGCCCTTGATGCGGACCGAGTAGATGGTGCCCCGGCTGTCGTGGAACTTGATCTGCTGACCGTTGCTGCCGGCGGCCGCGGGGCTCGCACCGCTCATGACGGCGAGGCCGCCGAGGGCCGCTGCCGCGGCGGCGACTCCGAGTCGGCGCAGCGGGGACGTGGTGATCGTGGTGCGGTGGGACACGGTTTCTCCTGTTCGGCCGGGCCGGGAGTTCCGGGCCGGGGTGTGCGGTCCAGTGGGTACGGACGCGTGAGAGGCGGACGCGGCACGCATCGGCGAGGCGGCTACGCGCGGGGCGTGGTCGGGCCCGAGAAAGGATCACCAGTAACGGCGTCGAACGCAAGGCCGAATAGTGCGGGGCCCGTTCCCGCCGACGGCCCCGACGTGGCTCCGGGGCCGGTGGTCTTCGTGGGCGGCGCCATTCCGGCGGGCGGGGTGAGGGAGATCATCCAACAGACCCGCCAGCGGCCTTGGTTGTCGATCCTGGCCATCAACTCGCTGCTGGTGACGCGTGCGTCGGGGTAGACGGCCCGCGCCTTCGCCGTGGCCTGCTCCCTGGTCACGGTCGCGCGGGGCAGGTCGGTGGCGCGGTCGTTCCTGGCGGCGAAGGAGAGGATCTTCCGGTCGGCTCCGATGACGACGTCCAGCCGCATCGGCATGAGGACTCCGTCGACGCGGCTGCGCCACTGCACCACCTTGGCCTGCTGGTCGGGCCCGCCGGCGGCGAAGACCTGTGCCTCGCTGCCGCGCAGGGCCCAGGGGAAGTGCTGCGCGGCGAACGCGTCTCCGGTCTCGCGTGCCGTCCCCTCCGTCAGTTCCGCCCGCGCGGCCTTCTCGGGTACGACGGCCGCGAGCTGGCCCGACGTCACCTCGCGGGAGGGCCAGGCGAGCGTGATGTTCCCCGATCCGGTGCTCACGTCGACCCTGCCGGGCCGCCGTTCCGACGCCGGGGTGTACCGGACGTCGGTCGGGACCGCTCCGGGTCCGAAGAAGGACCGCACGGCATCGGCCGCCGCCACCAGTTGTGCCGCGTCCGGTCGCTGGTCGGCCCGTGCGTCGGACTCCGTGAACGCCAGCGCGGGCAGGGCCACGGCGGACAGCAGGATCCCGCCGCAGACGGAGACGATCACGCCGAGGCGGAGGTCGCGGGCCCGGGTGCGGCCGGTGGACTCCGGGGTCGTCCGGTCGGCGCGGCGCCGGATCCACGCGCTTCCGGACAGGCAGCCCAGCAGCGCGCCCAGCACGTTGGCGCCGAAGTCGGAGGCGTCGCAGGCCCTGGCCATACCGGGGGTCAGCGCCTGTGCCACCTCGACGCCCCCGGAGAGCAGCACCAGCGCGGCGGCGACGGTGGCGGGCCGCCGGGTGGCCACGGTGAGGAAGAGCGCCGGCGGCACGAAGAGGGCGATGTTCATCAGGCCCTGGTCCGCGAAGAGCGAGGCCGCCAGGTCCGTGGGCAGCGAGCACACCCGCAGCGCCGGTGCGTGCGTCCCGAGGGGCGAGAGGGTGGCCGCGAGGACCACCGCGCCCGAGACCGCGGCTCCCAGGGGGGCCACAGGCACCCGGCCGTTCCGCCGGTGCAGCAGCCAGGCCGTGAGGGTCGCGGCCAGGAGGATCAGGGCAAGGGCCGGTATCAGAAACGGACTTGCGCCCAGTGAGGCATCGATCATGGTGGTGGTTCCCGGTGGGACGGCTCGGCGGCGGGCACGGGGTGTGCGGCGCCGGCCCTCCGGGAGGGAGAGCCGGCGCACGCCGTCAGCAGGCGGTCACCGGTGCGTTGTAGAAGGTGCTCTGCCCGGAGACGGCCAGCCAGCCGACGACGTTGTTGCAGTCGTTGAAGCCGAGCCCGTTGAAGAACTCCTGCGACGTGGTGCCGGCGGACTGGGTGAACCAGCCCTTGCTGTAGCTGTAGCCGTGGTAGTTGAAGCCGAACTGGGCGGTGATCGTGCCGCCGCCCGTCTTCTCGTACCACTCGTTCATCTTCCAGTACACGCCCCCGTCGGGCTGCTCGATGGGGTAGTCCCAGTCGGCCGCGATCTGCGTGAACAGGTAGCCGTTGCTCAGCTTGGTCCGCGATGTGCCGTAGTCCCAGTTTCCGCCCGCCGAGGCGGCCGGGGCGACCGCCGTCAGCAGGGCCAGCAGGCCGGCGGTGGCACCGAGAACAGGACGAATCTTCATGATCACCTCGTGAGTGCCCGAGGCCCGAGGGGCGCCGGGAAGCAGTCAGGACAAGGGGACGGCACGGAGCAGGGCGCCGACCGCCTGCGGCCATCCTGTGGAGGCCCTCCAACCGGCGGCCAACCGCCCACCAACAGCGCGTCAGCGGCCCTGCCGCACCGGGTCCACGGGCATGCGAAAGGGCGGGCGGCCTCCGGGGAGACCGCCCGCCCTCTCAGGCCGAGCCCTTCGCCTTCGCTACTTCCAGAGCGGCGGCTTGCTGTTGTTGTCCGCGTCGGCGCACTGGCGGGCGCGCCGCTCCAGGGCGTCGGCCCTGGCGTAGGCCTTGCGGGCGTCCGCCGTGGCACCGAGGCGCTTGAGCTGGGCGGCGCGGGCGCGCTCCTTGTGGGCGTCGGCCCGCAGCTTGGTGATGTTGCAGGTGATGGTGCCGGCGGCGGCGGGCTCGGCGGTCGCGGTCTGCCCGAGCAGCACGCCCCCGGCGAGCAGCGTCGTGGCGAGCAGGGCCGTCAGGGTACGGCGTGCGGGCTTGGTGTGGCGCATGGTGGTTCTCCAACTTACGGGCCGCTGGGGCCGGTTCGAGGCATGGTCAGTACCGATCGGTAACTTTACCTCGGCAAAGGTCGGAATCACGCCACGGCGGCCGCGGGTCACCCGATCGTCAACACTCCTCCACAGGACTCCCACTGACGAGGTGATAGGTCGCGCGCGCGTCGAGGAGCAGCGGGACCAGGGCGCGCTGCGACTGCCGCAGCGGTACGAGGACCCCGGCGCCGTCCCGTCGGACGGTGACCCCGTGCAGGTCGAGTTCGTCGCCGACCTCGGCGTACTGGGCGGCGTCGAGGCGGTAGCCGCACGGAGGGTCGGCGATGACCTCGCCCGGCTCCGGCGCGTCGTTGTCGGCGCCGCCGAGGTACACGGGGCCCCGGTCGGCGAACCCGGCGTTCCGGGCCGCGGCGGTCGCCGCGATCAGCGGCCCGCGCCGCTCCTTCAGGTAGGCGAAGGCTCCGTCGAGCGCCGCGTGCTGGGTGGCGACGCGCCGCCGGTGGTTGCGGGCCGGGTCCGTCTCCTCGGCGTCGTCGAACGCGTCCACCCGGGTCTCGACGAGCAGTCCGGCGGAGTGCTTGATGCCGGCCGTGTTGCGCAGGATCCGCTCCTGGCCGTCGCCGGCGACCTGCTTGAGCGGCTGCCCGGTGACGGGGTCGGTCCAGATGCCGTAGATGCCGCTGCTGTACCCGGCGAGCCCGGCGGTGGGCCGGACGTACGACTCGGAGAGCGTCCGCGACTCGTCGTGGACGCGCGCGTCGGCGTCGAGGCTACGGGGCCAGAGGGCGAGCAGGTCCTTGTCGTAGTAGCGGGGGGTGGCACCGTACTCGTGCAGGTCGTAGACGAGTTCGGGCCGCCGGTCGCGGAGGACGGCCGCGACGGCGCGCGCCTCGGCGGTCCGCAGGGCGATGTGGTCGCGGTTGACGTCGACGCCGGCGCCGTTGCCCCGGGTGTCGGCCTCCCGGCCGTCGGGGTTGGCCGTGGGGACGACGAGGACGGTCGTCCGGGCGAGGAAGCTCAGGGTCTCCCGGTCCCGGGCATACGCGAGGTCGCGCACCGTGCTCAGACAGGCCTCGCGGCCGGCGGGTTCGTCGCCGTGCTGGCTGCAGACGAGCAGCACGGTGGTGCCGCCCTTCCCGGTGCCGAGGGTGGCGAGCCGGAGCGGGCGGCCCTGCGCGGTCGTGCCGATCACGCGCAGCGCCACACGGTCGCTCCCCCGGTCGACCGCCGCGAGGAAGTCCCGCTCCTCGGCCTCGCTCGTCCAGCGGGCCCCCGCGCTCGCCTCGAACCCGGTGCGCGGCGGCGGCTCCGCCGGCGGGGTGTCCGCCGCCTTGGCGGGCACGGTGACGAGCGGCAGCCCGAGGGTGGCGGCCCCCACCACGAGGGCGAGGGCGCGCCGCGAACTCCGGTACGCGGTACGGATCCTCATCGGCCCGCTCCCGGCCCGGGCAGGCGCGGTCCCGCGACGGCGGCGGGCGGTACGGGGCCGCTCAGGGACGGGACGGCGGCGGGCGGCGACGGTACGGCCGGGGCCGCTCCCGTCGTGGCCCGGGCGAACGCGCCCGCGCCGCCGACCAGGGGCAGCTTCGCCCAGGTGCGGGCGAGGTCGAGGGTGAGGGTCGGGGTGGTCGACGGAGGGTCGAGGAGGTCCCTGTCGGTGCCGCCGACGATCAGGGCCAGGCGGTGTCCGGCGGGGACGACGTGGTCGGTGGCGGCGAGCCTCAGCGTGAGCGTGTACGCCCTGCCGGGGGTCAGCGGGCGCTCCCGGCCCGGGTCGGCCCAGGTGCCGAGATCGGCCCAGCCCCGGCTGACGACGGTGAACCCGACGTCCGTGGTGCGGGCGGCGGTCGCCTTGAAGCAGGCGCTGTCGCCGGGGGTGCTCGCACCCCAGCAGGTGCGGTCGGTGAGGGTGGTGATGCCCTCCCCCGCCGCCGCGTAGTCGCGGATCGTGTCCGGGCCGAGGTCGACGAGCACGGCGGAGAGGTGCGCGGTGGCGGTGGTCGGGGTCGCGGTGACCGTCACCGTCGAGGAGCCGGAGATCCGCAGGTCGCGGGAGAGCGGGCGGGTCGCGAACCCGGCCTTCTCGGGGGTCGCCGAGTCGATCCGGGCCGCCCAGTCCAGCTCGCCCAGGCCCGGGTCGTCCGTGAACGTCGCGGTGGACCCGGGGGCGGCGGGCGTGCGCCCGAGGACGCCGGGGCCGGGCGCGGTGCCGGGCGCGGGCCGCAGGGTGGTGGTCGCGGTGGTGCTCGGCGGCCACTGGCGGTCGGTGGTCCACCGGTCCGGGGCGCGCTCGATGTCGGCGACCGGTTCGCGGTCGATGCCGTTCTCGTATCCGAGCAGGTAGTGGTCGAACCAGCGGTGCAGGGTGCGGACCCAGTCGGCGCGCCGGAAGTCGAAGGGGTCGACGTGTCCGGTCTGCGAGAGCCAGATCTTCCGCTCGACGCCGTGGGCGGCGAGCGCGTCCCACCACTGGCCGAACTGGTTGGCGCGGACGTTGAGGTCCTGCTGCCCGTGGACGACGAAGACGCTGGCCCGGACCTTGGAGGCGTCCTTCACGTGGTCGCGCTCGGTCCAGGCGGCGGTGCGGTCGCCGCTGTAGGGGGTGGCGGCGGCGATCCGGTCCTGGACGGCGCCGCAGCGGGCCTGCGCCTCCGGGCTGTTCACGTACTCGGAGAGCCAGCTCGGGTTGGCGTTGTAGAGCGGGGCGCCCTGGGAGTGGAAGTAGTCGTACCAGGAGGAGATCGCGCCGATCGGCACGATCGTCCGCAGCCCCTCGACTCCGGTGGCGGCGACGCCGTTGGCGATGGTGCCGTCCCAGCTCTTGCCGATCATGCCGACGTCGCCCGTGCTCCAGCCGGTGGCGCGGGCCGGGGTCGTGCCGGTCCGGCTGGTGTAGCCGCGGGCGCGGCCGTTCAGCCAGTCGACGACGGCCTTCGCGGACTGGACGTCGGACCGGCCGCCGACGTCGTCGCAGCCGTCGGAGCGGCTGGTGCCCGCGAGGTCGACGGCGGCGAAGGCGTAGCCGCGCGGGACGAAGTAGTTGTCGTAGAAGAGCGGGAGCCGGTCGGGGTTGCCGTCGGCGTCGTACGTCTTCTTCTGGCCTTCGTTGCCTCGTCCGCAACAGGCGTAGTACGGGCTGGCGTCCATGATGACCGGGATCCGCCGGCCGGCCGCCGCGGGCTCCCGGGGCCGGACGATGTCGACGGCGACCCGGTCCGCGCGCCCGTCGCCGTCGCCGTCGAGGCCGGTGTCGACCCAGACGGACTCGCGGACGGCGTCGGCGTACGAGTGGACGGGGCGGGACTCGCGCACGGCGGGCGCGGACGGGGCCGCCGCGACCGGGGCCGCGGGCTGCGGCCGGGCGCCGGCCGGAGTGACCAGCGTCGCGAAGAGGGCGGCCGTGGCCGTGGCCACGAGGGTTCCGTACGACAGTCGGGCTCCGGGTGTTCTCCGCTTTCGCATCGGCATGGGCCGGAACGTACCCCGGTCGACTCCCGCGCAAAAGAGTGCCGGAGGGAATCGAGCGGGAATGGCGTGACGCAAGGTTCATGTCGGCCGAATGGCGATCGTGTGACAGGGGGTCCCCTGGACGTGACGGTGCGTCGGGAGGCTGAATAGTGTCCAAGCTAAGGACCGGCGCCCACCCACACGCCTTACGTTTCTTACGACTTGGAGCACCCGTGCATCGCAGACTCATCGTTCCGAGCGCCCTCGCGGCCTCCCTGCTGCTGGCGATCCCGGCATCGGCGGCCGACTTCGTCCCCGGTGCCGCGGGCATCGGCGACTCCTACTACCCCGCCAGCGGCAACGGCGGTTACGACGTCTCCCACTACGACCTGCGCCTGAAGTACCAGCCCGCGACGGACCTGTTGGAGGGCACGGCGACGATCCTCGCCACCACCACGCAGAACCTGTCCCGCTTCAACCTGGACTTCGCCCTGAAGGTCAGCGAGGTACGGGTCAACGGGCGGTTCGCGAAGTTCACCGCGTCGGGGGACCACGAGCTGGAGATCACGCCGGCGACCCCGCTGGAGAAGGGCAAGGCGGTCTCGGTCGTCGTCCGCTACGCGGGCAAGCCGTCCGAGGTCAAGATCGACGGCTGGTCGGCCTGGGCCCGCACCCCGGACGGCGGCGTCGCCGCGCAGGAACCCGACTCGGCCGTCTGGTGGTTCCCGTCCAACGACCACCCGCTGGACAAGGCCACCTTCGACGTCTCCGTCTCGGTGCCGGACGGGCACCAGGCCATCAGCAACGGCGTCCTCCAGTCGCAGTCCTCGCGGCTCGGCTGGACCCGCTACGCCTGGCGCTCCAACAAGCCCCAGGCGCCGTATCTGGCCACGCTGGCCGTCGGCAGGTTCGACATCACGACGGACAAGACCGCGAACGGGCTGCCCGTCCTCAACGCCTACAGCAAGGACCTCGGCGACAACGCGGGCGCGGCGCGCGCCTCGATCGAGCGCACGACCGAGGTCGCCGAGTGGCTCGAGTCGGTCTACGGGCCGTACCCGTTCAACTCCCTCGGCGGTTACGTGCCGAACGTGACCAGCGGTTTCGCCCTGGAGACGCAGACCCGCCCCTTCTACAGCCCGCGGCAGTTCGCCAACGGCGCGAACGTGTCGGTGGTCGTCCACGAGCTGGCGCACCAGTGGTACGGCGACAGCGTGTCCGTCCACGACTGGAAGGACATCTGGGTCAACGAGGGCTTCGCCCGCTACAGCCAGTGGCTCTGGTCGGAGAAGGAGGGCGAGGGCACGGCACAGGAGCTGGCGGACTACGTGTACGCCGCCCGGCCTGCCGACGATCCCTTCTGGACGGTGAAGCCGGGCGACCCGGGCGCCGAGAACCAGTTCCACGGCGCCGTCTACGACCGGGGAGCACTCGCCCTCCAGGCGCTGCGCAACGAGATCGGCGACGAGGACTTCTTCGCGATCCTCAAGGGCTGGCCGCAGGAGTTCGCCTACGGCAACGCGCGGGTCTCCGACTTCGTGCGGTACGCGGAGCGGGTCTCCGGCAAGCCGCTGGCCGGGCTCTTCGACACCTGGCTGTACCAGCCGGTGAAGCCGTCCGCCCCGGCGGTGGGGGCGGACGGTACGGCGGCCCGGTCGGGCGCGCTCGCGGCGTCGCCCACCACGGCCGGGCAGCCGGGCGGCACGCCGGCGAAGCCCGTCCAGCCGAAGTCGTGGAAGAAGATCGCGGCGACGAACACGATCCACGAACGGGACGCGCACGGCGGCCACTGAGCCGTGCCGTGACCGGGGCCGTCCGTCAGCGCGGGGCGCTGCGGGCGGCCTCGCGCGCCTTCCTGGCCAGGGGCAGGTAGCGGAGCCGTTCCGGCAGGACGGGGACGACGGCCCGGACGATCCGGGCGTACCGGCGCAGGGTCCGCTCCTGCGCGTCGCTCCAGTCCAGGCCGATGGCCTCGCGGGCGTCCGCCGGCATCAGGCCGACGGTGAGGAAGGCGCGCAGCCGCAGGAACGGGCGGCGCAGGACCGGCCACAGGAGCCGGAGCGCGATCCTGACCGGCAGCGGGCCGCGGTCCGGGGCGGGCACGGGTAGGTCGGTGTCGAGCAGCTCCCGTACGACGACGGTCGCCTCGAGCTCCTCGGCGAGGACCTTGCGGTAGTACGGCCAGAACGCCTCGATCGTCTGCGGCATGTCCCGGTCGTGGATGCCGAGGACCCGGCCGACCTGGAGCCATTCCGCGTACAGCCGCCGTTCCTGCGCCTCGGTGAGGGGGCGGGCGAGGAGGCCGAGCCCGCGCAGGTACACGGGGAATCCCGTCGCGTGCACCCACGCGTAGTAGGCCGGGGTGAGCGCGTGGTAGCGGCGGCCGTTGGCGTCGGTACCCTGGATGTTCCGGTGCAGTTCCCGGAGTCGGCGGCCCTCCCGCGCGGCGTCCTCACCGCCGTAGATCCACAGCTGGAGCGAGCGCAGGGAGCGTTCGCCGCGACCCCAGGGGTCGGTCCGGAAGACGGAGTGCTCGTCGACTCCGGCGCCGATCGCGGGGTGGGCGACCTGCATGGTGAGGGCGGCGGGCAGCATCAGGAGGGCCCGGACGTCACCGGCGACGGTCCACAGCACCCCGCCTACGGGCGGCGGCGCCGGGTCGGCGACCCGGGCCTGGTCGAGGCTCGTCCCAGACGGCATGGTCTCTCCTCCTCTGTCTCCAGGCTGCCACGCACGGCGAAGGGGCCGACGCCCGGGCTGTCGCGGCCCGGGCGTCGGCCCCTCGGTGGGTGTACGGGTCAGCGGCGGTCGGCGCCGACCGGCTCGCCGACGATGCGGGCGGCGAGGGCGTGGGCCCAGGCGTCGACGTCCGCGGTGAGCTCGCGCTCGGCGGCGGCGCGCTCGGCGGCGATCTTCTCGACGCCGGCGGCGACGATCGCGTCGCGCTCGGCGATGCCCTCGGCGCGGGCGGCGGCGATGGCGGCCGAGCCCTCCTCGGTGGCGCGGGAGCGGATGCGGGCGGCCTCGTGGCGGGCCTCGGCGAGCTCCGCCTCGTACTGCTCACGGATCTTCGTGGCCTCGGCGCGCAGGTCGTCGGCGCGGTCGGTGCCGCCCTCGATCGCGTCATCGCGCTCGTCGAGCGTGCGCTTGATCTTCGGCAGGATGCCCTTCGCCAGGATGAGGAAGGTCAGTCCGAACACCACGAGGCCGAGGATGAGCTCGGCCCAGACGGGGTTGAGCGGACCGAGGTCCGTCTTGAAGATCTGCGAGTTCGCGAGGGTCATGCGCGCATTCTACCTGGTCCAAACAAGGACAATTCAGACACCGGGGCGAGAGTTGGCGTGATCGTGCTCGCTCGGCAAGATTCCCGGCATCCAAAGGCTACCGGAAGGTAATCACGGCTGATTGTATGTGCGGCGCCAGGCCAACCCCCCACGCCTCCACAGGAGTTCACGTGTCCTTCGCCGCCTTCCGCCGCACCCCGGGCGCCGCGCTCTCCCTCGCGGTCGCCGCCGCCACACTGGCGGTCACCGCCCCGGCCGCGTCCGCCTCCGCCACGGCCACCGCCGCCGAGGCCCCGCGACTGAAGGTCCTCACCTACAACACGTTCCTCTTCAGCAAGACGCTCTACCCGAACTGGGGCCAGGACCACCGGGCCAAGGCGATCCCCGCCGCCGCCTTCTTCCAGGGGCAGGACGTCGTCGTGCTCCAGGAGACCTTCGACAACTCCGCCTCGGACGCCCTCAAGGCGAACGCCGCCGGGCAGTACCCGTACCAGACCCCCGTCGTCGGCCGCAGCAAGACCGGCTGGGACGCCACCGGCGGCGCCTACTCCTCGACCACGCCCGAGGACGGCGGCGTGACGATCCTCAGCAAGTGGCCGATCGTCCGCAAGGAGCAGTACGTCTACAAGGACGCCTGCGGCGCCGACTGGTACTCCAACAAGGGCTTCGCCTACACCGTCCTCGACGTCAACGGCAGCCGGGTCCACGTCGTCGGCACCCACGCCCAGTCCACCGACCCCGGCTGCTCGGCGGGCGAGGCGGCGCAGATGCGCAGCCGCCAGTTCAAGGCGATCGACGCCTTCCTCGACGCCAAGAACATCCCGGCGAACGAGCAGGTGATCGTCGCCGGCGACATGAACGTCGACTCCCACACCCCCGAGTACGGCACGATGCTCGCCGACGCGGGCCTCGCGGGCGCCGACGCCCGCACCGGCCACCCGTACTCCTTCGACACCGCGCTGAACTCGATCGCCTCCGAGCGCTACCCGGACGACCCGCGCGAGGACCTCGACTACGTCCTCTACCGCGCCGGGAACGCCCGCCCCGCCGGCTGGACCAACAACGTGGTCCTGGAGCAGAGCGCCCCGTGGACGGTCTCCAGCTGGGGCACGCAGTACACCTACACCAACCTGTCCGACCACTACCCCGTCACCGGCTTCTGACCGGGACCCCTCAGTAGGGGTACCCGCCGAACATGCCGTAGAGCCAGACACCGAGCACCGCGCCGACGCACAGCAAGACCACCCAGGAGCCGGCACTCGTGTGCCGCTCCTTCCGGGGCCGGCGGCCGGGCCGGGTGGCGCGAGCCGTCCGGCCCGGCCCTCCCCGCTTCTGCGGCTTCCCGGCCCCGGACGGCCCCGCCGCCAGATCGCCGGCCCCCGCCACATCCGCGAGCAGCCGCCGGCACACCGCCGCCAGCTCCCCCGTCCCGGCCGTCAGGTCCACGACCACCTCCGTCCGCGCCGGCGCCGTCGTCCCCCCGTCCAGGATCCGCCCCGCCCTCACCAGCGCCCTGTCCTTCCCCCCGGTCGGCGCCAGGCTGATCCACCGCCTCACATGCTCCCCCCGTATCACCACCCCACCACCCCGCTCCCGGTACACCGTGTGCTCCCGCCACAACACCCCGGCCAACTCATCAGCCGTCTCCCTGAGTTGCGCGTACATCCGACTCCCCCGCTCCCTACCCGACACGATCAGCGGCCGACTCTAACCCGCCTCGTCGAACACCTCTACGACAACCCGTCCCCGCGCCCCTTACCCGCCGAAGTCGTACACGGTGACCGATATCCCCCGGTCCACCAGCCGCCGGAGAACGAGGGGCTCGACCTTCTCCCAGGAGCCGCCGGCGAGCCCGCAGCCGATGCGGGGCATGTGCACGGACGCGCCGAGCCCGGCCGCCTTGTCCCCGAGCTGCCCGAGGGCGGCGTCGATCGCCTCGTACCGCACGGGGACGCCGCTGCTCCGCCCCGTCCGCATCCCCCGCTGCCCGACCAGGTTGGCCACCCAGACGTACGGCTCGACCCGGACGAACTGGGCAGCGCCGAGGCCGAAGTCGTTCCGCGCCCGCTCGCGGTGCCAGCGCCGGTAGGCCGCCTCCGGTTCCGGCCAGCGCCGCGAGACGGCCAGGACGAAGCCCTTGCCCCAGCCCCCGAGGTCGTTGCACACGTGCGCGACGATCTTGACGCCCTTGCCGTGCGGTGCGGTCGCGTCCCCCCGGACGTACGTGATCCCGTTCATGACGATCACGCTACGACCCACCACTGACAGTCGCGCCGGTCTTTTACACGGCTGGTGAGACAGCAATACTGTTGGACCATGGAGCAGGCGAGCGGCGCGCGGGAGCCGGTGTACACCGTGGACGAGCTGGCGGCGCGGGCCGGGGTGACGGTGCGGACCGTGCGGTTCTACGGGACGCGGGGGTTGTTGCCGCCGCCGGTGATCGGGGCGCGGAGGGTGGGGCACTACGGGCCTGACCACGTGTCGCGGCTGGCGTTGATCGAGGAGTTGCAGCGGCAGGGGATGACGCTGGCGGCGATCGAGCGGTATCTGGAGCAGTTGCCGGCCGATCTGAGTGCGCAGGACCTGGCGATCCACCGGGCGCTGGTGGCGGCATGGGCCCCGGAGTCGGCGGAGACGATCACGCGGCGGGAGTTGGAGCGGCGGGCGGGGCGGGGGCTGGCGGAGCGGGACGTGGACCGGCTGGCGGCGATGGGGGTCCTCGACCGCACGGACGAGGACGACACGTACCGGCTGGACGGGTCGTTGCTGCGGCTCGGGGTGGAGCTCCTGGACGTGCCGATCGAGCACGAGACGATCCTGGCCTCGCGGACGGTGCTCCTGGAGCACGCGCGCACGGCCGCGCAGGAGCTCTCCCGGCTTTTCCAGGAGCAGGTGTGGAACCCGTACCGCGAGAGCGGGGAGGACCCGGACCACCTGACGGCGATGAGGTCGCTGTCGGCACACATGCAGCCGATGGTGGTCCAGGCCCTCGTCACGGCCTTCCAGCGCTCGCTGAGCGAGGAGCTGAGGACGGCGTTCCGGAGCCCGTGAGGCCCCCGGCCGGGAGCCCGGGGCCCGTGTCAGGGCCCGTGAGGCCTCCGACCGGGAGCCCGGGGCTCACGTCGGGAGCCGTGAGGGCCGGCCCGGAGCCCGGGGCTCGTGTCAGGAGCCCGGGGCTTGCGTCGGGAAGCCGTGAGGGCCGGCCCGGGGGCGGAGGGGGCGGTCAGGAGTCGGTGAAGAGCTCGCCTTGTTCGGCCTTCCGGACGAGGAGGGCGGTGGGGGTGAACCGCTCGCCGTAGGTGTCCGCCAGTTCGCGCGCGCGGGCGACGAAGCCGGGGAGTCCGCCTTCGTAGCCGTTGATGTACTGGAGGATGCCGCCGGTCCAGGCGGGGAAGCCGATGCCCATGATGGAGCCGATGTTGGCGTCGGCGACCGAGGTGAGGACGCCTTCCTCGAGGAGGCGGACGGTGTCCAGGGCCTCGGAGAACAGCATCCGCTCCTGCATGTCGCGGAAGGGGATCTCGTACCCGGGCTTGGCGAAGTGCTCGCGCAGGCCGGGCCAGAGCTTGCCGCGCTTGCCGTCCTGGCCGTACTCGTAGAAGCCGGCGCCGCCGCTGCGGCCCGGGCGGCCGAACTCGTCGACCATGCGGTCGATGACGGCCTCGCCCGGGTGGGTGGTCCAGGTGCCGCCCTCCTCCTCGACCGCCTTCTTCGTCTCGTTGCGGATCTTGCGCGGGAGGGTGAGGGTCAGCTCGTCCATGAGGGAGAGGACCTTCGCCGGGTAGCCGGCCTGGGCCGCGGCCTGCTCGATCGAGGCGGGCTCGATGCCCTCGCCGACCATGGCGACGCCTTCGTTGATGAAGTGGCCGATCACCCGCGAGGTGAAGAAGCCGCGCGAGTCGTTGACGACGATCGGGGTCTTGTTGATCTGCCGGACGAGGTCGAAGGCGCGGGCCAGCGCCTCGTCGCCGGTGCGCTCGCCCTTGATGATCTCGACGAGCGGCATCTTGTCGACGGGCGAGAAGAAGTGCAGGCCGATGAAGTCGGTCTGGCGCTCGACGCCCTCGGCGAGGACGGAGATCGGCAGGGTCGAGGTGTTGGAGCAGAGCAGCGCGTCGGGCGCGACGACGTGCTGGATCTCCTGGAAGACCTTGTGCTTGAGCGCGGTGTCCTCGAAGACCGCCTCGATGACGGCGTCGCAGCCGGCGAGGTCGGCCACGTCGCCGGTGGGGGTGATTCGGGCGAGCAGCGCGTCGGCCTTCTCCTGGGTGGTGCGGCCGCGCGAGACGGCCTTGGCGCACAGCTTCTCGGAGTACGCCTTGCCCTTCGCCGCCGACTCGGCGGAGACGTCCTTGAGGACCACGTCGATGCCGGCGCGGGCGCAGGAGTACGCGATGCCGGCGCCCATCATGCCCGCGCCGAGCACGGCGACCTTGCGGACCTGGCGCTTGTCCACGCCCTTCGGGCGGCTCGCGCCCGAGTTGACGGCCTGGAGGTCGAAGAAGAACGCCTGGATCATGTTCTTCGCGGTCTGGCCGATGACCAGCTCCGTGAAGTAGCGGCTCTCGATGGTGAGCGCGGTCTCGAAGTCGACCTGGGAGCCCTCGACGGCGGCGGCCATGATGGCGCGGGGCGCCGGGTAGGGCGCGCCGTTCAGCTGCTTGCGCAGGTTGGCGGGGAAGGCCGGCAGGTTGGCGGCGAACTTGGGGTTCGACGGGGTGCCGCCGGGGATGCGGTGGCCCGGGACGTCCCAGGGCTGGCGGGACTCCGGGTGCGCGTCGATGAAGGAGATGGCCTTGGCCATCATGTCCTCGGGGGTGGCGGCGAGCTCGTGGACGAGACCGCTGTCGAGGGCGCGCTGCGGGTTGTACTGGGTGCCCTGGAGCAGCACCTTGAGCAGGGCGTCGGTGATGCCCATGAGGCGTACGGTGCGGGCGACGCCGCCGCCGCCCGGGAGCAGGCCGAGCGTGACCTCGGGCAGGCCGATCTTGGAGCCGGGGGCGTCGAGGGCGACGCGGTGGTGGGAGGCGAGCGCGATCTCGAAGCCGCCGCCGAGGGCGGCGCCGTTGATCGCGGCGACGACGGGCTTGCCGAGGGTCTCGATGCGCCGCAGGGCGTTCTTGATCTCGATGGCGGAGTCGAAGATGTCACGGGCGTGCTCGGGGCCCGCCTTGACCATGTCCTTGAGGTCGCCGCCGGCGAAGAACGTCTTCTTGGCGGAGGTGTAGATGATGCCGCGGATGGAGTCCTTCTCGGCCTCCACCCGGTCGGCGATGGCGATGATCGAGGCCCGGAAGGCCTGGTTCATGGTGTTGGCGGACTGGTTCGGGTCGTCGAGGACGAGGGTGACGATCCCGGTCGCGTCCTGTTCCCAGCGGATGGTGGTGCTCTCGCTCATGGCTCTGCTTCTCCGTAAGAGGGGTGCGGACGGGACGGTCAGACGCGCTCGACGACGGTGGCGATGCCCATGCCGCCGCCCACGCAGAGGGTGGCGAGGCCGTAGCGCTTGTCCTGGCGCTCCAGCTCGTCGACGAGGGTGCCGAGGATCATCGCGCCGGTGGCGCCGAGCGGGTGGCCGAGCGCGATGGCGCCGCCGTTGACGTTGACCTTGTCCAGGGTGATGCCCATGTCCTTGACGAAGCGCAGGACGACGGCGGCGAAGGCCTCGTTGATCTCGATGAGGTCGATGTCGTCGATGGTGAGGCCGGCCTTGGCGAGGGCCTTGCGGGTGGCCGGGGCGGGGCCGGTGAGCATGATGGTCGGCTCGGAGCCGGAGACGGCGGCGGAGACGATCCGGGCGCGCGGGGTCAGGCCGTACCGCTCGCCGACCTCCTGGGAGCCGATGGCGACGAGGGAGGCGCCGTCGACGATGCCGGAGGAGTTGCCGGCGTGGTGGACGTGGTCGATCTCCTCGACCCAGTGGTACTTCTGCAGCGCGACCGCGTCGAAGCCGCCCAGCTCGCCGATGTCGGCGAAGGAGGGCTTGAGGCGGGCGAGGGAGTCGGCGGTGGTGCCGGGGCGGAGGTGCTCGTCGTGGTCGAGGACGACGAGGCCGCTGCGGTCGAGGACGGGGACGACGGAGCGGGCGAAGCGCCCGTCCTTCCAGGCCGCGGCGGCGCGTTCCTGGGAGAGTTCGGCGTACTCGTCGACGTCGCGGCGGGTGAAGCCCTCGATGGTGGCGATGAGGTCGGCGCCGATGCCCTGGGGGACGAAGTTGGTCTCCAGGTTGGTCATCGGGTCGGCGAACCACGCGCCGCCGTCGGAGGCCATCGGCACCCGGGACATGGACTCGACGCCGCCGGCGAGGACGAGGTCCTCCCAGCCGGAGCGGACCTTCATGGCGGCCATGTTGACCGCTTCGAGGCCGGAGGCGCAGAAGCGGTTCTCCTGGACGCCGGCGACGGTGTCGGGCAGGCCGGCGGCGATGGCCGCGATCCGGGCGATGTCGGAGCCCTGGTCGCCGACGGGGCCGACGACGCCGAGCACGATGTCGTCGATGGCGGCCGGGTCCAGGCCGGGGTTGCGGGACTGGATCTCCCGGATGAGGCCGACGACCAGGTCGATGGGCTTGGTGCCGTGCAGGGAGCCGTTGGCCTTGCCGCGTCCGCGCGGGGTGCGGATCGCGTCGTACACGTACGCTTCGGTGCTCACGGGAAGCCTTTCGCGATGAGGGTGGGAGAAGACGGGCGGCGGGAGGTCAGCCGAGGAGGGACCGGCCGATGATCTCCTTCATGATCTCGGTGGTGCCGCCGTAGATGGTCTGGATCCGGCCGTCGGTGTAGGCACGGGCGACCGGGAATTCGCTCATGTAGCCGTATCCGCCGTGCAGTTGCAGGCAGCGGTCGGCGACGCGCTTCTGGAGTTCGGTCGCCCACCACTTGGCCATGGAGGCGTGGACGGCGTCGAGCGCGCCGTTCGCGTGCTCTTCGATGCAGCGGTCGACGAAGGTGCGGGTGACGGCGCACTCGGTGGCCATCTCGGCGATCTCGAAGCGGATGTGCTGGAGCCTGGCGAGGGGGCGGCCGAACGCCTCGCGTTCCTTGACGTAGCGGGTGGTGATCTCCAGGAGGTGCTCGGCCCCTGCGATGCCGGCGACGGCGATGGCCAGGCGCTCCTGGGCGAGGTTGGTCATCAGGTGCACGAAGGCGCCGTTGAGCTCGCCGAGCAGGTTCTCCCTGGGGACGCGGACGTCGGTGAAGAACAGCTCGGCCGTGTCCTGCGACTTCTGGCCGATCTTGTCAAGGTTCCGGCCGCGCTCGAAGCCCTCGGCGCCGCGTTCGACGACGAGCAGGGAGAGGCCGTGGGCACCGCCCTCAGGGGTGGTGCGGGCGACGACGACCACGAGGTCGGCGAGGATGCCGTTGGAGATGAAGGTCTTGGAGCCGTTGAGGATCCAGTGGTCGCCGTGGTCCTCGGCGGTGGTGCGGATGCCCTGGAGGTCCGAGCCGGCGCCGGGTTCCGTCATGGCGATGGCCGTGACGATCTCGCCGGAGCAGAAGCCGGGCAGCCAGCGCCGCTTCTGCTCGTCGGTGGCGAGCGAGGTGAGGTACGGGCCGATGATGTCGTTGTGCAGGCCGATGGCGAGGCCGGGCGCCCCGGCGCGGGTGAACTCCTCGGCGAGGACGGCGCCGTAGCGGAAGTCGGGGTTGCCGCCGCCTCCGTACTCCTCGTCGACGGCGAGGCCCAGCAGTCCCTGCCGTCCGGCGGCGAGCCAGACCTCGCGGGAGACGATGCCGTCCTTCTCCCACTGCGCGTAGTGCGGCAGCACCTCCTTCTCCAGGAAGGTGCGGACGACCGCCCGGAAGGCCTCGTGGTCGGCGGTGTAGAGCTGGCGCTTCATGCTTCGGTCTCCTCGGTCTGGGTCGGGCTCGCGAGGCCGGGTACGGCCCAGTCGCGGGCGACCTCGGCGGTGTGGGCACCGGGCAGGGCGGGGCCCGTGCGGAGGGTGCCGGGGGTGGCGGAGAAGCGGGGCGCGGGGGCGGGCTGGGCGATGCCGTCCCGCTCGGTGAAGGTGCCGCGGGCGGCGAGGTGCGGGTGGGCGGGCGCCTCGCGGAGGGAGAGGACCGGGGCGACGCAGGCGTCGCTGCCGTCGAAGACGGCGGTCCACTCCTCGCGGGTGCGGCCGCGGAAGGCGTCGGCGACGGCCTTGCGCAGTTCGGGCCAGCGGGCGAGGTCGTGGCGGGCGGAGGCGGCCTCGTCGACGCCGAGGAGGCGGACGAACTCCGCGTAGAACCGCTCCTCCAGGGCGCCGACCGCCATGTGCCCGCCGTCGGAGGTCTCGTAGACGCCGTAGAAGGGGCAGCCGCCGTCGAGGAGGTTGACGCCCCGCCGGTCCTGCCAGCCGCCGGCCGCGAGCATGCCGTGGATCATGGTGGTGAGGTGGGCGGTGCCGTCGACGATGGCGGCGTCGACGACCTGGCCCTCGCCGTGGGTCCGGGCGTGCTGGAGGGCGGCGAGGACGCCGATGACGAGGTAGAGGGAGCCGCCGGCGTAGTCGCCGACGAGGTTGGCGGGGATGGTCGGCGGGCCGTCCGGGTCGGGGCCGATCATGCCGAGGGCGCCGGTGATCGCGATGTATCCGATGTCGTGTCCGGCGGTGGGGGCGAGCGGCCCGTCCTGGCCCCAGCCGGTCATCCGCCCGTAGACAAGGCGCGGGTTGCGGGCGAGGCAGGCCTCGGGGCCGACGCCGAGGCGTTCGGCGACGCCGGGCCGGTACCCCTCGATCAGGACGTCGGCGCGTTCGACGAGGTCGAGCACGGTGGCGGGGCCTTCCTCGGCCTTGAGGTCGACGAGGACGGAGCGCTTGTTGCGGTTGGTCAGGTCGCGCGCCGGGTCGATGCCGAGTCCGGCGCCGCCGGGGCGGTCGACGCGCACGACGTCGGCGCCGAGGTCCGCGAGGACCATGGCGGCGAAGGGACCGGGGCCGATGCCGGCGAGTTCGACCACGCGTACGCCGGTGAGCGGGCCGGTCCCGGTGGTGTGCGTCGTGCTCATCGAGCCCCCAGGAGTGTGTGACACCAATGATGTAACACCGGAGATGCTAGGAACGTGTTCCACTCGGCACAAGCCCCCGAGCCGAGCAAGCGCTTGGAAATTGCCCGTCGTCCGACTTCCGCTATCCTCCGCCGACGACAACCGCGCGCGGCGGCGCGGCACGGCCGAAACGAGGGGCTGCATGGACACAGGGGCGGACAAGGGCCGCGAGGCGGGGGCGAGCCCGTCGGACGCGGTGGAGCGGGAGGCCGGGACGGGACCGTCCGACGCGGCCGAGCGGGAAACCGGGGCGGGGCCGTCGGACGCCGGCGCGCTGGAAACCGGGGCGGGGCCGTCGGACGCCGGCGCGCTGGAAACCGGGGCGGGGCCGTCGGACAGCGTCGAGCGGGACACCGGGGCGAGGCCGTCGGAGGTGCTGGGGCGGGACACCGAGGCGAGGCCGTCGGACGCCGTCGAGCGGGAGGCCGGGGCGAGGCCGTACGACGTGGTCCTCTTCGGTGCGACCGGGTTCGTGGGCGAGCTCACCGCGGAGTACCTCGCCGGTAACGCCCCGGCGGAGTGCCGCTGGGCGCTCGCCGGCCGCAACCGGTCGGGGCTCGCCTCCCTGCGCGACCGGCTCGCCGCCCGGTGGCCGCACTGCGCCGACCTGCCGCTCGTCGTCGCCGACGCCGACGACCCCGACTCGCTGCGCGACCTCGCCGAGTCCACCCGGGTCGTGGCCACCACCGTCGGGCCCTACGTCTGGTACGGCGACGGGCTCGTCGCCGCCTGCGCGGAGGCCGGGACGGACTGCGTGGACCTCACCGGCGAGGCCGAGTTCGTCGACCGGACCTACGTCCGCCACGACGCGCGCGCCAGAGAGACCGGCGCCCGGATCGTGCACGCCTGCGGCTTCGACTCCGTCCCCCACGACCTGGGCGCGTACTTCACCGTCCGGCAGCTCCCCGAGGGCGTACCGCTCCGAGTCGACGGCTTCGTCCGGGCCGGGGCCGCCTTCTCCGGCGGCACCTTCGCGTCCGCGCTCACCGCGATGGGCCGGGGCCGGGAGATCCTGCGAGCCGCGCACGAACGGCACCTGTACGAACCGCGGTTGGTGGGCCGCCGGGCCCGCGCGCCGCTGGGCGGACCCCGGTTCAGCACGGAGACGGGCACCTGGGCGCTCCCGCTGCCGACCCTCGACCCGCAGATCGTGGCCCGCTCGGCCGCGAGCCTGGAACGGTACGGGCCGGACTTCCGCTACCGGCACTACGCCTCCGTGAAGACCCTCCCGATGGCCCTCGGGGGCGCGGCCGCCGTCGGCGCGAGCGTGGCGGCGGCGCAACTCCCCTCCGTACGCGGCTGGCTGATGGAGCGTTACTCGGCGGGCGAAGGCCCTTCCGCCGAGCGGCGCGCCCGCAGCTGGTTCTCGGTCCGGTTCGTCGGCGAGGGCGGTGGACGACGGGTCTTCACCGAGGTGTCGGGCGGCGACCCCGGCTACGACGAGACGGCCAAGATGCTCGCCGAGTCGGCCCTCTGCCTCGCCTTCGACCCCCTGCCGAAGACCGCCGGCCAGGTGACCACGGCCGTCGCGATGGGCGACGCGCTCACCGACCGGCTGCGCGCGGCGGGCATCCGCTTCCGGGTGGCCCACCGGGGCTAGCCCGCGCCGGCGGGACGCGATCAGGGCCGTACGGGGAGTCAGGGCCGTACGGGGAGGACCGCGCCGCGCTCGACGCGGCGCGGGCGTCCGGTCATCCGAGCGTCCAGTCAGCGAGGACGTACAGGATGGCGCAGGCCCAGGCGAGGGCGGAGGCCCCGCCGACGGCGAGGGCGACGGTGAGACCACGGGGTGCGGGAACACGAGCTGTCATGACGCCCACTCTGCCGTGGGGGTATGACAACGGGCATCCGTACGGCTACTCACCCCGGGTACTCAGAGGGACCCGCCCGCCCCCAGCGCCTCCTTGAGCGCGCCGCGGCAGAGGGAGTCGGCGTGCCGGGTGGTCTCGGGCACGCGGTAGCGCGGGGAGAGGAGCAGGGTGTGGGCGCAGGCGTTGTCGAGGGAGACGCGGTGGCCCACGGACACGTAGACGGGCTTCACCCCCGCCTGGGTGCGCAGCGCCCTGCCGACCTCCTCGCCGTCGGCGAGCAGCGGGGCGAAGTCACCGCGCCCGTCGCCGGGTTGCTCGAAGGTGAAGGTGAAGGGGTTCTTGGCGACGCCGATGGACGGCCGTCCGGTGAGCACCCCGAGGTGGCTGGCGAGGCCGAAGCGGCGGGGGTGCGCGATGCCGTAGCCGTCGCAGACCAGGAGGCCCGGGTCGGCGGTCAGGGAGTCGAGCGCGGCGAGCACGGTCGGGATCTCCCGGAAGGCGAGGAGCCCGGGGACGTACGGGAACGAGACCCGGCCGACGGCCGTGGCCCGCTCCACCACCTCCAGGGTCCGCGCGTCGAGCACCACGGCCGCCGCGGCGACGAGGTCCCGCTCGTCGTCGTACGCCACGTCGAGCCCGGTGACGTTCCCCTCCCCCGGCACCGGCCCGCTCTCCCCGAGCACGAGCCGCTCCCGCAACTCCCGCTGCACGTCCCGCGCGGCACCCTCGTCGGCGGGCCAGCCCGCCGGAATCTCGATGATCGTCATGATGGGCCCACCCTAGGGGGCCTCTTGTCGCCGGGCGGCCTGCTCAGGGAGGTGGGCGGCGGCCGAACGGTCGCCGCGGGGCACGGGTAGCCTGGCGATCATGTTCGTACTGGAATTGACCTACACCGCACCCGTCGAGCGGGTCGACGCCCTCCTCGACGCGCACGTCGAGTGGCTCGACGCCCGGTACGCCGAGGGTGTGTTCCTGGCGTCCGGCCGGAAGAACCCGCGGGACGGCGGGGTGATCCTGGCCGCCGGGGTCGACCGCGCGGAGATCGAGAGGATCGCGGCGGCCGACCCGTTCAGCGTCGAGGGCGTGTGCGCGTACCGGATCACGGAGTTCTACGCGACCAAGACGGCCGACGGGATCGCCGCGTACCGGGAGCAACTGCCCTCCTAGGTCCTGTCCGAAAGTCGCGCCTGGCGCTGATTTCGGACGGGACCCGGTCCTTCGGTCGTCCTTCCTTACCGGCCCGGTCCTTCGGTCAGTCCTTCCTGAGCAGTCGCGCGATCCGGCCCTTCTCGCCGGAGGCCCAGCAGGAGCCGTCGGCGGTGCAGTCGACGGTGTCGTACGAGCCGGTGTCGACGGTCCGCCAGGTGCGGCCGCCGTCGGTGGTCAGGTCGGTGCCGGTGGGGCCGACGGCGAGGGCGGCCGCCTTGGCGTGCGGGAGCCAGGCGACGCCGGAGCGGTAGGCGGGCGGCGGTGTGGCCGAGGTGCGCCAGGTGCGGCCCCCGTCGTCGGTGACGGCGCCGGCCTGCGGGGAGGGCTGGTCCCTGCGGTAGTCGCCGCCGACCGCGATGCCGTGGGTGCGGTCGCGGAAGGCGAGCCCGAAGACGCCCTTGGCCGGGTCGCCGGCCGGGATCGGGGTGGTGGTGGCGGTCCAGGTCAGGCCCCAGTCGGCGGAGTGGAGGACCCGGGCCGCGGCACCGCCGCCGGTGGCGAGCCAGACGTCCCGGGGTCCCGCCGACACCAGGCACTGGCCGCTCGCCGCGAAGCCGGCCTCGCCGGGGAGGGCGTCCGGCATGCCGGCGGTGGGCTGGACCTGCCAGGACCGGCCGCCGTCGCGGGTGGCGAGGATGCGGTACTTCCCGTCGACCGGGTCGCTCATGGCGAGGCCGTGCCGGCGGTCGAAGAAGGTCATGCAGTCGTAGAAGGCGCGCGGGTCGGTGTTGCGGAAGGATTCGGTCCAGGTGGCTCCGCCGTCCTCGGTGCGCAGCACCCGCGAGGCCTCGCCCTCACCGATGGCCAGGACGACGGCCCGGCGGGCGTCGAAGGCCTGCACGTCACGGAACTCCAGGTCGCCCGCGCCCGCCGGCGAGACGTCTCGCCAGCTCCGGCCGCCGTCGGTGGTGCGCAGGACCGTGCCCCGGGAGCCGGCGGCCCAGGCGGTGGAACGGTCGACCGCCGCGAGCCCGCGGAAACGGGCGTCGGTACCGGTCGGTGTCAGGTGCCAGCCGGCCGCGGCCGCGGGGGTCTCCCCGGCGCGCGCGGGTGCCGCGAGGGTGAGCGCGAGCGCCGCCCCGATCAGCCCCACCGACATCATTCGTCTCGTCTTCCCCATGGACGTCATGGCGCCGGAAGCTAGTGCCCCAGGACGGTCCCCGTCCAGGGTGCGTCCCGCGGCGGGCGTTCCTAGGCTGGGTCGCATGAGCGAGCGAACGGACGAGCGGGCGGGCGACGAGCAGCCGAAGCTCAAGGAGTACGAGGGCGAGGGCATCACCGTCACCTTCGAACCGCGCCGCTGCCTGCACGCGGCCGAGTGCGTCCACGGCCTGCCGGAGGTCTTCGACTTGTCCCGGCGCCCCTGGGTGCTGCCCGACGCGGCCGAGCCCGGCCAGGTCGAGCGGGTCGTCCGCCGCTGTCCCTCCGGGGCACTGCAGTACCACCACCGCCCGGCGGACGCCGCCGTCGAACCCCCGGACTCCCCCACCACCGTGCGCCGCAGCCCCTCCGGGCAGCTCGTGCTCCGCGGGGACCTACTGGTGACGGGCGCGCACGGGGACCGGCACGAGACCCGGGTGGTGCTCTGCGGCTGCGGGGCCTCGGGGAACCAGCCGTACTGCGACCACTCCGGCCCGTGCGCCGAACCGGACGACGACGTGGCCGACGAGCGCTGACCGCCGGGCGCCGCCCCGGAAGCCTCCCGCCGCCCCCCGCCGTTCCGTCCGTGGCGCTGACCTCCCGGCGCCTCCCGACCTTCCGTCCGTGGCCCCGGCCTCCCGCCGCCTCCCGCCGATCCGTCCGTGACACAGGTCACGTGGGCGGCGAGTGCACGTTCCGGCCGTCCCGCTCGTCCTCCCTGGTGTCAGGTGCCCTGGTGTCGGGGAGACGCACAGGATCCGAAGCCCGCGTGAGAGGAGCCGGTCTTGTCCGCCGTCATCGAACAGTCCCTCCAGGCCCGTCTGGTCGCATCCGCTCCCCGTATGGAGACCGTTCCCGCGACCCTGCGGTACGACCGCGAGGACCCGTACGCCGTGAGCATGGCGTTCCCGCCACCGGCGACCCTGGAGGGCGTCGAGGTGTCCTGGGCGTTCGCCCGTGAGCTGCTCGTCCAGGGGGTCGAACGGCCGGCCGGGGTCGGTGACGTGCGCCTGCGTCCGTACGGGTACGACCGCACGGTGGTCGAGTTCCACGCCCCCGAGGGGGTGGCCATGGTCCATGTCAGGACGTCGGAACTGCGCCGTTTCCTGGAGCGGGCGGAGCACCTGGTGCCGGCCGGGCGCGAGCACCAGTACCTGGACTGGGACCAGGACCTGGCCGAGCTGCTCCGCGACCACCCGTAGCGGATCCGCCGTAAATCGTTTGCCCCTCTGCCGGTCCCGGTCGTACCGTCGTCCTTGACCTTGTCGTCACCCGATCGGAGAAGGACGTTGCTCGTCTGAGGTTGCGAGACACCGCGCCGCGCGTGCCCCCTGTGCCGCGTGTGCCGTTCTCGACCTCGGCGTACGAGCCGTTCCTCACACTGCCCGCGCCCCGGTGTCTCGCGTCGCCCCCATTTCCACGCTCGCGCGACCGGGAGGCCTCCATGGCGCATCACCCCACCTTCATCACCTGTTCCTCGCTCTCCTTCTCCTGGCCTGACGGCACCGAGGTCCTCGACGACTTCCGGCTCACGGTCGGCCCCGGCCGCACCGGGCTCGTCGGCCTCAACGGCTCCGGCAAGTCCACGCTCCTGAAGCTCGTCGCCGGCGAGCTCACGCCCGCCTCCGGCGCGGTCCGGGTCACCGGCGAACTCGGCTACCTGCCGCAGAACCTGGTCCTGGACACCGAACGGCGGGTCGACGAGATCCTCGGCATCGCCGCCAAGCGTGCGGCCCTGCACGCCATCGAGGCGGGCGACCCGGCGGAGGAGCACTTCACCGCCCTCGCCGACGACTGGGACGTGGAGGAGCGGGCCCGGGCCACCCTCGACCAGCTCGGGCTCGACCACGTCGGCCTGGACCGGACGGTGGGCGAGATCTCGGGCGGCGAGTCGGTGCTGCTGCGGCTGGCCGCCCTGCTGCTCGCCCGGCCCGACGTGCTGCTGCTCGACGAGCCGACCAACAACCTGGACCTGCACGCGCGCGCCCGCCTGTACGAGGCGGTGGAGAACTGGTCCGGGGTCCTGGTCGTGGTCAGCCACGACCGCGAACTCCTGGAGCGCGTCGACCAGATCGCCGACCTGCGCGACGGCACGATCACCTGGTACGGCGGCAGCTGGTCCGCGTACGAGACGGCGCTCGCCGCCGAACAGGACGCGGCGGAGCGGATGGTGCGCGTCGCCGAGGCCGACGTGCAGCGCCAGAAGCGGGAACTGGTCGACACGCAGGTCAAGTCGGCCCGGCGCAAGCGGTACGGACAGAAGAGCTCCGAGAACAAGGTCGCCTCCAAGATCGTGGCGAACGGCCGGAAGAGGGACGCGCAGGTCACCGCCGGCAAGCAGCGCACGCTGCACTCCGAGCGCCTCACGGAGGCCCGGGAGCGGCTCGACGCCGCGGTGGAGGCGGTGCGGGACGACGACGAGATCCGCGTCGAGCTGCCCCGCACTTCGGTGCCGCCGGGGCGCGAGGTCCTGTTCCTGCGCGACCTGGAGCTGCGGTACGGGGCCCGCGTCGGGGGCGGGTTCGAGCTGCGCGGCCCGGAGCGGATCGCGCTGGTCGGCCGGAACGGGGCCGGGAAGACGACGCTGCTGCGGACGATCGCCGGGGAGTTGGAGCCACTGGCGGGCGAGACGGAGGCACGGGTGCCGCTCCGCTTCCTTCCCCAGCGGCTCGACGTCCTCGACGACGGGCTGAGCGTGGTGGAGAACGTGGCCCGCTTCGCGCCCACGGCGACGGGGAACGCGATCAGGGCGAGGCTGGCCCGGTTCCTGTTCCGGGGGGCGCGGGCCGATCAGGCCGTGGGCACCCTGTCGGGCGGCGAGCGGTTCCGGGCGACGCTCGCCGCGCTGCTCCTCGCGGAGCCTGCCCCGCAGCTGCTGATGCTGGACGAGCCGACGAACAACCTGGACATGGCGTCCGTACGGAAACTGACGGACGCCCTCGACGCGTACGAGGGGGCCCTGATCGTGGCGAGCCACGACGTGGCGTTCCTGGAGTCGCTCGGGATCACCCGGTGGCTGCTGCTCGACGGTGAGTTGCGGCCGACGACGGCGGAGGAGGTACGGGAGACGGTGGCGGTACCGCGCTAGCGGGGTCGGGTCCGCGCCGGCGGTGGCGGAATGACACGAGCGGTACGGCGCTAGCGGTGGAGTAACGCCCAGGACTTGGTGCCGCCGCCGGGAGTGAGGACGGGGGCGAGCCCCCAGTCGCCGCCGTGCGAGTCGACCGCCGCGGCCAGCAGCCACATGCTGCGGCTGCGGCGGTCGCGGCATTCCTCGGCCGCGGCGGGCGCGGCGTGGGCCGGATGCTGGTCGTAGACCACGATCCGCAGCGCCTCGTACTGCCAGCGGACGCGCAGGATCATCTCGCGGTCGGGGGTGAACCGGTAGGCGCCTGCGACGAGTTCGGACGCGGCCAGGGCGGCGGTCTCGTTGAGGTCGGACAGGCCGTGACGATTCAGGAGCGAGGTGACGGACTCGCGCGCGAGTCCGGCGCAGTAGGCGCCGCCGGGGAGCAGCATCGAGTAGCTGAGGTTCTCCGTGGCGGGGGGTATGGGTCCGGCCGCGGCGGCGGACGGGAGGCAACGCAGGGCGCCCTTCATCGGGTTGCTCACATTTCCTGTGCATGGGGGGTTCCTGCACACGGCCTCGGTAGCGCCGTGTGAGACTTGCGCTACCGACCGTAGCGCACGACCGGAGCACAGTGCTACTACTTGCAGGTACTCACCGCATTTCGGCCAAATCGACGCCTCTCCGGGCCGTCGCGGTCACGGAGCGAAGGGAAGACGGAGCGTGCCACCCAGGAGCAGCCCGACCGCGCGACAGCAGCGACTCGGGAGCGAACTGCGCAAACTGCGCGAACAGTCGGGGATGTCGGCCCAACAGGCCGCCGCCCTCCTGGGCGTCGACCGCACCCGGATCCCGCACATCGAGGCCGGCCGCTTCGGGATCAGCGCCGAGCGCGTCCGGACCCTGGCCTTCAACTACGGCTGCCCGGACACCGCGCTGGTCGACCTACTCGCCGCGATGGCCCAGGAACGGGACCGGGGCTGGTGGGAAGGACACCGGGGCCTGCTGCCGCCCGCGCTGATCGACATCGCCGAACTCGAGTTCCATGCCTCGGAGTTGCACACCGCCGTCACCACCCACATCCCGGGCCTCCTACAGACCGAGGAACACGCGCGGGCCGTCTTCGACACGGCCGTCCCACCCCTGCCGGCGCCCGACCTGGAGGCCCGGCTCTCCCTGCGGCTGCGCCGCCAGGAGGTCCTGCACCGCGACCGGCCCGTGCGCTACGAGGCCGTGATCCACGAGGCGGCGCTGCGCATGCAGTTCGGCGGCCCGAAGGTGACGCGGGGCCAGCTGGAGCACATCCTGGCGCACACCGGACGCGATACCGTCTCCGTCCGCGTGATCCCCTTCGCCGCGGGGGGTTTCCCGGGCGCCGGCCAGTCGTTCACCTATGTGTGCGCGCCCGTGCCGCAGCTCGACACCGTGCAGCTCGACTCCTCCCACGGCTCGCTCCTCCTCGACACCGGCATGCAGCTGCGCCGGTACCGCGGCCTGCTGGACCGGCTGCGCGGGCTCGCGCTGCCGGAGGCCGAATCCCGCGCGTTCGTCCGAGCCATAGCCCAGGATCTGTGAAGGACCCCTCACCATGAACAGCATCACCGACTCCCCCGCCGCCCCGGCCGCCCCGGCCGTCGAGATCGACTGGAACGCCCCCTTCTGCAGCGAGGGAGCGAACTGCTTCCGCTTCGGTGTGGACGACTCCGGGCACGCGTACATCGGCTCGACGCTCGCCCCCGGCGCGTACGTCAGCGACTCGGTGGAAGCGCTGCGGGCACTGATCTCCGCGGTGAAGGCCGGCGCCGCCGACCACCTGCTGTGAGCTGCCGCGCCTGCGCTGCGTAGTGGTCCCGACGTCCACCGACGGCCTCCGGGGACGTGACCTGGGTCTCCGACACCCTCGCCGAGCAGCGCACATAACGGAACGTAACCGGACATCGCCGGGACGGGCTTGGCCGACGCCTTACGGAGCCTTAACCTACGGTCTCGTAACCTACGAATCCGTAGGTATGCCCGTATGCCCCCCCCGCTCCCCGTCCCCAGGAGTCCCCGTGACGCTCACTTCTCCCCCCCTCGGCAGCTCGACAGGGTGGACCGACGCTCGGCTGCTCTACGCGCTGGAAGAGGTCGTGGAGAAGGAGCTCAACCGGCACCTCAAGGTCACCAAGGACTGGATGCCGCACGAGTACGTGCCCTGGTCCGACGCCCGGAACTTCCCCGGCTTCTTCGAGGACGGCGAGGCCTGGGACCCGGCGCAGTCCAAGGTGACCGACATCGGCAAGATCGCCCTCGTCGTGAACCTGCTCACCGAGGACAACCTCCCGAGCTACCACCACGAGATCGCCAGCCTCTTCGGCCGCGACGGCGCCTGGGGCACCTGGGTGCACCGCTGGACCGCCGAGGAGGGCCGCCACGGCATCGTGATGCGCGACTACCTGCTCGCCTCGCGCGCCGTCGACCCGGACAAGCTGGAGCAGTTCCGGATGGCGCACATGAGCGAGGGCTTCGAGTCCGACAACCGGCACTCGATGCTGCACTCGGTGGCGTACGTCGCCTTCCAGGAGCTCGCGACCCGCATCTCGCACCGCAACACGGGCCACCACTCCGGCGACCCGGTGTGCGAGCGGATGCTCTCCCGCATCGCCACCGACGAGAACCTGCACATGGTCTTCTACCGCAACCTGCTCGGCGCGGCCTTCGAGATCGCCCCCGACCTGACCATGCAGGCCGTGCGGGACGTCGTGGTCAACTTCCGGATGCCCGGACACGGCATGCCCGGCTTCGAGCGGGCGGCGGCGCAGATGGCGATCGGCGAGATCTACAACATGCGCATCCACCACGACGACGTCCTCCAGCCCGTCCTCCGCTTCCTCAAGGTGCTCCAGATCGACGGTCTGGGCCCCGAAGGACTGCGCGCGCAGGAGGAGCTGGGTCTCTACATGAACGGTCTGGACAGCGAGGCGAGCAAGTTCGACGAGAAGCTCGCGGCGCGCAAGGCCCGCATGGCGGCCCGAGCGGCCGGCTGACCCACCGGCAGGGTCCGACCCGGAACGCGGGGCGGCTCAGCGGCTCTGCCGCTTGAGCCGCCCCCGCTCCTTTTCGGAGAGGCCGCCCCACACCCCGAACCTCTCGTCGTGGCGGAGCGCGTAGTCCAGGCACTCCACGCGCCCCTCGCACGCCCCGCACAGCTGCTTGGCCTCGCGCGTCGACGAGCCGGGGGCCGGGAAGAAGAACTCGGGCCCGGCCTGGGCGCACAGGGCGTTCTCGCGCCAGGCGAGGTCGGGAGCGGTCAGCGTGTCGGTATCCGTCTGCATGGCTCCTACGGTGCCGCCACCGCGTAAACGAGCCATCAACGTTCGATCAATGGCGTGTACCCGGTGCCGCCCCAGGCGTTTCGCCGGTGCCGTCCGAGGCGTTTCGGCCGCCCGCCTCCCCCTTCCCGGAAGCGGGTCGACCAGGCGGTTCCCAGGGTGTGGGAGCACGTGTGAACGTCGTGTTTCCGACCCGGCGCAAGCCCCGTGCCGACTCCCGCCATGTGGCAGCGTGGGAGCCCGATCACCCACGGGGAGCGAACCCTATGACGACCGAGGCCGGCATCGTCCGACCCCCGGCGGGCGCCCAGGCGGTCCGCCGCGCACTGGACGTGCTGCACTGTTTCCACGACAACGGACCCGACCTGAGCGCCTCCGACCTCGCGCGCCGGCTCGGCCTCTCCACCTCCACCGCGCACCGGCTGGCCCGGACCCTGCTCGGCGCCGGCTTCCTCGAACAGGACGCGCGCACCGCCCGCTACCGGCTGGGCCCCGCGACGACCGAACTCGGCCGTCTCGCGTACCACCAGCGGGGGCTCCACCTGGCCGAGCCCGAACTGTCCGATCTGGCCGAACGGACCGGAGCGACGGCCGACCTGGCGCTGCGCAGCGGACCGTACGCGGTGATCGTGGCGGGCGGCCCGGTGACCCCGAAGGTGGGCCTGCGCCGGCCGCTGCACACCACGGCGCCGGGGAGGGTCCTGCTCGCCTGGCCCCAGGCGGGCGAGGCCGGGCCGTGGTCGCCGCCGGGGCCGTACGCGCTCACGGGACCCACGACCCTCGAGCCTCCCGCACCGGCGGCCGAGCTGGCACGCGTACGGGAGTCCGGGTACGCGCTCGACGACGGTGGGTCGGCCCTCGGGATACGCACCGTGGCCGTCCCGGTCATGGAGCGGGCGGGGCACGCGCGCTTCGCGCTCGCCGTCCGCGCGACCCCGGAGCTGATCACCGACGCCCGGCTCGACTGGTACCTGGCGCAGGCACGGGCCTGCGCCCGCGCCCTGGAGGTGCTCCTCCTCGCGCCGGCGGAGCGCCGGGACCCGGGAGAGCGGGCCGGGTAGGGCCACGGCCGCACACAGATATCCGCACGGTCGTGCGTTCAGTACGATGGGGGGATGAGCGGCGAGACCAGGACCAAGACCGACGGGCGCGTCGAGCGCGGCAACCAGACCCGGCGCCTGGTGCTCGGCCGGACCATGGACATCGCCTCCGTCGAGGGCCTCGAAGGGCTGTCCCTCGGACGGCTCGCCACCGAGCTCCAGCTGAGCAAGAGCGGCGTCTTCGCCCTCTTCGGCTCCAAGGAGGAGCTCCAGCTCGCCACGATCCGCGCGGCCGTCGCCGTCTTCGCCGACCGGGTCGTCGCGCCCCTCGCGGACGTGCCGCCGGGCGCGCCGCGGGTGCGCGACCTCTGCCGGAACTGGCTCGCGTACTCCTCGGAGCGGGTCTTCGCCGGCGGCTGCTTCTTCTACGCGGTCTCGGCCGAGTTCGACGCGCGGACGGGCCCGGTCCACGACGCCGTCGCCCGGACCAGGCTCGACTGGAGCGCCTACGTGGAGCGCTCGCTGACCGAGGCGCGCGCCGCGGGCGACTTCGCCGCCGACCTGGACGTCGAGCAGCTGGCCTTCGAGGTGATCGCCCTCATGGAGGCCGCCAACGCGCAGTCGGTCCTCTTCGGCGAGACCTCGGCGTACGCCCGCGCCGACCGCGGCATCACCGCCCGGCTGCGCGCGGAGGCCACCGACCGAGGCCGCACGGCACTGGCCGACACGGCCTGAGACCCGACGCCGGCGGAGGACATGCACCCGCCGACCACCCGCCGGTGCAGCGCACGCCACGCCGCCGACCACCCGCGGCGCAGCACACGCCACCCCGCCGACCACCCGCCGACGTCGAGTCCGAGGACCCCGCGGCCCTCAACCCGCCGCGACCCGGCCTTCCGGCTTCGCGACCACCGGTTCCGTGAGGGAGCCGGCGGTCACGAACTCCACGGTTTCGGCGACGACTTCGGGGTCCGTGAGGATACGGCGGTGGCCGAGTCCCCGGGTGACGACGAGCCGGGCGCGGTCGCCGTGCGCGCGGGCGAGCAGACGCGCCTGGGCGAGGGGCACCATGTCGTCGCCCTCGTCGTGGAACAGGAGGACGGGCGCCCCGAGTTCGCCGGGGTCCCGGTCGGCGCCGAAGCGGTCCCAGATGCCGGGCTCGTCGGGTGCGAGGCGGCGTTCGACGTGGTCGCGCATGCACTGGACCACCCGGTCGTCGATGCCGAGACCGGCCTGGAAGCCGGCGAGCAGCAGGTCGAAGGAGCCGACGCCGCCGATCCCCACGAAGCGGGCGGTGCGCACCCCGTCGCGGAGGGCGAAGAGGGCGGCGAGGGCGCCGAAGGAGTGGGCGACGACGGCGTCGAAGTCGCCGTGCCGGGCGTGCAACTCCCGGATGACCTCACGGTATTCGAGGATGTTGCTGGCCCGCCCCTGGGCCTCTCCGTGGCCGGGCGCGTCGAAGGTGACCGGGCTGTACCCGCGGGCGATCAGCTGCTCGGCGAAGGCGGTGAGGCGCGAGGCGCGCGAGGACCAGCCGTGCACGAGCAGGACGGGCCGCCGGCCGTCGCCCCATTCGTAGGTGACGACCTCCTTGCCCCGGACCCGGAGACGGCCGGTGCGCGCGGCGGCGAACAGGTCCCGCTCACCGGGCTTGAGCCGGGCCCGTCCGAGCGGGCGCACGAAGAGGTGGAAGGCGAGGCGGCCGGCCGGTCCGGGGGCGACGCGGGCGGCGGCGTTCAGGGTCGTGCGTACGAGCGGAGCCATCGGGTACATGCCGGTTCTCCTCGGTCGTCCTGGCTGTAGAAAAATGCTAGCACGATCGTTCGTATTGTTTTAGGATAGAAGAAGAGGCGGGGCGGCGCCGACCCGGAAGGTGCCGCCCCGCCCCTGCCGACCCACCCAGGGCCCGCGGGCCCGGAGCCCACGCCCTACCGCCACCCAGACCTCCCCTACGCCTCCTCCCCCGCCTCCTCCTTCGGCTTCTTCGCCCGGCTCGGCTGCACCCGCTTCGGCTCGCCCGGCATCTTCGGGTACTCCGGCGGGTACGGCAGGTCGCCCAGGCCGTGCTCCGCCTCGTCGCGCCGGGCCAGTTCGAGCAGGGGTTCCAGGCTGAACCGCTCGTCGTCCATGTCGGCGTGGACGTCGCCGACCTCGGCGTACCGGACGGGCATCGTCCTGATGTCGAAGTCCCGCGGCACGGCGTCGTCGATCTCCTCCCAGCGCAGCGGCGCCGAGACGGGGGCGTGCGGGCGGGGGCGTACCGAGTAGGCGGAGGCGATGGTGCGGTCCCGGGCGGTCTGGTTGTAGTCGACGAAGATCCGCTCCCCGCGCTCCTCCTTCCACCACTTGATGGTGACCCGCTCCGGCATCCGCCGTTCCAGCTCGCGGCCGCAGGCGATGGCGGCCCGCCTGACCTGCGTGAACGTCCACTCGGGGATGATCGGTACGAAGACGTGGAGGCCGCGCCCGCCGGAGGTCTTCGGCCAGCCGCGCAGCCCGTGCTCGTCGAGGACGGCGCGGAGTTCGTGGGCGGCGCGGACGGCGTCGGCGTAGTCCGTGCCGGGCTGGGGGTCGAGGTCGATGCGGAGTTCGTCGGGGTGGTCGGTGTCGTCCCGGCGCACCGGCCAGGGATGGAAGGTGACGGCGCCGAGGTTGGCCGCCCAGAGCACGGCCGCCGGCTCGGTGGGGCACATCTCGTCGGCCGAACGGCCGCTCGGGAAGGTGATGTGGGCCGTCGGGATCCAGTCGGGCAGGTACTTCGGCGCGCGCTTCTGGAAGAAGGACTCGCCGGTCACCCCGTCGGGGTAGCGCTCCAGGGTGGTGGGACGGTTCCGCAGGGCGCGGGTGATGCCGTCACCGACGGCCAGGTAGTAGGTGACCATGTCGAGCTTGGTGTAGCCGGGCTCGGGGAAGTAGACCTTGTCCGGGTTCGAGACCCGTACGGTCCGGTCGCCGACTTCCAGTTCGAGCGCTGCCGCCTTGCCTGCCATGCGGGTCAGCCTAGGGCTCGCCGACAACTCACGCATACCGGACAATCGCCCCATGGATCTTCCGGTGATGCCCCCCGTGAAACCGATGCTCGCCAAGGCCGTGAAGCGGATCCCGCCCGGGATGCAGTACGAGGCGAAGTGGGACGGCTTCCGCGCGATCGTGCACCGGGACGGGCCGGAGCTCGTCATCGGCAGCCGCACCGGCAAGCCCCTCACCCGCTACTTCCCCGAGCTCGTCGAGGCGCTCGCGGACCGGCTGCCGCAGCGCTGCGTGGTCGACGGCGAGATCGTCATCGAGCACGACGGACACCTCGACTTCGACCGGCTCACCGAGCGGATCCACCCGGCCGAGTCCCGGGTCAGGATGCTGGCCGCCACCACTCCGGCCCGGTTCGTCGCCTTCGACCTGCTCGCCCTCGGCGAGGTCCCGCTGCTCGACGTCCCCCTGAGCGAACGGCGGACGGCCCTGGAGCGCGTCCTCGAAGGGGTCGACGCCCCGGTCCACCTCGCGCCGGCGACCACGGACGCCGCACTCGCCGCCCGCTGGTTCGAGCAGTACGAGGGGGCGGGCCTGGACGGGGTGATCGCCAAGCCCCTCGACCTGCCGTACCGCCCGGACGCCCGCCTCATGTACAAGATCAAGCACGAGCGGACGGCCGACGTGGTGGTGGCCGGGTACCGCTTCCACAAGAGCGGGCCGGTGGTCGGATCCCTGCTGCTCGGCCTGTTCGACGACGGGGGCGTGCTCCAGCACGTCGGCGTGTGCGCGGCGTTCACCGCGCAGCGGCGCGCCGAGCTGATCGAGGAGTTGGAGCCGCTCCGGATGGACCCGCCGGACGGACACCCGTGGGCGGCCTGGACGGAGGAGGCCGCGCACGCGGGGGCACGGCTGCCGGGTGCACCGAGCCGCTGGTCGGGCAAGAAGGACCTGTCGTGGGTGGCGCTGCGGCCGGAGCGGGTCTGCGAGGTCGGCTACGACCACATGGAGGGGGACCGCTTCCGCCACACGGCCCAGTTCAAGCGGTGGCGCCCGGACCGGGAGCCGGAGTCCTGCGGCTACGGGCAGCTGGAGGAACCGGTCTCGTACGACCTGGCCGAAATCCTCAGGTAGACCCCGTACGTCCCGGGAGACCCGCGGGCCCCAGGGCCCCCACGGGCACAGCAGCGGCCCGACCGGAAGCCTCTCGACCACGGAGTGAGATCCTTCACATTCCCGCGGCCGTCCAGGGGGCCCGACACCCCTCCGACGGGACCGCGTTCGACGCGCTTCCGGACGATACGCAAGGTCGGTACACAATCGGCGGCCCGGTCGCGCGCCCCCGCACCTGCGGGAACGTCCCCGTGCCCGACCGGCGGCGGCCGGCGGTCGGCCCGCGGGGCGCCGCCGTGTTCGACCGGGCGCCCCGCGCGCCGTCGCACAGCCGCGACCGACCCGTGCCGGAACCTGTACCGGCATCCGGTACGTATGGAGAGGAGAACCTCCCGCACCCTTCCCGGACCGACTAGGACTGACCCGTGATCACCTCCCCCTCGCCCCTCGTCCCCGTCCCGATCCCCGACCGCGTGGCCGCGATGATCGGCTCCTGCCTCCCGCTGCACGTCCTCCAGGCCGAGGTCGACGCGGACTGCGCGGCGCGCGAGGTGTACCGGTTCCGGGGTCCGCTGTGCGCGGAGGACCGGGCGGACCGCGAGCACGCGCTCGCCGCGCTGGCACGGGCCAACAAGATCCTCGCCAAGCACCACCCCCAGCTGCCCGTCACCCCCTGACAGGCCGCCGCGGGGGTCCACCTGTTCGGGCGTCCCCCGCATGCACGCGCACGGTGCCGGTGTGACGCTGCGAAGGTGACCACGACCAGCGACGCAGCGCCCGCGCCCTCGGCCGCCACCGAGCCACCCGTGCTCGACAGCCGCCGCCGCAACATCGTCTTCGGCACGATCATGCTGGGTGTCCTCCTGGCCGCCCTCGACCAGACGATCGTCGGTACCGCCCTGCCCACCATCGTCGCGGACCTGGGCGGCGCCGCCCACATGTCGTGGGTGGTCACCGCGTACCTGCTCGCGGAGACGGTCGCGACCGTCCTCGTCGGCAAGTTCGGCGACCTCTTCGGCCGCAAGGTGATCTTCCAGATCTCCGCGGTCGTCTTCATCACCGGCTCGTTCCTGTGCGGACTCGCCACGAACATGACGCTGCTGATCGTCTGGCGCGGCCTCCAGGGCGTCGGCGCCGGCGGCCTCATGGTCACCTCGATGGCGCTCATCGCCGATGTGATCCCCCTGCGCGAGCGGGGCAAGTACCAGGGCGCGATCGGTGCGGTGTTCGGTGTCTCGACCGTCATCGGCCCGCTCCTCGGCGGCCTGTTCACCGACCACCTGACGTGGCGATGGGCCTTCTACGTCAACGTCCCCATCGCGATCCTCGTCGTCATCGCCGCCGCCCGCACGATCCCCTCCGTGCGCTCCGCGAGCCGCCCCGTCATCGACTACGCGGGCATCGCGCTCGTCGCCGCCGGTTCCAGCGCCCTGATCCTGGCCACCAGTTGGGGCGGCAACGAGTACGCCTGGGGATCCGCCGTCATCATCGGGCTGTTCGCCGGCGGCTTCATCGCGCTGGCCCTCTTCTGCTGGGTGGAGACCCGGGCGGCCGAACCCATGCTGCCCATGCGGCTGTTCCGGAACCCCGTCTTCACCGTGTGCTCCGTACTCAGCTTCGTGGTCGGCTTCGCCATGCTCGGCGCGATGACCTTCCTGCCGACGTACCTCCAGTACGTCGACGGGGAGTCGGCGACCATGTCGGGCATCCGCACCCTCCCCATGGTCGTCGGTCTGCTCATCGCCTCGATCTTCAGCGGCAACGTCGTCAGCAAGACCGGCCAGTACCGCATCTTCCCGATCGCCGGCTGCCTGGTGATGGGCGTCGGCCTCTACCTCCTCTCGCTCATGGGCCCCGAGACCGGCACCTGGCTCGAATCGCTGTACATGTTCGTCCTCGGCACCGGCATCGGCCTGTGCATGCAGGTCCTCACGATCGCCGTGCAGAACACCGTCGAATACGCCGACCTCGGCACCGCCACCTCCGGTGTCACCTTCTTCCGCACCCTCGGCAGCTCCTTCGGCACGGCGGTCTTCGGCACGATCTACGCCAACTCCCTCAGGCCCGACCTCACCGCGGGCGTCGCCGAGGCCGCCGCCGTCGCCGGGAGCCTCGGCGTCGACCCGGCGGGGATCGCACAGGCCGCGCAGAGCCCGGCCGGCGTGCACGGGCTCCCCGACCAGGTCGCCGAGCCGATCGTCCAGGCCTACGCCGACACCCTCCACACCGTCTTCCTCTGGACCGTGCCGGTCGCCGCCGTCGGCTTCCTCGTCGCCCTCTTCCTCAAGCAGGTCGAGCTCCACGACTCGGCGCGCGCCGGCGCCCCCGACATGGGCGAGGGCTTCGGCTCCCCCACCATGTCCGGCGACTCGGAGAAGCTCCTCGAACTGTCCGTCGGCCGGATCCTGCGCCGCCAGGACATGGAGACGGCCCGCCGGATCGTCGGCGCCTCCGACACCCGCCTCGACTTCGCCGGCGCCTGGGCGGTCATGCAGGTCGAGCTCTACACCCGGACCGTCGGGCACGCCAGCCTCGGCCTGATCTCGGCCGGGCGGCGCGTCCCCCCGGAGGTCCTCCTGCCCGTCTTCGACCGGATGGTCGACGAGGGTTTCCTCACCCGCGACGGCAACCTCCTCTCCCACACCACGGCCGGCAAGCGCGAGGCGGACGTCATCACGCACGCCTGGGGCGACTGGCTCTCCGACGTCGTCGCGCGGGAACGCGGCCGCCCCACCGGTCCCGAGCTGCGGATCGCCACCGACTCCATCGCCAAGAAGATCGTCGCCGAGGACCTCGCCAGCGGCATCCCCCGCACACAGGAGACGGCCAGCGTGGGCTCCCGCTGAGCCCGAGCCCCGGCCACCACCCCACCGCCCTCGCCCCGGCGCGACCCGCGCTTGCCCCCTGGGCGCTCTCTTGCCCATCACGCCGGGCTCGGCGGAGCACCAGCAGCAGCGGTGCCACCGCCATCAGTTCGCCCAGGGCGCCGGTCCACAGGGCCGTGCGCACGCCCGCGTACTGGCCGAGGAGGCCGCCCGCCAGAGCGCCCAGGGGCATGCAGCCCCAGACCAGGAAACGGAAGGTCGCCGTGACGCGGCCGAGCAGCGGGGCGGGGGTGCGGCGCTGGCGCAGCACCACCGAGTTGATCTTGAAGGTCATGAAGGCGGTCCATCCGAGCCCCTGGAGCACGCACGCCAGCGCGTACCGCCCGTCGGCCTGGAAGAACGGCAGCGCGAGCAGCCACAGCACGCCGCTGGCCACGACGGAGGCGCACATCGCGCGCGCCTCGCCGAGGCGGGCGGAGATCCGGGTCGTCAGGAGGCTGCCCAGGAAGCCGCCGACCGCCTCCGCCGTGAACACGAGCCCGCACAGGAACGGCGACAGGCCCAGGTCTCCCGCGAGCAGCACGAGGAGCATCGAGGTGCAGATCGTGCCGCACAGGTTGGAGATCGCGGCAGTGAGCGTCAGCCCCCGGAGCAGGCGGTCGCGCCACACGAACCTCAGGCCCTCCGCGATCTCGTCCCGCAGCCGGGTGCCGGGGACCGGCGCGGGCCGGGGGTCGGGACGGCGGATCCGGGAGAGGAGGAGCGCGGAGGCGAGGAAACTGACGGCGTCGACGGCGAGCGCCACCGGGGCGGTCACCGCGGCGACGAGCGCGCCGCCCACTCCGGGACCCCCCGCCGCCGTGACCGTGCGGGTCGCTTCGAGCGCCACGTTCGCCTCCACCAGCCGGTCCTCGTCGACCAGTCGGGGCAGATGGCTCTGGTACGCGATGTCGAAGAAGGCCGTGCAGACCGAAAGGCCGAAGGCCACCCCGTACACCTGGGGAAGGTCAGGACCCCGAGCCACGCGGCGAGCGGCAGGGTGGCGAGGAGCGCGGCCCTGCCGAGGTCGCCCACGAGGCCCGGGGCATCGCCCTGGACGGCGGCGGGATCACCCTCGCCCCGAGCGTCTTCACGACCCGCTGCGTGCTGCTCCCGGGGCGGGACTCCGGGCCGGGACGGCCCGGCACCGCGCCGTGCCTCGTCTATCCCGCGCGGGCCGTCGGCACCCTGTGGGAACGGCGTGCCGAGCCGGGCGACGGGCTCGCGCGGCTCCTCGGGCGCAGCCGGGCGGGGCTCCTGGGGCGTACGAGCACCCCGACCACCACCACGGGCCTCGCCCTGCAGACGGGGCTGAGCCCCGGCGCGGTCTCGCAGCACCTCGCGGTCCTGCGGGACGCGGGCCTGGTGACCTCGCACCGGTACCGGCGCGAGGTGTACTACCGGGCCGGCGAACTCGGCCTGGCCCTCCTCGGGCCGAGCTCCCAGGACGGCCCGGGATGACGGGCAAGAGGCCCCGCCGGACAGGGCCGAGACGCCTCCTAGTCGATGAAGTCGCCGTCCACGTACACCCAGGCGCCGTCGTGGCGGGCGAAGCGGCTGCGCTCGTGGAGGGTGCCGGGTTCGCCGTCGTGGACGAAGCGGGCGGTGAAGGTGACGGTGCCGTGCTGGTGGAAGGCGGTGCCGTCGGTGGCGGCCTCGATGTCCAGGCCGGCCCAGCGCAGCGCGGGGTCGAAGTCGACGTCGTGGGGCCGGGTCGCCGGCGCCCAGGTCCGGAGCAGGTACGCCTCGTCGCGGACGACGAAGGCGCTGTAGCGGGACCGCATGAGGAGCTCGGCGGTGGGCGCGGTGGCGCCGGTCCCGGTGTGGAAGCGGCCGCAGCACTGGCCGTACGCGGCGTCGAGGCCGCAGGGACAGGGCGAGGTCGCGGTCACGGCGGGCGCGGCGGCCGTGGTCGTACGGGGGCGGGGCTTGCGTCGGGACATGGCGCCATTCTCGCGCACCGCGGCGGCGGGACGGCGCCCGGCATGTGGACGCCCTGGTGGACGTCCGGTGGGAATCCCGCTGCTCAGAGGGCGCGTCCGAGTAGCGTACGACCATGAAACTGACGATTCTCGGAGGCGGCGGATTCCGGGTGCCGCTGGTGTACGGGGCCCTGCTCGGCGACCACGCCGAGGGGCGGGTCACCCACGTCACCCTGTACGACCTGGACGACGCGCGGCTGTCGGCCATCGCCGGGGTGCTCGCGGAGCAGGGCTCGGGGGTGCCGGACGCGCCCGTGGTGACGGCGACGACGGATCTGGACGAGGCGCTGCGCGGGGCCGACTTCGTGTTCTCGGCGATCCGGGTCGGCGGGCTTGAGGGCCGCGCGGCCGACGAGCGGATCGCGCTCGCCGAGGGTGTGCTCGGCCAGGAGACGGTGGGCGCGGGCGGCATCGCGTACGGGCTGCGGACCGTGCCCGTGGCGGTGCACATCGCGCGCAGGGTCGCCGAACTCGCCCCGGACGCCTGGGTCATCAACTTCACGAACCCGGCGGGGCTGGTCACGGAGGCGATGTCCCGGATCCTCGGCGACCGGGTCGTCGGCATCTGCGACTCCCCCGTGGGCCTGGGGCGCCGGGTCGCCCGGCTCGTGGGCGCGAACCCGGCCGAGGCGTGGATCGACTACGTGGGCCTCAACCACCTGGGCTGGCTGCGGGGGCTGCGGGTCGGCGGGCGGGACCTGCTGCCGGGCCTGCTGGCCGACGAGGCGGCGCTCGGCTCCTTCGAGGAGGGCCGGCTGTTCGGGCCGGAGTGGCTGCGTTCGCTCGGCGCGATCCCCAACGAGTACCTGCACTACTACTACTTCAACCGGGAGGCGGTCCACGCCTACCGGGCCGCCGAGCGGACGCGCGGCGCCTATCTCCGCGACCAGCAGGCCGGCTTCTACGAGGAGGCGGCCAAGCCCGACGTGTCGGCGCTCGCCGCCTGGCACCGTACGCTCGCCGACCGGGAGGCGACCTACATGGCCGCCAACCGGGAGGCCGCGGGGACCGGGGACCGCGACGAGGAGGACCTGGAGTCGGGTGGCTACGAGAAGGTGGCGCTGGCGCTGATGCGGGCCATCGCGCGGGACGAGCGCGCCACCCTGATCCTCAACGTGCGCAACGGCTCGACGCTCGCCGCGCTCGACGCGGACGCAGTGATCGAGGTGCCGTGCTCGGTCGACGCGAACGGCGCCCACCCGGTGTCGGTGGCCCCGCTGCCGTACCACGCCGTCGGTCTGGTGACGGCGGTGAAGGCCGTCGAGCGGGAGGTCCTCGCGGCGGCGGAGAGCGGCTCGCGGGCGACGGCCGTGAAGGCCTTCGCGCTGCACCCGCTGGTCGACTCGGTGGCGGTGGCCCGCCGGCTGGTGGACGGCTACCGGGCGGAGCACCCGGGACTTGCGTATCTGCGGCACTGAACCGTCGCCGAGTCGTACGGCCGGCGAACATCTTTACGGGGCGGGGGGCGCGGCCTAGGCTCGCGCCCCATGACCTCACAGCGCAACGGAGCACACAGAGGCCTGGCCAGGATCGTCGCGGTCTGTCTGCTGGCCGCCGGACTCGTGGGAGCGGGACCGGCGGCCGCGGAGACCCCGACGCCAGGTGACGGTCCCGTCGTCGTCCCCGTCCAGACGACCGGGCCAGCCGACCGGCGGTTCAACCTGGTGTTCATGGGCGACGGTTACACCGCAGAGGAGATGCCCGCGTTCCGGGCCGACCTCGAACGGCACCTGAACACGCTGTGGAGCATCGAGCCGTTCGCCTCGTACCGCTCGTACGTCAACGTGTGGTCGGTGGAGGTCCCTTCGCCGGAGTCGGGCGTCGACTGCGACCCGGCGCTGACCGCCCCGGCCCGTGACACCCCGCTCGGCATGGGCTTCTGGGGCGGCTGCAACCCGGACAGCGTGCAGCGGCTGCTCACCGTCGACAGCCGCAAGGCCGCCGCGCTCGCCGACCTGGTCCCGGGCACCACCCGCGCCAACCGGCAGATCGTCGCACTGGCCCACAGCTCCACCTACGGGGGCGCAGGCGGAAGTTACGCCACGGCCTCCGGCGGCAACGCGCTCTCCTCCCTCATCACCCCGCACGAGATAGGCCACTCGCTCGGCGGTCTCCAGGACGAGTACGACTACTACGCGCGCGGAGTGCCGGGCGAGGCCTATTCCGGGCCGGAGCCCAGCTCCGCCCACCACACCCTCCTGACGGAGGAGGAGATGACGCGGCAGCGGGCCAAGTGGTGGCGCTGGCTCGGCGAGGAGAGCGAGGCCGGCGGGGTCATCGGGCGCCACGAGGGCGGCCTGTACAGCACGAAGGACGTCTGGCGTCCGAGCCGCCACTCCCTCATGAAGACGCTCGGCTACGCGTTCGACCAGGTGGAGCGCGAGGTGATGGTCAAGGCCATCTCGGCGAAGGTGAACCTGGTCCAGGACCACACGCCGAACACCGCGCCGATCGGCGCGGACCGCACCGTGTGGGTGGACACCCTGCACCCCGTGGGCGGCGCGCTCGCGGTCACCTGGCGGCTGGACGGCCGTGCCCTCGCCACGCGCGGGGCGCGCACCGTCGACCTGCGGCGCCTCGGCGTCTCCCCCGGTGCGCACACCCTGACGGCGACGGTGACCGATCCGACGCCCTTCGTCCGCGACCCCGAGGTCCGCGCCTCGACCGCGCTCACCCGTACGGTCACCTGGTCGGTGGACCCTTCGCTCGGCACGCGGGAGGAGCCGGTGGAGGCCGCGTTCACCGGGCACACCCCCACCGGGCAGCCGGTCGGCGCCCGGTCGGTGGTCCACGCGGACACCACGCATCCGGCGGACCGCACCCCGGCCGTGCACTGGCGCCTCGACGGCCGGCCGGTGCGCCCGGGCGGCCGCAACGACCGTGACCTGGACCTGGGTTCGCTCCGTCTCGCGCCCGGCACGCACACGCTGACCGCACGCATCCCGGGGACGGCCGAGGAGTTGTGCTGGACGGTGGACGCCCGCCCGGCGACGGCCTCGTACGAACTGTCCACGCCGCTGCGCACGGTCCGGCGGACGGACGGGCCCGACGAGTACGTCTACGACGGGCCGTTCACGATGCGGCTGACCGCGCGGGACGACCAGGAGGGCGCCGTGGTCAGTCAGTTCCGGGTCGACGGCGACGGCTGGTACACGTACTACGGCTGGCCGACGGACGCGGACGCGCCGTTCCGTTTCTCGCCCGGCGGCACCGTGATCGACGACCTGGTGTACGGGAAGCTGGGCCGGAGCCGTGCGGTGCCGTGGGACGACGCCACCCCGGACTACGGCACGCACACCGTCGAGTACCGCACGATCGACGCGGCCGGGAACGTGGGCCGCGCGCGGAGCTTCCTGGTGACCCTGGTGAAGCCGTAGGGAGCGTCCGGCACGGGAAGCGAACGGGGCCCGTGGACCGGATTCCGGTCCACGGGCCCCCTTCTCGCTCCGTACGGGTCGGGTCAGGGCTTGCGGGCCACGGCGGCCCACCCCGGGATGGGGTCGTCGCCCTGGACCGGGACGGGCTCGCCCAGCTCCGGGTGCCACTCGGCGGTGAGCGAGACTCCGGGCTCGACGAACTCCATGCCCTCGAAGAAGGCGGCCAGCTCGTCGCGCGAGCGGGGCCGCAGGGTCAGCCCGCGCGCCTTGTACATGGCGCTCGCCTTCGCCGCGCCTTCGGGGTCGAAGTCCCCGGTGACGTGCGAGAGGACGAGGTAGCTGCCCGGCGCGAGCTTCTCGACGATCTTGGAGACCAGCTCGTACGCGCCGTCCTCGTCCCCGACGAAGTGCAGCAGGGCGAGCATCGACAGGGCGATGGGCTGGTCGAAATCAAGGACCTTTCCAGCCCTTTCGAGGATGACCTCGGGTTCGCGGGCGTCCGCCTGGATGTATTCGGTGGCCCCTTCCGGGGTCGAGCGCAGCAGGGCGGCCGCGTGCGCGAGCACGATCGGGTCGTTGTCGCAGTAGACGATGCGGGACTCCGGCGCGGCCTCCTGCGCGATCTGGTGCAGGTTGGGCTCGGTCGGGATGCCCGTGCCGACGTCCAGGTACTGCCGGACGCCGTGGGCGCTGAGCCAGCGGATGGCGCGGTGCATGAAGGCCCGGTTGACGCGGGCCATGTCCCGGCCCCGGGCGTCGACGGTGAGCAGCTGGCGTGCCATCGCCTCGTCGACCGGGTAGTTGTCCTTGCCGCCCAGGAACCAGTCGTACATCCGCGCCGGATGGGGCTTGCTGGTGTCGATCCGGACGGATGCGGGGTCCTGGGTCATCGGCTCTCCTGGTCGGGATGAACGGCTGTCGCTACAGCAAGAGTTACGCGATGGTAGGGGTGGGACGGAAGGGTTCAGGTGAGCAGAAAGTCAGCCTGACCGGATTTGGCGCCCTGGATGAAAGCGGCGATCTCCCCGTGGGTGTAGATGAGCGCTGGTCCTTCAGGGTCTGCGGACTGTCGCACGGCGACTCTGCCGTCGGCCAGCTTCATGGCCTCCACGCAGTTGCCCCCGTTCCCGCCGCTCCACGGCTTGTGCCATCCTTCGGCACCGAGCTCCGCGGCGGGCATGCCGTTGTATATGCGATCCATTCACAGCTCCTTGCGGAGATTCCGGAGAATCTCCTTCGTGCGTTGTGCAGTCGCGGCCTGAGCCGCCATGCGGTCCATGACCTCCAGGTGGGATGCCACCTCGGGGCGCGCGTCGAGGTAGACGGCGCCGGTCAGGTACTCGCTGTAGACCATGTCCGGCAGTTCGGGCATGGCGAAGCGGAAGAGGACGAACGGTCCGTAGGTGCCGGGATGGTGGCCGGACGCGAACTCCGCGATCTGCAGGGTGACGTTCGGCGACTCGGACGCTTCGAGCAGCCGGTCGAGCTGGTCGCGCATCACCTCGGGCCCGTCGCCGACCGGTCGGCGGAACACCGTCTCGTCCATGATCACCCAGAACTTCGGGGCGTCCTCCCTGGTCAGCAGGGACTGGCGCTCCATCCGTAGGGCTACATGACGCTCGGCGTCCTCGTCCTTGGCGGCGTCGCTGCCGCCACCGACCGCCCCGCTGCGCAGAATGGCACGGGCGTACGCCTCGGTCTGCAGGAGACCGGGGATGAACTGGGGTTCGTACGCGCGGATGAGGCTCGCGGCCCCCTCCAGGCTCACGTACATGGAGAACCAGCCGGGCAGCACGTCGTGGAACCGCTGCCACCAGCCGGGGAGGTTGGCCTCCTCCGCGAGGGCGATGAAGCCCTCGGCCTCGGAGTCCGTGATCCCGTACTCCTTCAACAGGAGCTGGACGTACGGGATCTTCAGCGCGACCTCGGCGGTCTCCATCCGCCGGACGGTGGCCGGGGCCACCCGGAGGATCTTCGCGGCCTCTTCCCTCTTCAGGCCGGCCCGCTCCCGCAGATCCTGCAGGCGCCTGCCGAGAACGACCTGTCCCACCGTGGGGGCGGACCGCGGCTCGCTCACTCTCAGACCTCCCCGACGCACTGTTTCGACGAGTGTGCCACGAAGCCGGGCCAGTGAGAACAAGGCACTCTGCAATTTCCAGAGTGCCACTTGCCAAGTGTCCGACTCAGGAGGACAGTGTTCCGGTGAACCAGTACACGCTGCCGCCGTGCGCCACCAGGCCACGGCGACAGCGCCGTACGGCAGTCCTGCCCACTGTTGTGAGGAACCGGTCGTGGCTTCTGGTAACGCGCAGCCCTCAGGTCTCTTGAGCCCGCGAGCTCCCCGGGTCATGGCCCAGCGCCCACAGCAGCACACCGATCCCGTCCGCCGCTTCGCCTTCGAGCTCCCGGCCCGCACCGAATCCGTCGCCCGCGCCCGCCGGCTCGCCGAGGAGCGGCTCATCCTCTGGGGCTGCGGCCCCGAGATACGCGACACGGTCGCCCTCGTCGTCTCCGAACTCGTCACGAACGCCGTCGTGCACACCGCGAGCGACCGGGTGATCTGCGAACTCCGCGAGGGCGAGGACACCCTGCGCATAGCCGTGCGCGACGAGGGCGGCCCGGCAGATCCCCGCATACGCGACTGCGGCGAGGACGAACGCGGCCGCGGACTCCTCATCGTCGACGCGCTCTGCACCGCCTGGGGCGCCGACCGCACCGGCCACGGCACGGCACAGGTCGTCTGGGCGGAGCTCGCCCACGGCATGGGGGAACCGTGCTGAGGTCGATGGCCACCCTGCTGACCCCCCGGTCGGCCCGCAAACCCCTGGACACCCCCACCGTCCCGCGCCAGCGCGCCGCCGCCGACTCCCGCGCACCGCGGCCCAGGCGACTCGTCTCGACCTCGCCCGGCTCCCGGACGCTCGACTCCGCGGACCTCGACGCCACCCGCCTCGCCGTCCCCGTCGGCCTCCACACCGGCCTCGGCTGCGACGCCGTCGGCGTCCCGGCCCGCTTCGGCTTCAAGATCCTCTCCCGCCTCCCCGCCAAGGGCTGCGTCTACGCGGACTCCGCATGGTGGTGGTGGCTGGTCCCCGCCGGTTCCGACCACGACCTCGGCTGGCCGCTGCCCGCCTGCTACGCCCCCGGCGCCGAGATCCCGGACCGCGGCCCGCGCCTCATCCACCACCCCGACGGCACCTCCCCCTACACCCCGCCGATCCCGCTCTACCTGCTCGTCTGCCAGCTGACGGGCACCGCCCCGGCGTGGCCGGCGCCCTCGGTGGGCAGCGCGCTCTGACGCGCGGGGCCGGTCACGGCATAGGGTCGGGGACATGTTCACCCCGCAGGGCCCCAGCCTCCGCGAGCTGACCGTCCAGGCCCTCTCCTCCGTCGAGCACGGCTACGACCTGCTCGCCGGCAAGTTCGACGCGACCCCGTTCCGCACCTCCGACCGCCTGCTCGGCGCGGTGGCCCGCACCCTGGAGACCCTGGGCCCGTTCGACTCGGGGCTCGACGTCTGCTGCGGCACCGGCGCCGGACTCGGCGTGCTCCGCTCGGTCTGCGCGGGCCGCGTCACCGGCGTCGACTTCAGTACGGGGATGCTGGCGCGGGCCCGGACCGCGCACCCCGCCGCCGACCTGGTCCGCGCCGACGCCCTGGCGCTCCCCTTCGCCCCGGCCTTCGACCTGGCCGTCAGCTTCGGCGCCTTCGGCCACTTCCTGCCCGCCGACCAGCGCACCCTGTTCGCCCAGGTCCACGCGGCCCTCCGGCCCGGCGGCACCTTCGCCTTCCCGGTCGCGGCCCCGCCCCCCGTCGGCTCCCGCCTCTACTGGGTCCTGTGGGGCTTCGACGCCGCCATGCGCGTCAGGAACACCGTCTGGCGTCCGCCGTTCGTCATGTACTACCGGACCTTCCGCCTCGCCGACGTCCACTCACGTCTGCGGGACGCCGGCTTCGAGGTCTCCCTCGTGCCGGTCGAGAGTCTCGGCTGCCGTGACGACGGCAGCCCGGTCTGCCGCCTCGTGGTGGCGCGCAAGCGCACCGAGTGAGGGCGCGGGCATACGCGAAAGTGCCGGTCGATTCGAGATCGACCGGCACCTTCGTGTGGTGTCCGAGGGGGGACTTGAACCCCCACGCCCGATAAAGGGCACTAGCACCTCAAGCTAGCGCGTCTGCCATTCCGCCACCCGGACCAGGTGTTTGTCGCTTCGTGGTTTCCCTCGCGGCGACAGATGTAACTCTACCAGGGGTTTGAGGTGCCTTTCACCAGCGTTTTCCGTGGTCAGTGGGGTGCGGGGGCGACTTCGGACGCGATTGAGACGATTTGCCCGATCGTGTACGCGTTCGGTGGTCGATGATGAGCGCGCCGTACGGAGAGCGCGGGGGTGGGAGCCCGGCGCCCCCCGACGCCGGCTCCGTGGGGGTCACAGTGACGACCGCGCGCGGTCCGGGCCATGGAGGCGGCGGCAGTCCGTCAGGTCGGGGAGGTCAGCGGACGTCGACGAGACGGGCCGAGACGACCGTGTTGCCGGTGTAGCCGCTCTCCTCGGTGAACGCGCCGCCGCAGGTGATGAGGCGCAGCTCGGGGCGGCCGGAGTCGCCGTAGACGCGTGCGGCGGGGAAGGCGTCCTTGGGTACGACCTCGACGCCGTACACGGAGAAGACGGCGGTCCGGCCGTCGCGGCGGGCGATCTCGACGCGGTGCCCCTTGGCGAGGGCGCCGAGGTCGTAGAAGACCGCGCGGCCGTTCGGGGTGTCGACGTGGCCCACGACCACGGCGGTGCCGCGCTCGCCGGGGGTGACCGCTCCGGTGAACCAGCCGGCGAGCCGGTCGTCCTCGGGCGGCGGGGCCTCGATCCAGCCTTCGGCGTCCAGTCCGACGTCCGTGACGGGGGCGTCGATGCGGACGGCGGGGACGCGGACCCGGACGGGGGCGGACGGGGGCAGCGGACCGGGTACGGAGACGGCGGCGACCGCTGAGGCGTCGGCGCGGGCGCCGTCGGGGGCGGCCGCGACAACGGGCTGGGGCGGGCCGTCGGCGCCGCCCGTGCCGCCGCGCACCAGGTGCACCCCGACCAGGAGGACGACGGCGACGACGCCCCAGGCGCCGCGCCGCGCGTGGCCGTCGGCCGCGAGGGCGCCTTCCGAACGGACCCGTGCCCGGCCCGTGGCGTGGTCCCGTCCAGCGCCGTCCGGCACCGTGGCGCCGTCCGACCGTCCCGTAGCCTGCGCGCGCACGGCGCCGTCCGCCCCTCCTCGCGTACCGCGCGACCGCCCCACGTCCGCCCTCCTCGGCAGCGTCCCCACACCGTTTGGCGCCCCTCCGTCCCGGACCTCGTCACACCGGGGCGGAGGGGCCGTTTCTCAGGCCGCCCTGGGCCGGCCGTCAGGCGCCGCCGGCGGCGCGGCGGCGGGTCAGGACGACGGCGGCGCCGAGGGCGCCGGCGATGAGCAGGACGCCCGTGACCACTTCGGTGGTGCCGAGGGCGTCGGGGTCGGAGTGCGCGGCGGCGGTGCCGAAGCCGGCCTTCACGCCCTTGTGCGCTCCGGGGGGCACGCCGTTGTCGTGGCCCTCGGGGTTCGGGCTGGGCTCGCCCTGGGCGATGGTGAGGGTGGTCGTGCCGCGCTCGCCCTTGCAGTCGAAGGTGATCTCGTGCTGGGCGCCGGCCTTGGCGTCGATGTCCACGGTCGCGCTGCCCGAGCGGCCCTCGGTGAGGGTCACGGTGTCGAACACACCGGAGGTGACGGTCACGGACGGCACTTCACAGCCGTCGGAGGTGAGGGTGACGGTGCCGCCGGGGGCGACCGTCGCGGGGGTGACGGAGAAGCCGAACGACGTGATGTTCCGGTTGCCCTCGTCCGCCAGGGCGATCGGCGCGGCCGCCACCACGGCGACGGCGCTGAGCAGGGCGGCGGAAGCGGCACGTATCGCGCGCATGGGCGGTCCTCCGGTTCACGCGGGGGGTCGGACACGGAGCGATTCCGTACCCGGGACGAAACGACCCTCACCGCGATCGAAGCTAGGTCCGCCCCCGGCGCGCCGCCACCGGGCTCCGCCGAACGGGGCACGGCGGCGCGGGCGGGCGCGGGGGCGCCGGAGGAGTGACCGGGGCCCGCGCTACGGGACGCGGACGACCTGGCCCGCGTACGACAGGTTGCCGCCGAAGCCGAAGAGCAGGACCGGGGCGCCGGAGGGCAGTTCGCCGCGCTCGACCAGCTTGGCCAGGGCGAGCGGGATGGAGGCGGCCGACGTGTTGCCGGAGTCGACGACGTCGCGGGCGACGATCGCGTTGACGGCGCCGATCTTCGCGGCGAGCGGTTCGATGATCCGCAGGTTGGCCTGGTGGAGGACGACGCCGGCGAGGTCCTCGGGGGCGATGCCGGAGCGCTCGCAGGTCTTGCGGGCGAGCGCGGGCAGCGACTGGGTGGCCCAGCGGTAGACGGACTGCCCCTCCTGCGCGAAGACGGGCGGGGTGCCCTCGATGCGGACGGCGTGGCCCATCTCGGGGACCGAGCCCCACAGCACCGGTCCGATGCCGGGCTCGTCGCCGGCGTCGGCGTCGTCGACGGCCTCGACGATCGCGGCACCCGCGCCGTCACCGGTGAGGACGCAGGTGGTGCGGTCGGTCCAGTCCGTCACGGCGGTCATCTTGTCGGCGCCGATCACCAGGACCCGGCGGGCCCCGCCGGCCCGTACGGCGTGGTCGGCGGTGGCGAGGGCGTGCGTGAAGCCGGCGCAGACCACGTTGAGGTCCATGGTCGCGGGCGACGTCATGCCGAGGCGGGCGGCGACGCGGGCGGCCGTGTTCGGCGAGCGGTCGATCGCGGTGGAGGTGGCGACGAGGACGAGGTCGATGTCGTCGGGGGTGAGGCCGGCCGTGGCGAGGGCCTTGCCGGCGGCGTGCGCGGCGAGCTCGTCGACCGGCTCGTCGGGCCCGGCGACGTGCCGCGTGCGGATGCCGACCCGACTGGTGATCCACGCGTCGTCGGTGTCGACGAGTTCGGCGAGGTCGTGGTTGGTGAGGACCTTGGCGGGCTGGTAGTGCCCGAGTGCGGCGATGCGAGTGCCCGTCATACCCGGGACCCCCTAGGTGGTTCGTTCGTCCGGCAGGATCCCCCAGTCTTGCCAGCGACTGATGGGTAACAGGTGACGTAAACCACCAAGATTCACCCGTACCGCTTGGCCGACCGTGACAAGGCCCCTGGCGGGGCGGGGCTCCGGCGCCGCCGCGGACCCGGATGTCGTCCCCGCACCCGTGGAGGAGAATGGCCCGGGCCGGGACCTCCCGGCCTTCCCCGCGCAGAGAAACGAGAACGGTCACGATGGGTCGGGTCACCGAGCGACGGCGTGTCCTGCGGATCCGTGGCGGTGCGGTCAACGCACGGCCCGACACCCTGGTGGCCGAGGAGCCGCTGGAGATCCGTCTGAACGGGCGCCCGATCGCGATCACCATGCGCACCCCGGGTGACGACTTCGCGCTCGCGGCCGGTTTCCTGGTGAGCGAGGGGGTCCTCGCGGCCGCCTCCGACGTGCGCAACATCGTGTACTGCGCGGGTGCCAAGGACGACGGCACCAACACGTACAACGTCGTGGACGTGCAGCTCGCACCCGGTGTCGTGGTCCCGGACATCAGCCTGGAGCGGAACGTCTACACGACCTCGTCCTGCGGCCTGTGCGGCAAGGCCAGCCTCGACGCCGTCCGCACCACGGCCCGCTTCCCGATCGCCGACACTCCCCCGCTCCGGCTCACGCCCGCCCTGCTCTCCACGCTGCCCGACCGGCTGCGGGCCGCGCAGCGGGTCTTCGACACCACCGGCGGGCTGCACGCGGCCGCCCTCTTCACCGAGGACGGCGAGCTGCTCGACGTACGGGAGGACGTGGGCCGGCACAACGCCGTGGACAAGCTCGTCGGGCGGGCCCTCACAGAGGGGCTGCTGCCGCTGGAGCGGGCCGTGCTGCTCGTGTCCGGGCGCGCCTCGTTCGAGCTCGCGCAGAAGGCCGTCATGGCCGGCATCCCGGTCCTCGCGGCCGTCTCCGCTCCGTCCTCGCTCGCCGTCGACCTGGCCGCGGAGACCGGCCTGACGCTGGTGGGCTTCCTGCGCGGACCGGACATGAACGTGTACGCGGGAGAGCACCGGATCGTCGTCTGACAGGGCCACTGGTCGGGCCGGATCGCCGTCCGGCTCGGCCCGGGTCCCGGCGGATCGGTGTCCGGCGGGACCCGGGCTCCGGCGGATCGGCGTCCGGCGGGACCCGGGCTCCGGCGGGACCCGGATCCGGCCGGGGTCAGTTCTTGGGCGGGTCGATCATCTGGAGGGCGAGGGTGGCCGGGGGCGGGGCGATGCCGGGGCCGCCGGCCGCGGTCCAGGCGAGTATGTCGTCGAGGCAGTCCTCGTCCAGGGTGAAGCCGACCCAGGCGGCCCGGCCGCCGCGCCGCCGGCCCTCGGTGGAGGGCTGGACGACGACGATGTTGGCCTGGGCGCAGGGGCCGAGGCAGTCGCTGGTACGGACGGCGAGCCGGCCGCCGGAGGCCGCGGCGGCCTCGCGGAGGCGGGCGAGCTGGCCCGCGTGGTCGGTGCCGGGGTTCTTGCCGCCGTCGCCGCAGCAGCAGCCGCGGCAGACGACGAGCGAGCAGGGGCGGGCCCCGTAACGTATCGGTACGGGGGTCACCGCGGTCCGTCCAGCGTGATGGCGGCGACCGGTGCGACCGTGCCGAGGCGGGGGAAGTCGAGGTCGACGGAGGCGCGGTGCTCGTCGGCGGTGAGGGCCGACATGGCGTCCTCCGCGAAGACGAGGTCGTAGCCGAGGTCGCCGGCGGCGCGGGCGGTCGACTCGACGCCGAGGTTGGTGGCGATGCCGCCGAAGACCAGGGTGGTCGCGCCGAACCCCGAGAGCAGCTCGTGCAGGCCGGTGTCCTGGAAACCGCCGACGGTCCGCTTCACGACGACGGGCTCGCCGTCCCTGACCAGGTCGGGGACGAGCTCGCTGCCGGGCGGCTGGTTCGCGACGTTCGGCCGCTCGACGCGGATGTGGACGACGGGCGCGCCGGCGTCCCGGAAGGTGTCGGCGAGCCGGGCGGACGCGGCGAGGACGTCGGTGCCGGGGCGGGGGGCGAGGGGCAGCGCGACGATGCGTTCCATCAGGTCGACGAGGACGAGCGCGGTGCGGCCGGGATCGAGTGCGGGCATGGGAGCACCGTAGCGGCCCGGATGATCATCCCGGCGCCGCCGGGGGTGTGATCCGGCCGCCGGAGGGTGCGCCCGGGGTCACGACCGCGTCACCGCGGTCTCCGCGGTCTCCGCGGTCTCCGCGGTCTCTACGGCCGGATCCTTCGGGCCGTCCGCCTCCGCGTCGCGTGAGCGGCGCTTGGCGATGACCGCGCAGACCATCAGCTGCGTCTGGTGGAAGAGCATGAGCGGGAGCACGGCGAGGGAGGCGTGGGGGCCGAAGAGGACGCTCGCCATGGGCAGTCCGGCGGCCAGGCTCTTCTTGGAGCCGGCGAACTGGACGGCGATCCGGTCGGCCCGGTCGAAGCCGAGGCGGCCGGCCCCGTACCAGGTCAGGGCCAGCATCGCGGCGAGGAGGACGGCTTCGACGGCGAGCAGCAGGCCGAGCCGGGCCGGGGTCACGAGGTGCCAGACGCCGGCGGTCATGCCCTGGCTGAAGGCGGTGTAGACGACGAGGAGGATCGAGCCCCGGTCGACGTACCCGAGGGCCTTCTTGCGGCGGACGAGGAATCCCCCGACCCAGCGGCGCAGGAACTGGCCGGCGAGGAACGGCACGAGCAGCTGGAGCACGATCCTCAGGAGACCGTCGGCGGAGAGGCCGCCCGTGCCGCCGCCGAGGAGCAGGGCCGCGAGGAGCGGGGTGAGGACGATGCCGGCGAGCGAGGAGAACGAGCCGGCGCAGATCGCGGCGGGCACGTTGCCGCGGGCGATCGAGGTGAACGCGATGGAGGACTGGATGGTGGACGGCACCAGGCAGAGGAAGAGGAGTCCGCTGTACAGCTCAGGGGTGAGGACGGTCGGCACGAGGCCCCGCGCGGCGAGTCCGAGCAGCGGGAAGAGCATGAAGGTGCAGCCGAGGACGGTGAGGTGGAGCCGCCAGTGCTTGAGGCCGTCGAGGGCCTCGCGGGTGGAGAGCCGGGCGCCGTAGAGGAAGAAGAGCAGGGCCACGGCGCCCGTCGACGCGCCTTCGGCGACGTCCGCGGCCGCCCCGGAGGCGGGCAGGAGCGCGGCGAGGCCGACCGTGCCGAGCAGCGCGAGGACGTACGCGTCGACGGGCGGCCGGGACGGCAGGCGAAGGGCACGGCGGGGGGTGTGGCGGGTCATGGGCTCCAGCTCTGCACTGCGGGGGCGCGCGGCCCGCGCGGGTACGGGGCGCGCCCGTACGGCAATCGGGGTGGCGCGCGGGTCCATCCTGCTCCAGCGCCCGGTGATCGGGAATCCCGTACAGCGCTCTGACTGTCATCACCTTTCGTGATGGCGGGACCCGCGATAGCGTCGTGCCGTGTACGAGCCCTCCCAGTTGCGCACGTTCCTCGCCGTTGCCCAGACGCTGAGCTTCACGCGCGCGGCCGACCGGCTCGGGCTGCGCCAGTCGACCGTCAGCCAGCACGTGCGGCGCCTCGAGGAGGCGACGGGCAGGCCGCTGTTCAGCCGGGACACGCACCGGGTGGAGCTGACGGAGGACGGCGAGGCGATGCTCGGGTTCGCGCGCACGATCCTCCAGGCCCACGAGCGGGCGGCGGCGTTCTTCGGCGGGACCCGGCTGCGGGGGCGGCTGCGGTTCGGCGCGTCGGAGGACTTCGTGACGACGCGGCTGCCGGAGATCCTCGAGTCGTTCCGGCGCGAGCATCCGGAGGTCGACCTGGAGCTGACGGTCGAGCTGTCCGGGACGCTCCAGGCCCGGCTGGCGGCCGGCCGGCTCGATCTGATCCTGGCCAAGCGGCGCGGGGCGGAGAGCGGCGGCCGGCTCGTCTGGGAGGACTCCCTGATCTGGATCGGGGCGCCGGGGCTGCGGCTCGATCCGGACCGGCCGGTGCCGCTCATCCTCTACCCGCCGCCGGGGATCACGCGCGCGCGGGCCCTGGAGGCGCTGGAGGCGCAGGGCAGGGCCTGGCGGATCGCGTGTACGAGTTCCAGCCTCAGCGCGAACGTCGCGGCGGCCCGCGCCGGCCTCGGCGTGATGGCGCACACCCGGGGCCTGGTGCCGCCGGGCCTCGTGCCGGTGCCGGCCCGCGCCGGGCTCCCGGAGCTCGGCGAGGTGGGCTTCGTCCTGCGGTCGGGGCGCCGGGGCGGGGCGGTGCAGGAGGCGGCCGACGCGCTGGCGGACGCGATCCTCGCGGGCGGTGACCGGTTGCACCGGCCCCGCTGAGGCGGGCGGCACGAGGCCGCACGGCGACCCCCGGAAGGTCTCCGCGTGAGCGGTCGGTACAGATTCGGTGGAGATTCGCCCCCGGGGGACGTACCGTCCGGTCGGTAACAGCGCCGGGGCGACCGTGACTTGACCACCTCACCAGCCCTGACCTGTGGGAACACGGAATGTCCCGGCTTGGTGAAGGCCCTCCCGCCGGGCAGGCGGGTGGGGTACCGTCACCCGCGCCGAACGGAGTGCGACAAGAGGCTTTCCAGCCATCGAGCCGTCGAGGAGCAGGTCAGTGCGCGAGTTCACCGTGCCGCCCGTCGAGGCGGCGCCTCAGGTCGGCGGTCTGGCGGACGCCGTGTTCGAACGTGCCGCGACCGAGCCCGGCCGGATCTCGCTCGGCCGCAAGGGACCGGACGGCGAGTGGCGGGACGTGACCGCCGCCGGCTTCCGGGACGAGGTGCTCGGCCTCGCGAAGGGCCTGATCGCGGAGGGGGTGCGGTTCGGCGACCGGGTCGCGATCATGGCCCGCACCCGCTACGAGTGGACGCTGTTCGACTTCGCGCTGTGGGCCGTGGGCGCCCAGCCCGTCCCCGTCTATCCGACCTCCTCCGCCGAGCAGGTCTTCTGGATGCTGTACGACTCCGAGGTCACGGCGTGCGTGGTGGAGCACGAGGACCACGCGATGACGATCGGCTCGGTCATCGACCGGCTGCCCCGGCTCCAGCGGCTCTGGCAGCTGGACTCGGGCGCGGTGGCCGAGCTGACGGCGGCCGGCACGGACATCGACGAGGAGGTTGTCCACCGGCACCGGCGGGCGGTGACCCCCGAGACGGTGGCGACGATCATCTACACGTCGGGGACGACCGGCCGCCCGAAGGGCTGTGTGATCACCCACGCGAACCTCATGTTCGAGACGGACATGCTGATGGGCCGCTGGGAGCCGGTGTTCCGTTCCCAGCCGGGGGAACAGGCGTCGACCCTGCTGTTCCTGCCGCTCGCGCACGTCTTCGGACGGATGGTGGAGGTCGCGGCGGTCCGGGGCGGGGTGAAGCTGGGACACCAGCCGGTGATGGCCGCCGCCGAGCTGCTCCCGGATCTTGCGGCGTTCCGGCCGAGTTTCGTGCTGGCCGTTCCGTACGTCTTCGAGAAGGTCTTCCACGCGGCCCGGCGCAAGGCGGAGAGCGAGGGGAAGGCCGGCCCGTTCGACAAGGCCGTGGAGGTGGCCGTCGGGTACGCGGAGGCCTTGGAGCAGAAGGTGTTCGGGACCGGCCCCGGGCCGTCCGCGGCGCTGCGGGTGCAGCACCAGTTCTTCGAGAAGACGGTGTACGGGAAGGTCCGGGCCGCCCTGGGCGGGCGGGTCCGGCACGCGATGTCCGGCGGTTCGGCGATGGACCGCCGGCAGGGCCTGTTCTTCGCGGGCGCCGGGATCACGGTCTTCGAGGGGTACGGGCTGACCGAGTCGTCGGCGGCCGCCACCGCGAACCCGCCCGACCGGACCAAGTACGGCACGGTCGGACAGCCGGTGCCCGGCACGACGGTGCACATCGCGGAGGACGGCGAGATCTGGCTGCACGGCGGCCAGGTCTTCTCGGGCTACCTCAACGACCCGGAGGCGACCGCCGCCGTCCTCAACGACGGCTGGCTGGCCACCGGGGACCTCGGCGCCCTCGACGACGACGGCTATCTGACCATCACGGGGCGGAAGAAGGAGATCCTCGTGACGTCGGGCGGCAAGAGCGTCGCGCCCGCCGGACTCGAGGAGCGGGTGCGCGCGCACCCGCTGATCGCCCAGTGCATCGTCGTCGGCAACGACCGGCCGTACGTCGCCGCCCTCGTCACCGTCGACCAGGAGGCGGTGGAGCACTGGCTCGCGATGCAGGGCCGGGCGCCGCTCGCGCCGGCGGAGCTGGTGCGCGATCCCTCGCTGGAGACGGAGATCCGGCGGGGGGTGGTGGCGGCGAACACGCTGGTCTCGCAGGCCGAGTCGATCCGCACGTTCCGGATCCTGGCGCATCCCTTCAGCGAGGAACACGGGCTGCTCACCCCGTCGCTGAAGCTGAAGCGGAAGGCGATCGAGCGGGCGTACGCGGCGGAGGTCGAGGCGCTCTACGGCTGACCGGCGGGCCGGAATGCGGAACGTTCCGTGATCGTTGACGCTGGGAGTACCTCCGTACAGCCAGCGACGACGACGTAAGGATTCATCCCACGTGAGCACGGACAGCAACGTTCCCTCGGTCACCCTCAACAACGGCGTCCTGATGCCGCAGCTGGGCTACGGCGTCTGGCAGGTGCCGGACGACGAGGCGGCGACGGCCGTGGCGACCGCCCTGGAGGCCGGCTACCGCTCGATCGACACCGCCGCGATCTACCAGAACGAGGTGGGCACGGGGCAGGCCGTCGCCGCCTCGGGGATCCCCCGCGAGGAACTGTTCGTCACCACCAAGCTGTGGAACAGCGAGCAGGGCTACGACACGACGCTGAAGGCCTTCGACGCCTCGCTCGACAAGCTGGGCCTCGACTACGTCGACCTGTACCTGATCCACTGGCCGGTGCCGACGAAGGACGCGTACGTGGACACGTACCGCGCGTTCGAGAAGATCCTCGCGGACGGGCGCGCCAAGGCGATCGGCGTCTCCAACTTCCTTCCGGAGCACCTGGAGCGGCTGATCGGCGAGACCTCGGTCGTGCCCGCCGTCAACCAGATCGAGCTCCACCCGCAGCTCCCGCAGCAGGCGTCCCGCGAGGAGCACGCCCGGCTCGGCATCGCCACCGAGGCCTGGTCGCCGCTCGGCCAGGGCCGCGGCCTCCTGGAGGTCCCGGCCATCGTCGCCATCGCCCAGAAGCACGGCCGGACGCCGGCCCAGGTGGTGCTGCGCTGGCACCTCCAGCTGGGGAACGTGGTGATCCCGAAGTCGGTCACCCCGTCGCGCATCCGGGAGAACATCGACGTCTTCGGCTTCGAGCTGGACGCCGAGGACCTGGCCGCCGTCGACGCCCTCGACGAGAACCGCCGTCTCGGCCCGAACCCGGCCGAGTTCAACGTCGGCGCCTGAAGGACACGGAAGAGCCTGCCGCACCGCGCCGCCTCGGCGGTGCGGCGGCGCCTCGGGAACGGACGGAGGGCCCGGTGACCGCGAGTGCCGGGCCGGGTGACCGGCGATGGCGGGACCGGTGATCGTGAGTGTCGGGCCGGGTGACCGCCGACGGCGGGGCCGGTGGCCCTGCCCCGGGCTCAGTAGCCGTCGACGCCCAATTCGGTGATCGAGGCGAAGAGGTGCTCCCACACCTCCGCGCCGGGCGCTCCCTCGGCCAGCGCCACGGCGTCCACCTCCGCCATGGCACGGAGGAACGCCTTCACGCCGTCCTCGCCTTCGTACGGATCCCAGCACGCGCCCATGTACCGGCGGACCCCCTCCAGGAACCGGACGAAGGAGTCCAGGTCGCGGACGAGCGGGAACACGGCGTCGCCGCCGGGGCCGTGGCTGCCGTCCGGCTGCCGCATGCCGACCGCGCCGGTCACCGGGTCCAGGAACACCTCGCCGGGGTCGCAGTAGCCGAGGTCGAACGAGCCGACGCGGAGCAGGCCCTCCGGGCCGGGTTCCAGGAAGGCGGCCGCCGCCGCGAACGACGTGACGCCCGCCGCCCAGTGGCGCGGCAGACCGGCCTCGGCGAGCAGGACGCGGGTGGGCGCGTGGACGAGAGCCGCGGGCAGATCGTCCGCCGCGACCCGGACGACCCCGGCGGCTCCGAACACCGCGTCGAGCCGGGCCGCGGTGAGAGGACCCGCGGTGTCCCTCGTGCCGGGGCGGAACCACGGTCCGCCGTCCGCCGGTGTCCGCTCCGAGGCGTCGGCGCCGCCCGTCGGCCAGTCGGCGAGGGCCGCGTCGTTCCGCTCGACGACGACCACCCCGCGCGCGTCCAAGAAGACCGAGCGGCCGCCCTCCAGCGGGATCGGCTCCTCCCAGCCGTCGGGGGCGCGCAGGGCCCAGGACTCCTCGTCGGCGTCGAACAGCCAGGGCCCGTCCGGCTCCACGTCGTCCCGGGGCTCGGCGCCGTCGGCGGGGGCGGGGAGGACCCGTCCGGACGCCGGGTCGAGCCAGGTGTCCGGGCACCACAGCGCCCAGATCCTGAGCAGCGGCCGCCCGTCGGCCTCGTACATCTCGGCGGAGCGGTCGCCGCTGAGGTTCGGCTCGGCCTCGTACGCGCCGACCGGACGCCACCACGCCCACACCGTCCGCCACGGAAGCCCGGGTTCGGCGGCGGCCACCTGCTCGGCGTACGCGCGGTGGCCGAGGACGGTCGCCGCGAAGTGCAGCCACGAGGCGAACTCGGCGGAGGTCACGGGAGCGGCACCGAAGACGGCCTCGGCCTGGGTGAACACCTCGCGGCCCACCCCGCCGTCGCCCCCCGGCAGGGCGTCGAGGAGGGTGCGGAGCTCGGCGCGGTCGTGGCGCAGGACCCGGGCGGGGTCGTCGAGCAGGGAACGGAGATCGGGATCGGTCACCGGCCCCATGGTGTCAGGCCCGGCCCGCTGTCGTACCCGCGACGTAGAGTCGTCGACGCCCGGCGGGGCCGCCCCGCGGCCCGCGCGCCGCGCGTCCAACAGCCTGGCGAAGTGAAGGAGTCGGTGTGGTGAGCGGTTCTCCGGGGCCCGTGGAGGAGGGCCTCTACCGGGTGCGGAACGTGGCGAGCGGCTTGCTGCTCGAGGTGTACCAGGGGTCGAAGCGCAGCGGCGCCAACGTGCAGCAGGGCACCGAGAACGGAACTCCCGGGCAGCACTGGCACATCAGGCCCGTGCCGAACGGCGGCGGGCTGTACCACCTGGTGAACGCGGCGAGCGGGAAGCGCCTCGACGTCGCGAACGCGTCCACGGAGAACGGCGCCAACATCCAGCAGTGGACGGCGAACAACTTCGGCGCGCAGGAATGGATCATCGAGCAGGACCTCCAGTCGCCGGGGACGGTGGCCCTGGTGAGCTTCGTCAGCGGGCTGCTCCTGGAGGTCGCGGCCGGATCGACGGATGACGGCGGCGACGTCCGGCAGTGGGAGGACACCGACTCCCCGTTCCAGTGGTGGCGGTTGGAGTCGGTGTCCTGACGCGTCGCGCCCGGTCCGTCAGCCCTTGCGGGCGGTGTGGACCGTGCGGGCCGTGAGGTGGAACAGGTCGCCGCGGTGGTGCAGCGACGCCCGGTCGGCGGGGTCAAGGAGCCGGTCGAGCGTCGCCTTGTCGTCCGCGTCGAGCCGGGCGGCGACGCCGTCCCGCAGACGCGTGTAGTGGGAGACCGCCAGCTCCCGTACGACCGGGGACACCGGCGCGGGGATGTCGGTGAGGAAGGTGCGGGTGCCGGCCGGGGTCAGTCCGGCGCCGGCGAGGAGGGCCCGCCAGTCGTCCGGCTCGTCCTTGGCGCCGGGGAGATCGGCGCGCATCTCGCCGAACCAGTCCGCCTGGGCGGCGTCGAGCCGGGCCTCCAGGCCCGGCCGGCCGATCCCGATGTGCCAGGGCAGGTGGCGGAGGGGCAGCCCGCCCTCGACGAGGACCATCAGGCCGCCGGGGTGGAGCAGTTCGGCGAACGCCGCGAGCGCGGCCCCCTGGTCGCCCATGTGGTGCATGGAGTTGCCCGCCCAGATGATGTCGGCGCTCCCCAAGGAGCCGATGGCCTCGGGGAGTTCGGCGTGCAGGGTCGAGACCCGGGCGCCGAGCCCGCGGGCTTCGGCGTAGGTCCGGGCGCGGGCGAGGAGTGCGGGGCTGCCGTCGACGGCCACCGCCTCGGCACCCGGGAACGCCTCCGCGAGCAGGCTCGTGACGACGCCCGGGCCGCTGCCGACGTCGAGGATCCGGCGGACGCCCGGCACCGGGGCGAGCGTGCCGAGCCAGGCGGCCGCGTCCGCGTACGCGGAGCCCGCGACCTCGGCCTGCCGCTCCAGGAGCGGGCCCAGCTCGGCCCAGTCCAGGTGGGTGCCGTCGTGGTGGTGACCGCCGTGGCCGTGCCGGTGACCGCCGGAGTGCCCGTCGCCGTGCGGGTCGACGGCGTCGGTGTGCGCCTCGGTGTGCTGGGTGCCGTGGCCCTCGCCGTGCGAGTGGCCGGGGTGGGATCCGTGATGCTGGCTCATGCGACCAGGGTGCGTCGGGGCCGCGCGGAGCGCGAGAAATGTTGCCGGTCCGGCAAACGGTGCCGGGGCGGCGTCCGTCACTCCCTGGCGGTCCGGTGCTCCTGCGGGCTGATCCCCCGTACCCGCTTGAAGGCGGCGCTCAGGGCGAACGCGCCGCTGTAGCCGACCCGCCGGGCGACGGCCTCGACCGTGGCGTCCGGCTCGCGCAGCAGGTCGGCGGCGAGGGCGATCCGCCAGCCGGTGAGGTACGCCATCGGGGGCTCGCCGACGAGCGTCGTGAAGCGGCGGGCGAGCGCGGCCCGGGACACGCCCGCCTTCGCGGCGAGCGAGGCGACGGTCCACGGGTGGGCGGGATCGTTCTGGAGGAGCCGGAGCGCCCGGCCGACGACCGGATCGCCCATGGCGCGGTACCAGGCGGGCGCCTCGGCGCCGGGCCGGGCGAACCAGGCGCGGACGGCGGCGATGAGCAGCAGGTCGAGGACCCGGTCGAGGACGACGGACTGGCCGGGCTCGTCGCGGGAGATCTCCTCGTCGAGGAAGGGCATGAGCGGGCAGTTCCACACGTCCGCGGGCAGGTGCACGAGTCCCGGCAGGGCGTCGAGGAGCCGGCGGCCGACCTCGCCGTCCATCAGGTACGTGCCGACGAGGACCGTCGTGCCGCCGTCCGGCGCGTTGCCCCACGTGCGGACGCCGAGCCGCATGCTCTGCGAGAGGGGCTCGCCGCTGAGGGTGGTGCAGGTGCCGTCGGGTCCGATGCGGGCGCGCGGCGGCGCGTCGGGGGTGTCGGCGACCGTGTACGGCTCCGGGCCGCAGGCGATGGCGATGTCCCCGGGGCGCAGGAGGACGGGAGCGCCGGTGTCGGGGACGATCCACGCCTCGCCGTCGGTGACGCACATGAGGCAGATCGGGGCCTCGTCCTCGATGCGCACGGACCACGGCGGTTCCATGATCATGCGCAGCAGGAAGGCGCCCTTGGCGCGTGGACCGTCGAGGAGTCCGGCGAGTGCGTCCATGGTGGGCAAGGGTAGAGCGTGCGCGCGGGTGAGACGGAGGCGTAGGCCCGTGAGACGGCGGAGCATGGGCGGCGGGGGCCGCCGGCGGGAGTCTTGAGCCATGACGACGAACACGCAGCAGACGCAGCCCGCATCGACCACCCGCGCCACGACGGTCCTGGTGACCAGTGCCACCGGCAAGACCGGTCGGCGCGTGGCCGAACGCCTCACGGCACTCGGCGCCACGGTCCGCGCCGGGTCCCGCAGCGGGGCGACCCCCTTCGACTGGGAGGCCCCGGAGACCTGGGCCGCCGCGCTCCGGGGCGCGGACGCCGCCTACGTGGCCTACTACCCGGACCTGGCCGCCCCCGGCGCGGTCGAGGCGATGGAGACCTTCGGCCGGCTGGCCGTGGAGAACGGCGTACGACGGCTCACGCTCCTCTCCGGGCGCGGGGAGCCGGAGGCGGTCCTGGCGGAGGAGTCCCTCCGCGCCGCGGCCTCCGGGGCCGAACTGACCGTCGTACGGGCCTCGTTCTTCGCGCAGAACTTCTCGGAGGGACTGCTCGCGGAGGGCGTCGCCGAAGGCGCGGTCGTCTTCCCCGCGGGGGACACCGCCGAGCCCTTCATCGACGCGGACGACCTCGCGGACGTCGTCGTCGAGACCCTGACGGCGGACGGTCACGCCGGGCGGGTGCACGAGGTGACCGGCCCCCGGCCGCTGTCCTTCGCCGAGGTCGCCGCGGAGATCTCCCGCGCCTCGGGCCGCCCGGTGGTCTACGCGCCGGTGTCCGAGGCCGACTACGCCGGACTGCTCGCCGGATTCGGCCTCCCGGCGCCCGAGGCGGAGTGGCTCGCCGCCCTGTTCGCGACGCTCCTCGACGGCCACAACGCCTCCGCGACGGACGGCGTGAAGCGCATCCTGGGCCGCGAGCCGCGCTCCTTCGCCGACTTCGCGACGGAGACGTGGGGCGGACCGGTCGCCTGAGGCGGGGGCCGGGGGTCGGGGGCGGGGGCAGGGGCAGGGCCGGGGGCGAAGCCGGGGGCGCGGTCGGTGACGACCGGACCACGGTGACGCGGTCGGTGACGGCCGGTGACGGGGTCGGTGACGGCCGGGGGCGTGGTGCTCCCCTCAGCCGTATCGCTCCGCCAGCGTCCGTACGGTCGCGGCGATGCGGTCGCGGAGGTCCTCGGGAGCGAGGACCTCGACGTCCGCGCCGAGTCCCAGGAAGGTGTCGTGGGCGTGCCGCGGCGATTCCACGGGGAGGGTGGCGCGGGTCCAGCCGTCCGGTTCGGGCGTGCCGGTGGCGGCGAGGGCCCGGGCGGCGGCTCCGGTGAGCCGGGCGGCGCCGCGCGCGGAGATCCGTACGACGGCCTCGCCCTGGTGGAGCCGCCGGTGGAAGTCGGTCCCGCTCGCCCGCCAGTGCGCGGCGAGCTCGAAGTCCGCCGGGATCACGGCCTCGTCGTCGGTGACGGTGAGCGCGAGGATCTGGTCCACGCGGTAGGTGCGCGGTCCGGGCCCGGCGATCAGGTACCAGCGGCCGGCCTTCAGCACGAGACCGTACGGCTCCAGGCGCCGGTCGACGTCGGTCGGCTCCTTCCAGCGCCGGTAGCGGACCTCGACGACGCGGCCGGTGCGGACGGCGTCGGCGACCTCCGGCAGGAACGGGGCCTCGTCGCCCTCGTCGTACCAGCCGGGGGCGTCGATGAGGAAGCGGGCCCGCAGCCGGTCGACGTGCTCGCGCAGGGCCGCCGGGAGCGCCGCGCGCAGCTTCAGCTGGGCGTCGGCGAAGTGCGGTCCGAGCCCGAGTCCTTCGGCGGCCCCGGGCATGCCGGCCAGGACCAGCGCCTCCGCCTCGGGGGCGAAGAGGCCGGTGAGGCGGGTGCGGTGTCCCGGCAGGAGCCGGTAGCCGCCGCGGTGCCCGGCGTCCCCGTACAGCGGGACCCCGGCGGCGTGCAGCGCCTCGACGTCCCGGTAGACGGTGCGGACGGACACCCCGAGCTCCTCGGCGAGCCGGCCGGCGGTCATCCGGCCGCCGGTCTGGAGCAGCAGGAGGATCGAGAGGAGACGACTGGACTTCACTGACACAAGGTGTCAGTGAAGGGCTCGTACGGTCCAGCCATGGCTTTCGCAGAGAAGAACCTCCTCGCCCTGCCGCCGGTCGAGATCGCCGGGCGGCACCTCAAGCGCTACCACGTCACCTCCGATCCCGCGGGCATCGAACCCGAGGTGGAGCGGGCCGCGTACGCCCTCCTGCCGGAGCTGCTCCCCGAGCCGGACGGCACTCCGGCCGCGGGCTTCGTGGTGCTCCACCGCGGCGGCGACACCGGCGCCTACCTCAACACGTACAGCTGGGTCTGGGACAACGTGCTCCACTTCCGCGGCGCGGCCGCCGGCCAGCCCGCCCTCGACTGCCCCGACACCGATCCGGCGCACTTCGTCCGGACCGAACGCCCCTGGATCGGCTGCGTGTGGGAGCTGGCGCCGCTCGGACACGAACGGAGCGCCTGGATACGGCACATGCTCGCGCCGGAGACTCCGGATCTGGCCGCCTACCTCGGCGACGCGCTCCCCTCCGGTACCACGGCCACGGGGGCGAGCGCGTGACGCACCACGGCTTCGACTTCCTCGACGGCGCGTGGACGGTCCGCAACCGGCGCCTCGCCGACTTCCTCGACCCGGCCGGCGGCTGGGAGGAGTTCGACGGGCACACGACGGGACGGCTCTTCTGGGACGGGCGCGCCCATGTCGACGAGATCGTGTTCCCGTCGAAGGGGTTCAGCGGGCTGACGCTGCGGCTGTACGAGCCGGAGACCGGCGAGTGGACCCTGAACTGGTCCGACAGCCGTACGGGAACGCTCTGCCCGCCGGTCAGGGGCCGGTTCGCCGAGGACGGGTCGGGCGTCTTCGAAGGGACCGACAGCTACCGGGGACGTCCGGTCCTGGTGCGGTTCCGCTGGTCCGGGATCGGTCCGGACACGGCCCGCTGGGAGCAGGCGTTCGCGCCGGACGATCACGGGGCCGGGGCGCGGTGGGTGACGAACTGGGTGATGGAGTTCAGCCGCGCCGACGGGTGAGGCTCGGCCGCGCCGGGGGGTGGGGGCTCGGCCGCGCCGACGCGTGAGGGCTCAGGCGCGCCGACGGGTGAGGGCTCAGGCGCACCGACGCGTGAGGGCTCAGGCGCACCGGCAGGTGAGGGGTCAGCCGCGCCTGACGAAGCTCGCCAGCCGGTAGCGGGGGTCGGCGCGGCGGCGGTCCTGGTCCGGGAGGGTGCCGAGGGCGGCGGCGAGGGTCTCGGTGGTCGCGGGGTCTCCGCTGAACCAGGAGGCGAAGTAGCCGGCGCGCAGTTTGCGCACGGTGTCGCGCGGGGTGGCGCCCTGGCCGTGGCCGGTGAAGAGGGCGCCGGGGGCGGGGTCGAGGCCGTGGGCGGCGGCGTGCGCGGTGACGAGGTCGGCGCGGTCGGAGGCCGGTGCGGCCGAGCGGAGCGGGCGGAGGACCTCGTCGATGTCGCTGCCGACGTCGTGGGCGGCGTCCTTGTCGACGGTGGCGACGAGGACGCCGCCGGGCCGCAGCACTCGGGCCGCCTCGGCGACGATCTCCGGCGCGAAGGGGACGAGGTGCAGCAGCCAGACGGCCGAGACCGCGTCCACCGAGGCGTCGGGCAGCGGCAGCCGCCGGGCGTCGGCCCGCACGGTCCGGCCGGGGACGCGTCCGGCGGCCGTCCGCAGCATCGCGTGGGCGGCGTCGGCTCCGTACACGCCGAGGCCCGGCCTGGTGAGCCGCTCGGTGACGAGGCCGGTGCCGCAGGCCAGGTCGAGCAGGGTGCGGGCACCGGGCGGCACCAGGGACAGGACGGCCCGCGCCGCGGCCTCGGCCCGGGGCACGCCGCCCCGGGTCCGGTCGTAGTGCGCTGCCTCTGCCTCGTAGTCGAGCACGGTCTCAGCCATGCGGATGATCTTACGAGCGCCGGGGCACGAGGGGTCAGTTCGCGCCGTGGCCCGGGGCGATCCCCTCGACGCGCTCGGCGAGTTCGAAGTCCTTCTCGGTGACGGCACCGCCCGCGGAATGGGTGTTCACGGAGAGGGCGACCGTGTTGTAGCCGAGGGTGAGGTCGGAGTGGTGGTCCAGCTCCTGCTGGATCTGCGCCACGTGCACGACGAGGGCCGTCGCGGCGAAGTGGTCGCCGAGCCGGTAGGTCCGGGAGAGCCGGTCCTCGTCGACGGACCAGCCGGGGAGCTCCCGCAGTCGGTCCTCGATCTCCTTCTGCGACAGCGGCTGTGTGGCCACGGCGGTGCTCCCTCCGGTCGGGCGGTGCGGGTGACGGGGTGACGGACAGGGGCCCCGGGAGAAACCTACCCGGGTCCCCCTCTGGGATACCGTCTGGCCATGACAACTGTCGTGAGCGACACGGGGGTAGGGCCACTGCTGCGCGGATGGCGCGAGCAGCGCAGACTGAGCCAGCTGGAGCTGGCTCTGCGCGCCGACTCCTCGGCGCGGCACATCTCCTTCGTCGAGACGGGCCGCTCCCGGCCGAGCGAGGAGATGGTCCTCAGGCTCGCCGAGCACCTGGACGTGCCGATGCGGGAGCGCAACGCCCTGCTGCTCGCGGCCGGATACGCCCCCCGCTACACGGAGTCGCCGCTCGACGCCCCCCGCCTCGAAGCGCTGCGGGAAGGCATCGAGCGGCTGCTCCAGGGCTACGACCCGTATCCGGCGCTCGTGGTGGACGGCTCGTACACGGTCGTCGCGGCCAACCAGGGCATCGGCCTGCTCCTCGCCGGCCTCCCGGAGCACCTGCTCACTCCCCCGCTGAACGCCATGCGGATCACCCTCCACCCGGAGGGCCTCGCCCCCCGGATCCTCAACCTCCGCGAGTGGCGGCACCACCTGCTCGCCCAGATGGAGCGTCAGATCGGCCTGGCGCGCTCCGAGTCGCTGCGCGCCCTGTACGAGGAGGTGGCCGCCTACCCGCTACCGCCGGGCGCCGATGCCGACGAGACCCCGGAGGAGGAGCCGTACCCCTACTTCGCGCTGCCGATGCGCATCGCCCACGACGGTCAGGTCCTGTCCTTCGTCTCGTCGATCTCGACGTTCAACACCCCGATGGACGTGACCGTCGCCGAGCTGGCCATCGAGACCTTCCTCCCGGCCGACGCGGCGACGGTCGCGTACCTCCGGTCACTCAGCGGCTAGCCGCCCGCAGGGCCGCCCACTGCAGTCCGGCGAACCCTGCGACGGTCGCCGCCTGCATCGGCGTCCACAGCAGCCCCGCCGTCGTCGGCTCCAGCCAGGCCACCAGCGCGACGACGCTCAGCAGCGCCCACACCACGTTGGCGTCCACGACCGCCTTCACCGCGACCGCCGCCGGCCGCTGCCTGCTCGCCAGCCACGCCACCCCCGCGGCGAACGCCGTCAGAAACAACCCCAGTTCGAACAGCAGCCCCGCATCGACCCCCAGCACCTCCCCCAACGGACCCGACGCGGCCACGTACGCGATCCCGTTCGCCCCCGTCACCACCGCGTCGAGGGCCAGGAAGCGGCGCACCGCCACCTCGGGGCGCGTCGTGCGAGCGAGACCGGCGAGCAGAGTCTGGGACATGGCGAATCACCCTCCACGGGGGACGTTCGTGCTGGTAGTGGTCCCGAAGCCCGAGCGGAGTGCGCCGCCCGGGTTCCGGTGACCACGAGCATGCCGCCCGGCCGGGAAGGGGTCGATTACGCGGGAGGTAATGCCGAAGGTAGGGCGGAGGCGATGCGGGAGGCGATGCGCGAGGTAATGCCGTCAGCGGTGCCGGAGTTCGGACGGCGGGTCGGCGGGGCGTGGGCGTGGGTATTGTTCGCGCCGGGGTGGCCGAGAGCGGTCGCTTCGGAGGGGGAGACAGAGATGGCGTGGAACAGGGAACGGGCCCGGATGGTGGCCACCGCGGACGATCACAAGGTGACGCCGGCGGAGCTCTTCTTCGACCTGGTGTTCGTGTACGCGATCACGCAGGTCACGGCGCTCATGGCGGCGGCGCCGTCGCCGGTGCGGGTGGTCGGCGGGATGGTGGTGCTCGCGCTGCTGTGGTGGTGCTGGTGCTGCTTCGCGTGGCTGGGGAACGTCGTACGGGCCGACTCCGGGGCGCTGTTCGCGGTGCTCGTCACCGTGATGGCCGTCGTGCTGATCGTCTCGCTCGCCGTTCCCGAGGTCTTCGCCGACGCGCCCGGCGGGTTGTCGGCGCCGCTGCTCTTCGTGCTCTGCTACGGAGCCGTGCGGGTCCTGCATCTCGCCTCGTACTGGATCTCCAGCCCCGGGGACCGCGCGCTGCGCGCCACGCTTCGGCGTACGGCGCTGGTGTCGGTGGCTCCCCCGCTGGTGCTGCTGCTGATCGGGACCGCGTACAGCGGCCGGGTCCAACTCCTCCTGTGGCTCGGCGCGGTGGCCGTCGACTACGGCGGCGTCTACGTCACCGGCTCGTCCGGCTGGCGGGTCAACTCGCCCGGCCACTTCGCCGAGCGCCACGGCCTGATCGTCATCATCGCGCTCGGCGAGTCCATCGTCGCGATGGGCGTCGGCGTCGGCGGCTTCCCGCTCACCTACGCCGTGCTCGGCGCTTCGGCCGCCGGGCTGCTCCTCTCGGCCGGGCTGTGGCGGCTGTACTTCCGGCAGCTCGGCGAGGCCGCCGAACACCAGCTCACGTCCCTCGACGGCGACGACCGCACCCGCTTCGCCCGTGACGTGTACACCTTCCTCCACCTGCCCCTCGTCGCCGGTGTCGTGCTCTGCGCCCTCGGCATGAAGAAGGTCCTGCAGCAGGTCGCCGACACCGGCCACTACGGTCTCGCCGAGCCCCTCCACGGCGTCGTCGCCTGGTCCCTCACCGGCGGCGTCGGCGTCTTCCTCCTCGGCTCGGCCGCCATCGTCCTCCGCACCTCGGGCCGCCGCCCCACCGCCCTCGCCACCGGCGGCGTCTGCTGCCTGGCCGCCGGGCCCCTCGTCGGCCTCGTCCCCGCCCTCCTCGCCCTCACCGTCCTCGCCGTCGCCGCCGCGGGCCTCGTCGGCCTGCACGGCCGCCGGACGCCGACACCGGTCGGCGCGGCGGAACCGGCCTGAGACGCGAGCGAGGCCGGGCGACGTGAGGCCGCCCGGCCGGGCAGTGACCCGCAGGGTCAGCGGCCGCGCTCTTCCCGCGACGGGCGCGGCTCGGGCGCCGGGGCGGGTGTCCGAGTAGCGGCCTCGGGCGCCGAGCGGTCGGCGCGCTGGGCGCGGGAGGCCTCGGCGCGCAGCAGGGCCTTGAGGACGGCGTACGGATCGACGGGCATGGCAAAGCTCCTCGTGGTGCGGGGGTGATGTCAGGACGACTGCCGCGAGGCTCGGGCCTCTCAGCAGCGCATCACCACGCACCGGAGCGCGTCACCGCGCGGGGCGGGTACGGACGCGGGGGCGGGAGCGCGCGACGGCCGACGTGCTCCGCGAGGGCGCGGCCGGACGGGGATCGGACGCACTCCCCCGCGACGCCGTCGCGCCCGGCCGGGCAGCCAGACCTCGCCGACCGCCGGTTCGTACGTCTCCCCGCCCGCGTCGGACACCGGCGACGCCGCGGCGGGACGGAGTTCGCCACCGCCACCGAGCGCTCCCGCCGCCCCGGCACCGAACAGCGCCCCGAGGACGAGGACCAGCACGATCCACCGACGCCGGACCGACCCCGGACGCACCGGCCGGCCCGCCGTACGGGCGGTCCTGCGGGTCATCCGGCGCACGGGGCTCACGGTGAACCGTCCTGCCCCGCCGACACCTCCGAGAGGCGCACCCGACGCCAGATCCGCCCGAGCGGCGTAAGGACTGTTCCCTCAGGTCCCCGAATGACGTGTCCCCGGGAGACCATGTCCGCGGGGACCCGTCTCGCCGCGCCTCAGGCGATGGTCACCGTGTAGTGGGACTGGAAGAGCCCTTCGGTGTAGGGCTCGACGTAGACGCTGCCGGTGTTCATCGTGGCCAGGTCGGTGATGAGCTGTCCCGCCGCGTCCGTCGTGCGCGCCGCGTTGCCGGCCATCTTGTGTGACCAGTACCCCTCGGCGTGCCAGCGGTAGAAGTGGAAGTCCCGCAAGCCCTGCGGATGGGTGGATGTGGGCGGGAATCGGCCTGTGTACAGGGCCACGATGAGCCGCATGCTCCCGGAGCGGCAGGGGAAGCCGTACAGCGTGAGCCCGTCCTTGTAGAGTCCGACGGCGACCTGGTAGCCGTACACGGTCGTCTCGGGGATCTCGTAGTAGTGCGCGCGCCCCGGCCGCGCGAACCTGTCGACCCGAAGGCCGACCGCGTACGCGTAGCAGTTGTTGTACGGCTCGACCGCCGGATGGTTCCAGAACGCCGGGTCGAAGGGCGCGCTGTCATAGGGACAGGACACGGTTCTCTCACGGAGAGCGCTCAGTTGCTCCAGCATCTTCTCGCTCATGCCGGACTTCGTCGTCTCTCCGGGCGGCGCGTGCTGCGTCGCCGTGTCGGGCCCGTTCCCGACGGCTCGCGCGATCTCCGCCTGCGCGGTCTCCCGCACCTGTTCCGCGTACGCCGTCGATCCGACCGCGACCCCTCCCCCCTCACCGAGGTCGTACGGGATGGTCGCGAGGAGGCGATCGGCCAGTTCCGCGCCGGCGGACGCGTCCTTCGCCCCGCCGCCTCCCAGCTTGAAACTCTGGGGGAACTCAGCGAGTTCGACGCCCTCGCTCCCGAGGCCGTCGGTGAGGTCCACCCGCAGACCGCGGAAACCGAGGCCGGTGTAGCCGCTGTCCAGCTCCGCGACGGCGTCACGTCCCTGCCCCAGGAGGCTCACCAACTCGCGCACCTGATCCGGATCCGTGACCTCCCAGGTGGGATTGGGCCGCCCCGAGAACATGTCGACGGTCAATCGAAGACCCATGATGACGACTCCTTCGTCCTGACTATCCCGTAGCGGGGGTCAGGCAGAGGTTCTGCGTCGTACCCTCCATGGTCGATCTGACGAGCACGACGTACAGGTTGAGGTATCCCTCGCGCATGATGCGCACGCCGTACGCCTCCCACTCGCCGGGGACGACGGCGTTGAACTTGGCATCCCAGCCGAACAGGTAGGTGTAGGTCCCGTCGGTGATCCAGGACCATGGCAGCGGCGCCCCGCTGACGCAGTCGGTGAGACTGAGCGTGACGAGCCACGGGGCGAATCCGCCTTCTTCCCTCGCCGGCGCGGCCTTGCCACCGAGGATCGAGCCGTCGTCGAAGTACCCGACGCCGGTCTCGGAGCCGGCGACCCTGGCCGCCGTCCGGGCCAGGCTCGTGCGGACGGGACCGGCGGGGACCGTACCCCCGGGGCCGGGAGTCCCGGCCTCCCGCAGCGCCGTGCGTACGGCCGCCGTGACCTTGACGGCGAGATCGCGCTCGTCGGTCACGGGGAACAACTGCTCCGGTACGTAGGGCCTGAGGGAGCGCACTTCCAGGTACTCCCCACCGACGGTCAGCCGCTCACCGTTCAGCTTCTTCTCCAGGTCGTCGAGACTCTCCAGAGGCAACAACTCCCGGATCTGAAGGCCTATTTCGTGTGCCAGCGCGGCCTCGGGGTTGGCTTGCAGCAGGGACGCCTCGAAGGACGCGTAAGAGGTACGGGCTTCCTGGTCCACCGTCATCAGCTCCTGGGTTTGGTCACCGCGGGTGATGAACGCCGCGTGGCGCGAACGCAGAGTGCGTACGGGAGGAAGGTGGAAACGAGAGACCCGGAGGCGTGTCCTGGGCCCCCTGCCAGACGGCGCGTCGCGCCTACTTCACCAGTCTGTTCCCCGTGAACAGAGGTCGCAAGTTGCGGCGAACGGGCGTTCAGATCAGTGCTTTTCGTCCGGTACGAAGGGGAGGGCGGCTTCGGTTCGGGGGGTGGACGGGGAGGGGGTGAGGGGGATCTGGGGGCCTGAGGTTTCGCGGAGCCAGCGGCGGAGGACGCGGTGGACGTGTTCGGCGCCGACGAGTTCGGAGCCCGGGGGGACGGGTGGGGAGAGGTCGGGAGGGGACAGGAGGAAGGGGTGGGATTGTTCGCCGCCGAGGCCGCCGTGGGAGCCGATCTGTTCCTCGAAGGCGTGGACGGTGCCGGTCGCGGGGTCGTACATCGAGTTGACCATGATGTCGGCGACGTGGGGGAAGCCGTCGGTGCGTCGGACGGCGTCGGCCGCGCCGCGTCCGAAGACGGCCAGGGGGCCGGTGTCGGTGAGCTCGGCGAGGGGTACTTCGGCGCCGTCGCGGGAGAGGAGGACCGAACCGTGTTCGGCGCTGGCGACGAGGAGGAAGCCGACGCCGGGGTGGTGGGCGAGGGTGCGGAGGAGCGCGGGGTGGCGCCGGTCGATCTCCTCGCGGGTCATGCGGTGCGGCACGTCGGGGAAGGACACCAGGCCGAGGTTGCCGGAGGCGAGGACGAGCGGCTCGGAGAGCTTGGCGGGCAGTTCGCGGTCCGCCTCGCCGGACTCGTCGACGGGCCGGTGGAGCGCGCTCCGCAGCGCGTCCCTGGCGGCGTCCCGCGCCTCCGAACCGCTGCGGGTGCGGCGTACCCGGCGCGGCACCGGGAGCCCGCACCCGGCCCGTACGAGGTCCTTGAGGGTCAGCCCGTACGCGCCTTCGAAGGTCTCGCCGGGGCTCTGTCCGTGGTCGGAGAGGAGGACGATGCGGTACGGCCGCGGGGCGTGCTCGGCGACGGTGGCGATGAGCGCGATGGCGCGGTCGAGGCGGCGCAGGACCTGGTCGGTGTCGCGGCCGTGCGGGCCCGAGTGGTGCGCCACCTCGTCGTAGGCCACGAGGTCGGCGTAGACGGCGGTCCGCCCGGCCAGCATGTCGCCCATCACCGCGGACACGACGACGTCCCGCTCGACGACCGTCGCGAAGGCGCGGACGAAGGGGTAGGTGCCGCCGCGCGAGACGCGCGGCGCCTCGCGGCGCAGCCGGGCCCGGGTCGACTGGCCCATCTCGCGGAAGCACTCGGTGACGAGCGATCCGGCGGTGCGGACGGCGTTGGCCGGGTCGGCGAAGTACGCGAAGTAGCCCGCCCGGGAGCGGTTGCGACGCCCGCGCCGGGCGGCCATCGACAGGACGAGCGCGAGCTGGTCGGCGCCGCCGCTGAAGAGGTTGCCGCGGGACGCTCCGTCGACGGTGAGCAGCCCGCCGTCGCCGGTGCGGCGCACGGCCCGGCGCTGGAGCTCCACGGCGCCGGCCGGCCGGTTCGACACCATCACGCGGCCGGTGTCCTTCTCGTACCAGCGGAAGGCGGGCACGTCCTCGTTGCTGCCGTGCAGGATGCCGAGCTGGCTCGCGCCGGTCTGGCTCGACCAGTCGGTGCGCCAGGGGGTGAGCCGGTGGCCCGCGTCCAGCCAGCCCGCGACGGTCGGCATGAGGCCGTCGTCGACGGCGCCGCGCAGCACGTGGTGGCCGACGCCGTCGAGCTGCAGGAAGACCGTCCCGGGGACGGCCTCCGGGGCGTCGCCGGGGTCGCGGGGCCGGGTGCGCCCGGTGAGCCGGTACAGACGGCGGCGGTAGGCGTCGTCGTCGCGGACGGCAAGGGCCGTGGACGTGGCGGACGCCACGGCCGACATGACGGCCGCGACCACGACGGCGGTCTCGGGGTCGGCGGCGCCGCGCCCGTCGGGGATCAGCCAGAGCGCGACGATCAGCAGCGAGCCGTTGAGGAAGAAGACGAGCAGTCCGAGGACGAGCGCCGGGACGAGCAGCAGGGCCCTGACGAGCAGCGGCCAGACGAGCGCCCCCAGCAGACCGAAGGCGCCGGCGGCCGTGGCGGCGGTGAGGGCCGTCCTCGTGAAGGTGTCACCGTCGGCGGACTGGAGCTCGAAGGCCGGCAGCAGCCCGGCCAGGGCGAGCATCGTGAGCGTGGACACCGCCCACACCGCGACCACCCGCGTCACCGTCCTGCCCGCGGACCGCCAGCGGTCGGCGCCACCCCATCGCCCGTCACCCACGCCCGCTTCACCTTTCGCCCGTTTCCTGCCCCAAGCGTGGCACAACACCCACGGCCGGGTCGGCGAACGGGTGACGGCCGGCCGCCCGGGTGTGTCAGGTCGGCGCCCCGCGTGACGGCGAATGCCGCCGCCCCACCCGGTCGCCGGTCGGAAGGCGCCGTGCGCGGTCACCGGTCGTGAGGTGCCGTTCCTGACCGGGTCCCGTCCGGAGCCGCCGCACCGGGTCACCGGCCCGAAGGCGCCGTGCCCGAGCAGGCCCGCCGTCAGGTGCCGTCGTAGCCCGCGGTCGGCATGGAGAGGCGGCGGTGGACGACGGCCTTGGCGGCGGCGTCGTAGGCGGGTTCGTCGGGGCGGACGGTCTCGACCCGGACCCCGCGGCGCTCGCACTCGGCGCGGAAGCCGGGGACGGAGGTCAGGGCGCGGGCGAGGACGCGCTCGTTGGCGGCGACGAAGAGGTCGACCGCCCCCGCTTCCACGTCCACCCACAGCGCCTCGTGGTCGGGCCTGATGCCGTAGAACAGCAGCCGGCGGGCGATCACGTATCCCCTGTCGTCGGCCCAGCGGGCGCAGATCGCGTGCTGGGCGCGCGTGTCGACAAGGAAGGGGTCGCTGTCCAGCTCTTCGAGCGGGGTGAGGCTGGCGATCGCCGCCACCCGAACGTCGTCCATGGACCGACCCTACTGGGGAACGGCACGGCCGAACATCCTCCGGAGGACGCTCCGGACATTTACCCTCGTTACGGAGTTACGGAACGGCCGCGGACATGGGCGTCGCGGCCGGAGCCCCCGAGGACGGAAGGCGGCATGCCGGTGGAGGTCACCTGGTGGGGTCACGCGACCTGCACGGTCGAGGACTCCGGGGTCCGCTTCCTCACCGACCCGCTGTTCGCCCGGCGCCTCGCCCATCTGCGAAGGCGACGCGGCGCCCTGCCGCCGCCGGAGGCCGCCCGCGCCGAGGCCGTCCTGGTCTCGCACCTGCACGCCGACCACCTTCATCTGCCGTCGCTCGGCCTGCTGCCGCCCGGGACGCGGATCGTCGTGCCGCGCGGGGCGCCCGCCGCCGTGCCGGGCCTGCGCAGGCTCGACGGCAACGGGCTTCGGCTGACGGAGGTGGAGCCGGGCGACACGGTGACGGTGGAGGGCGTGACCGTACGGGCCGTGCCGGCGCTGCACGACGGGCGGCGCCTGCCGGTCGGGCCGCACCGGGCCCCCGCGCTGGGGTACGTCGTCGAGGGCGAGGCGCGGACGTACTTCGCCGGGGACACCGGTCTGTTCGACGGCATGGCGGAGGCGGTCGGGCCGGTGGACGTGGCCCTGCTGCCGGTCGGCGGCTGGGGTCCGTACCTGGGGCACGGTCACCTCGACGCGGGGCGGGCGGCCGAGGCGCTCGCCGCGCTCTCCCCGGCGGCGGCGGTGCCGGTGCACTACGGCACGTACTGGCCGATCGGGCTCGACGGGGTCCGGCCGCACGAGTTCCACGCCCCGGGTGACGAGTTCGTCCGGCACGCGGCGCGGCTCGCCCCGAAGGTGGCGGTGCACCTGCTGGGCCACGGTGAGAGGGTGCGGCCGGAGGTCGCCCGGTGATCGGTGGGTTCACCGGGATGGTCTCGGCGGTGCGGGAGCTGCCGCCGGAGTCGACGCAGCAGGCCGTCGGCTATCCGTCGCTGTTCCTGCTCGTCGCGCTGGGTGCGCTGGTGCCGATCGTGCCGACGGGTGCGATCGTCAGCTCGGCGGCGGTGGTCGCCTTCCACCAGAGTTCGCCGACGGCCCTGCTCTTCGTCTTCCTGGTGGCGGCCTTCGCCGCGTGGCTCGGGGACACGGCGCTGTACTGGCTGGGGCAGCGCGGGGTCCGTTCCCGCAACGGTTCGCGGTGGCTCGCAGCGCTGCGCGGCCGGGTCACCCCCGAGCGGCTCTCCCAGGCGCAGGAGCGGCTGGAGACGCATCAGGTGTCGGTGCTCGTGCTGTCCCGTCTGGTGCCGGCGGGCCGGATCCCGGTGATGCTGGCCTGCCTGCTCGCCGGGATGCCGCTCCGCCGGTTCGTCCGGGGCGACCTGGCGGCCTGCCTGGCGTGGGCGGCGACGTACCAGCTGATCGGCATCCTGGGCGGTTCGCTCTTCCCGGAGCCCTGGCAGGGTGTCGTGGCGGCGGTGGGCCTCACGGTGCTCTTCAGCGCGGTTCCCGGACTGTGGCGGCGGCTGCGCGGAGGGCGGCGGACCGGAGGGGGCGGCGCGTCCGGGGACGGTGCGTCCGGAAGCGGCGGCGTGGCCGGGAACGGCGTGCCAGGGAACGGCGGCATGTCCGGGAACGGCGTGTCAGGGCACGAGCACCCGTGAGCCGCCGACCGGCAGGTCCCAGAGCTCCTCGCGGGGAAGCCCGGCCTTCTCCCAGGCGGCCCTGACCCGGGTGAGGGGTTCGAGGACGGGCTCGGAGGAGAGGACGAAGGTCGCCCAGTGCATGGGGGCCATCCGGCGTGCCCCGAGGTCCTGGTGGGCGCGGACCGCTTCCTCGGGGTCGGTGTGGACGTCGCTGAGCCACCAGCGCGGGTCGTACGCGCCGATGGGGAGCAGCGCCAGGTCGATCCCGGGGTAGCGGCGGCCGATCTCGGCGAACCAGTGGCCGTATCCGGTGTCCCCGGCGAAGTGGACGCGGCGCCCGGAGCGGTCGGTGAGCACCCAGCCGCCCCACAGGGAGCGGCAGGTGTCCAGGAGGGTGCGCTTGGACCAGTGGTGGGCCGGGACGAAGTCGAAGCGCACGCCGTCGAGTTCGGCCGCCTCCCACCAGTCGAGCTCGGTGACGCGGTGGAACCCCCGGCGGGCGAACCAGCGGCCGAGTCCGGCGGGGACGAAGACCGGCGTGTGGCGGGGCAGTCGTCTGAGGGTGGGGGCGTCGAGGTGGTCGAAGTGGTTGTGGCTGATGACGACGGCGTCGACGGCCGGCAGGTCCTCCCAGCGGACCCCGACGGGGGTGAGCCGGGCCGGGGTGCCGAAGATGCGCCGGGACCAGACCGGGTCGGTGAGGACGGTGAGGCCGCCGATGCGCAGGACCCAACTGGCGTGCCCCGCCCAGGTGACGGCGAGCGTGTCGGGCCCGGCGGGCGGCAGCGGGCCGGGTTCGAAGGGCAGGAGGGGGGTGTCGCGGAGGCCTTCGGGACGGGGGCGTAGGGCGCCTTCGCGGGCGAGGCGCGCGAGGGCGCGGACGCCGGGGAGGGGCGCGGTGAGCCGGTCGACGAAGGTGCGGGGCCAGTCGTGGCGCAGCCGGCCGACGGGCTGGAGCACCGGGGTGGGCGCCGAAGTGGGGGCGGGGGCGGGAGCCTTGGCGGCATCGGGGTGGGGCGCGGCCTGTGCGGCCCGGGCGGGATGTGCCGTGCGCTCGGTCATCTGCGGGCTCCGTTCTGCGCGGCTCGGGCGGGGCGTCGCCGGTGCGGGGGGCGGTCGGCGGGGTTCCGGCGGTGCGGGGTGCGGGGTGCCACGTACCAGTGCGGGGTGCGCGGTTCGAGGTCCGGTCGGGCGCCGCTCGGGCACGCCGTCACCGGAGTTCCTCCAGGGCTCCTGCGAACTCGGCGAGTTTCCTGGCCACATGGGGAAGGTCGAGGGGGTCCCGCGCGTCGAGGGTCTCGGCGCGTTCCGCCTCGGTGGTGCCCAGGAACATGACGGTGCCGAACCTGACGCGGAGCGCGCCGAGTTCGTCGCCGAAGCGGTGGCCGCCGGGGGCGGGTGCGCCGAGCCGTGCGGTGAGGTGGCTCTCCAGCTCCAGGGAGTCGGTGACACCGCGGGCGGCGAGGCCGGAGCGGAGCGGGCCGAGGTCGGCGTAGAGGTGGCGGCCGGCCTGCGGGGGCCTGGCGAGGGCTCCGGCGGCGAGGACGGCGCGGTGCGCGGCCGCGGCGAGGCGTCCGTGGACGGCGGCGGCGTGCCGGGCCCGTACGGTGACGTCCTCGGGTTCGTCGAGGGCGTGCGCGGCGGCGGGGGCCACCGGGCCGGGGACGACGGCTCCGAGGGCGGTGAGCACGTCGAGGACGCGGGCCCTGCGGTCGGTCCAGCGGTCGGCGCGCGAGGGGTCCGTGGGCGGGAAGCGGGCGGCGGCGCAGGGCCAGGCGGTCGGGGCGAGGGCGCCGCCGAGGTCGCTGAGGACGGTGACGTCGTCGGGGCACATCTCGGCGGGGCTGAGGAGCACGGTGTCGTGGGGGTGGTGGAGGGTGTCGCGCCAGGTCTCGTCGCTGATGACGTGCAGTCCCTCGGCGACGGCGGCTTCGCAGGCCTCGCGGACGATCTCGGGCGGGGCGACGGTGGCGGTGGGGTCGTCGGCGACCGAGAGCAGCAGGACCCGGGGGTCGCCGCCTTCGGCGCGGACGCGCCGGACGGTCTCCAGGAGGGCGTACGGGTCGGGGACGCCGCCGCACTCGGCGGGGGTGGGCACGTGGTAGGCCGGGCGGCCGAGGAGCCGGGCCTGCGGGGTCCACCAGGCGGGGCAGGGCCGGGGCAGCAGGAGGTCGCCGCCGTGGGCGGCGATCAGGGCGAGGAGGAGGGCGGGGGCGCCGGGGGCGGCGACCACGTCCTCGGGGTGGGTGCGCAGGCCGCGGCGCCACCAGTAGCCGGCGGCGGCCTCCCGGAGGACGGGCCCGCCGCCGGGCGGCTCGGCGACCGTCCGCGCGGCGGCCGCGGCGAGGAGGGCGGCGAGTCCGGGCAGGACCGGCAGGCCGGTGTCGGGCGCGGGGGGGCCGTAGCGCACCGGGCCGCGGCCTTCCGGAGCCGTCTGCCGCATGTCCCGTCCCTCCTGAGCGCACGGGGGCGCCGGGCAGGCACCCCCGTGCCCTTTATACGAAGGTTCGGGCGGTTCCGCCGCTTCAGACGACGGTGATCGGGTGACGTACGACCGCGTTGAAGAGGTATCCCTGGGTGTTGTGGACGGCCCGATCGGGCTGGGTGTTGCCGGCGGCGTCGGTGGTACGGGACAGCAGGGTGACGGGTCCGGTGGTGTGCGGGCGCCACGGCACGGTCCAGCGGACCCAGCCGTCCTTGCGGGGGGTGTCGAGGAGCCGGGCGTGGCGCCAGTGGGCGCCGCCGTCGGTGGAGACCTCGACGGTCCGCACGGGAGCGAGGGCGGACCAGGCGCGTCCGGTGAGCCGGTGGACGCGGCCGGACTCCAGGGTGGCGCCGAAGGGCAGCTGGTAGGCGGACTTGAGGGTCTGGCGGCTGATCGGGGCGCTGCCGCCGGCCGGGTGCGCGGCGCCGAAGAGGCGGTACCAGTCGGTGGACCAGGGCGAGCTGAGCGGGCGGGTGGAGACCTCGATGTCGCCGAGCCACTTGACGGACGCGATGCCCACCCAGCCGGGGACGACGAGCCGGACCGGGTAGCCGTGGTCGTACGGGAGCGGTTCGCCGTTCATCTCGTACGCGAGGATCACGTCGTCGAAGGCCTTGGCGACCGGCAGCGGGCGCCGCACCCGGCCGTAGTCGACGCCGCCGGAGACGTACGGGTCGTCGAGGCCGCGCGGCTGGAGGTCGACGGCGTCGCGGGCGATCCCGGCGCGCAGCAGCACGTCGGAGAGGCGGACGCCGCGCCAGCGGGCGGCTCCGACGGCGCCGAGGGTCCAGGAGGTGCCCGTGACCGGCTCGCCCTGCTGGCTCGTGTAGAGGCTGCGGCCGTTTCCGGCGCACTCGATCAGGGCCGTCCGGGTGACGGAGGGCAGGTCGCGCAGTTGGCCGTAGGTGAAGTGGACGGGGTTCCGGCCGTGGAGGCCGTCGCCCCAGAGCGTCAGCCGCCAGTCGTCGGCGTCGAGCACGGGGGTGCTGGTGTGGTTGCGGACGAAGAAGCGGTCGGCGGGGGTGAGGAGGCCGGTGTCCCCGAGGGCGTCGTACCGCGCCTCGGCGTTGGTGCCCCGGACGGTGAAGTACTCGGCCGGGAGCGCCTTGACTATCCCGGGCGCGGCGGCGGCCGTCGTGGCGGGCGCGGGTGCGGCGGGAGCCGGCACGGTCACGCCGAGCGCGGGTGCGGCGGGAGCCGGCACCGTCACGGCGTGCGCGGGTGCGGCGGCGGCGAGCCCGCCGACGGCGGAGACCGCCGGGCCCGCTGCGATCAGCTTCAGCAGGGAGCGGCGGGCGGGCGCGGGCGAGTACGGCACGGGACTCCTCGACACGTGGGAGGGGCGGACCGCCGGGCGGCGACGCGCCGATCCTAGGGGCGCGGGCCGGGCCCGCACGGCCCGTTCACAGTCCTGTCATACACGGGTTCGTCAGGTCGGGCCGCCCGTCGGCCCGCGCCGGAAACCGTGAGCGGCCGGCCCGCGGCCGGGCCGACAATGCCGCATGCCGATACGCGAAGCACTTCCCGAGGACGCGGCCGCGCTCGCCGCCGTGCACATCCGGTCCTGGCGGGCCGCCTACCGCGACCTGCTCCCCGCCGCGTACCTGGACGCCCTCGACGTCGAGGAGCGTTCCGCCGTCTGGCACGCCCGGCTGACGGCTCCGGACCGGCCCGCGGTGCTGCTGAGCACGGGCACCGACGGCCGGCCGGTCGCCTTCGCGTGCTTCCGGGCCTGGCCGGACGAGGACCTGCCCGCCGGGACGACGGCGGAGCTCGCGGCGCTGTACGCCCTGCCGGAGGTGTGGGGCAGGGGCGTCGGACGGGCGCTGCTCTCGGCTTCGGTCGACGCGCTCGTGGCGGGCGGGTTCCGCGAGGCGGCCCTGTGGGTGTTCGCGGGGAACGCACGGGGGCGGAGGTTCTACGAGGCGGCGGGCTGGCGGCCGGACGGCGAGGTGGTGCGCGAGGAGACCGGCGGCGTGACGCTCGACGAACTCCGGTACCGGCGGGCCCTGTTCATCTGAGGCGCGTCCACATCCCAAGACGCCCATCTCAATATACGGCCGCCGCGCGTACGGTGGTGACACGCACCCATACCGAGGGAGTCGCTTCCATGACGCACGCCTCCACACCGTCCACGGCCCACGAGACCGCGGTCTACACCCACGGCCACCACGAGTCCGTCCTGCGCTCGCACACCTGGCGTACCGCCGCCAACTCGGCGGCCTACCTGCTGCCGGAGCTGCGTTCGGGCCTGGACGTCCTGGACGTGGGCTGCGGCCCCGGCACCATCACCGCCGACCTGGCCGCACTGGTGGCGCCCGGCCGGGTGACGGCGGTCGACGCGGCCGACGACGTCCTGGACAAGGCGCGCGCCGTGGCCGCCGAACGCGGCCTGGAGAACGTCGAGTTCGCCGTGGCCGACGTCCACGCGCTGGACTTCCCCGACGACTCCTTCGACGTCGTCCACGCCCATCAGGTGCTGCAGCACGTCGGCGACCCGGTCCAGGCGCTGCGCGAGATGCGGCGGGTGTGCCGGCCCGGCGGCGTCGTCGCCGCCCGCGACAGCGACTACGGGGCCTTCGCCTGGTATCCCGAACGGCCCGCGCTGGACGGGTGGCTGGACCTGTACCACCGGGTCGCGCGCGCCAACGGCGGTGAACCGGACGCGGGGCGGCGGCTGTTCGCCTGGGCCCGGCAGGCCGGCTTCACCGACGTCACGACGACGGCCGGCACCTGGTGCTACGCCACCCCGGAGGAGCGGGCCTGGTGGAGCGGCCTGTGGGCGGACCGTACGACCGCGTCCGTCTACGCCGAACTGGCCGTGTCCGGCGGCCACGCGACCGCCGCCGACCTGGCGGCGATCGGCGAGGCGTGGCGGGAGTGGGGCGAGCAGGAGGACGCCTGGTTCATGGTCCCGCACGGCGAGATCCTGTGCCGGGTCTCCTGACGCCCCCGGGGGGGGCCGGGCCGCCTCGGTCCGTGCCAGGGGCCGGGCCCCCTCGGTCCGTGCCAGGGGCCGGACCGCCTCGGTCCGCCGTATCAGGGGCCGGACCGCCTCGCCCCCCGGAACGACCGGACCGCCCGGTCCGTCCCACAAGGTCCGGAACCCCTCGGTCCCTGAACGACCGGACCGCCTCAGTCCCGGAAGAAGTCGTGGAATCCGAGGCAGTCCGGGTCCTGGAGCGGGCAGCCCGGATGCGGGGTGCGGTCCGGCTCCGGCGGGGCGGGCACGGGGTCCGCCGAGCCGACCTCCGGCGGCGGCAGCTCGAACCCGCCGCACAGGCACGCGGCGCAGGCACCGGAGAACCTGGGTTCGCCATGGCGGAAGCGCGGGTGGCCGCACCGGCACCCGGTCGTCGCCCAGGACGCCATCTCCGGACCCCCGCCCCTCGGCGCGCTCGCCGCGCGGCCCCACGGTACCGCCGCCCGCGGCCCGTCCGTCAGCTCGGACGCATCCTGAACTCGTAGGCGTCCGGCAGGGGTTCGTCCGTGAGCTCCGCCCAGAGCTCGCCCAGGACCTCGGCGCCCTCACGCAGGTCGGCGACCTCGAAGCCCGCGTCGAAGACGGCGCGGGCCTCGCCGGTCCTGCCCTCCGCGAGCAGGATCCGCGCCTCCAGGAGACGGAACGCGCCCCTGGCCCGGACCTCCTCCGGGAGCCTCGTCCACACCTCCCCCGCCGTGCCGGGCCGGCCGGCGGCCAGCAGGGCGCCGATCGCCTCGCGCCCGAGCGCGGCGGCCACCGCGACCCCTCCGCCGGCCCGCGAAACGAGCCCGGCGCCCGAAAGACCGGCGCCCGAAAGACCGGCGCCCGAAGGCCCGGCGTCCGAGCGCCCGGGACCCGAGCGTCCGGGACCCGAAAGCCCGGCGTCCGAGGACCTCACGTCCACGGGCCGGGAGTACGGGGTCCGGGAGTACGGCGTCCGGCTGTCCACGAGCCAGGTCTCGACGTGGCCGGTCTCCACGTGGCCGGTCTCCACCGGGCCGGTGCCCGCACGGCCGGCGACCGCGGGCCCGGTCTCGGCACCGAAGGCCTCCGCGTGTTCCGCGAAGGCCTCCGTGAACCGGTCGGCGGCCCGCGCCGGGTGGCCGTCCTCGCGGTCGGCGACGGCCAGGCAGTACAGCAGGGGCCAGCGCACCTCGGCCTCCCGCAGTCCGCGCTCCCAGCTCCGTACCGCCTGGGCGCGGTCACCGGCGTGCCACTGGGCGATGCCGAGGTGGTACTCGGTGGACGGGTCGGCGGGGGCGGTCTCCAGCATGTCCCGCCACGGGGCGGCGACCAGCGGCGGTCCCGGAGCGGCGCCCTTCGCCGGGGCCGGCAGGACGCCGGTGCGCAGCAGCACGCGCCAGGGCTCCTGGTCCGGCCCGATCGTCGACTCGGGGAACGGGGTGCCCGGCAGGTCGTGGCGTCCGCGCAGCACTTCGAGCGCGCCCCAGCCGGAACCGGTGGCGAGGGGCGTGCCGGGCGCGGTGTCGGCGGCGCCTTCCCGCCAGGCCGTGTAGGCCGTGTCGACCGAGGCGCGTGGCAGCGCCGCGGCGAGGGCGCCCTCGACCTCGGCGCGGGCCGCCGCCCAGTCGTCGCCGAGCGCGGTGGCGGGATCGGCGGCCAGCGGCCCGTACGCCTCCAGCCAGCTGAACTCGGCGCCGCCCGCGAGCTCCAGGTGCTCCAGCTGGGTGCGGGCGAGTCCGGCCTGGATCTCGGCGTAGCCGGGGGTGCCGGGCTCGGTGAGCCACTCCTGCCAGCGCCGTCCGCCGCGCTCCGTACCCCAGAGGAAGAGCTTGCGGCCGCGCAGCGGGTCGGTGGAGGTGTGGACGAGGCCGGTGCCGTCGCCGTCGAGGGCCGCGATCCAGCGGCGCTGCCCGTCGGGCAGGTCGTAGAACCAGTCGGCGGCGTGCGCGCCGTTCAGCGGGTAGGAACGGTCGGTGCCGCCCTCGGTGACGGGTACGGGGAGCCGGCGCAGGCCGCGGTCGTGGCCGTGGTGCCAGGCGGCGTCGGCGGGGGCGAGGATCCGGCGGTCCTCGGGGACGGCGGTGTTCGACCACCAGTAGACGGGGGCGGTGTGCTCGTGGGGGTTGCGGACGCGGATCCCCGCGTACAGGAAGTCGGAGCCCTCCGGGAGCCACAGGTCGACCTGGAAAGGGAGGTCGCGCAGTCGTTCCCACTCCCAGAGGCGGAGCATCGGGCCGCCGTCGGGTGCGGGGACGGTCGCGGCGTGGAGGGGGGAGCAGGACAGGGTGGTGTGGCCGGTGGCGCCGATGTTCCACTCGACGCCGCCGGAGTACCAGGCGCCGTTGAGCGCGAAGGCCGCGGGCTGGAACACCGGGTTGCGGTAGAGGAGTTCGCGCCCGGTGGGCTTGTGGTGCAGGGAGTGGACGCGGCCGCCGAGGCCGGGCAGCACGGTCACCCGAAGCCGTTCGTTCTCGATCACGATCGCGTCGAGGTCCGTGGGGGTGCGCTCGCGGCCGTAGCCGTCGCGCAGCGGTGCGGGCAGCAGGCTGCGCAGGGGATCGCGCCCGATGCCCCGGGCCATGTCGCGCGGCAGGGACGCGAGGGTGTGCGCGTCGACCGCGTGCGTCCCGTCGTGGGGGCGCAGGGCGGGCAGCGGGTTGTCCGGGCCCAACGGGGCCGCGGGCAGCGTCAGTACGGCACGTCGTACGGTCGTCATCGCCCCATGGAACACGTCGGGGTCGGTCGTGACCAGGGGTTCTCCACGTCAGGCTTCGGTAAAGGAGCGGGGGCGCCGGCGGCCCGGATATTCCCGGCGGTCCGGCGCCCGCCGCCGTACTGTGGTGGGTCGGCGCCACCCCGGCGGCCGAGGGAACCGTGGCACAGGGAGTACGAGGAATGGGCACGCAGCACACCTACCGGGTCATCGTGCGCGGCACGTTCGACGGTCTGTCGGAGGAGAGCCGCACCCGGCTGCTCGCCGACGTGGACGCGCACGGGCTGACCGCGATGCAGTTCACGGAGGAGGGCTCGCTCGCCTACGACCGGACGCTGAAGCACTTCTCGTACCGTCTGGTCGTCGTCTCCGACGCGGCGGACGGCGACGAGATGGCGGGGGCGCTCGCCGAGGACCGGGTGGAGACCGCGCTCAAGGAGCTCGGCCACGCGCACGGCCCGCTGCGCTCCACGGTGACGGACCTCGACACGATGAAGATCAACTACAAGCGCTGAGCCGCGTCCTGGGGTTCCGGGGCCGTGATCGCCCAGCGTTCGTGGTCCCGCCAGGCGCCGTCGATGAACAGCATCGCCGGGGAGAACCCCTCCAGACGGAAGCCCGCGCGGCGGACGAGCGCGCGGGAGGCGGTGTTGCCCGGCTGGATGTTCGCCTCCAGGCGGTGCAGATCCAGCGGCCCGAAGGCGTACGCCAGGAGCACCCCGAGCGCCTCGGTGAGCAGACCGCGCCCGGCGGCGTGCGCGAAGGCGCCGTAGCCGAGCGCCCCGCTGCGGAAGGCTCCGCGGACGATGTTGTTGATGTTGACGAATCCGGCGATCCGGCCGCCGTCCTCCCGCGCGCACACCAGGAACCCGACGCGCGCCGGGTCCCCCAGGAGCGCGCCCGCGTACGCCGCGTACGCCTCCGTCGTGCACGGCGGGAACAGCCAGGGGCGGTGCAGCTCCCGGCTCTCCCTGGCACGGGCGGTGAACTCCCCCGCGTCGTCGGACGAGAAGGCGCGCAGGCCCACGCGGGGCCCTGCCGCGAGGTACCGGCCGGGATCGTCGGACATGGGGCCAGGCTAGGGCCTGTCGTCACACTCCCGTCGTCGCCCGAAGGGCGGCCCTGCGGCGTCAGGTGCGTGCTCTCGGCGTGCCGGGCGCGAGTCCTCGTACTGGACGTACTCGGGCTTGCGCCCGGTGCGGCGAGAGCGCGTGCATGGCGTCGCGGGGCAGACGGGAGTGTGACGACAGGCCCTAGGGACGTACGGCGGATCAGGCCGGATCAGGGCCCCGCGAGCCGGCATGATCGGCAGGACGCCCCCTGGGGTGTCCAACGGGCCAGGGCCGAACCAGGATCGACAGGCTCGGACCAGGGCGCGGCGTCCCGGCTCAGCGGCGGGCGCTCTGCACGCGCGGGGGGCAGCTCTCGCCCTTGCGGACGACGCCGATCATGACCGTGGTGCGGCGGTCGAGGCCGGTGCCCGCCGACGGGTACTGGGTGCAGACCTGCCAGCTCGGCGGCCAGAGCACCCGCCGGTCGTGCCCGCTCACGTCGTGGACGTCCAGCCGGGTCCGGCGCGGAAGGCGGGTGAAGACGCGCCAGAGCCCGCGGCCCAGGAAGTCCGGCATCGGGCGCGTCCCCGCGTCGTCGCCGGGGGCGGCGGCCTCCCCGGCCGAGCTGACGGCGACGGCCGCGAGCGCGAGGACCGCTCCCGCGCCCACGACGGCGGCCCGCCTCACTTCCGCCTCCGGGCCGCGGCGTAGAAGCCGCAGGCGCCACCGAGGACGGCGGCCGTGAGCAGGGCCCCGTACAGCGGCATGGTCACCTCGGGGATCAGCAGTCGGATCTTGACCTCGCGGGTGTTCTCGAAGATGAAGACCAGGGTGAGGACCGCGAGCGCGATCATCGCGATCCGGCCCGGGGTGAACGCTCCGCTGAACCGGGACGTGCCCCCGTGCGATGCCCGTGGCGTCTCCTTGGGACTCATGCCCCGGCCCCTCTCCTCCGTCGTGCCGTCGGTCGTACGAGCCGACCCGCCGTGGGTCCAGAATGGGCCGAGCGGAGCCCCACTGGGCCGGTGGGGAGAGCCGGACGGGTGACTTGTCAGACAGCAAAGGCCGCTACCGTGGGTGCCGGACACCGGCGGGGACCAGGCGGCCGGGACGAGGCGAGGAGGGGCCGTGGCGGTCAGCGGACAGCGGCGGCGACCGGTCGTGGCGCTCTACGAGCGGATCGCGGACGCCGTCCACGACGGCACCTATCCGCCGGGGTCGACACTCCCCTCGGAACCGAAGCTCGCCGCCGAGCTGGGCGTGAGCCGGCCCGCCCTGCGCGAGGCGCTCCTGCTGCTCCAGGAGGACGGCGTCCTGACCGTACGCCGAGGGGTCGGCCGCACGGTCAACGACCGGCCGCCCCGCCGCGGCTTCGAGCACGTCCAGCCGCTGGAGGAGCTCATCGGCGCCGGCACGCCGCTGCGCGTACGGGCGCTGCTGCGCACCGTCGAGGAGCCGACCGACTTCACCACCCAGCACCTGCTCGCCCCGGCCCGCGCCGAGCTGCGCTTCTGGGAGTCGGTGCTGACCGGCGAGGGCACGGCGGCGGCCCTCAGCCACGAGTGGGCGGCGCCGGACGACCTGCTCGACCGGGTCCACCCCGACTTCGCCCGCGCCCTGCGGACGGCGGATCCCGAACCCCCCGGAGTGGCAGGGCCCGGCCCCGCCGTCTCCATGCTCTCGGTCCTCGTCGGCGCCTCCCGCGAGACGGCCCTCACCGCGCACAGCGGCATCACGGCCACCCTGCTCGGGCGGCGGCGCGGCGAGCAGCTCGGCCGCCCCGCGGACACCCCCGCGGTCCTGGTCACCCAGGTCGTGCGGGTCGGCGAGACGCCCGTCCTCGCCGCCAAGCACATGCTCCCCACGGGCGCGCCCGCGCTGCCGGTGCTCCAGTCCCACTGAGCCCCGGCCCGCGGGTCAGCGGCGACGCGGGTCGGGGCGGGCGGCCGGTGCGCTCCGGCGAGCTCTACGGACAGGTCGGCGACGACGCCCGGGCCACCAGGTCCCACCCGCCCGGTCCCCCGCCTCACACCATCCCCCGCCGGACCCGGGCAGCCCCCGCAAGGCCCGCGGAACGTCGCGCTCCGGTCGCCTGTCACGGCCGTCACAGCGCCCCTCCCGGGCGTGGCGTACACTTCCCGGCCATGCACTTGTCTGACAACTCCGCCACGCCTGCCGCCCCCGCCGTTTCCGAGTGGATCCGCCGGGCCCCCAAGGCCGTCCTCCACGACCACCTCGACGGCGGGCTGCGCCCCGCGACCATCGTCGAGCTGGCGCGGGAGTGCGGCTACACCGCGCTGCCGACCGAGGACCCGGCCGCGCTCGCGGTGTGGTTCCGGGACGCCGCCGACTCCGGTTCGCTGGAGCGGTACCTGGAGACGTTCGCCCACACCTGCGCGGTGATGCAGACCCGCGAGGCGCTGACGCGCATCGCGGCCGAGTGCGCCGAGGACCTGGCGGCGGACGGGGTCGTCTACGCCGAGATCCGCTACGCCCCCGAGCAGCACCTGGAGGGCGGGCTGACCCTCGACGAGGTCGTCGAGGCGGTCAACGACGGCTTCCGCGAGGGCGAGCGCCGCTCCGGCGGCCGGATCACCGTCCGTACGCTGCTCACCGGCATGCGCCACACGGACCGGTCGCTGGAGATCGCGCAGCTCACGGTCGCGCACCGGGACAACGGCGTGGCCGGCTTCGACATCGCCGGCGGCGAGATCGGCAACCCGCCGGCCCGCCACCTCCCCGCCTTCCAGCACCTGAAGCGGGAGAACTGCCACTTCACGATCCACGCGGGCGAGGCCGTCGGCGCGGAGTCGATCCACGAGGCGGTGCAGGTCTGCGGCACCGAGCGGATCGGCCACGGCGTCCGGATCACGGACGACATCGGCGAGGACGGCACCCTGGGCCGGCTGGCCTCGTACGTCCGCGACAACCGCATCGCCCTGGAGGTCTGCCCGACCTCCAACCTCCAGACGGGCGCGGCGAAGGACTACGCCTCGCACCCGATCGACGAGCTCCGCCGCCTCGGCTTCCGCATCACCCTGAACACCGACAACCGTCTGGTCTCCGGCACCACCATGAGCGAGGAGTTCCAGCACATGGTGGACGCCTTCGGGTACGGCCCCGAGGTCTTCGAGGAGTTCACCGTCGCCGCCCTCGATGCCGCGTTCCTCCCGCTGCCGGACCGTCAGCGCCTGATCGACGAGGTCGTTCGCCCGGGGTACGCCGCTCTCTAGGCGCGTCGCACCGGGGCCCGTCCCGCGCGGACCGACGGCTCGACCGACGGCTCGACCGGCCGCTCGACCGGGGCCGGCCCGCCGCTCAGCGCAGCGCCGGTACGTCCAGGGTCAGGGTGCCCGCCTCCGCGTCGAGGACCGCGGGCACGCCGAGGGGCACGGTGAGGGCCGTCGCACTGTGGCCGAAGCCCAGTTCCTCGACGACCGGGACGCCGAGGCCGCCGAGGCGGTCGGCGAGGACGGCCCGCACGTCCTCGTAGGGGCCGCAGTCCACCCAGGAGCCGAGGCCGATGCCCGCGACGCCGTCGAGCCAGTCGGAGCGGAGGAGTTGGGTGAGGACGCGGTCGAGCCGGTACGGATCCTCGCCCACGTCCTCCAGGAGCAGCAGCCCGCCACGCGCCGAGGGGCGGGCGTGCGGCGTGGCGAGGTCGGAGGCGAGGAGGCTGACGCAGCCGCCGAGGGTGACGCCGCGGGCGCGGCCGGGCACCAGGGCACGCGCCGTCTCCAGGCCGAGCGTCCGGACCGACTCCGGCTCGAACAGGGTGGCGCGCAGGGACTCCTGGGTCCGCGGGTCCGCGAGGAACGTGGCGGCGGCGACCATCGGGCCGTGCAGGGTGGCGAGGCCGGCGCGGACGGCGAAGGCCTCGTGGAGTGCGGTGGCGTCGCTGTAGCCGACGAACACCTTGGGCCCGGCCGCCCTGATCGCCTGCCAGTCGACGAGGTCGACCATGCGCTGGGCGCCGTAGCCGCCGCGCGCGCAGATCACTGCGGAGACGGAGGGGTCGCACCAGGCCTCGGTGAGGTCGCGGGCCCGCGCCCGGTCCTCGCCCGCGAGGTGTCCGAGGGTGGGGTGGGCGGCCAGGACGTGCGGGGCGACGACGGGGTCGAGGCCCCAGCCGCGCAGGATGTCGAGCCCCGCGTCGAGCCGTTCCTCGGGGATGGGCCCGCTGGGGGCGACGACGGCGACCCGGGCCCCGGGACGGAGCCGCTCGGCCCGGGCCGGGAGTTCGGCGGTGGCGTGCGGGGTCGCGGTGCTCATGTGCGGTACTCCAGGGCCGGCACGTCCGTGCGGTCGATGCCGAAGGTGCGTACGTACAGGTCGAGTTCGGCTTCCAGGGACCGGGTGATCGTATCGGCCCTGCGGAAGCCGTGCCCCTCTCCCTCGAAGGCGAGGTACGCGTGCGGGACGCCCCGGCCGGCCGCGCGGGCGAGGAAGCGCTCGGCCTGGGCGGGCGGACAGATGACGTCGTCGAGCCCCTGGAGCAGCAGGAAGGGGGCGGTGACCCGGTCGACGTGCTCGACGGGTGACCGTTCCTTGTAGCGGGCCGGCACCCGGTCGAGCGGTCCGACCAGGCCGTGGAGGTACCGGGACTCGAAGTCGTGGGTCTCGTCGGTCGCCCAGGCGCGCAGGTCGAGGACGGGGTAGATGATCGTTCCGCAGGCGTAGACGTCCGTGCCGACGAGGGAGGCCGCCGCCGTCCAGCCGCCGGCGCTGCCGCCCCGCACGGCGAGCCGGGCCGGGTCGGCCGTGCCCTCGGCGGCGAGCGCCGCCGCCACGGCGGCGCAGTCCTCGACGTCCACGACGCCCCACTGCTCGCGCAGCCGCTCCCGGTACTCCCGTCCGTAGCCCGTCGAACCGCCGTAGTTGACCTCGGCGACGCCGATGCCCCGCGAGGTGAAGTAGGCGATCTCCAGGTCGAGGACGAGCGGGGCGTGGCCGGTGGGCCCGCCGTGCGCCCAGATCACGTAGGGCGGCCGTTCGCCCGGGGGTCCGGTGAAGCCGGGGTGGCGGGGCGGGTAGACCTGCGCGTGGATCTCCCGCCCGCCGGGGCCGGTGAACGTGCGGAGGCGGGGCTCCGGGTAGTACGCGGGATCGACGGCGTCCGTGTGCGCGGCGCCGACCACCCGGGTGCGGCCGGTGCGGGTGTCCAGCTCGACGAGTTCGTAGGAGGTGTGCGGTCCGGCGGCGGCGCCGACCACCCGGCTCCCGTGCGCGGCGAGGGTCGAGGCCCACTCGGTCCAGGGCCCGGGGGCGTCGGCGAGGGTGCCGCTGCCGGGGTCGAGGATCCCGAGGGCGGTGGTGCCCCTGCCGTGGACGACGGCGATCAGCCCGTTGTCCAGGGGCGTGAACCAGCGGAGCCCGATCTTCCAGAGCGGGCCGCCGAACTCCTCGGCGCGGGGGCAGAGGGCGACGGGTTCGCCGAGGTCGCCGCCGGCGCCGAACTCCGCCCGGTAGAGGTTCCACCAGCCGGTGCGGTCGCTGACGAGGAGCAGCCGCCCGGCCGCGTCCCAGTCGACCTGCGGGATCGACTCGGCGGGCCCGCCCGCGACGGTCCTGGCGTCCCGGAGGGTGCCGTCTTGGGCGATCTCGGCGATCCGGACCTCGGTGCCGTCCCAGGGCATCCGGGGGTGGTCCCAGGCGATCCAGGTAACCCGGTTCCCGTCCGGCGAGACGCGGGGGCCGGTGACGAACCGGTGCCGGGCGTCGCAGAGTTCGCGTACGGCGGTGCGGTCGTCGGCGGCCGATCCGTCCAGCGGCACGGCGGCGAGGACCCTGCGCACGTCGGTGGGCGCGGGCCCGGTGAACTCCTCGAGGACGCACCACACCTCGCCGAGCTCCGGCCGGACGACCGGGTCCACCCAGCGCAGTCCGTCGCCGGTCGCCGAGACGGGGGTGAGGGGCCGCGGCTCCGCGACGGTCCCGGCGTCGGGCTCGTACGCGTACAGCCGCTGGTCGGGGAAGTGGGAGAAGACGACGAGCGGTCCGCCCGCGGGGCGCGCGACCGCGGCCCAGGGCTGGCCGCCGTACTCGATCACCCGGCTGCGGACGTTCCAGGGGGCGGGCAGCACACCGTCCTCGGTGCCGTCGGCGCGCCGCCGGACGAGGGCGCGGCGTCCGCCCTCGGCGGGGCGGGGCGCCGTCCACCACAGTTCGTCGCCGACGGCGCCGAGGTACTCGGGTCGGCCGTCGTGCGCGGCGGTGAGCGCCGCGTCGACGGGTGACGGCCAGCTGCCGTGGGCGGCCTCGGTCGGTTCCATCTCGACTCCCCCTGTCACAGGTCCTGCCCCTGTCCTACGCGGACTTCAGATAGTGGTCGAGCACCCGGACGCCGAAGTGCAGGGCGTCCACCGGCACGCGTTCGTCGACGCCGTGGAAGAGCGCGCCGTAGTCGAGGTCCGGGGGCAGCCTGAGCGGCGAGAAGCCGTAGCCGGTGATCCCGAGCCGGGAGAACTGCTTGGCGTCGGTGCCGCCGGACATCGTGTACGGCACGACGGTTCCGGCCGGGTCGAAGCGCTCGACGGCGGCCCTCAGCTTGGCGAAGGTCGGTGAGTCGAAGGGGGCCTCCAGGGGCACTTCGCGGTGGTGGAACCCCCACTCCACGTCGGGCCCGGTGAGGAGGTCCATCGTCGCGGCGAACTCCTCCTCCGTGCCCGGCAGCATCCGCCCGTCGATGTAGGCGACGGCTTGGCCGGGGATGACGTTGACCTTGTAACCGGCTTCGAGCATCGTCGGGTTGGCGCTGTTGCGGACGGTCGACTGGACGAGCGCGGCGGCGGGTCCGAGCTTGTCGAGGAGCAGGTCGACGTCGAGGTCGGGCGCGGCGGTGTCGACCTCGATGCCGTACAGCGCGGCCAGTTCGGTGAGGGCGGCGCGGACGGTCGCGGTGAGGCGGACCGGCCAGGTGTGCGCGCCGATCCGGGCGACGGCGGAGGCGAGGCGGGTGACGGCGTTGGCCGTGTTCACCTTGGAGCCGTGGCCGGCCCGGCCGTGGGCGGTCAGCTTGAGCCAGGCGGTGCCCCGCTCCCCCGCGGCGATCGGGTAGAGGGTGGTGCCGGGCGTGGGGTGGAAGCTGAACGCCCCCGATTCGCTGATGCCTTCGGTGCAGCCCTCGAAGAGTGGGGCGTGCCGGTCGGCGAGGAACCCGGAGCCGTCCTCGGCGCTGGCCTCCTCGTCCGCGGTGTACGCGAGGACGATGTCGCGGCGCGGCCGTACGCCCTGGCGGGCCCAGGAGCGGACGACGGCCAGGACCATCGCGTCCATGTTCTTCATGTCGACGGCTCCGCGCCCCCAGACGACGCCGTCGCGTACCTCGCCGGAGAAGGGGTGCACGGACCATTCGGCGGGGTCGGCGGGGACCACGTCCAGGTGGCCGTGGACGAGGAGCGCCTCGGCCGAGGGATCGGTGCCGGGGATGCGGGCCACGACGTTGGTGCGGCCGGGGGTGCGCTCCAGGAGCACGGGTTCGACGCCGGCGGCGGCGAGCCGCTCGGCGACGTATTCGGCGGCGGGTCGCTCCCGGCAGTCGCCGCCGCCGCGGTTGGTGGTGTCGATGCGGATGAGCTCGGAGGTGAAGGTGACCACCTCGTCGAGCGCCGTCGTGTCCGGGCCCCGGACCTCCTCAGCCATACTGCTCCTCCACCGCGGCCGAGACGATGGTCGTGACCGCCTTGAACGTACGGATTGCCTCGTACATGGTCCCGCTGGTGTACGCGACGCGCCTCTCGCCGCTCCGCGCCACGCCGGGAACCACCGTGGCGGCGGCGCCCAGGTGCTCGGCGTCGAACTCCAGCTCCACCGTGAAGGGTCCGCCCCTGACCGGTTCGTGCCGGACGGCGAGGGCGGCGCCGGACTTCGCCGCCGCCCGGATGTCGGCGGCGGTCCTGGCCGGCGTGCGGCACACCGCCGCGTACCGGGAGACGTGGTCCTTGACGGCGACCTTGGGCGCCTCGGGCGCGTACCCGAGGGCGTCCTCGCAGGTGAGGTCGTCACCGGTGACGAGGACGACCGGGACGCCGTACTCCGCGACCACATTTGCGTTGAGCAGGCCCTCGCTGGCCCGCTCGCCGTCGAGCCAGACGCCCGTGATCGAGTTGGCGAGGTAGGTGTGGGCGAGGACGCCCTCGGTGCCGGCGCCCGTGTGATAGCCCACGAACGCGATGCCGTCGACGTCCCCGTGCTGCACGCCCTCGACCATGGAGAGGGACTTGTGCCGGCCGGTGAGCATCTCGGCCCGCTCGTCGAGCCGCTCGAGCAGCAGGTTCCGCATGGACCAGTGCGCTTCGTTGATCAGGACCTCGTCGGCGCCGCCGTCGAAGAAGCCGAGCACGGCCGCGTTCACGTCGGAGGTGAACAGCGCGCGGCACCGCTCCCACTGGGGCGTGCCGGGCAGCACGTCGGCGGGCCAGGTCACACCGGTCGCGCCCTCCATGTCGGCGCTGATGAGGATCTTCATGCCTGGCACCGTACGCGTCGCCCCGCGGCCCTACCACCCCTGTGGATAACCGCCGTTGGAGTGGACCAGTGGCACCCGCCGAACGGCGGTACGGCCCACCCCTCCGGTACCGTGGACGTCCTGGGGTCCGCCTCCCCCAGGCGGCGCAGCGCGGCGGCGGCCCAGCTCGTGGGCGCGGTGGCATGCAGCCCCGGGGCGCGCGTCCCACCAGGGATTCAGCGCGGTTCCGAATAGGGCGAAACTTCGCCAACAGGTACGTATAGGCTGTCCGCCGCAGTTGTCGCACCCGACCTTCCGGAGAGCTCTCGGTGACCATCGCCTTCACCCCGTCCGAAACCACGCCCGTCGAGTCCGTCGAGTCCGTCGAGTCGATCGGGTCTGTCGGGTCCGTCGCGTCCGTCGCGTCCGTCGCGTCCGAGTCGCTGGTGCCCGCCGGGCGGGCCGAATCCGCCGAGCCCACCGAGGCCGCCGAGCCCGCCGAGTCGGACGTGCCCGTCATGGCGGAGGAGCCGGAGTTCTGGGAGCCGTCGGCGCCCGAGCCGCAGGCCGGCGGGGACGCCGACGCCGGCGGGCACGGGCCGGAACAGGACGAGGCGGCGGACGCGGACGGCGGCGGCGAGGAGCACGACCCCGTCGTGGTGCGTGACGCCCACGACTTCGGTGTGTACGCGCGGACCGGGGGCTGGGCGTTCGCGCTCAAGGTGGCCCGGAGCGTGCGGCCCGGCGGCCAGGCCGCCGAGGGGACGGCGCGGACGAAGGTCTCGGCGAAGGCGTTCGCCCGGCTCGCGGGGTGCTCGCCGGAGCGGGTCATGCGGTACTACAAGGCCTGGGACATGGCGGCCGACGACGGTCTGGTCCCGCAGTTCGAGGTCCTGGTCCCCGGCGCGGACATCGAGCTGCCCGACGCGGACGTCTGGCTGTCGTACTACACCTCCCGCAACAGCGCGTCCTCGGTCCGCGGCCAGGCGATCACCGCCGCGGCCGAGGCGGAGGGCATCCGGCCGACGAAGGCCCTGGAGGTCGCGGAGAACCCGACGGCGCTGCGGGCCGCGATCCTCGCCGACCCGGGCACGGCCGAGGCCGCGCGCGGCGCGCTGCTCGACCGGATGAAGGAGGACCCGGCCCTCCAGACCGAGATGGCCCGTGCCATCGCGCGCACCGACGACCTGAAGAAGGCGGTGGCGAGCGAGGCGAAGGCGGCCGACCGCATCGGGTACGTGCGCCAGATCGTCGAGAACGGCCAGATCAAGACGCCCGCCGGGCAGACCGTGGAGGCGCCCGCCGAGCTGCGCGCCGAGGCCGAGCGGCACCTGTCGCTCCTCGACGAGCTCGACGACTCGGAGGAGGCGGGCGAGTGGGCCGGTGAGGCGTACGACACGGTGAAGGGCCTGGTCGCCAAGGCCGTCGAGGAGGATCCGGCCCTGCGCGTCCAGGAGCGCCGGACGAAGTTCTACAACAGCCTGCAGAAGGCGACGAAGGTCTTCGAGGAGCTGACCCTGGACGAGGTGATGGAGGAGGACATCTACGAGGCCGACATGCTCCAGCGCCTCGAAGCCCTCCAGGAGGCGATCGGCACCTGCATCAGCGCACTGCGCAAGGCGACGACCACCTCCTGAGGCCGGTCGTCAGTCCTGGTGGCCGAGCTGGAGGTCGCGCTCGGTGCGGCCCCCGCCGGCCATCTGCAGGACGGTGGCGACGGGCGGGTAGCCGGCGGCGATGACCGTGTACTCGCCGGAGGACAGGTCCACGAAGCGGAACGTGCCGTCGGCGCCGGTGGTGAGGGTGTCGACGACGTTCCCCGCGGCGTCGAGCAGGGTGACCCGGGCGTCCTCGACGGGCCGCCCGCCGCCGGCCCGCACCGTGCCGCGGAGCACCGCGCCGCCGGCCAGTTCGATGTCCTGGCGGGTCTCGCGGGAGGCCTGGACGCTCACCGGGAGCGCGGCGGGGCGGAAGGCGGGGGCGCTGGCGGCGAGCGTGTACTCGCCCGCGACGAGCTCGCCGATGACGTACCCGCCCTCGCGCCCGCTGCGGGTGGAGGCGACGACCTCGCCGCGTACGTCGGTCAGGGTGACGGCCGCGTCCCGTACCGGGCTGCCGTCGGCGGTGACGACGCTGCCCGCGAGGCGCCCGGCGCCGCCGAGGACGACGTCGAGCTCGACGGGCCGGTCGCCGACGGTGACGGACACGGCCTGGGGCTGGTGCCCGCCGGCCGCCGCGATCAGGACGTACGCGCCGCCGCCGGGGACGCTCAGCGCGTACCGGCCGTCCTCGCCGCTCGCGCCGCGGCCCACCTGCCGCCCCTGGACGTCGATGAGGGTGAGGGCGGCCCGGGGCACCCTGCTGCCGTCGTGGTGCTGGACGGTGCCGCAGACCGGGACCCCCGAGTGCGGCGGCGCCGCGGCGGCCCGGGTGGGTGCGGCGTGGGCGGCGTGGCGGGCGTGCGGGACCGCCTGGACTCCGCCGAGGTCGTCGGCGCGCGTGGCCTCGGTGGCCTCGGTGAGGGGGCTGTGGTGGGACACCAGCGGTTTCTCCTTGAGGAAGAAGGCGAGGACGAGGCCGAGCACGAGGACCGGCACGAGGTAGAGGAAGATCCGCGGCATCGCGTCCGCGTACGCCTGGACGTACGCGTCGCGGAGGGCCGGCGGCAGGGTGTGGACGCTCTGCGGGGTGATCGACTCGGCGGGCGGCGGTGACACGGGGCCGCCCTGCGACAGGAGGCCGGCGAGCCGGTCGCCGAGCGCGTCGTCGAGCCGGGAGGCGAAGAGGGTGCCGAAGACCGCGGCGCCGACGCTGCCGCCGATCTGGCGGAAGTAGTTGTGGGCGCTGGTGGCGGTGCCGAGGTCGGCCGGGCGCACCGAGTTCTGCACGGCGAGCACGAGGACCGGCATGACCAGGCCGATGCCGGTGCCGAGGACGGCCTGCCAGAGGCTGTACTGGAGGCGCGGGGTGTCGGCGTCCAGGTGGGAGAGCAGCCACATGCCGAGGACGGAGACGGCGCCGCCGACCACCGGATAGATCTTGTAGTGGCCGGTGCGGCTGATGAGCTGGCCGGAGACGACGGAGGCGATGACGATGCCGCCCATCAGGGGCAGCATCAGGAGGCCGGACTCGGTGGCGCTGGCGCCCTCGACCATCTGCAGGAAGCTGGGGAGGTAGCTGGCGGCGCCGAAGAGCGCGATGCCGACGACCGCGCCGACGAGGGCGGTGACGGTGAAGACGGAGTCGCGGAACAGCCGGAGCGGGATGAGGGGTTCGGGCGCGAAGTGCTCGACGACCAGGAACAGCACGGTGGTGACGGCGGCCCCGCCGGCGAGGGCGAGGACGACCCGGGAGTCCCAGGCGTACTCGGTGCCGCCCCAACTGGTCAGCAGGACCAGGCAGGTGGAGGCGGCGGCGAGGAGCAGGGCGCCGAGGACGTCGAAGCGCGCGCGTGCCGTGGGTTTGGGGAGCTTGAGGACGGCGACGACGACGGCGAGGGTGACGAGCCCGAAGGGCACGTTGAAGTAGAAGCACCAGCGCCAGGAGACGTGGTCGGTGAAGAAGCCGCCGAGGAGGGGTCCGGCGACGGAGGCGAGGCCGAAGGCGGCGCCGATCAGGCCCATGTACCGGCCGCGCTCGCGGGCGGGGACGATGTCGGCGATGATCGCCTGGACGCCGATCATGAGGCCGCCCGCGCCGGCGCCCTGGAGGGCGCGGAAGGCGATGAGCTCGTCCATGGACCGTGACCAGCCGGCCAGGCCCGAGCCGATGACGAAGACGACGATGGCGAAGACGAAGACGCTCTTGCGGCCGAGGAGGTCGCCCAGCTTCCCGTACACCGGCAGGCCGATGGTGGAGGTCAGCAGGTAGGCGGTGATCGCCCAGGACATCCGGTCCAGGCCCTGGAGTTCACCGACGATCTTCGGCAGGGCGGTGGCGACGATCATCTGTTCGAGGGCCGCGAGGAGCAGCGCGAGCATCAGGCCGCAGAAGACGAGCCGGACGCGGCGGGGGTCGAGGGCGGCGGCCGGGCCGGGGCCGGGCGGCGGCGCGAGGCCGTCGGGCGGGCCGTCCGCGACGAGCGGTTCCGCACCTTCCCCGACGTCCTTCACTGTGGTGATCGCACCCACGTACCTGCTCCCCTCGTCACGGCGTCTGCGCCGCGCCATTCTTCGCATTGCGCGCGAAGGGGGAGCAAGTCGGGCGGTACGGGAGGTCAGTGGCGTTCCGGAGGGCGAACGTCCCTGCGTGACGGCGCACTTGGGTCGCTCATCAGCGCGTTTACGAGGGGGCCCGCGCCCCCTCGGTGCGCTGGGGCTCCGGTACGGGGGCGCGGGCGATCCACTCGAATCGGTGAACGCTCAGGGCGTTACTTCTCGACCTCGTCCGCCAGCTTGGCGAGGACGGCGTCGTAGATGCGGCCGAGGCCCTTGGGCGCGAAGGTCCTCTCGAAGAAGCCGCCGATGCCGCCGGCGCCGTTCCAGACGGTGGTGACGACGGCGCGGGACTTGCCCTCGCTGGCGGGGGTCACGGTCCAGGTGGTGACCATGGAGGAGTTGCGGTCCTTCTCGACGAGCTGACCGTCGGTGGGCTCGGTGACCTCCAGGAGGCAGTCGCGGACGCGCTTGCTGGTGGCCTGGAGCTTCCAGTGGACGAGGGTGCCCTCGCCGTCGCCGCCCTCGCGCACCTCGTACTCGCTGAAGTGCTCGGGGAGCAGCTTCGCGCGCGTACCGCTGTAGTCGGCCAGCGCGTCGAACACCGTCTCCGCGTCCGCGGCGATGATCCGTTCGGTAGTGGCCTCGACCTGCGCCATCGACTTCCTCCAGCTCGTGGTTCCTCGGGGGTGTGGGCCAAGCGAACCACGTGGGGTCCGGGGGGCGAAATCCGGGTTGCGATGATCAAGGGAACAGGTGTTCTATTCTGGGCGCACGGTCGAGAACGGCAACCGAGGAGGCGTCCATGCGCTGGGACAATCTGGGCGACACCCCGGGCGGCCCGGCCGCACCCGCCGACATCGCCCTGTTCGGTACGGACGCGGTCACCACCCGCACCTTCGACACCCCGGAGTTCCGCGGCATCACCTTCCACGAGGTGCGGGCCCGCTCGATCCTCAACCGGGTGCCGGGCGCCTCCCGGATGCCGTTCGAATGGACGGTCAACCCGTACCGCGGTTGCACACACGCGTGCGTGTACTGCTTCGCGCGCAAGACCCACAGCTATCTCGACCTCGACACCGGGCTCGGCTTCGACTCCCAGATCGTCGTCAAGGTCAACGCCCCGGAGCTGCTGGCGCGCCAGCTCGCCTCCGCACGCTGGCAGGGCGCGCACATCGCCATGGGTACCAACGTCGACTGCTACCAGCGCGCGGAGGGCCGCTACCGCCTCATGCCGGGCATCCTCACCGCCCTGCGGGACCGGGCCAACCCGTTCTCGATCCTCACCAAGGGCACCCTGATCCTGCGCGACCTGGACCTCCTCACCCAGGCCGCCCGGGTCACCGAGGTCGGCATCTCCGTCTCCGTCGGCTTCACCGACCGGGAGCTGTGGCGGACGGTCGAACCCGGCACGCCCTCGCCGCAGAGCCGTCTCGACGTCGTCCGCGCCCTCGGCGAGCGGGGCATCGACTGCGGGGTCCTGATGGCCCCGGTGGTGCCGTTCCTCGGCGACCGGCCCGAGCAGCTGCGCGAGACGGTCCGCGCCATCGCCGAGGCCGGGGCGAGTTCGGTCACCCCGCTCGTGCTGCACCTGCGGCCCGGGGCCCGCGAGTGGTTCATGGGGTGGCTGCGCGAGCACCACCCCGGCCTGGTGCGGCGGTACGAGCGGATGTACGCGGCCGGGGCCTACGCGCCGACGTGGTACCAGCGCCGGATCACCCGTCAGGTGCACGAACTGGCCGCCGAGTTCGGCATCGGGCCCGCGCACCGGGGCGCGGCGCGACGGATTCCCGTACCGGAGGAACCGGCCGTCGCGGCCGCTCCCGAACAGCTCACCTTCCTCTGAACCCGCCCGGCGGCCCGCTCCGATCATCCGACCGGTCACCTGACACGCCGTCGGATCCTCCTCTGTTCGGGTCAACTCTGGCCGAATCGGGTCCTGCCGGGGTCCGCACGGGACACAAAGGCCCTATGACCCCACGCGCAGGAATGCTGATCGCCGCTGGAGCGCTGGTCGCCGGGACGGTCACCGTCCTGCCCGCCGCTCCCGCCGACGCCGGAGAACCGACCCCCCGCCCGCTGCCGTCGCTCGCCTGGACCGGCTGCGCCACGAAGGCGTACCCGAAGCTCGAGTGCGCCACCCTGAAGGTGCCGCTCAACCACGACGACCCGGCCGGACGGAGCATCACGCTCGCCCTGACCCGGGTCCGGCACACCGCGAAGGCCTTCCAGGGCCCGCTGCTCGTCAACCCGGGCGGGCCCGGCGGCAGCGGGCGCGCGATGGCCGGCTTCGTGGCGGCCTCGCTGCCCGCGAAGGTGGCCGCCGAGTACGACGTGGTCGGCTTCGACCCGCGCGGCGTCGGCAAGAGCGAGCCCGCGCTCGACTGCCGGCCCGGCCACTTCGCGCCGGTGCGCCCCGACTCGGTGCCCACCGGCGCCGCCGCCGAGCGGGCGGCGGTCGAGCGGGCCCGGTCCTTCGCCGATGCCTGCGGCGAGAAGTACGCCGACGTCCTGCCGTACGTCGACACGGTGAGCACCGCGCGGGACCTGGACTCCATCCGCGCCGCGCTCGGGGCCCCGCAGCTCAACTACCTCGGCTACTCGTACGGCACGTACCTGGGCGCGGTGTACGCCCGGCTCCACCCGGACCGGGTGCGCCGCATGGCCCTCGACTCCGTCGTCAACCCGCACGGCGTCTGGTACGAGGACAACATCGCCCAGGACTACGCCTTCGACACCCGCCACAAGGACTTCATGGCCTGGGTGGCACGGCAGGACGCCGTCTACGAGCTGGGCACCGACCCAGCCGCGGTCGAGGCCGCCTGGTACCGGATGCGCGACGCGCTGCGCGCGGCCCCGGCCGGCGGGAAGGTCGGCCCGGGCGAGCTGGAGGACACCTTCCTGCCCGGCGGGTACTACAACGGCTACTGGCCCCGCCTCGCCGAAGCGTTCTCCGCGTACGTCAACGACGCCGACCCGGCGCCGCTGACGGCGGCCTACGAGCGGTACGGGGAGGCCGACGCGGCCGCGGACAACGGCTACTCGGTCTACACGAGCGTGCAGTGCCGGGACGCGGGCTGGCCCCGGGACTGGAACGTCTGGCGCAAGGACAGCTGGGACGTGCACGCCAAGGCGCCCTTCTCGACCTGGAACAACGCCTGGTACAACGCGCCGTGCGCGTTCTGGCCGGTCCCGTCGCTGACCCCGCCGGACGTCACGAACGACCAGGTGCCTCCGGTCCTCATCCTCCAGGCGACCGACGACGCGGCCACGCCGTACGAGGGCGGGGTCGCCCTGCACCGGCTCGTCCGCGGCTCCAGCCTGGTCGTCGAGCAGGGCGGCGGGAACCACGGGGTGACCCTCGGCGGCAACGACTGCCTCGACGACCACCTGGCCGCCTACCTCGCCACCGGCGAGGTCCCGCGCGCCGAGGGCGACTCCGAGGTGGACGCGGTCTGCGAGGCGCTCCCGGAGCCGGAGCCCGAGCCGGTGGCCCCGGCCGCGAAGAAGGCTCCGGAGGCGCGCGGCGGCGAGCGGGCCGCGGCGCCCCGCGCGGAGCCGGTCGGCGTGGCCCTGCACGGGCTGCTCGGCCACGTGCGCTGACCCGCCGACCCACCGCCGACGGTGCCCGCGGCCCCAGGGGTCGCGGGCATTGTCAGTGCCGTGCGCGAGGATGTGCGACATGACAAGCCACCTCACCCACGTCCCCGCACCCGACGGCGTCGCGCCCAGCCCCCAGTACAGCCATGTCGTCTGGGGCACGGGCCGGTTCGTCGCGATATCCGGGCAGTGCGCGTTCGACGCCTCGGGGGCGGTCGTCGGGGAGGGCGACGCCGCGGCCCAGGCCCACCAGGTCTTCGCGAACCTGGAGCGGTGCCTCGCCGCCGCCGGCGCGGGCTTCGGCGACGTGGTGAAGCTGACCTACTTCGTCACGGACGTCGCCCACCTCCCGGCGATACGGGACGCCAGGGACGCCCACTTCGCGGGGGCGCCGCTGCCGGCGAGCTCGGCGGTGCAGGTGTCGGCGCTCGTCCGGCCGGAGCTGCTCGTGGAGATCGAGGCGTTCGCGCTCGTCCCCGAGGGCGCCGGGGCGGCCTCGGGTGACACCGGCCCGGAGCTCCGCTTGCTCCGTTGACCTCGTGGGGCTTCGGCCCCTCCGCCGGTCAGCCCGCGGGGCCGAGCAGGTGCAGTGACCGTTCGGCGGCGGCGCCGAGCCGGGGGTGCGGGAGGGCCGCCTCCAGGGCGGGGCGGGCCGTGGGGTCGCCGAGCGCGCCGAGGCCCTCGACGCAGGCGAGACCGACCCGCCAGTGGGGGTCGTCGGCGGGAAGTCGCCGTTCGAGGACGGTGATCAGGGCCGGTACGGACTCGGGGGCGCGGAGCGAGGCGAGCAGCCGGACCGGCAGGAGGGCGTAGGCGGCGCGGAGTTCGTTGGTGGCGAGGGCGGCGGCCGCGCGGGCGGTGCGCGGGTCGCCGAGCCGGGTCAGGGCGTGGGCGGCGGTGACGCAGCGCTCGGGGTCGCGGTGGTTGAGGAGGAGGACGAGGGCCTCGAAGGCGCGGGGGTCGCCGGCGACTCCGAGCGCGTAGGCGGCGATCTCGCGGGCCCAGAGCGGTTGTCCGTGCGCCGTGAGGACGTGGTGCAGTTCCTCGGGGTCGCCGGTCGATGCGAGATGACGGAATGTCTCGGGGACCTCTCCGATGTCATTCTCGATCTCGTCGCGCAATCGATCGATCATCGAGCAGAATTCCGGATCCTCGGCGTAATCCATGAATCGGAGCCTATCCGCGATCCAGATCACATTGTCCTCAACTTCCCGGGACTGGCGCGCTCGTTACCGGCCGGTTAGTCTCAGGTGAGCGGGCCACCACCCGCACTTCCCACAACGGCCTGGTGACGCAGCCGTTGTGTCGTACGTCGGTTCGGCAGTTTCGATGTGACTCCGGGACAGAGTCCGTCGGCCCCTTTTCCGAGGGCATCGCCCTCATTCCCGGGCAGCGCCCTCTTTTCGTGGCATCGCCTTCGTGTTCTCCCGCGCCCTTTCGCGCGCTCACTGCCCTCAGTCGTCACTCTTCCTCCCTGGAGTCCCCTGATGGACACCCCTCTCTCCACCATCGCCGTCGTCGGTCTCGGCACCATGGGCGCGGGTATCGCAGACGTCCTCGCCCGGGCCGGCCGCGAGGTCATCGGCATCGACATCAGCGACACCGCCGCCGCCCGGGCCGTCGCCGCCCTGGAGGCCTCCACCGCCCGCGCGGTGGCCCGCGAGCGGATCACCGAGGAGGAGCGGCAGGACGTCCTGGCCCGCTTCCGTACCTTCTCCGACCTCCAGGCGGCCGCCGAGGCCGACCTCGTGATCGAGGTCGTGCCCGAGTCGTACGAGGCGAAGCAGGAGGTCTTCCGGGCCCTCGACGCGATCGTCCGCCCCGACGCGATCCTGGCCACCGGCACCAACGCGCTCTCCGTCACCCGGCTCGCCGCCGACTCGGCCCACCCCGAGCGGGTCCTCGGCCTGCACTTCTTCGCGCCGGTCCAGGCCATGAAGCTGGTCGAGGTGGTCTCCTCCGTCCTCACCGACCCGCGGGCCGTCGACGCCGTCACCCGGCTCGCCCAGGACCTCGGCAAGGAGCCGGTCGCGGTCGGCGACCGGGCCGGATTCATCGCGGACGGCCTGCTCTTCGGCTACCTGAACCAGGCCGCCGCCATGTACGAGGCGAAGTACGCCTCCCGCGAGGACATCGACGCGGCGATGAGGCTGGGCTGCGGCCTGCCGATGGGCCCGCTGGCGCTGCTCGACCTGATCGGCGTCGACACGGCCCGTACGGTCCTGGAGGCCATGTACGCCTCCTCGCACGACCGCCTGCACGCCCCCGCCCCGATCCTCAAGCAGCTCAGCGAGGCCGGCCTGACCGGCCGCAAGGCGGGCCGCGGCTTCTACACGTACGAGGCGCCGGGCTCCGGCGAGGTGGTGGCCGACGCGCTGACCCCGTCGGCCTCCGCCGAGGCCGGCGCGGGCCGCGAGGTCCGTTCGGTCGGCGTCGCCGGCTCGGGCACGATGGCGTCAGGCATCGCCGAGGTCTTCGCCAAGGCCGGTTACCAGGTCGTCCTGGCCGCCCGCTCCCAGGAGAAGGCGGACACCGCCAAGGCCCGGATCGCCAAGTCGCTGGCCCGCTCCGTCGACAAGGGCCGGATGACGGGCGAGGCCCGTGACACCACGCTGGGGCTGATCACCGCGGCGGGCACGCTCGACGCGTTCGCCGAGGTCGACCTGGCCGTCGAGGCGGTCGCCGAGGACCTGGAGATCAAGCAGGAGCTGTTCGCGCGGCTCGACAAGATCTGCAAGCCGGGCGCGGTGCTCGCCACCACGACCTCCTCGCTGCCGGTCGTGGCCTGCGCCCGCGCCACCACGCGCCCGCAGGACGTCATCGGGATGCACTTCTTCAACCCGGCGCCGGCGATGAAGCTGGTCGAGATCGTCCGTACGGTCCTGACCGCGGACGACGTCCACGCCACCGTCCGCGAGGTCACGGCGAAGATCCGCAAGCACCCGGTGGACTGCGGCGACCGGGCCGGCTTCATCGTGAACGCGCTGCTCTTCCCGTACCTGAACAACGCGATCAAGATGGTCCAGGAGCACTACGCGACCCTGGACGACATCGACGCGGCGATGAAGCTGGGCGGCGGCTACCCGATGGGCCCGTTCGAGCTGCTCGACGTGGTCGGCCTCGACGTCTCGCTCGCGATCGAGCAGGTGCTGCACCGCGAGTTCCGCGACCCGGGCCTGGCCCCCGCCCCGCTCCTGGAGCACCTCGTGGCAGCCGGCTGCCTCGGCCGCAAGACGGGTCGCGGCTTCCGCGAATATGCCCGACGCTGAGCCCCGCACGCCCGGCTGGGGCGGTCTGCTGAGCTCCCCGGGCACCGCCGGTGCCCCGGGGGGCTCCCCGCCCCCACCTGGGCACACTCCCACTCCGATGCAGTACGTTCGGACCATGCCCAAGGCCGCGAAGACACCCCGTGCCACGTCCACGTCCGACGCTCCCGAGAGCGCGGCGGGCACTCGTGCCGCCGCCCAGCGGCTCAAGATGCGCCGGGAGCTCGCCGCGGCGGCCATGGAGCTCTTCGCCACCAAGGGGTACGAGGCCACCACGGTCGACGAGATCGCGGCCACGGCCGGGGTCGCTCGGCGGACCTTCTTCCGCCACTTCCGCTCCAAGGAAGAGGCGATCTTCCCCGATCACGACGACACGCTGGTGCGGGCGGAGGCGGTGCTGAACGCCGCCCCGCCGCACGAGCACCCGCTCGACACGGTGTGCCGGGGCATCAAGGAAGTCATGAAGATGTACGCGGGGTCGCCCGCGGTCTCGGTCGAGCGCTACCGGCTCACCCGTGAGGTGCCGACGCTGCGGGAGCGCGAGATCGCCTCGGTGGCCCGCTACGAGCGGCTGTTCACCCGCTATCTGCTCGGGCACTTCGACGAGCGCGACCACCACGACGGCAACGACGACCCGCTGCTCGCCGAGGTCGCCGCGTCGGCGGTCGTCACGGCCCACAACCACGTGCTGCGCCGCTGGCTGCGGGCGGGCGGCCAGGGCGACGTGGAGGCGCAGCTGGACCACGCCTTCGCCATCGTCCGGGAGACCTTCGGCTCGGGCATAGGCGCGGGCCGTCCGGCCCCTTCCCCGCAGGCCGAGCCCGCGCCCGTCGCCCGGGTCTCCACCACCGGCGACGTGGTCGTCGCCGTGGCCCGTACGGACGCACCGCTCGACGAGGTCATGCGCACGATCCAGCAGGCGCTCAAGGAAGCCTGAGCACCGTTCCACGACGAGGGCCGCCCCCGGTTTCCGGGGGCGGCCCTCGTGCGTTCGCCCAGCTCAAGGGCGGTTTCGATCGATCATCGCTCATCCGTGACGGGCAGATTGCATCTGAGTGAAATTGTTGGCACGCAGTGCCTTGTCAGGTGACACGGCGTGCCATACGTTGATGTTGTCCGGGTGGCCGGCGCGCAGAGATCACACCTCGTGCGCCGGCTGTCCCCACAAGCCGCCCCCGTGCTCCTCGGGCAGGGGGGACCCCCGGCTCGTGCGCCCGGACGCCTGCGTCACAGGCACCCCGCGCTCCACCACACAGCGCAGCCACCGCACCACCCAGCCGAACCGACGGCACACCTCCACAGCAGCAGCACTCACCGCCGTAACCCCCAGGCGTCCCTCCCTCAGGACGCTCACCGCCGGAGGCAACCCGTGAAGGAAATCCTGGCCGCGATCCAGTCGCAGGACGCCACGTCCGCCGACTTCGCGAACATCCCGCTCCCCGAGTCCTACCGGGCCGTGACCGTCCACAAGGACGAGGCCGAGATGTTCGCCGGCGTCGCCAGCCGCGACAAGGACCCGCGCAAGTCGCTCCACCTCGACGACGTGGCGCTCCCGGAGCTCGGCCCGGGCGAGGCGCTCGTGGCCGTCATGGCGAGCTCCGTCAACTACAACTCGGTCTGGACCTCGATCTTCGAGCCGGTGTCGACCTTCGGCTTCCTGGAGCGCTACGGCCGCCTCTCCGAGCTCACCAAGCGCCACGACCTGCCGTACCACGTCATCGGCTCCGACCTCGCGGGCGTCGTCCTGCGCACGGGCCCGGGCGTCAACGCCTGGAACCCGGGCGACGAGGTCGTCGCGCACTGCCTCTCGGTCGAGCTGGAGTCCTCCGACGGCCACAACGACACGATGCTCGACCCCGAGCAGCGCATCTGGGGCTTCGAGACCAACTTCGGCGGCCTGGCGGAGATCGCCCTCGTCAAGTCGAACCAGCTCATGCCGAAGCCCGGCCACCTGAGCTGGGAGGAGGCGGCGGCCCCGGGCCTCGTCAACTCCACCGCCTACCGCCAGCTGGTCTCCCGCAACGGCGCCGGCATGAAGCAGGGCGACAACGTCCTCATCTGGGGCGCGAGCGGCGGCCTCGGCTCGTACGCCACGCAGTTCGCCCTCGCCGGCGGCGCCAACCCGATCTGTGTCGTCTCCTCCCCCGAGAAGGCCGACATCTGCCGGTCCATGGGCGCCGAGGCGGTCATCGACCGCAACGCCGAGGGCTACAAGTTCTGGAAGGACGAGAACACCCAGGACCCGCGGGAGTGGAAGCGCTTCGGCTCCAAGATCCGCGAGCTGACCGGCGGCGAGGACATCGACATCGTCTTCGAGCACCCGGGCCGCGAGACCTTCGGCGCCTCCGTGTACGTCACCCGCAAGGGCGGCACCATCACCACCTGTGCCTCGACCTCGGGCTACATGCACCAGTACGACAACCGCTACCTGTGGATGTCCCTCAAGAAGATCGTCGGCTCGCACTTCGCGAACTACCGCGAGGCGTGGGAGGCCAACCGCCTGATCGCCAAGGGCAAGATCCACCCGACGCTCTCCAAGGTCTACTCCCTGGAGGACACCGGCCAGGCCGCCTACGACGTCCACCGCAACCTCCACCAGGGCAAGGTCGGCGTCCTCGCCCTCGCCCCGCAGGAGGGCCTGGGCGTGCGCGACCCCGAGATGCGCGCCCAGCACATCGACGCCATCAACCGTTTCCGCAACATCTGAGCCCGGGACCATAGATGACTGAGCGCCAGAAGGACCGGCCGTGGCTCATGCGGACCTACGCCGGTCACTCCACCGCCGAGGCGTCCAACGAGCTGTACCGGCGCAACCTCGCGAAGGGTCAGACCGGCCTCTCGGTCGCCTTCGACCTGCCGACGCAGACCGGATACGACCCCGACCACATCCTCGCCCGCGGCGAGGTCGGCCGGGTCGGGGTCCCCGTCTCGCACCTCGGTGACATGCGCAGGCTGTTCCAGGACATCCCCCTGGAGCAGATGAACACCTCGATGACCATCAACGCCACGGCGATGTGGCTGCTGGCGCTCTACCAGGTGGCCGCCGAGGAGCAGGGTGCGGACATCACCAAGCTCCAGGGCACCACCCAGAACGACATCGTCAAGGAGTACCTGTCGCGCGGGACGCACGTCTTCCCGCCCGGCCCGTCGCTCCGCCTGACGACGGACATGATCTGCTACACGGTCAACAACATCCCCAAGTGGAACCCGATCAACATCTGCAGCTACCACCTGCAGGAGGCCGGGGCCACGCCGGTCCAGGAGATCGCGTACGCGATGTCCACCGCCATCGCGGTGCTCGACTCCGTCCGCGACTCCGGGCAGATCCCCCAGGACCGGTTCGGCGATGTCGTCGCCCGCATCTCCTTCTTCGTGAACGCGGGCGTCCGCTTCGTCGAGGAGATGTGCAAGATGCGCGCCTTCGGCCGCATCTGGGACCAGATCACCCGTGAGCGGTACGGCATCGAGGACGCGAAGCAGCGCCGGTTCCGCTACGGGGTCCAGGTCAACTCGCTCGGCCTGACCGAGGCCCAGCCGGAGAACAACGTCCAGCGGATCGTGCTCGAGATGCTGGCCGTCACCCTCTCCAAGGACGCCCGCGCCCGCGCCGTCCAGCTCCCCGCCTGGAACGAGGCCCTCGGCCTCCCCCGGCCGTGGGACCAGCAGTGGTCGCTCCGCATCCAGCAGGTGCTCGCCCACGAGTCCGACCTGCTGGAGTACGAGGACATCTTCGCCGGCTCCCACGTCATCGAGGCCAAGGTCGACTCGCTCGTCGAGGAGTGCCTGGCCGAGATCGGGCGGATCCAGGAGATGGGCGGCGCGATGGCGGCCGTCGAGTCCGGCTACCTCAAGTCGCAGCTGGTCTCCTCGCACGCCGAGCGGCGCGCCCGGATCGAGGCCGGCGACGAGAAGATCGTCGGCGTCAACATCTTCCAGTCGACGGAGGAGAACCCCCTCACCGCCGACCTGGACACCGCGATCATGACGGTCGACCCGGCCGTCGAGGCCCGGGTGGTCGGCTCGCTGAAGTCGTGGCGGGACAACCGCTACCAGCCGCCGTTCAACCACCCGCGCCCCTGCAAGGCCCTCGAACGCCTCAAGGAGGCCGCCAAGGGCACCGGCAACCTCATGGAGGCCACCCTGGAGTGCGCCCGCGCCGGCGTCACCACCGGCGAGTGGACCGGGGCCCTGCGCGAGGTGTTCGGCGAGTTCCGGGCGCCCACCGGCGTCTCCTCCGCCCCGGTCGCCGTGACGGCCGAGGCCGGCACGCCGCTGGCGGTCGTACGGGAGAAGGTGGCGCGGACCGCCGAGGAGCTGAACTCCGGGCGGCTGCGGCTGCTCGTCGGGAAGCCCGGCCTCGACGGGCACTCCAACGGCGCCGAGCAGATCGCCGTACGCGCGCGTGACGCCGGTTTCGAGGTGGTCTACCAGGGCATCCGGCTGACCCCCGAGCAGATCGTCGACGCGGCGCTCGCCGAGGACGTGCACTGTGTGGGTCTGTCGATCCTCTCCGGCTCCCACTCGGAACTCGTCCCCGACGTCCTGGACCGGCTCCGCGAGGCCGGCGCCACCGACATCCCCGTCATCGTCGGCGGGATCATCCCGAACGCCGACGCCGCAGAACTGAAGCGCGCGGGTGTGGCCGCCGTCTTCACACCGAAGGACTTCGGTATCACGGAGATCATCGGCCGTATCGTCGACGAGATCCGGACAGCTAACAAGCTCAGCCCCCTGGAGGTCCCCGCATGACCAGCCCCGTGAACCGGCTCCGCCCCCGCCGCTCCTGCCTGGCGGTTCCCGGCTCCAACCCGCGGTTCCTGGAGAAGGCCCAGGGCCTCGCCGCGGACCAGGTCTTCCTCGACCTGGAGGACGCCTGCGCCCCGCTGGCCAAGCCGGACGCCCGGCACACGATCGTGAAGTTCCTCAACGAGGGCGACTGGACCGGCAAGACCCGCGTGGTCCGCGTCAACGACTGGACGACCCACTGGACGTACCGTGACGTCGTCACCGTCGTCGAGGGCGCCGGCCAGAACCTCGACTGCATCATGCTGCCGAAGGTCCAGGACGCCCAGCAGATCGTGGCGCTCGACCTGCTGCTGACCCAGATCGAGAAGACGATGGGCTTCGAGGTCGGCAAGATCGGCATCGAGGCGCAGATCGAGAACGCCCAGGGCCTCACCAACGTCAACGCCATCGCGCAGGCCTCCCAGCGCGTCGAGACGATCATCTTCGGCCCGGCCGACTTCATGGCCTCCATCAACATGAAGTCGCTGGTCGTGGGCGAGCAGCCGCCCGGCTACCCGGCGGACGCGTACCACCACATCCTGATGAGCATCCTGATGGCCGCCCGCGCCAACAACCTCCAGGCGATCGACGGCCCCTACCTGCAGATCCGCAACCAGGAGGGCTACAAGGCCGTCGCGCGGCGCGCCGCCGCCCTGGGCTTCGACGGCAAGTGGGTGCTCCACCCGGACCAGGTCGCCGCCGCGAACGAGATCTTCTCGCCGTCGCAGGAGGACTACGACCACGCCGAGCTGATCCTCGACGCGTACGACTACTACACGTCCGAGGCGGGCGGCAAGAAGGGCTCCGCGATGCTCGGCGACGAGATGATCGACGAGGCCTCGCGCAAGATGGCCCTGGTCATCTCCGGCAAGGGCCGCGCCGCCGGCATGCAGCGCACCACCAAGTTCGACGTCCCGGAGGCCTGAGCACCATGCAGTTCGGTCGTACCTACGAAGAGTTCGAAGTCGGTGCCGTCTACAAGCACTGGCCCGGGAAGACGGTCACCGAGTACGACGACCACCTCTTCTGTCTGCTGACGATGAACCACCATCCGCTGCACATGGATGTGAACTACGCCGAGAACACGACGGACTTCGGCAAGAACGTCGTCGTCGGCAACTACATCTACTCCCTGCTGCTCGGCATGTCCGTGCCGGACGTGTCCGGCAAGGCCATCGCCAACCTGGAGATCGAGTCGCTGCGGCACGTGGCGCCGACCTTCCACGGCGACACGATCTACGGCGAGACCACCGTCCTCGACAAGACCCCGTCGAAGTCGAAGAACGACCGCGGCATCGTCTACGTCGAGACCAAGGGCTACAAGCAGGACGGCACCCTCGTGTGTGTCTTCCGCCGCAAGGTGATGGTGCCCACCGAGACGTACATCAAGGAGCGCGGCGGCGAGCAGCCCGGCCGCCCCGAGCTGATCGAGCCCGCCAAGAAGACGGAGAAGTAGCCATGGCCCGACTCGCCCAGACCGCCGGGCTCACGGACGTCCAGCAGGAGATCCTCAAGACCGTCCGGGAGTTCGTCGACAAGGAGATCATCCCGGTCGCCACCGAGCTGGAGCACCGCGACGAGTACCCCCAGCAGATCGTCGACGGGCTCAAGGAGCTCGGCCTCTTCGGTCTGATGATCCCCGAGGAGTACGGGGGCCTGGGCGAGTCGCTGCTCACCTACGCGCTGTGCGTGGAGGAGATCGCCCGTGGCTGGATGTCGGTCTCCGGCATCATCAACACCCACTTCATCGTGGCGTACATGCTGAAGCAGCACGGCACCCAGGAGCAGAAGGACTACTTCCTTCCGCGGATGGCGGCCGGCGAGACCCGCGGCGCGTTCTCGATGTCCGAGCCGGGCCTCGGCTCGGACGTGTCGGCCATCACGTCCAAGGCGGTCAAGGACGGCGACGAGTACGTCCTCAACGGCCAGAAGATGTGGCTGACGAACGGTGGAACGTCAACGCTGGTGGCCGTTCTCGTCCGAAGTGACGAAGGACACCCGGAGGGCACCGCCCCCCACAAGTCGATGACGACCTTCCTCGTCGAGAAGGAGCCCGGCTTCGGAGAGGTCCGCCCCGGCCTCACCATCCCCGGGAAGATCGACAAGATGGGTTACAAGGGCGTCGACACGACCGAACTCATCATGGACGGACTGCGCATTCCGGCCAATCGGGTACTCGGCGGGGTCACCGGCCGAGGGTTTTACCAAATGATGGACGGCGTCGAGGTCGGCCGCGTGAACGTGGCGGCCCGTGGTTGCGGTGTCGCACAGCGTGCTTTCGAACTCGGTGTCTCGTATGCCCAGCAACGTCACACTTTCGGCAAGGCCATCGCCCAGCACCAGGCGATTCAGTTCAAGCTGGCCGAGATGGCTACCAAGGTCGAGGCCGCTCATGCCATGATGGTGAATGCAGCACGCAAAAAGGACTCCGGGGAACGAAACGACCTGGAAGCAGGGATGGCGAAGTACCTCGCCTCCGAATACTGCAAGGAGGTCGTCGAGGATGCCTTCCGCATTCATGGTGGGTACGGGTTCTCGAAGGAGTACGAGATCGAGCGTCTCTACCGCGAGGCGCCGATGCTGCTCATCGGTGAAGGTACCGCCGAGATCCAGAAAATGATCATTGGTCGTCGGCTGCTCGAGGAGTACCGATTCCAGGGTTGATTGTCGCGTTTGAGTCGTTTCGGCCGCGAAGAAGATCACACCCTGTGTTCGTCTTCCGGCCGTCGACTCGGTTCCTGGCTTGCCCAGTTGCGCCCCGCAACCGATAGCATCGCCGGAAAGCCGCCGTCCCCCCGTTGCCAGCGCGGCATCATCCGCTACGAAGGTCATCCATGCCCCACAGCCAAACCTCTGCACACCGCGACAGCCTTGCCGGCGTACGCCTCGCGCGCGGAGCATCGCCGTGGCTCCTCCCGACCGTCGCCACCGCGGCGCTCAGCCTCGTGCGCGCGCGCAAGTCGAGGCGCGCCGCGGCCATCGCCGTGCCGACCACCGCACTCGCGGCCGGCATGCTGTGGTTCTTCCGCGACCCCGAGCGCGAGATCGCTCAGGGCCGGGTCATCTCCCCCGCCGACGGTGTGGTGCAGAGCATCATGCCGTGGAAGGACGGACGCACCCGGGTCGCCATCTTCATGAGCCCGCTGAACGTGCACGTCAACCGCGCACCGCTGGCCGGCACGGTCACGTCCGTGGAGCACGTCCCCGGCGGGTTCGTCCCGGCGTTCAACAAGGAGAGCGAGAACAACGAGCGCGTTGTCTGGCACTTCGACACCGAACTCGGCGACATCGAGATGGTGCAGATCGCGGGCGCCGTCGCACGGCGCATCGTGCCGTACATCCCGCAGGGGACGAAGGTCGAGCAGGGTGACCGGATCGGCCTGATCCGCTTCGGCTCGCGGGTCGACATCTACCTCCCGGAGGGTGTCGAGGTCGCCGTCGAGGTCGGGCAGGCCACGACCGCGGGGGTGACTCGCATTGACCGTGATTGATCCCGACACACGGGCCTCCGAGTGGGGCGCCGACGCCGACGCGGAGGCGGCCGAAGAGGCCGAGGAGATGCCGCTGTCGCTGAGGCTGTCCATAGCGGACGCCCTCACGCTCGGTAACGCCACGTGTGGCTTCATGGCGGTCTACTTCACGACGACCGGCATCCTGATCCCGCACCTCACCGGCAGCACCGAGACGGGAATGGCCCGCAACAGCGCCGCCACCGCGGTGATACTGATGCTGTGCGCGGCGATCTTCGACCTCTTCGACGGCATCGTGGCGCGCAAGCTCCGCAGCTCGCCGATGGGTGCCGAGCTCGACAACCTGTCGGACCTGATCAGCTTCGGTCTCGCCCCGGCCTACTTCGTGCTCGTGTACGGCATGGTCGCCGACGACGCGCAGCAGAAGGTCTCGGCCGTGGCCGCGATCGTGGTGCTGCTCGCGGTGGTGCTGCGGCTGGCGAGATTCTCCTGCGTGACGATGAAGGACGGCATGTTCCAGGGCATGCCGAGCCCCTTCGGCGCGCTGACGGTCGTCTCGATCGTGCTCCTCGAGCTGCCGTTCATCCCGACGCTCCTCGCGATCATCGGGGTGGCCTGGCTGATGGTGAGCCGGGTCGAGTACCCGAAGCCGCGGGGCATCCTCGCGGTGGCGATGCTCAGCTGGATCGTCGGTGCGATGGCCATGCTGGCGGCCTGGGCGTTCGACGCTCCGGGCGGGGCGTTCCTGCTCCAGACCGGCTGCGCCCTCCAGGTCGTGCTGGGCGCCGTGATCCCCCTCTTCGCGACGGCCCGCCGGGTGAACACCTTCCGCGACAACCGGCGTGAGAGCCGGGAGGCACGGACGGCGCAGCTGCCCTAGCGGACGAAGCGGTACGAGAAGGGCCCCGGGAGGCGATCCGCCTCCCGGGGCCCTTTCGCGTGCCCTGGCCGCTACCCGAGGCGCTTGTAGTAGAGCGTGGTGGGGCGCAGGGTGCCGGACGGGTCGGCGGCGAAGTCCGGGATGGTGCCGGCGGCCGTCCAGCCCGCGCCGCGGTAGAGGCGCTCGGCGGGGCTGTCGGTCTGGGTGTCCAGGACGAGCAGGGTGAGGCCGCTGGCGGCGGCGTGCGCCTCGGCCGCGGCGAGCAGGCGCCGTCCGAGGCCCCGGCCCCGGGCCGAGCGGTGGACGAGGAGGCGGGCGATCTCGCCGCGGTGCCTGCCGTTGGCGGTGCCCGCGCGGACGAGGGTGACGACGCCGAGCGGGAGCCCGTCCGGGCCGAGGGCCGCCCAGACGTCCCGTACGCCCTCGGCGGCCTCCTCGGCGACCCGGGACCACCAGGCGGCCGCCTCGGCCGGATCCAGGGGTGCCGTGAAGCCGACGGAGGCGCCGCCGTCCACGGCGTCGACGAGGAGCGTGGCGAGGCCGTCGGCGGCATGGGCGCGCACGGCCGCGGGGGACAGCCGCTCCACGGCGTCGAGCGGCCTCTCCAGACAGAGCAGGTCCGGCCGGTCGTCCCAGGGCGCCACGGTGGCGAACCCGAGGCTCTGGTAGAGGGCGAGCGGCTCGTCGCGCCAGGACCACACCGTGAGGCGCACGGCGGGTGCTCCGGACGCGGCGGCCCGGCGCAGGGCCTCGGCCATCAGCGCCCTCGCGAGACCCTTCCGCCGGGCCTCGGGCGCCACCCAGAGCCGCTTGATCTCGGGGGCGCGGCCGTCGCGGGGGGCCTTGAGGACGACGCAGCCGGCCGGCGCGTCGGCGCCGGCCGGGGTGGCGAGCAGGACCGTGTCGGCGGCGAAGGCGGCGGCCGGGTCCTCGGCCTCGACGCGGTATACGGCCGGGAGCTCGGCGACCGTCCCCACCGCCGTCCCCTTCTCCGCCTGGTTGACCAGGTGGTAGGCGCCGAGCAGGTCGGCGAGCCGCGGGTGGGAAGGGTTCTCCTCGATGCGTGTCTTCATGGGGCCGAGCTTCACACCGAGATGTTTCGGGCACGTGAAGATCACCCGCGCCCGCGACCCTGTGGGTCCCGGGCGGGTTCCTGGCGGGTCCCGGTCCGCCCGGGGCGGCGGACCGGGTGCGGGATCAGGGGGTGTAGGACTTCGCCGCGTCCGAGACGAACGGCTGCCGGACCGTGCGCATGCCGCCGGGGACGGACTTGTCGGGCTGGAGGATGACGGACTCGCGGGACGACGGTGCCTCGGGGTCGCCGAGGTCGTGGGTCATGCCGAAGCCGGCGTCGTGGGCCTTCATGGTGAGGAGGGCCTTGTCGACGCCCTCGCGGGTGAGGTCCTTGTCGGCGCAGGCCTTCTTCAGCGCCTCGCCGAAGACGCTCGCGGCGGTCCAGCCGGCGACGATGCCGTTGTCGAGGCCCTCGCCCGGGTAGGCCGCCTGGTAGTCGGCGACGAGCTTCTTCGCGGTGGGGGTGTCCGCGCCGATGGGCAGGCTCGGGGAGGCGAACCAGTACATCTTCTCCAGGGCGGGCCCGGCCTGGGTGCCGAGCAGCTGGGGGGCGAAGGCCGAGTTGTTGCCGACGACCGGCACCCTGAGGCCGGTGGCGGCGGCGACGCCGACGAGGGAGGCCGCCTGGCGGGGTCCCGCGCTGATGACGACGGCCTTGACCCCGGCCTGCTTGAGGGCGGCGACCTGCGCCGACATGTCGTTGTCGGTGGGCTTGATCTTCTGCTCGACGACGGTCAGACCCGCCTTGCCGGCCGCGTACTTCGAGCCCGTGAGCGCGTTCTCGCCGTAGTCGCCCTCGAAGTAGACGTGGCCGAGCTTGTCGCCCGCCTTCAGGCCCTTGTCCTTGACCAGGAAGTCCACGGCGTTGATCGTCTCGACGTCGTACGTGGCACCCAGGACGCGGATGTACGGCGAGCCGAGCAGCGAGGCCGACCAGGCCTGCGGCAGGACGAGGCCCTTGTCCTGGCCGTCGACGCGGGACTTGACGGCGGCGACGAACGGGGAGCCGATGAACTGGGTGTAGCCGACGACCTTCGGCTCCAGCTCGGTGTAGGCGGCGAGCGCCTTCTGCGGGTCGTAGCCGTGGTCGCGGACCGTCAGCTCCAGCTGCCGGCCGCAGATCCCGCCGGCGGCGTTGACCTGCTTCACGTACAGCTGCTGGGCCTGGGTGACGCTCTTGCCGAGGGTCGCGTACACCCCGGTCATGTCGGTGAGCGCGCCGAGGGAGATCGTCTTGTCCGTGACGCCCTCGCCGGTCTTCACCCCGCCCGCGCCGGTCTCCTTGCCGTCACCGGTCTTCGCCTTGGAACTGCATCCGGCGGCGGTGAGCGCGACCAGTGCGGCGAGCGCCGCGGCCAGGCCCCGCACGGCCTGTCGTCCGTGGTTCATCGTGCCTCTCCTGAGGGTCGGTCTGACGTGGGGGTCTTGCGTGTCCGGGCGGCGAGGCGGACCAGGCCGCCGGGCAGGAACAGCACCACCGCGACGACGGCGGCGCCGTACAGGTAGCGCGCGGCCTCCCCCGGTGCGATCCCGCCCGTCCCGGGGGCTGAGACCAGGGGCAGGGCGTCGCTGTAGCGGGTGAGGAGCTGTGGCAGGAGGGAGACGAAGACCCCTCCTGCCACCGCGCCCGCGACCGAGCCGAGACCGCCGATGACGATCATGGCCAGGTATTCGAGGGACAGCGCCATGCCGAAGTACTCGGGCACGGTGCGCTGGAAGACCAGGGCGAGCAGCACGCCCGCCAGGCCCGCGTACATGGACGACAGGACGAAGACGGCGGCGCGGTAGCGGGCCACCGGGATGCCCATGACGCCGGCGGCGATCCGGTGGTCCCTGATGGCGTTCATCGCCCGCCCGGGACGCCCGCCGAGCACCCCGCGGGCGAAGAGGACACCGCCGGCGAGCAGCACGAGCCCCAGGTACCAGAGCTTCTCGACGGCACCGAACGGCACCTGGGCGACGAGGAGTTCCGTGTCGTCGAAGGTGAGGCCGAAGAGGGAGAGCGGGGGCACGGCGCGGCCGTTGTAGCCGCCGGTGACGTCGTGGGCGTTGAACAGCACGTGCTGGCCGATGAAGATCAGCGCGAGGGTGGCGATGCCCAGGTACGCGCCGCGCAGCCGCCCCGCGATGGGGCTGAACACCCCGCCCGCCAGGCCCGCCAGGGCGACCGCGAGGACCGCGGCGAGCCAGCCGGGCAGGCCGAGGCCCGCCAGGCCGTCCGCGCCGTCGCCGGCGAAGGCGCAGTAGCCGTAGGCGCCGACGGCGAGGAAGAAGGCGTGCCCCATCGACAGCTGGCCGGTCGCGCCGGTCAGCAGGTTGATGCCGACGGCCCCCAGCGCGGCCGCCATCGCGAACAGTCCGGCCTGGAGCCAGAAGCGGTCCAGGTAGAACGGGAGCGCGGCGAGCAGGAGGCCCGCGGCGGACCAGCCGTACACCCGGGTGCGGACCCGGACGGCGGGGCGGGTGAGGGTCTCAGACACGCGCGAGCTCCTTCGTGCCGAACAGTCCGGCCGGGCGGATCAGCAGCACCGCGACCATCACCAGATACGGGGCGACGTCGCCGATCCCCCGGCCGAGGAACGCCAGGTCGCCCTGGTAGCCGGTGGCGAGGGACTCGGTGATGCCGACGAGCAGCCCGCCGACGAGGGCGCCCGTGGTGGAGTCGAGGCCGCCGAGGATGGCGGCGGGGAAGGCCTTCAGGGCGGCGAGCGACGTGGCCCGCTCCAGGCCGGGGGTGGGGAAGACCGTCAGGAACAGCGCGGCGACGGCGGCGAGAGCGCCGGCCACCGCCCAGGCGCCGAGCGACACCCGGCCGAGCCGGATGCCCATCAGGGCGGCGGTCTCCTGGCTCTCGGCCGCGGCCCGCATGGCCACGCCCCAGGACGTGTACCGGAAGGCGAGCAGGAACGCCGTGATCAGCAGGGCGGCGGCGAGGAGCGCCGCGATCCGGGTCTCGGCGATCGTCACCGGGCCGACGGTGACCACGGCGTCGCCCCACGGATCGCCGAGGGCCAGGATGTCGGTGCCGATCCGCCGCGTCAGCTCCGTGGCGAGGAGGATGTCGACACCGATGGTGACGATCGCGAGGACGCTGTGGTCCCCGCCCCGGTGCCGGCGCATCACCAGGAACTCGACGGCCGCGCCGACCACCGCCGCGCCCGCCACTCCGGCGAGCAGCGCGGGCCAGAAGCCGATCGTGTCGTGCAGCACCGCGGTGACGTAGCCGCCGGCCAGCAGGAGCGAGGCGTGGGCGAAGTTCACGACCTCCGTGGCGCGGAAGATCACCACGAAGCCGAGGGCGATGAGGGCGTAGATCGAGCCCAGCGAGACGCCGTTGATCAGGAATTCGGCGAAGGTGCTCACGCGGCGGTCTCCTCTCCGAGGTAGGCGCGGACGACCGCCGGGTCGTTCTGCACGTCGGCGGGTGCCCCGTCGGCGATCCGGCGGCCGAAGTCGAGGACGGTCACGGAATCGGCGAGCCGCATCACCAGGCCCATGTCGTGCTCCACCAGGAGCACGGAGATGCCGAGGCTGTCGCGGACCCCCGCGATGACCGAGGCGGTCCGGCGCCGCTCGTCGGCCGTCATCCCGGCCACCGGCTCGTCGAGCAGCAGCAGCTTCGGCTCCATGCACAGGGCGCGGGCCAGTTCGGCGAGCTTCTGCTGCCCGTACGGCAGCGAGCCCGCGGGCCGCGCCAGCTGCTCCTCCAGGCCCACGAAGGCCGCGATCTCCCGGACCCTGGCCCGGTGCCTCGCCTCCTCGCGCGCCGCCGACGGCAGCCGCAGCCCCGCGGCCAGGAAGCCCGTCCGGGTCAGCCGGTGCCGGCCCAGCATCAGGCTGTCCTCCACGGTGGCGCGCGGCGGCAGCGCCAGGTTCTGGAAGATCCGGCCGACCCCGAGGTCCGCGATCCGGTGCGGCGCCAGGGCGGTCAGCTCGTGCGGGCCGAACCGGACCGAGCCCCCGGTCGCCCGGTAGACGCCCGAGAGCACGTTGAAGCACGTGGACTTCCCGGCTCCGTTGGGTCCGATGAGGGCGTGCACGGTGCCCGGCCGCACCGTGAAGCCGACCCCGTCGAGAGCGGTCAGCCCGGCGAACCGGACGGTGACGTCGCGGACTTCGAGGGCGGGGACGTCGGGCCCGGGCGGTACGGCGGCGGCGGCCCCGACAGGCTCCGGCTCCTCCCCCGGCGGTCGGGTGCGCGTCATCGGGATTCCTCCCAGCGGGACAGGACCGGATGGGCGGCGCGTGCCTCGGCGGCATCGGCGGCGGCCGCCTCGTCGACGACACCCAGATAGCGGCGGCGGACCTCGTCCGAGGCGGCCAGCTCCGCGGCGGGACCCGAGAGCGTGACCTCGCCGACCTCCAGGACGTACGCGAGGGAGGCGAGCCGCAGCGCGAGCGCCGCGTTCTGCTCGACGAGGAGCACCGCCGTGCCCTGCGCGTTGATCTCCCGGACGGCGTCGGCGATCCGGGCCGCCATCAGCGGCGCGAGGCCGAGGGACGGCTCGTCGAGGAGGAGGAGCCCCGGCTCCGCCATCAGCGCGCGACCGACGGCGAGCATCTGCTGCTCGCCCCCGGAGAGCAGCCCGGCCTGCTGACGCGCCCGGTCCGCCAGGACGGGGAAGAGCTCGTGGACCCGCCGCAGCGCGGCCGCCTTCGCCGACCTGCCGCCGCGCCCGCCGAGCGCGCCCGCCCGCAGGTTGTCCTCGACCGACATCCGGGCGAAGACCTGGCGGCCCTCGGGCACCTGCGAGACGCCGGCCGCGACGACCCGGTCCGGCGGCAGCCCGTCGAGCGGCCGGCCGTCGCGGCTCACCGTGCCTGAGACCAGGGCGCCGCCGTGGAAGCGCAAGGTGCGCGAGACGGCCCGCAGCAGCGTGGACTTGCCGGCTCCGTTAGCTCCAAGGACCGTGACGACGGCGCCGGCCGGCACGGTCAGCGATACCCGCCGCAGCGCGTGCACGGGCCCGTATCCCGCCGTCAGGTCCGTCACCTGGAGGGCGGGTGCGGTGCCTCCCATGGTTCCCCTTTCCCCGGCCGCCCTTGTTCACCGGCCGTTCAGTGGCGCTCACCCCAGCACCGCCCCCGACCGCCCGTCCACGCCCCGCGGCCGAAACGCTGCCGGTGACCAGCGGGCGCGGCGAAGGGCTGTGCATGCGCACAACGCTGCGCGTCAGGGCTGTGCCCAGGGGGCCCGGGCAGTGGATCCTCCCGGCATGGGACGGCGCAGACGGCGGACCGGTGACGACTGGAAGGTGCTCGCCCAGGCGTGCGCGACACTTCTGGAACGGGTCCCGGAACTGGTGGACGAGCATCTACGGGAGCTCCACGCGTACGAACCCGCCTACGGGCGGATCCTCCCGTACGACCAGCACTGGCAGGAGGCCCAGGAGGCCATGCGGATCGGGATCGAGATGATCTCGGCGCCCCGCGACTCGCCCCGGCGCGACCTCGAACACGCCGACGAGATGGGCCGGCGGCGGGCCGCCCAGGGCATGCCCCTGGAACTCGTCGTCCACGCCTACCGGCACGCCGGGCACCTGGTCTGGGACGCGCTCATCGAAAGCGCGGGGACCGACACCGGGCAGCTGGCCGCGCTCATGCAGTCCGCCACCACCGTGTGGTCCGCGGTGGACGCCCAGGCCGACACCGCCTCCGAGGCCTACCGGTCCGCCGAACTCGAACTCCGCCGCCGCACCGACGAACAGCTCAAAGCCCTCCTCGACGCCCTCCTCCAGGGCCAGCGCTCCCCGGAACTCGTCTCACGCGCCGCGGCCGGCCTCGACCTCCCCGAACACGGGCGCTACGCGGTCGTCGTCCTCCGCTACGACCGCCGCGAGGAACGCGAACCCTTCCACCGGCAGGTCCAGGGCGAAGGCGTCCGCTTCCTCTGGCGCATGGGAGCCGACTGTGAACTCGGCGTCGTGGCGCTCGCCGGCGACACCGGCCTCGACGCGCTCTCCGAACTCCTCGACGGCCGCTGCCCCGGCCCCGGCGGCATCAGCCCCGTCGTCGTCGGCCTCACCGAACTCGGCCGCGCCAGGCGGCTCGCCGAGCTCGCCCTCCGCACCTGCCCGCCCGGCAGCCGCGCCATCGTCCGCCTCGACCGCCGGATGTCGGCCGCGCTCGTCGTCTCCCAGCCCGACATGGCCCACCTCCTCGTCTCCGACGTCCTCGGCGCGCTCCTCGAACTCGACCCCGCCGACCGGGCGGTCCTCCTCGAAACCCTCGACACCTGGCTCGACTGCGAAGGCTCCGCCGGGCGGGCCGCGGGGCGGCTCTACTGCCACCGCAACACCGTCTTCAACCGCCTCCGCCGGCTGGAGCAGCTCACCTCCCGCTCCCTCTCCCGACCCCGCGACCTCACCGAAATGACCCTAGCCCTAGACGCCTTCCGCCTAACCTCCCCCAACTGACCCCCACGCCCGGCCCGCGGCGACCTGCGCCGACGCGCCCGCCAGTCTCCCTCCGGGCCACGCCCACTTGCCCCTTGCCGCGGTCCGCACCCGCGCACCCGCCGCGTCCGGGCTGCGCCTGCCCGTCCCCGTGCGGGCAACCCCCGCCTACCCCATGCGCGGTCCGCACCCGCACGCCCGCCACGCGTGCGGGCCGCGCCCGCGTGGAGTCACGCCTGCCCACCCCCGTGTGGGCAATCGTTCCGCTGGGGCGGGACGGGTTGGCACACGGGACGGCGCCCTTGGCGGCGCCTCCGCCCCCTGTACCTGCCCGCACCCGCTGTGCGCCGTTCCGCTGGTGCGGGTTCGGGCGCGGAAGCCTGGGCCCGGCAGGGGGCGCCGTCCGTTGTGCCCACCCGTTCCGCCCCAGCGGAACGATTGCCCACAACGAGGGGGGCTGGGAGTGGGGCGGGTGGGCACCGCCTCAGGGGCCGCAACGGGGGGGGAAGGCAGGAGGGGCACGGCCCCAGGCGCCGCAAGGAGGGCTAGCAGGAGGGGCACCGCCTCAGGGCCCTCAACGGGGGCGGGCCCTGGAGGGTTGGCACCGCCCCGGGGGCCCAGTACGGGGGCGGGCCGGAGGGGCGCACCGCTCCGGGCCCGCGGTGGCGGGGCTCCCCTGGGGCGGGGCGGTGGGTGGGGTTAGAGGAGGAAGTCGTGGGCGATGGTGGAGGCGGTGGTTTCGAGGAGGGGGCCGGCGTTGGCGATGCACTTGGCGGTGTCGGGCTCGAGGGCGGTGAGGGGGTAGGCGCGGCGGATGCCGGCGGCGCCGAGGGCCTCCGGGGGGAGGGCGAGGCGGCCGCAGACGGCGACGACCTCCTTGCCGGCGGCGCGCGCGGCGGCGGCGACGCCGGCGGGGGCCTTGCCGTGGAGGGTCTGTTCGTCGAGGGAGCCTTCGCCGGTGATGACGAGGGTGGCGCGCTCCAGGGCGGGGGCGAAGCCGAGGACGTCGAGCATGAGCTCGATGCCGGGGCGGAAGCTCGCACCGAGGATGAGGGCGCCGTAGCCGATGCCGCCGGCGCCGCCTGCGCCGGGGGCGAGGGCGGCTTCGGCGGCCTTGGGGCCGACGGCCTTCTCGAGGACGGTGGCGAAGTGGGCGAGGGCCGCGTCGAGGGTGCGGACGTCGTCGGGGGTGGCGCCCTTCTGGGGGCCGTAGACGGCGGGTGCGCCCTTGGGTCCGGTGAGCGGGTTGTCGACGTCGCTGGCGAGGATGAGGTCGATGTCCGCGAAGCGGGGGTCGAGGCCGGTGAGGTCGGCGGTGGCGAGGTCGGCGAGCGGCGCGCCGCCGGGGCCGACGGGCTCGCCGGCCGCGTCGAGGAAGCGGGCGCCGAGCGCGGCGAGCATGCCGGCGCCGCCGTCGGTGGTGGCGCTGCCGCCGACGCCGAAGACGATGGTGGTGGCGCCGGCGTCGAGGGCGGCCCGCAGGAGCTCGCCGGAGCCGTAGGTCGTGGCGGTGAGCGGGGCGAAGACCCCGGTGGGGAGGAGCTGGAGGCCGGAGGCCTCCGCCATCTCGACGACCGCGGTGGTGCCGCGCAGCGCGTAGGCCGCGACGACGGGTTCGCCGAGGGGGCCCGTCACGGGCACCTCGCGGCGTTCGAATCCGGCCGCCACTGCCGCCGCGACGGTGCCGTCGCCGCCGTCGGCGACGGGCAGGGTCTCCACGGTGAGGTCGGGTACGACCTGCCGGAGTCCTGCGCTGACCCGCTCCGCGACCTGCACGGCCGTGAGCGAACCCTTGAACTTGTCAGCCGCCACGAGCACGTGAGCGACCTGAGTTGCTGCTCCGTCCGTCACCTTGCATCCCTTGCTTTCGAACGTGCAGTCGCGCCGAGCCTGACCCTATCCGTACCCCCAGACGGCGTGCCACCCCCGGATAGGACGATATTCCGCACCATAGTGGGGTCACATGAGTACGGAACCGATCGAACGGGCCCCGCGTGAGCGGCACGCGCCCGATGGCAAGGTCATCGGGATCGGGGTGGCGGCCGTGGTGGGGGCGGTCGCCTGGGCGGCACTGGGCGAGGATTCCTTCGACAGCGCGTCGTCCACTGCGCTGACGTGGGTCCTGTCGAATTTCGCCTGGCTTTTCGTGGTCGCCGCGGACACGTTCCTGGTGTTGTGCGTGGTGATCGCGCTGAGCCGGTTCGGCCGGATCAGGTTGGGTGCGGACGATTCGGAGCCGGAGTTCACGAACCTGGCGTGGATCGCGATGATGTTCAGCGCCGGCATGGGTATCGGTCTGATGTTCTACGGGGTCGGGGAGCCGCTCCAGCATTTCCTGAGCCCGCCGCCGGCGAGCGGTGTCCCCGCGGAGTCGGGTGCGGCGGCTCGTACGGCGCTGGAGTACTCGTTCTTCCACTGGACGCTGACGCCGTGGGCGATCTACGGCATCGCGGGGCTGGCGCTGGCGTACGCGGGCTTCCGCAAGGGCCGCGGGAACCGGCTGAGCTCGGCGTTCGTGCCGTTGATGGGGGCGCGCCGGGCGAGCGGGTGGCCGGGGAAGGCGATCGATCTGCTCGCGGTGTTCGCGACGGTGTTCGGTACGGCGACGAGTCTGGGGCTCGGCGCGCTCCAGGTGGCCGAGGGGCTGAACCTGACGATGGACGTGGAGAACTCCACGTCCACCCAGCTGATCATCATCGTGTCGCTGTCGGCGGCTTTCGTCCTGTCGGCGTTCTCGGGGCTGCACAAGGGCGTGAAGTGGCTGTCGACGCTGAACATCGTCCTCGCGGCCTGTCTGATGCTGTTCGTCTTCCTGCTCGGCCCGACCGTGTACATCCTGGACACGATCCCGGCGTCCGTCGGCGGCTATCTGGACCAGTTGCTGCCGATGGCGAGCCGTACGGGCGCGTTCACGGACCGTGCGTGGCTGGGTACGTGGACGATCTTCTACTGGGCGTGGTGGCTGTCGTGGGCGCCGTTCGTCGGTACCTTCATCGCCCGGATCTCGCGCGGCCGGACGATCAGGGAGTTCCTGATGGGGGTGCTGCTCGTGCCGTCGGGTGCGACGGTCGTGTGGTTCTGCGTGATGGGCGGTACGGCGATCCGGCTGCAGTCGACGGGTGCGGCGGACCTGGCGACGGCGGTGGAGGACGGGGTGGAGGCCTCGCTGTTCGCGATGCTGGAGGCGCTGCCGATCGGCACGGTCACCTCGTTCGTCGCGATGCTGCTGGTGATGACGTACTTCGTCACCAGCGCCGACTCCGCCTCGCTGGTCATGGGCTCGCTGACGAGTCGCGGCTCGTTGAATCCCCCGACGTGGCTGGTGGTGACCTGGGGCGTCCTGATGGCGGCGGTGGCGGCGGTGCTGCTCGTGGTGGGTGGCCTGAGCTCGCTGCAGACGGCGACGATCCTGGTGGCGCTGCCCTTCGTGGTGGTGATGCTGGTGCTGTGCTTCGCCCTCCTGAAGGAGCTGCGCGAGGACCCGGGAGCGGGTCCGGCCCGGCACCACGCCCTGCACGGGTTGCGGGACGCGGTGCGGACGCTGGTCGGCGAGGCGATGACGGAGCGGGCCGACGACGGCCGGGACCGGCCGCGCCGGGCGTCGACGGCCGGGACCGACACGGAGCGTCCCGAGGGCGGGGCCTGACGTGCCCGGCGCGTACGGGGGGCTCGCGGACCGGATCCTGGGCGGCTGGACGGGCCGGATCGCCGGGAACATGCTGGGCAAGCCGGTGGAGCGCGGTGACCACTGGACGCGTGAGCACATCGACGCGTATCTGCGGCTGACGGACGCGCTGCCGCTGACGGACTACCTGCCGCCTCCGCCGCCGGGGGCGACCGGGTTCGAGCTGCGGCCCGAGTGGCCCCTGTGCGTGCGCGGCGGGATCGACGGGAGCTGCCGGGACGACGACGTCGACTGGTCGATCCTCGGGCTGCACGTCCTGGAGACCCGCGGCTTCGCCTTCACGACGGAGCAGCTCGGCGAGGAGTGGCTGCTGCGGCTGCCGTACCTCCAGACGTTCACGGCCGAGCGGGCCGCGTACCGGAACCTGGTGAACGGGCTGCGGCCGCCGCTGTCGGCCACGTACGACAATCCGCACCAGGAGTGGATCGGCGCGCTGATCCGGGCCGACGTGTACGGCTGGACGTGCCCGGGCGACCCGCGCCGGGCGGCCTCGCTCGCCCGCCGGGACGCGGTCCTCTCGCACACCGGGAACGGGGTGTACGGGGCGATGTGGGCGGCGGCGGTGATCGCGGCGGCCTTCACGGCGCCGGACGTCCGGTCCGCCCTTGAGGCGGGGCTGGCCCAGGTGCCGGCGGGCAGCCGGCTCGCCCGTACGGTCCGCGGGACCATCGCCCTCCACGAGTCGGGCCTCGACTGGTCCGCGGCCCTCGGCGAGCTCGCGGAGCGCACGGCGGGACTCGGCTGGATCCACGCCGTCCCGAACGCGGCCGTGCTGACCGCCGGACTCCTTTACGGGGAGGGGGACTTCACCCGCACGTTGGCGCTGACCGTGCGGGGCGGCCTGGACACGGACTCCAACGGGGCGACGGCGGGTTCGGTGGCGGGGGTGATGTGCGGGGCGGGCGCGATCCCGCCGCAGTGGTCGGAGCCGCTGCGGGACCGGGTGCGCAGCGCGGTGTTCGGCTTCGACGGCGTCCGGATCAGCGAACTGGCCCGGCGGACGCTGCGGTTGGCCGCGCCTGACGGGTGAGGGGCGGGGAGCCCGGCCCGGCTCAGCCCTGCGGGGGCTCGGGCGGGACGATCTCCCCGGTGCGGTGGGGCTCGTCGCGGCTGACGGCCCGGGCCTCGGTGCGGTGGCCGCGGGCGATGTAGTCGCGGACGACGGCTTCGACGGCGTCCTGGGGGTTGCCGATTCCGGCCAGGACCATGACTTCCACGACGATTTCGGCATCGAGTGCGATGTTCACCTTGGCCATGGCGGGAACCTAACACCCGGAAACCGGTTAGCGGGGGCGGATTCCCGTGCCTAGGGTCATTGGTATGACCATGGTCGCGATTCTCAGTGGAGCCGGTATCTCGACGGACTCGGGCATCCCCGACTACCGGGGGCCGAACGGAGTCTGGCGGCGGGACCCCCAGGCCGAGCGGCTCGTCACCTACGGGCCGTACATGGCCGACCCGGAGATCCGCCGCCGTTCGTGGCGCATGCGGCTCGACGGTCCGGTCCTGAGGGCCGAGCCGAACGTGGCGCATCACGCCATCGCGGCGTACGAGCGGACGAGCGGCAACGCGCTGCGGGTGATCACGCAGAACGTGGACGGCCTGCACCAGGCCGCCGGGGTGTCCGAGCGGAAGGTGCTCGAACTCCACGGTTCGGCGCGGTCGGTGGTGTGCACGGGGTGCCACGCCCGTTCGTCGATGGCAGAGGCGCTGGACCGGGTGCGGGCCGGTGAGGCCGACCCGGCGTGCCGGGTGTGCGGCGGGATCCTGAAGTCGGCGACGGTGATGTTCGGGCAGCGGCTCGATCCGGAGGTCCTCGGCCGGGCGATGTCGATCGCCAAGGCCGCCGAGGTGTTCGTCGCGGTCGGCAGCAGCCTCCAGGTCCAGCCCGCCGCGTCCCTCGCGGGGATCGCGGCCGAGCACGGCGCCCGCCTGATCATCGTGAACGCCGAGCCCACCCCGTACGACCCCGTCGCCGACGAGGTCGTCCGCGAGCCGATCGGCACGGCGCTGCCCGCGCTGCTCGACCGGCTCCGGTAGCCGCCCTCAGAAGAGGGCGTCGGGTTCCGTCGTACCGGCCTCGAAGGCGAGGAGCCGCTGCTTGCGGTCGAGGCCGCCGCCGTAGCCGGTGAGGCTGCCGCCGGCGCCGATCACGCGGTGGCAGGGGACGATGATGCTGACGGGGTTCTTGCCGTTGGCGAGGCCGACGGCGCGGGAGGACCCGGGGTTGCCGAGCTCCTCGGCGAGTTCGCCGTACGTGCGGGTCTCGCCGTAGGGGATGTGGAGCAGCCGGTCCCACACCCGGAGCTGGAACGGGGTGCCGATGAGGTTCAACGGCAGGTCGAACGCGGTGAGTTCGCCGGCGAAGTAGGCGTCGAGCTGGCGGACCGCCTCGGTGAAGGGGCGCGGGTCGGGTGCGCCGAAGGTCTCCTCGGGCGGGCGGTGGCGCTGGCCGGTCATGTGGACGCGGCTGAGGACGCCGTCGACGGCGACGAGCGTCAGCGGGTCGTAGGGGCTGTCGACGACGGTGTGCCGGACGGAGGGGGCCATGGCGGTTCAGTGTCCTTCGCTGGGCAGGTGGTTGATCGGGTGGTCGTCGGTCGCCCACAGGTACTGGACGGCGTAGGCGCGCCAGGGGCGCCAGTGCGCGGCGCGGGCGGTGAGGGCGGCCGGGGTGCCGGGCAGGCCGAGTCCCTCGGCGGCGCGGCGGACGCCGAGGTCGCCGGGGAGGAAGGCGTCGGGGTCGCCGAGGGCGCGCATGGCGATGACCTCGGTGGTCCAGGGGCCGAAGCCGGGCAGGGCGAGCAGCCGGGCGCGGGCCTCCTCGCGGTCGTCGGCGGGGCCGAGGGTGAGCGAGCCGTCGGCGAGGGCCCGGACCAGGGTGAGGAGGGTGGTGCGGCGGCTGCGCGGCAGCGCGAGGCCGTCGGGGTCGAGGGAGGCGAGCGCCTCGGGGCTCGGGAACAGGTGGGTGAGGCCGCCCTCGGGGTCGTCGACGGGGACGCCGTGCGCGGTGACGAGCCGGGCGGCGTGGGTGCGGGCGGCGGCGGTGGAGACCTGCTGGCCGAGGACGGCCCGGACGGCGAACTCGGCGGGGTCGACGCTGCCGGGCACCCGGCGGCCGGGCGCCGCGTCGACGAGGGGCGCGAGGAGCGGGTCGGTGCGCAGCCGTTCGTCGACGGCGACGGGGTCGGCGTCGAGGTCGAGGAGCCGGCGGCAGCGGCTGATCGCGTGGGCGAGGTCGCGCGGGTCGGTCAGGGAGAGCCGGCAGGCGATGTGGTCGGCGCACGGGGCGAGGGTGACGATGCCGTGTCCGTACGGGAGGCTCAGCGTCCGGCGGTAGGCGCCGTCGCGCCATTCCTCGACGCCGGGGACGGCGGTGGCGGCGAGGTGGCCGAAGAGGTTGGAGGGCTCCAGCGGGGCGCGGAAGGGCAGTCTGAGGCTGATCATGCCGGGGGTGGGGGGCGGCCCGGCGGGTGAGCGGCGGGTGGCGCGGGCGCGGAGTTCGCCGGGGGTGAGGGCGAAGACCTGGCGCACGGTGTCGTTGAAGGTGCGGATCGAGGAGAAGCCGGCCGCGAAGGCGACCTGTCCCAGGGGCATCGGTGTGGTCTCGATGAGCACCCGCGCGGTCTGGGCGCGCTGGGCGCGGGCCAGGGCGAGGGGGCCCGCGCCCATCTCGGCGAGGAGCTGGCGCTCGATCTGGCGGGTGGACCAGCCGAGGCGTCGGGCGAGCCCGGGGACTCCCTCCCGGTCGACGACGCCGTCCTGGATGAGCCGCATGGCGCGGGCGACGGCGTCGGCCCGGACGTTCCAGTGGGGCGAGCCGGGGCTGGTGTCGGGCCGGCACCGCTTGCAGGCGCGGAAGCCGGCGCGCTGGCAGGAGGCGGCGCTGGGGTGGAACTCCATGTTCTCGGGCTTGGGCGGGACGGCGGGGCAGCTGGGCCGGCAGTAGATCCGGGTGGTGCGGACGGCGGTGAAGAAGACGCCGTCGAAGCGGGCGTCCTTCGACTGGACGGCCCGCACGCAGCGCTCGGTGTCGGTGTGCATGCTTCCAGGATCGGGGACGGACGACTCGCGGGCTGGCGAGAAAACGACATGGCCGTCCGGCCCCGGTCCCGGGGCGGGCGCTGCGGCCGGGGCGTCAGACGGTGACGGTCCGGTAGTGGGTGGTCAGCCTGCCGTCCTCGCCCAGGATGTGGAAGGCGAGGCCGGGCGGCAGCGTGAGGTGGACGTGCTCGTCCTCCGGGCTCGGGTTCTCCCAGGGCAGCCGGAGGGCGGAGACGACGCCCGGCGCGACCAGCAGCGGGAGGCCGGCGAAGGTGGTGGCGGCGGCCGTGTGGGCGTGGCCGGCGAGGAAGGCGGTGAGGTGGGGGTGGCGGTCGGCGAGCGCGGCGAGCCGCTCCTCGCCGAACTGGCGGATGCCGTCCACGTACGGGGTGTGCAGCGGCACGGGCGGGTGGTGGAAGCCGACGAGCACGGGCACCTCGTGCGGGGTGTCGGTGAGGACGCCGTCCAGCCACTCCAGCGTCTCGTCCTCCAGGTACCCCTCGTCCTCGCCGGGGACGGAGGAGTCGCAGAGGGCGAGGGTGAAGCCCTCGCCCCGCAGCACCTGGTTGACGGGCGCGTCGGGGCGTACGCCCGCGCCCTCCGGGAGGAGGCTCTTCCGGAAGGCCTCGCGGACGTCGTGGTTCCCGGGGCAGACGAGGAGCGGGTGCCGGGAGACGAGCAGCTCCCGCGCGATCGCGTACCCTTCCGGGTTCCCGAGGTCCGCGATGTCCCCGGTGACGAGCACGGCCGCGAGGTCGTACGGGAGTTCCTCCAGGTACCGCATGACCGCGCGGGTGCGGTCGGCACTGCGCGGCTCCCCGTCGACATGGATGTCGCTGACATGGGCGATGACGATCACGTGACTCTGTCCTCCGTCGGTCCGGTGAGCGGATGCCGACCCGACCGTACGGTGATCACGGTCCGTTCCGTAAGGGCCGCCGCGCGGGCGATGGCCCGTTCCCGCCGCCCGTTCCTACTCGAACCGCGTGGTGTCCCCGGCCCCGCGGCGCAGGATCTCGGGCTCGCCGCCGGAGAAGTCGACGACGGTGGTCGGTTCGGTCCCGCATTCGCCGGAGTCGAGTACCGCGTCGACCTGGTGGTCGAGGCGCTCCTTGATCTCCCAGCCCTGGGTCAGCGGTTCGGCCTCGTCGGGCAGGAGCAGGGTGCTGGAGAGGAGCGGCTCGCCGAGTTCGGCGAGGAGCGCCTGGGTGACGACGTGGTCGGGGATGCGGACGCCGACCGTCTTCTTCTTGGGGTGCAGCAGCTGGCGCGGCACCTCCTTGGTGGCGGGCAGGATGAAGGTGTACGCCCCGGGGGTCGCCGCCTTGACCGCGCGGAACACGTCGTTGTCGATCTGCACGAGCTGGCCCAGCTGGGCGAAGTTCTGGCACATCAGGGTGAAGTGGTGCCGGTCGTCGAGGTCGCGGATCGCCTTGATGCGGCTGATGCCGTCTCGGCTGCCGAGCCGGCTGCCGAGCGCGTAGCAGGAGTCGGTCGGGTAGGCGACGAGCGCGCCGTTCCGGATGCTGTCGGCGACGGCGGCGATCGTGCGGGACTGGGGGTTGTCCGGGTGGACGTCGAAGTACTTGGCCATGGGGGTCAGTCTATTTTCGCAGCCGCCGCCACACGGCCTTCGCCGCGTTGTGGCCGGACATGCCGTGCACGCCGGGGCCGGGCGGGGTGGCGGAGGAGCAGAGGAACACCGCCGGGTGCGGGGTGTCGTAGGGGCGCAAGGAGAGGGTGGGGCGCAGCAGCAGCTGGAGGCCGCGGGCGGCGCCGCAGGCGATGTCACCGCCGACGTAGTTGGCGTTGCGGGCGGCGAGTTCGGGCGGTCCGGCGGTGGCACGGGCCAGGACGAGGTCGCGGAATCCGGGGGCGAAGCGCTCGATCTGACGCTCGATCGCGTCGGTGAGGTCGCCGCGCCAGCCGTGGGGCACGTGGCCGTACGCCCAGAAGACGTGCTTGCCGTCGGGGGCGCGGGACGGGTCGACGAGGCTGGGTTGTGCGGTGATGAGGAAGGGGGCGTCGGGTGCGGTGCCGGAGGACGCCTGGTGCAGGGCGGTGTCGATCTCGCCCGCGGTGGGGCCGATCTGGACGGTGCCGGCGCGCCGGGCTTCCCCGGCGGTCCACGGCACCGGGCCGTCCAGGGCGTAGTCGATCTTGAAGACACTGGCGCCGTAGCGGTAGTGGTCGTAGTGGCCGCCGAAGCCGGCGATCCGGGCGAGGGCGGTCGGCGAGGTGTCGAAGACGTAGGCGCGGGCCGGCGGCAGGTCGTCGAGGCGCTTGACCTCGAAGTCGGTGTGGACGGCGCCGCCGAGGTCCTTGAGGTACGCGGTGAGGGCGTCCGAGATCGACTGCGAGCCGCCCCGGGGCATGGGCCAGCCGCCCGCGTGCGCGGCGAGCGCGAAGACCAGGCCGACGGCGCCGGTGGCGAGGCCGCCGAGCGGGGCGATGACATGGCCGACGAGTCCGGCGAAGAGGCCGCGGGCCTTCTCGTCGCGGAACCGCCGCATCAGCCAGGTGGAGGGCGGCAGCCCGGCGAGGCCGAAGCGGGCGAGGGTGACGGGGTCGCGGGGCAGCGCGGTGAGCGGCAGCTGCATGAAGTCCCGGGCCAGGGTGTCCCACTTGCCGAGGAAGGGCGCGACGAGCCTGCGGTAGGCCCCGGCGTCGCGCGAACCGAAGGAGGCGGCGGTCTCGGCGACGGAGCGGGCGAGGACGGCGGCGGTGCCGTCGTCCCAGGGGTGGGCCATGGGCAGTTCGGGGTGGAGCCACTCCAGGCCGTACCGGTCCAGGGGCATCGTCCCGAAGACGGGCGAGCCGGCTCCCAGGGGGTGCACGGCGGAGCAGGGGTCGTGCCGGAAGCCGGGGAGCGTCAGTTCCTCGGTCCTGGCCCCGCCGCCGACGGTCGGCTCGGCCTCGAAGACGGCCACCGACAAGCCCCGCCGGGCCAACTCCACGGCCGCGGTGAGTCCGTTGGGCCCCGCCCCCACGACGACCACATCGAGCATCGACGTCCCGTTCGTCACGTTCGAACTCCTTCGTCAGCCGATGGCCAGGGCCCCCCAGGATAGGCCGGTGGCCCGTCCGGGCTCACCGTCCCCCGAGGAGTCTCCGGATCCGCTCGGCCGTCGCCGCGTCCCTGGCGGCGGTGAACGGAAGCACGTTGCCGCCGGCGACGCGGAACCGGTCCCCCGCGACCGTCGCGTCCGTGCCGCCGGCCTCCTCGACCAGGAGCAGTCCGGCCGCGTGGTCCCACGCGTACTCCCAGCCGAACGCGGTGGCGTCGAGCGCGCCCCGCGCCACCGCGAGGTACTCGAGCCCGGCGGAGCCGCACGGACGGCGGCGCACGCCCTCCGTGTCGAGGGCGAGCAGCGCGCGCTTCTGCTCGGGCGTGCTGTAGTCCGGGTGGGAGGTGGCGACCTCCAGGACCGCGCCGGGCAGCGGCGATCCGGAGCGCAGTGGCCGCCCGTCGAGGGTGGCTCCCCGGCCGCGGACCGCGACGGCCATCTCCTCCAGGGCCGGTGCGAAGGTCCACGACGCCAGGACCTCGCCGTGCCGTGCGAGGGCGACGAGCGTGCAGAACGCGGGGTCGCCGTGCACGAACTGGCGGGTCCCGTCGACGGGGTCCACGATCCACACCGGGGCGTCTCCGCGCAGCGCCTCGTAGACGGTCGGGTCGGCGTGCACGGCCTCTTCGCCCACCACGACGGAGCCGGGCAGCAGTGCGGTCAGGGCGGCGGTGAGGTGCGCCTCGGCAGCCCGGTCGGCCACCGTGACCAGGTCGTGCGGCCCGTTCTTCTCGATGATCTCGTCCGCGGCCAGCTGCCGGAACCGCGGCATGATCTCGGCGGCGGCCGCCTTGCGCACGGCCTCCTCCACCTCGCCCGTACCACCGTCGAGGACGTGCTCCAGGAAGTCTCCGATCATGCCCCCAGCTAAGCACGCGCCCCTGACATCCGGAACGCCACGCCCGCCACCCTCCGTTTCCCCGCAGGGCGCCTGCCGGCCGGGTGGGGCGACCGGGCTCGCCGAGGAGATCCTCCCCGGCGAGGTCGTCAGCACGCGCTCGCACGTGGGTGACCCACTCTCCGGGGCCGTCCCGGCATCGGCCGGGCGTCAACCGTCCGTGACCGGTGTCCGCTGTGATCGTTGACGAGCCGACGGGCCGGGAGCGGATGGCGGGACGGAGAGAGGAAACGTCTCCGCAGTGCCGGGGTCCGGGAAGACGTCGTCGACGGTCGGAGAGTTCATGGGATGGGCGCGGAAGGTGACGGGCGTGCTGGCGGGGGCGGTCGCGGTGCTGGGGGCGCTGGGCACCGGGCCGGCGGCGGGGATCGTGGGAGGGGAGGAGGCGAGGCCGCACCGGTATCCGTTCATGGCGGGGCTGGTGGACCTGGAGGAGCGGCGGGTGATGTGCGGCGGGGCGTTGATCGGGGAGCGGTGGGTGGTCACGGCGGCGCACTGCGTGACGGGGTCGTACGGCAGCACGGACAGGGTGGGGGTGCTGCTCGGCGAGCACGACCTGACGTCGCGGGAGGACAGCCCGAACGCGGTGCTCGCGGCGCCCGCGCGGATGGTGGTGCATCCGGACTACGACCCGGAGAGCCAGCGGAACGACATCGCGCTGGTGCGGCTGGCCGAGCCGGTCGCGGTCAACGGCGACGTGCGGCCGATCGCGCTGCCGCACTCGTTCGCGCGGGGCGCGTTCGACCACACGCGGGTGGAGGCCCCCGGCTGGGGGGCCACGTCGTTCGGGGGACGGACGTCGGCGGTGCTGCGGACGGTGACCCTGGACACGATGAGCAACCCGGTCTGCGGGACGAGGGGGATGCCGCAGGTGACCCCGTCGCAGCTGTGCACGTACGCCCCCGGGCGGGACACGTGCCAGTACGACTCCGGCGGACCGCTGGTGCACACGGTCGCGCGGAAGCCGTACCTGATCGGCCTCGTGTCGTACGGGAAGGGGTGCGCGACCGAGACCCCGGCGGTGAACACCCGGGTCTGGTCGTACCTCAACTGGATCGAGCGGACGACCGGGAGGCTGCCCCGCGCCTCATGAGGAGGGTGTAGAGGAGCAGGGAGGTGGCGAGGCCGACGGCCCAGCCGTAGTCGGCGAGGGGCTTGAGGAACGGGATGAGGCCGTCCTCGGGGAAGGGGCCGGTGCCGGGGGCCGAGTGGGAGCCGCCGACGGCGAGGACGCCGCCGACCGCGAAGGCGAGGACGGCCGCCGGGTTCCAGCCGCCCCGGTACCAGTAGGGGCCGTCGGGGCGGTAGAGCCCGGCGAGGTCGAGGACGGTGCGGCGGACGAGCCAGTAGTCGGCGATGAGGATGCCGGCGACCGTGCCGAGGAGGCCGCCGACCAGACCGAGCCAGGTGAAGATGTACAGCTCGGGGGTGGCGGTGAGCTTCCACGGCATGATGAGGACGCCCACGACGCCGGTGGTCAGCGCGCCCGTGCGGAAGTTCACCAGTTTCGGCGCCAGGTTGGCGAGGTCGTACGCCGGGGAGACGACGTTCGCCGCGATGTTCACCGAGAGGGTGGCGACCAGGACGGTCACCAGGGCGAAGAGGAGTCCGAAGACGCTGTCGGTCCGGGAGGCCAGGGCCACCGGGTCCCAGACGGGCGCCCCGTACACGGCCTGCGAGCCGGAGGTGACGAGCACCGAGAGCAGCGCGAAGAGCGTCATCGTGGTCGGCAACCCGAGCGTCTGGCCCAGGACTTGGGACCGCTGACCGGATCCGAAGCGGGTGAAGTCCGGGATGTTGAGGCTGAGGGTCGCCCAGAAGGCGATCATGCCCATGAGGGCGGGGAAGAAGACGGCCCAGAAGTCGGCGCCCCAGCCGAGCGCGGACGGCTGGTCGAGGAGCGGTCCGAGACCGCCCGCCTTGGCCGTGATCCACCCGAGGAGGGCGAGCGCGCCGACGATGACGAACGGCGCGGCCCAGTTCTCGAAGCGGCGCAGCGCCTCCATCCCCCGGTAGATGATGGCGAGTTCGAGCGCCCAGAAGAGGACGAAGCAGAGCCAGAGGGTCCAGGGCTGGCCGCCGATCCGCGACGTGTCCGCCCAGCTGACGCCGAAGAGCGCACCGAGGACCTTGTCGAGCAGGACGAAGACGCCCTGGCCTCCGATCCAGGTCTGGATGCCGAACCAGGCGCAGGCGACGCCGGCGCGGATGAGGGCGGGCAGGTTGGCTCCGCGCAGCCCGAAGGAGGCGCGGGCGAGGACCGGGAACGGGATGCCGTACTTGGGTCCGGCGTGCCCGGTGAGCAGCATCGGGAGCAGGACGATGACGTTGGCGAGGGCGATGGTGAGGACGGCCTGCTTCCAGTCCATGCCGAGGGCGACGAGACCGGAGGCGAGCATCCAGGACGGGATGTTGTGGGCCATGCCGACCCAGAGGGCGGCGAAGTTGTAGGTGGTCCAGCGGCGTTCCGCGACGGGGACCGGGAGCAGGTCGTCGTTGACGAAGCGGGGGTCGTCGGGGGCGGTGCCGGGCGCGAGTTCGACGCGGCCGTCGTGGGCGTCGTACGCGCCGGGTGTCGCGGCGGGAATTGCCGGGTCTCCGGGTCTTCCGGAGGGGGCGGTCGCGGTCATGGGCCGAACCCTTCGTTCGGGGACGGAACGAGGCCGTGCGGGGCGTGGGGTTCTTGGGATGTGCGGAGTCTGGTCCCGGGCGGCGGGGCCGTCAAGGTGGGTTGCCGCACCGGTCGTTACGATCTTCGGACGTGTACCGGCGCGACGCGTCAGAAGGGGCGGAATGATGGCAGCGCTTTCGGATGTCGAAGCCCTGTTGGGCGAATCCAGGTTCAACTGGTCGGATCCGGCGCCGTGGATCGCGGCGGAGCGGGAATTCGGCATCGAGTTCCCCGCGGACTTCCGCGAGATCGTCGACGCCTACGGGTCGATCGTGATCAACGGGCAGCTGTACCTGAAGCATCCCGCTCCCCATCTCCTGCACGATCTGGGGACGATGGTCAGGCAGGACCTCGAGTTCTGGCGCGAGGAGGACATGGCCGAGTACCTGCCGGGTCCGGCGGGGACGAACCCCGGCGAGGTCGTGCCGGTGGCGACGGCCACGACGGGCGAGGCGATCTTCCTGCGCGTCCCCGACGAGCCGTCGGCGCCCTGGCGCGTCGTGGTGCAGGAGATGGACAGCCCGGCGTGGACCCTCTACGAGATGACGTTCGGCGAGTGGCTGCTGGCGTATCTCAAGGGGAGGGACGTGACCCTGTGCGCGCGCGACCGCGCGCCCGACGGCCCGACGTACGAGTTCCTTCCCTGAGGTCCTCGGGACCGGCGGGGCCCCGCCGTCACCCGGCGGGGCCCCGGTCGCTGCCGGGGCGCTACGCGTCCGCGAGGGCCGGGATGATGTCGGAGCCGTACGCGTCGATGGTGGCCTCCTTGGCGTCGTGCATGTCGTAGACGGCGAACTGGTCGACGCCCAGGGTCCTGAGGTGGCGGAGCTTGTCGATGTGGGCCTCGGCGGGGCCGAGGAGGCAGAAGCGGTCGACGATCTCGTCGGGGACGAACTGCGTGTCGGGGTTCCCGGCGCGGCCGTGGTGGCTGTAGTCGTAGCCGTGCCGGTCCTTGATGTACGCGGTAAGCTCCTCCGGCACCATCCCCGAGTGCTCGCCGTACTTCGCCACCAGGTCGGCGACGTGGTTGCCGACCATGCCGCCGAACCAGCGGCACTGGTCCCGGGCGTGGGCCAGGGCCTCGGGCGAGGCGTCGGCCGTCACGTAGGCGGGGGCGGCGACGCAGATCGTCAGGGCGTCGGGGTCGCGGCCGGCGTCGGCGGCCGCCTGCCGGACGGCCTTGACCATCCACTCGGTGAGGAACGGGTCGGCGAGCTGGAGGATGAAGCCGTCGGCCTTCTGCCCGGCGAGGGCGAGCGCCTTGGGGCCGTAGGCGGCCATCCAGACGGGCAGCTTCCCGTCCTTCACCCACGGGATGCGGATCGCGTTGCCGTCCACCTCCGCCTCGCGTCCCTCGGCGAGGTCGCGGATGACGTCGATGGCCTCGCCGAGCCGGGCGAGGGTGTTCGGCTTGCGGCCGGCGACGCGCATGGCGGAGTCGCCGCGGCCGATGCCGCAGACGGTCCGGTTGCCGTACATGTCGTTGAGGGTGGCGAAGGTGGAGGCGGTCACCTCCCAGGTGCGGGTGCCGGGGTTGGTCACCATGGTGCCGACGTGGAGCTTGGTGGTGTGTTCGAGGATGCGGCTGTAGATGACGAAGGGTTCCTGCCAGAGCACGGCGGAGTCGAAGGTCCATCCGTAGCGGAAGCCGTTGCGTTCCGCCCTGCGCATCAGCCCGACGACCTCCGAGGCGGGCGGGTCGGTCTGCAGGACGAGTCCGAAGTCCAACGTCGTTCTCCTAGTTCAGGTACTGGCAGGTGGAGCGGGGGGTGAAGGCGCCGTGTCCGGCGCGGCCGGTGAACTTCCGCTGGTCGATGACGGGTTCGCCGCGCGAGAGGACCGTCTCGACCTGACCGGTGATCTCCTTCCCCTCGTACGCGGAGTAGTCGACGTTCATGTGGTGGGTGGCCGCGGAGATCGTCTGGCGGGCGTGCGGGTCGTAGATGACGATGTCCGCGTCGGCGCCGGGCGCGATCGTGCCCTTCTGCGGGTAGAGGCCGAACATCCGGGCCGGGGTCGCGCAGGCGATCTCGATCCACCGGCGGCGCGAGATGTGCCCGTCGACGACGGCCTGGTGGAGGAGGTCCATGCGGTTCTCCACCCCGGGCAGGCCGTTGGGGATCTTCGAGAAGTCGCCGCGGCCGAGGTCCTTCTGGCCGGTGAAGCAGAAGGGGCAGTGGTCGGTGGAGACCACCTGGAGGTCGTTGGTGCGCAGCCCGCGCCAGAGCGCGGCCTGGTGCTCCTTCGGCCTCAGCGGTGTCGAGCAGACGTACTTGGCGCCCTCGAAGCCCGGCTCGGCGAGGTTGTCGGTGGACAGGAAGAGGTACTGGGGGCAGGTCTCGCCGAAGACCGGGAGACCCTTGTCGCGGGCCGCCGCGATCTCGGCGACGGCCTCCTCGGCGGAGACGTGGACGACGTAGAGCGGCGCGCCGGCGACCCGGGACAGCTGGATCGCGCGGTGGGTGGCCTCGGCTTCCAGGAGGGCCTTGCGGACCTCGCCGTGGTAGCGCGGGTCCGTCTCGCCGCGGGCGAGTGCCTGTTCGACGAGGACGTCGATGGCGATGCCGTTCTCGGCGTGCATCATGATCAGCCCGCCGTTGTCGGCGGAGCGCTGCATGGCGCGCAGGATCCGGCCGTCGTCGCTGTAGAAGACGCCCGGGTACGCCATGAACAGCTTGAACGAGGTGATGCCCTCCTGGACGAGCTTGTCCATCTCCTTGAGCGTGTGCTCGTTGACGTCGGAGAGGATCATGTGGAAGGCGTAGTCGATCGCGCAGTTGCCGTCGGCCTTGGCGTACCAGGTGTCGAGCCCTTCGCGCAGGCTGTGGCCCACGCTCTGGACGGCGAAGTCGACGATGGTGGTGGTGCCGCCCCAGGCCGCGGCGCGGGTACCGGTCTCGAAGGTGTCGGAGGCGGAGGTGCCGCCGAACGGCAGCTCCATGTGGGTGTGGGCGTCGACGCCGCCGGGCAGCACGTAGCGGTCGGTGGCGTCGATGGTCCGGTCGGCGGTCCAGCCCGCCGCCGCGTCCGAGCCGTGGGCCGCGAGGGCGGCGACGCGGCCGTCCTCGATCAGCACGTCGGCATGGACCTCGTCGGCGGCGGTGACGACGAGACCGCCCCTGATCAGGGTTCGGGTGCTCACGGGACTGCTCCTCTCCCGGCTGGGGGCGTACTAGAGGGTCCGGAGGGCCTGTTCGAGGATGGCCGCGCCTTCCTCGGCCTCGGCGACGGTGAGGGAGAGCGGCGGGGCGATGCGCAGGGTGCTGGTGTTGTGGCCGCCGCCCTTGCCGATGAGCAGCCCGCCCTCCCTGGCCGCCTCCAGGACGGCGGCGGCCGCGTCCGGGGCGGCCCGTTCGGTGCCCGGCTCGGTCAGCTCGATGCCGATCATGAGGCCGCGGCCGCGGACCTCCCGTACCTCGGGGACTCCGGCGCAGGCGGCCCGGACGCGTTCGATGAGGAGGCCGCCGACGCGCCGGGCGTTGCCCTGGAGGTCGTTCTCGAGGAGGTACGAGAGGTTGGCGAGCCCGGCGGCCATGGTGACCGGGGAGCCGCCGAAGGTCGAGATGGAGTTGGCGTCGAGGCTGTTCATGACCTCGGCGCGGGCGACGACCCCGCCGACGGACATGCCGTTGCCGATGCCCTTGGCGAAGGTGAGGATGTCGGGCGGCCCGGCCTGGCCGTGGGCCTGCCAGCCCCAGAAGTGCTCACCGGTGCGGCCCCAGCCGGTCTGCACCTCGTCGGAGATCCAGAGGATGCCGTGCCGGTCGAGGACGCGGCGGAAGGCGGCGTACAGGCCGTCGGGCGGGGAGGTGAAGCCGCCGACGCCCTGGATGGGTTCGGCGATGAGCGCGGCGACGTTCCGGGTGTGGCCGAGCAGGTCTTCGAGGTCGGCGACGCAGGCCTCGGTGAACCGCTCGTCGGTGTACTGGGCGTACGGGCCGCGGGTGCGGACGCCGCCGTGCACGTACAGGGTCTGGAGCGGGGAGAGGCCGGTGGGCGACCAGGCGCGGTTGCCGGTGATGCCGACGGTGGAGAAGGAGCGGCCGTGGTAGCTGTTCCGCATGGCCAGGATCTGGTTCGACCCGCGGTGGGCGGTGGCGAGGAGGAGGGCCGTGTCGTTGGCCTCGGTGCCGGAGGTGGTGAAGAAGACGCGGGCGTCGGGGATGCCGGAGAGGCCGGCGATCCGTTCGGCGAGCTCCACCATGGGCCGGTTGAGGTAGAGCGTCGACGAGTGGATGATGCGCCCGGCCTGCTCGGCGACGGCCTTGGTGACCTCGGGCAGGGCGTGGGCGGTCATGGTGGTGAGGATGCCGCCGAAGAAGTCCAGGTACCTGCGCCCGTCGGCGTCCCAGACGTGGCGGCCCTCGCCGTGGGTGATCTCGATGGGGTCGCGGTAGTAGAGGGCGACCCAGTCGGGGATGACGGCCTTGTGCCGGTCGAAGAGGCTGCTCACGGCCGCACCAGCCCGTCGTACGCGTCGGGGCGGCGGTCCCGGTAGAAGGCCCACTGCTGACGCACTTCCTCGATGAGGCCGAAGTCCAGGTCGCGGACGACGAGTTCCTCCTCCTTGTCGGAGGCGACGTCGCCGACGAACCGGCCGCGCGGGTCGACGAAGTAGCTGGTGCCGTAGAAGTCGTTGTCGCCGTACTCCTCGACGCCTACGCGGTTGATCGCGGCGACGAAGTACTCGTTGGCGACGGCGGCGGCGGGCTGCTCCAGCTGCCAGAGGTAGGAGGAGAGGCCGCGGTGGGTGGCCGACGGGTTGTAGACCAACTGTGCTCCGTTGAGTCCGAGTTGGCGCCAGCCCTCCGGGAAGTGCCGGTCGTAGCAGATGTAGACCCCGACCCGTCCGACGGCGGTCTCGAAGACCGGCCAGCCGGCGTTGCCCGGGCGGAAGTAGTACTTCTCCCAGAAGCCCTTGACCTGTGGGATGTGGTGCTTGCGGTACTTGCCGAGGTAGCTGCCGTCGGCGTCGATGACGGCGGCGGTGTTGTAGTAGAAGCCCTCGCTCTCGACCTCGAAGACGGGGACCACGATCACCATCCCGGTCTCCCGGGCGAGCTCCCGCATCCGCGAGACGGTGGGACCGTCGGGGACGGGCTCGGCCCAGCGGTAGTGCACGGGCTCCTGGACCTGGCAGAAGTAGGGGGCGTTGAACACCTCCTGGAAGCCGATCACCTTGGCCCCCTGCCGGGCCGCCTCCCGGGCGTGTTCCTCGTGTTTGGCGATCATGGATTCGGTGTCGCCGGTCCAGGTCGCCTGGACGAGTGCGGCGCGTACGACGTCGGTCATGAGCTGCTCCTTCGGCACGGCGTCAGAGAGCCTCTACGCACGTAGACGCGGTGCGTAGGAGGAGAACGTAAGCCCCGTCACACCCCGGAGCAAGACCGCCGCCGCGAAGCGGCCGGGTCGATCATGTTTCATACCCGAGTGGTCCACGTCGGACACGCACCGACACGTACGGACCAGTGCGGACCCGTACGAAAGGTCCGCTGCCCGGTCCGTGCGAGCGAGGGCCTCCAGGCCCCCGCAAGGCCCGCCTCGCTGCCTCCTCGACACTCCCCACCGGCCCCGTCGGACCCCGTCGGACCCCGTCAGGCGCCCGCCAGGCCCGCCACGCGCAGGGCGTGCAGCAGGTCGCGCTCGCGGGAGGCGGACACCGCGCGGGCGGCGTCGAGGAGTTGCGGGACGAGGCCGCGCGGGTCGGCGCCCGCGAGGCGGGCGGCGTCCTCGGGGGCACGGACCCGGACGAAGGCGGTGAGCAGCTCGTGCGCCTCGCGGTGGTGGCCCTCGGCGCGCAGCGCGGCGCACGCCCCGACCAGCTCCTCGACCGGCCGGGCCACGCCCTGGCGCAGGAGCTGCTCGCAGTCGGCGGCCCGGCCCGCGTCCGCCAGCGCGCCGGCGACGGCGGCGAGCCGGCCCGGCGGCAGCGAGGCCGCCTCCCAAAGCAGGGTGGCCCAGTCGGCGTCGAGCCCGGCCCGGTGCAGCTCCGCCGCGAGGGCGGGCAGCCGGGTGGGCGGCCCGCCGAGCGCGTCGCACAGCAGGGCGTGCGCCTCGCCGCTGCGGCCCTGGGCGCGGAGCCTCCGGAGTGCGTAGACCGCGTTGGCCGCGGCCCGCAGGGCCTCCTCGGAATCCGGGCGCGGGATCCCGGCCGCGACGCCCCTCCCGTCGGGTTCGGCCACTCCCCCGAAGCGGGCCCCCCGGGGCGCGGCTCCCCCCGCCGGGAGTGCGGGCAGCGGCTCGGGCGCCGCCGTCGCCTCCGGCTCCTCGGCACTCTCCTCCAGCCAGGCGTACCGGGCACCCCGCGGTCGCCGCTTGCCCCGGACGCTCTTCGCGCCGTCCACCGGCGGCGCCCCGGTGGGGCCCTCGGCCCGGCCCTGCGCGGCGGCCGCGGGTGCGGAAGGCCGCTCCGGTGCGGCGAGCACCGGCCCGACAGGCCGGACGGCCGCGGCGGCCACCGGTCCGGCGGTCGCCGCCACGGCCGGCCTCCGGGCCCCCTCCCGCACCCGGGTGAGCCGGGCGGTCAGGTCGTGGACGCGGGCCACCGCCCTGGCGTGGTCGTCGCGGGTCCAGGCGAGGTCGTGCTCCAGGCGGGCGGCCGCGTCGGGGCCCGGCGCGGGGGTCGCGCGGAGGCGTTCGCCGAGTTCGCGGGCGCGGGATTCGGCGTTCCGGCGCTCGGCTTCCATCAGGTCGCGGCGTTCGGCGAGCGCGTCCGCACCGCCGGGCCGGCGGTCGTACGCGGTGGCGGCGGCCGCGTACAGGGCCCGCCCCTGGGCGGCGACCATCCCGTCGGCGGCTTCGCCGGCGTCCTGGAGGAGGGACTCGACGACGTCCCAGGGCAGGAGTTCCCTCCCGTCGAAGCAGGCGCGCAGCCCGTCCGGGTCGCGTTCGGCGAAGACGCCGTACCAGCCGGCGCCCGGCCGGAGGCGGCCGGAGAGCCCTGTCAGCCATTCCGTGAACACGGCGATATCCGCCGGTAGTTGATACACCGTCATGCGTCACGCACCTGCCCCGCGGTCGACTGGAACCTTCCGGTCCGCGAGGTATTGGACCGCAGTCGTGTTACAGGACGACTACGGACCGTTTTCAGAACGTCACGACGATCCCGGTGTGCGGGCGCTTGCCGAGTCGGACGATCATGGCGGGGACGTCGGTCAGCCAGAACTGCCAGCTGTACTTGCGCGCCAGCAGGCGCCTGATCCGGTGCAGCTCCTCGCCCTCCACGAGCCGGCCCTCGCCGGTCACCCGCTCGGCCCCCTCGGGGACGTTCCCGCGCACGTCGCACACGGCGACCACGACCCGGGGGTCCTTCCGGAGCCGCTTGACCTTCCAGGAGTCGGTGCGGGTCCAGGCGTACAGCTCGGAGCCCTCCACCGCGTACCAGACGGGCGTGGCGACCCCGGTGCCGTCCTTGCGGAAGGTGGTCAGGCTGACGTAGCGGCCGCGCCGCAGCTCTTCGGAGATCATGCTCGGAGCCTAAGGGGTGTCTCGGCGCCCATCGCCTCGTACGCGGAGGGCCATCGCGCGCGGCCCGGGCCTCGGTGGGATCAGACAGGGGCCGGGGCGCAGAGCACGACGAGCTCGTCCATGGAGAGGTCGAGGACCCCGGCGATGGCGGCGACGGTGAAGAAGGCCGGCGTCGGGGCCCGGCCCGTCTCGATCTTGCGGAGGGTCTCGGCGGACAGTCCGGCGGCCGCGGCGATCTCGACCATGGACCGCTCGCCGCGCGCCGAACGCAGCAGGAGGCCGAGGCGCTCGCCGCGCTCGCGCTCTTCGGGGGTCAGGGGTGTGCGCACCATGACGCCATTCTAATACCGGTATAGTAATTGGCATGGTGGAGATCAAGACGAACGAGTCCCTGGCGGCCATGCGCGAGGCCGGCCGCGTGGTGGCCCGCGCCCTCGCGGCCGTACGGGAGAAGGCGGCGCCCGGCGTCGCGATGGCCGAGCTCGACCGGGCCGCGCGGGATGTCCTGGCGGAGGCGGGGGCCGGGTCGCCCTTCCTGGACTACCACCCGGAGTGGGCACCGGTGCCGTTCCCCTCGGTCGTGTGCCTCTCCGTCAACGACGCGATCGTGCACGGCATCCCCGGCCCGGGCCGGCTGGCCGACGGCGACCTCGTCTCCGTGGACTGCGGCGCGCTCCTGGACGGCTGGGCCGGCGACGCGGCCGTCAGCTTCACCGTCGGCCGCGCCCGACCCGAGGACACCCGCCTGATCGCCGCGGCGGAGCGGGCCCTGGAGGCCGGCATCGCCGCGGCCGTCGTCGGCAACCGCATCGGCGACATCGCGCACGCCGTCGGGCGGGTCTGCCGCGACGCGGGGTACGGCATCCCCGACGGCTTCGGCGGCCACGGCATCGGCCGCGCCATGCACGAGGACCCGGGCGTCCCCAACGAGGGACGCCCGGGCCGCGGCATGAAACTCCGGCACGGCATGGTGCTCGCCATCGAACCGATGCTCATCGGCGGCGGCACGGACGACCACTACACCGCCCGCGACGGCTGGACCATCCGCACCTCCGACGGCTCCCGTGCCTCCCACGCCGAGCACACGGTGGCGATCACGGACGACGGTCCGCGCGTCCTCACCGCGCTGTAGTACGAGCAGGGACACCGCGCTGTCATACGGGCCGGGACCTACGGCGCCGGGCGGACCACCATCGCCGAGCCGCCGCCCCTCCGGACCGTCTCCGCCGCGGCCAGCCAGCGGCCGTCGGGGAGGCGCTGGACGCCGGTCGCCGCGCCGATCTCCGGGTTCTGCCGGAAGCCGTGCCCGATCCCCTCCAGTTCCGCCCTCAACGGGCTGTTCCACAGGGCGGGTTCGAGCTCCGTGGTGGCCTGGTTGCGCTGGCTGGCGCGCGGTGCGGCGATGGCGTCGACGAGCGGGAGGCCCCGGTCGACGACACCGGTGAGGGTCTGGAGGACGGTCGTGATGATGGTGGCGCCGCCCGGGGACCCGAGGGCGAGGACGGGCCGGTCGTGGTGGTCGAGGACGATCGTCGGCGAGATCGAGGAGCGCGGCCGCTTGCCGGGACCCGGCAGGTTCGGGTCGTGCACGGCCGGGTTCGCCGGCGCGAAGGAGAAGTCGGTCAGCTCGTTGTTGAGCAGGAAGCCCCGGCCCGGCACGGTGATCCCGCTGCCGCCGGTGGACTCGATGGTCAGCGTGTAGGCGACGGTGTTGCCCCACTTGTCGGCCACGGTCAGATGAGTGGTGTTCTCGCCCTCGTACGTGGTCGGGGCCGCCGTGCCGCCGCTCGCGCAGGGCACCGGATTCGCGGGGTCGCCGGGCGGGAGCGGGCTGGTCAGGGCGGCGGCGTCGCTGATCAGGCAGGCCCGGGAGTCGGCGTACCGCTGGGAGAGCAGGCCCCGGGTGGGCACGGACTCGAAGGCCGGGTCGCCGACCCAGCGGCCCCGGTCGGCGAACGCGATGCGGCTGGCCTCGATGGAGCGGTGCAGGTACCCGGCCGGGGAGGCGGCGGCGAGGTCGGTGCCCTCCAGGATGTTCAGCGCCTCCCCGACGCTCGTACCGCCGGACGAGGAGGGGGCCATGCCGTACACGTCGAGCCCCCGGTAGGAGACCTTGGTGGGCTTGCGGAACACGGTCCGGTACGCGCCGAGGTCACCCTCCGTCAGGTCGCCGGGGCGTACGGTCCGGGTGGCGCCCGCGCGGACCGGGGGCGTACGGACGGTGTTCACGATGTCCCGGGCGAGCGGCCCCCGGTAGAGGGCTCCGACGCCCTCGCGGCCGAGTTTCTCGTACGTACGGGCCAGGTCGGGGTTCTTGAACGGGGCGCCGACCGCGGGCAACTGTCCGCCGGGCAGGAAGAGTTCGGAGGTGGCGGGGAAGTCGCGGAACCTGGCCTCGTTGGCGGCGGTCTGGGCGCGGAAGGTCGCGTCGACGGTGAAGCCGTCGCGGGCGAGGCGTTCGGCGGGTTCGAGGAGGGTGCCGAGCCGCCGGCTGCCCCAGGCGTCGAGCGCGGTCTGCCAGGTGGCCGGGGTGCCCGGGGTGCCGACACCGAGGCCGCTGGTCTGGCCCTCCTCGAACGGGATGGGCTTGCCGTTCTCCGTGAACAGGTTCGCATCGGCGGAGCGGGGCGCCGTCTCGCGCCCGTCGATGGTGTGCACGGTGCGGCTCTTCGCGTCGTAGTACACGAAGTACCCGCCGCCCCCGATGCCCGCCGAGTACGGCTCGGTGACGCCGAGGGCGGCCGCGACGGCGACGGCCGCGTCCACGGCGTTGCCCCCCTTGCGGAGCACCTCGACGCCGGCGGCCGAGGCGTCGGCGTCGACACTGGCGACGGCGCCCCCGTAGCCGACCGCGACGGGTTCCTTGACGGGTGGCGGCGCGGCCGTCGGCGGGGACTGGGCCGGGGCGGCGGCACCCATCGAGAGCACCGTCGCCGCGACGGCGAGAACGGAGACCTTCCCAGCGGCGGAGCGACGCATTCCTACCTCCAGTCAACAACCGTCCGCGCAGCGTAACTTCCCCCCGCCCGTTCCGTCAGGACCGCCTCGAACAAAAGGCCGGTCGACCGCTACCATGCGCGCCCATGAACGAAGACGTGCGGAACATCGTGCTGGGAGTCCTGGCGACCGGGGTCAGCGCCTCCCTGGGCTGGTTGGCCCGCACCTACCTCTGGCGGCGCAGGCTCCGCCGCAAGCAGGCCTTCTTCGGGCTGCCGGGCGGCTCGGAGTGCCTGCTGGTGGTGAACCGGGAGGCCGGCGGGGACAACGTCGTGCACCGCTTCGACGTCTTCGCCCTGCTCGAACTCTCCGCCCTCGTCAAGGACTGCGGCGCGCAGGCCCGGATACTCGCGCACGACGTAGCCCACCAGGGCTTCGGCGACCGCACCGAGTTCTGCGTCGGCGGCCCGTACTCCAACCGCCGGATGGCCGCCCACCTGTCCACGCTGCTGCCGGGCGTGACCATGAACGTGGACGTCCAGCCGTCGGGCACCCAGGGGCAGATCACCGTCGGCACCCAGCACTACCTCATGGACAAGGGCGTCTCCGAGTACGTGATCCTCGCCCGGCTGACCGCGGGCGAGGGCGGCCGTCCCGTCTTCCTGTTCTGCGGGCAGCGCGCCATCACCAACCAGGCGGCGACCCGCTACCTCGCACGCCACCACGAGTCCCTGGCCCGCACCCACCGCTCGGGCTCCTTCGTCCTGCTCCTCAAGGTCGTCAACACCCAGGCGTACGGGCCCGACGTGGTGGAGCTGGTCGCCGACGTCACGCGGCCCGCCCTCACGGCTCCCGCAGCCGAACCGGCAGCGCCTTGATCCCGTTGATGAAGTTCGAGACGAGCCGACGGGGCGGCCCGGCGGGCGCCACTCCGCCGCAGGTCGCGCGGGCCTCCTCGTACAGCACCCGGAGCTGAAGCCGGGCGAAGTGGGCGCCGAGGCAGACGTGCGGCCCGTCCCCGAAGGAGACGTGCGGGTTCGGCGTCCGCCCCAGGTCGAGGCGGTGCGGGTCGACGAAGGCACGCTCGTCGTGATTGGCGGAGGCGTGGAACACGACGACCTTCTCCCCCGCCCGGATCAGCTGCCCCGCCAGCTCGGTGTCTCGGTGCGCCGTGCGCCGGAAGGAGAGCACCGGCGGGTGCACGCGCAGGAGTTCGTCGACGGCCGTGTCCATGGCCACCTCGCCGCGCCACAGCCTCCGCTGCTCGTCGGGGTGTTCGGCGAGCGCGAGAAGACCGCCGGGGGCGGCGCTGCGGACGGTGTCGTTCCCCGCGACGGTCAGCAGGAAGAAGAACATCTCCAGTTCCGCGTCGGCGAGTTCGGAGGTCGCCAGCGAGGTCATCACGTCGTCGGCGGGATGCTCCCGCTTGTGGGCCGCCAACTCCTGTGCGTACCCGAACATCTCGGCCAGCATCGCGGGTGACCGGGGGTTCACCGGCCGGCCCTCCGCGTCGAGCACGGGCGGCTCGTCCGGGTCCTGGTAGGCGATCACCCGCTCGGTCCAGGCGTGCAGCAGTCCCCGGTCGCTCGCCGGCACCCCGAGGAGATCGGTCAGGTTGAGGAGCGCGTAGTCGTCCGTGACGCTCCGGACCAGGTCCACCTCGCCCCCCGCGGCGACCGCCCCGGCGAGCAGCTTCCCGGCCCGCTCCCGCGCGGTCGCGGCGAACCGCTCGATCCGCCCCGGAGTGAAGGCCCGACTGACCAGCCGCCTCAACCTGCCGTGCTCCGGCGGATCCTGATTGAGCATCATCCGGCGGATGAACGGCAGATCCGCCGGATCGGGATCACGGATCTGCGTCGCACCGAGGTGCGAGGAGTACGTCCCCGAGTCCTTGAGCACGCGGACGACGTCGGCGTGCCGGGTGACGGACCAGAAGCCGGACCCGGCGGGCCAGCCCAGGATCTCGGGCTCCTCCTGCCGGGCGACCGGGTGACGGTCGCGCAGGGCCCGGAAGCGGTCGTGCGGGATGCCCGCGGCGTAGATCCGCGGATCGAAGACGTCGGGTACGTCGGCCCGTTCCCCCACCGTGCCTCCCGCCGGCAGCCGCCCCAGGGGTGATGACGTCTCCATCATGACAGGTCAGGGCCGGTTTTCGTAGGGCGGAACGCACAGTTCGCGAACCTTGTCCGGGCTGCCGCCCGACTCCCAGAATCTCCGTCGTACCTCATTCGGAGAACAGGGGGCCCATGGGAGACACGGCGAAGGTCGATCAGGACACGGTGCTGCGGGCGCGGGTGCTGCTGCTGGGGTCAGGGAGGCTGACGGTCCGGGAGCGGGTCGGGGCGTACCGGGTGCTCGCGGTGGTGAGCCCGCAGGCGTATCTGCCGAAGCTGGTCGACGCGCTCATCGAGCGGACCTACGAGCTCGACGCACCGGAGCTGCACGTGGCGCTGTACGCCGAGGCGTTGGACGCGGCGCGGCGGCTCGACGCGGACGCGCCGCACCGGGAGGAGCGGCTGAGCCGCTCCCTGAGCGGCTACGAGCACGCGCTGTTCGCCACCGGCCGGCGGGCGGAGGGCCGAGCCGTGTGCGAGGAGTCGGCGGAGGCCGGGCGCTACGGGCGCCTGGCGATCGTGCTGGCCGAGGAGGGGCGCCACGCGGAGGCGGCCGCACTCCACGGCGGGCACGTCGGGACCGGGGAGGCGGACCGCGTGTCCCACTGGACGCTGATCGAGTGGGCGGCCGAACTCGACGCGGCGGGACGGCACGAGGAGGCCCTTGAGGTGTTCGCGCGCATGGTGGACGACGGCCGGCGCGGGGCCGCGGCGGACCGCACGCCGCTGGCGTCGCTGGTGGGGAAGCTGGACCGGTACGCCCGGATGCTCGGGGCCGCCGGCCGCCGGGGCGACGAGGTCGCCGTACGGCGCGAGGCGCTGGCTCTGCTCACCCGTCTCGCGCGGGGCGGCGAGCCGGTGAGCTGGAGCAACATCCAGGCCTTGTGGGTCACCCTCCTCGGCCTCTCGGGCCGGCCGGACGAACCGGCCGCCACTCCCTGTGCCCCGCTGCCGGCGTTCGGGGCCCACGTGCTCCACGGCTGGTCCCCGGACGCGCGGGAGGACTACTTCGCCTCCGTGGCCCTTGTCGAACGGCGGACCGCCGCCCTGCGCGCGTCGGGCGACCTCCCCGGGCTGATCGTCGCCCAGCGCCGCCTGACCGTCCGCCGGGCGCTCCGCTGGGAGAGCTCCGGCCGCCGGTCGGAGGACACGCTGCGCCCGGCCTTCGACGAGGGCGTCGCACTCGCCCGCCGTTCTCCGGCGGACCCTGGCGTCCTCGCCCGCGCCCTCGCCGACCGGTCCATGTTCCTCCTCGCCGTCAAGAGGTACGGGGAGGCGCTCGCGGACTTCGCCGAGGTCGTCGCCCTCCTCGACTGCCCCACCCCGCACCCAATCGTTACCCGCACGTAACTTACCGACTGGTTACCACGGGTAAGCCGCCCCGGTTACCGTCGGGTCACTTTCACTGCCCCCCATCAGTGCCCCCAGTGAGGAGTGACCCGTGCGCACATCCCTGGTCCTCGCCGTCTCGGCCGCCCTCGTGGCCGGGACGGCGCTCGGGCTCGCGCCCGCCGCGCAGGCCGCCGAAACCGCCGCTTCCCTCCGGTTCGTCGACATCGCGGGAGACGGCGGCACCGTCCTCAAGGCGAACGTCGTCACGCCGGCGGGCGGCGACGGGTCCACCCGCTACCCCGTGATCGTGCTGCCCACCAGCTGGGCCATGCCCCAGATCGAGTACCTCGCGCAGGCGCAGAAACTCGCCGACTCCGGCTACGTCGTGGTGAGTTACAACTCGCGCGGGTTCTGGCAGTCCGGCGGCGAGATCGAGACCGCGGGACCCAAGGACATCGCCGACGCGTCGAGGGTGATCGACTGGACCCTCGCGCACACGCCCGCGGACCCGGCCCACATCGGCATGGCGGGCGTGTCGTACGGCGCCGGCATCAGCCTGCTCGCCGCCGCGCACGACCCGCGGATCAAGGCCGTCGCCGCACTGAGCGGCTGGGCGGACCTGATCGAGTCGATCTACAGCGGGCGGACCCAGCACCTGCAGGCAGCCGGGCTGCTCGGCGGCGCCGGCTACCTCACGGGCCGCCCCGGGCCCGAACTCCAGGAGATCCTGGGCGACTTCCTCTCGTCGAACCTCGACAAGGAGGACGAGATGATCGCCTGGGGACGGACCCGGTCACCCGCGACCTACCTGGACCGCATCAACGCCAACGGCGCCGCGATCATGCTCGGCAACGCGTGGGGGGACACGATCTTCCCGCCCAACCAGTACGCGGGTTTCTACGAGAAGCTCACCGGTCCCAAGCGGCTGGAGTTCCGCCCCGGCGACCACGCCACCGCCGAGGCCACCGGCCTGTTCGGGCTCCCCAACGACACCTGGACCAGCGCCCACCGCTGGTTCGACCACTACCTGAAGGGCGCCGACAACGGCGTCGACCGCGAGCAGCCCGTCCAGCTCAAGTCCCGCTCCACCGGCGGCTACGAGGGCTACCCGGACTGGAAGTCGGTGAACGCGAACCAGCGCAAGTTCGGCCTGGGCGGTACGCAGCGGATCTGGGCGAACATCGACTCCGGCGCCAACGGCGGCATCACGCTGCTCACCAACGCCCTCGACCAGTTCCTCCGCACCCCGCCCCTCGTGTCCGTCCCGCTCCTCCCCCGCGCGTTCGCCGGCGTCTGGCAGTCCGAGTGGTACGACACCCCGCAGCGCGTGCGCGGCACGGTGAAGGTGCACACGACGGTGACCCCGACCGAGGAGAGCGGCACCCTCGTCGCGTACCTCTACGACGTGGGTCCGCTCGGTGTCGGAAAGCTCGTCAGCAACGCGCCGTACACCTTCCACGACCGGACGCCGGGGAAGCCGTTCGCCGTCGACCTGGAGCTGTTCTCCACGGCGTACGACGTGCCGGCCGGACACCGGCTCGCGCTGGTCGTCGACACCGTCGACCCCCTGTACATCGAGCACAACCCGACCGGTGCGCAGCTGACCTTCTCCTCCCCCTCGGCCGACCCGTCGTACGTGTCGGTTCCGCTGCGGGACGAGTGATCACCGGCTGCTGCCGGGCGGGCAGGGCCTCTTACCAGGAGAGCAGCACGCACATCCCGATGCGGATCGGGGAGCTGACGAGCACGACGGGGAGGAACGGCAGGTCGTGGTCGACGTTCGACGCGATCAGCCACCCCGCGTGCGGGAACTCCTCGTGGGTGAGGAGGAATCCGTGCGAGGTGGGTGGCGCTTGTTGACGCCACGCGGTTCGATCAGCGGATCGACGACGGCCATGCGCTGCCCTGCCCCCTCCTCAGCGGTGTCGCGGTCAGCGCAAACTATCCACGAGAAAAAGGGACTTCACGGTCGACACGCATGAGACCCGGATAAGCCGTATTTACTGCGGCAGGGTGGTGCGGGCGGGGCCCGGGATCAGTACTCGGCGGCCTCGGCGTACACCTGGTAGAGCTCCGGCGAGCCCGTCATCGCCCAGTCGAGACCGGCCTCGACGACCTGGATCTCCCGGCCGGAGGCGAGCCGCACCACCGGTCCGCCGCCCGGCCACACCTGCCACCGCGCGTCCGGCACGTTCCGGACGATGACGGTGCCGAGGTAGAGCCCGGCGTCGTTCCCGATCCAGGGCAGCTCCTCCGAATCGTTCCGCCAACGCGGCGGCAGCTGGTCGAGCTCCTGGAGGGACCGCGGGGTGTCGTCCAGGACCACGCCGGACGTCCCCACCCGGGCGCGCAGCAGCTCGCACTCGGAGAGCAGCTCGGCCACTCCCTCCGGATCGCGGTCGAAGGCCGCGGCCAGGGGGGAGTCGGCCGGCTCGGGCTCATGCCGCTTGCGCCAGTTGTCCAGAAACGGGATGTTCATCCGAACAGCCTCGCACCGTCACCTCCCGGTCGACCACCCGGCGCGCGGAAACGATCTCCGCCGCCGGGACGGGCCCCCGCCGCACGGCGGGGGGAATCACGCTCGGACGTCGAGGTCCACGACCACGGGGGCGTGGTCCGACGCGCCCTTCCCCTTGCGCTCCTCACGGTCCACATAGCTGTCCGAGACCGCTCCGGCGAACGGCTTGTTGCCGTAGACCAGGTCGATGCGCATGCCCTTGTTCTTCGGGAAGCAGAGCTGGCGGTAGTCCCAGTACGTGAACGGGTGGTCGTACTTGAGCGGGCGCGGGACCACGTCGGTCAGACCGGTCTCGCGCAGGCCCGCGAGCGCCGCCCGCTCCGGCTCCGTGACGTGCGTGGCGCCCTCGAAGACCGCCCGGTCCCAGACGTCCTCGTCCGTCGGGGCGATGTTGTAGTCGCCGAGCACCGCGAAGGGGCGCTCCCCCGCCGCGTCCTCCGCGACGGCCGCCTTCAGCGCCTCCAGCCAGCGCAGCTTGTAGGCGTAGTGCTCGTGGGCCACCTCCCGGCCGTTCGGCACGTACACCGACCAGACCCGGACCGGGCCGCAGGTCGCGGAGATCGCCCGGGGCTCGTCCGCCCCGCCGTACTCCGGGCCGCCGGGCAGACCCGTGACCACGTCGGCGAGACCGACGCGCGAGACCAGGGCCACGCCGTTCCACCGGCCGGTGGCGTTGACCACCGACTCGTACCCCAGGGCGCGGAGCTCCTCGGTGGGGAACTGCTCGGCCGTGCACTTGGTCTCCTGGATGCACAGCACGTCCGTGCCGGTGCTCTCCAGCCAGGCCAGCAGCCGCGGCAGCCGAGCGGTGATCGAATTGACGTTCCAGGTGGCGATGCGCATGCCCGCAAGCCTACTGGCGGGGTGTGACAGCCGACCGGTGCGGCGGCACCGGAAGGCGCCCCCGGCTTGCCGGGACGGTCTTCCGGGGCCCCGCTCAGACCTCGGCTGACGCGCCCGACGCGAGGCGGGCGTGGTCGGTGCCGCCGAGCGCGCCGATCTGCCGGTCGTAGATCGGCCGGGCGAGGTCGGTGAGCAGGGCGTCGTGGATGTCGTACGCCCGGCGCGGCTTGACCTCCCGGACGTAGTCGATGACCTCGGAGATCTTGTTCCACGGAGCCATGACGGGCAGCAGCAGCGTGTCCACGGGCCGGTCGGGCACGGTGAGCGCGTCGCCGGGGTGGAACACGGAGCCGTCGACGAGGAAGCCCACGTTCGTGATCCGCGGGATGTCCGGGTGGATCACCGCGTGCAGCTCGCCGTGGACCTGCACCTCGAAGCCGGCCGCCGTGAACGTGTCACCGTGCCCCACGGTGTGCACCCGCCCCGGGAATGCCGCCGAGAGCTGCTCCGCGACACTGCGCAGCGTCCAGATCTCGGCGGCCTCGTCGGCTTCCAGGGCGGCGCGCAGCCGCCCCTCGTCGAAGTGGTCGGGGTGCTCGTGGGTGACGAGCAGCGCGTCCGCCCCGCGGACCGCGTCCTCTTCGGTGAACATGCCGGGGTCCACGACGAGCGTCCGCCCGTCCTTCTCCAGCCGTACGCACGCGTGGGACTTCTTGGTCAGCTTCACGCCGCCAGGTTACGCCGGAGGCGTCGTCTCCTCCTCGATGACGCGGGCGACCACGCGCAGGCCCGTCTCGGCGGCCGGCAGCCCGCAGTACACGCCCGCGTGCAGCACGATCTCGCGGATCTCCTCCGGCGACAGACCGTTGCGGAGCGCGGCCCGCGTGTGGTCGGCGAGCGCCTCCCGGTGGCCCCCGGCGATCAGCGCGGTCAGGGTCACCGCGCTGCGCGTACGCCGGTCGAGCCCCTCCCGGCCCCAGACCTCGCCCCAGGCGTACCGGGTGACCAGCCCCTGGAACGCCCCGTCCGGGTCGTCCGCGAGCGCCTGGTCCACATGCGCGTCGCCCAGCATCTCGCGGCGCAGCCCGAGCCCCTTCTCGTACGGATCGGGCCGCCCGCCCTCGCCCGCCTCGGCCACCGGCGCGGCCGGCACGGGCTCGGCGGCGGGCGCCGGCCCGGCGGGCAGCGGCGGCACCGTCAGCGTCCCGCTCGCCTCCTGCGCGCTCCCCGCGAAGTGCTCGCACAGCAGGTCCGTGACGGCCGCGGGCTGCTCCACCGGCGCCAGGTGCGAAGCGCCCGGCACCACGGCGAGCCGCGCGTCCGCGATCCCCGCCACCAGCGTCCTCGCCTCGGCGGGGCCGGTCACCTGGTCCTCGGACCCGACGAGCACCAGGGCCGGCACCCCGATCCTCCCCAGCGCCTCCCGCACGTCGAACACGGCGAGCGCCTCACACGCCGCGATGTAGCAGGCGGGGTCCGTCGTCCGCACCATCTGCACGGCCCAGTCGACGATCGCCGGCTGCGCTCCCGCGAACACCGGCGTGAACCACTGCTCGGGCGCCATCCTCGCCATCGGCTCCAGACCGTTCGCCCGGACCATCACGCCCCGCTGCCGGAACTCGTCCGCGCTCCCGAACCGCGGCGACGTCGCCACCAGCGCCAGCGACGCCACCCGGTGCGGCGCCCTCAACGCCAGGTCCAGCCCCACGGCCCCGCCCAGCGAACACCCCGCGTACCCGAACCGCTGCACCCCGATCCCGTCCAGCGTGGCCAGCAACCGGTCACCCAGCTCCGCCACCGACGTGAACGGCTGCGCCGGCGCACCCCCGTGCCCCGGCAGATCGAACCGCACCACCCGCCACTCCCGGGTGAGCTCGGGTATCTGCCGGTCCCACATGTGCCATGTCGTCCCCAACGAGGGCCCGATGACCAGGACCGGCGCGTCCTCCCGCCCGTCGACGCGGTATTGCAGGGTGTTCGTCGATGTCTCACTCACCCGCAAGACCCTCTCATCTCTCACCGGAGCCCGTACGTCCGGGGGGCGCGTTCCAGCCGGAGGCCTACGGGTCCTCCTCCTCGCTCTCGACGAGGACTCCTTGCTCCGGAACGCTGATCTGCCTCGACCGCCCCCGCAGCTCGATGGAGTAGTCGAGGTCGTGACGAGCGGTGAGGGTGTCGGGATGCTCCGGCCCCAGGACCCGCTCGGCGTCACGGAGCACCCGCTCCTGAAGGGCGACGGCCTCGTCGATCCGCCCGGCCTGCTGGTACGAGAAGGCGAGGTTGACGCGGGCGTTGACCGTGTCGGGATGATCGGGGCCCAGGGTCCGCTCGCGGATGGCCAGGACCGGTTCCTCCAGCGCGATGGCCTCGTCGCTCCGCCCCATCTGGTAGTAGGAAATGGCGAGGGCGGCGCGGGCGCTGACGGTCCGTGGATGCTGCCGGCCCAGGGCCCGTTCCCGGTCGGCGAGCACACCTTCCTGCAGGGCGACGGCCTCGTCCAGCCGCCCCGCCTGCCGGTAGGAGGAGGCGAGGTTGGCGCGGGCCGCGACGGTGTCGGAGTGATCGGGCCCGAGGACCCGCTCGCGGACGGCCAGCACCGGTTCCTCCAGCGCGATGGCCTCGTCGCTCCGCCCCGCCTGGTAGTAGGAGAAGGCGAGGCTGACGCGGGCGTTGACCGTGTCGGCATGCTCCGGGCCCAGGGTCCGCTCGCGGACGGCCAGGACCCGCTGCTCCAAGCGGATGGCCTCGTCGGTCCGCCCCACCTGTCTGAGGGAGAAGGCGAGGTCGGCACGCGCGGTGAGGGTGTCGGGGTGCTCCGGCCCCAGGACCCGCTCGAAGTCGACGACCACCCGCTCCTCCAGGGCGATGGCCTCGTCGAACCGGTCCGCCTTCCCGTAGGAGAAGGCGAGATCGGCGCGGGCGGTGATCGTGTCGGCGTGCTCCTGGCCCAGGACCCGCTCGCGGGCGGCCACGACCCCCTCCTGCAGGGCGATGGCCTCATCGGTCCGGTCCACTCGTCTGAAGGCTCGCGCGAGGTCGGCACGGGCGGTGAGAGTGGCGGGGTCGTCCGATCCGCGGGCCCGCTCGGAGTCGGCGACCACTCGCTCCCGCAGGGCGATCGACTCGTCGAGGCGCCCCGCCCTCCAGTAGCTGAAGGCGAGGGTGGTCCGAGCGGTGAGGGTGGAGGGGTGGTCCGGGCCCATGACCCGCTCACGGACGGCCAGGACCCGCTCCTCCAGGACGACGGCGTCTTCGGTTCGCCCCGCCTCGTAGTACGAGAAGGCGACGGCGGCCGCAGCGGCCAGAGTGGCGGAATGCTCCGGGCCCATGACCCGCCCCCGGTCGGCCAGTACCTGCTCTTCCAGGGCGATCGCCTCGTCGAGCCGCCCTGCCTTCCGGAGGGAGTAGCCGAGGTCGGCACGCGCGACGAGGGTGTCGTGATGGTCCGCTCCCAGCACCCGCTCGGAGTCGGCACACACCGTGTCCAGCAGAGCGATGGCCTCGTCGAAGCGCCCCGCGTCCCTGAGGGCGAAGGCGAGGTCGGTCCGGGCACCGAAGGTTTCGGGATGGTCCGCGCCGAGAACCCGCATCCGGTCGGCGAGTTCGTGCTTCCGCAGGGCGATGGCCACGTCGTTCCGCCCCACCTGCCCCGGGGAGGCCGCCGAGCTCTCCGGACCCTCCTCGCCGGACACCTCCTCGCCGGGCCCCTCCTCCCCCGGGTCGACCGCACCCACGGCGGCCGAGACGACGAGGGAACCGGCGTCCTGGTACTCCGGCCGGTACGGCTCCGGGTCCTCGGGGTGCGGGACCGGGGTCACGGGGTGGGCGAGGGGGTCGCCGTCGTTCGGGGCGCTGGTCCGCGGCGCGTCCTCGGTCTCCGGCAGGGGTGGGATGCCGAGCCGGGTGAGGAGTTGGGACCGGATCCAGCCGAAGGAGCGGTCGGGGTGGTCGATGAGGGCGGTGCCGTCGGGGTGGCCGACCCAGGCGGGGAAGACGGGGGCGCGGCCGATGGCGGATTCGAGGCGTCGGGTCAGGGCGTCGGCGGTGTGGAGGAGTTCTCTCGGGGGGACGGCGGTGAGGAGGGCGCGGCTGGCATCGGGGGCGAAGTCGAAGCGGCGGAGGTGGGGCAGGGGGCGGGGCTCGGCGGGGTCGACTTCGTGCATGAGGCCGCCGAGGAAGACCTCGGTGAGGTGGCCGGGGTCGGTGGGTGGGCCGAGGGCGGCTTGGACGAGGCGCATGACGGGGGGTGTGACGGGGGCGACGGCGGCCATGTGGGCGGCGAGCCGGTAGGCCTCGATGGAGGCGGCGGCCTTGAAGCGGAGGACGGACGCGGCGCCGGTGGTCCGGGGCTCGCTGTCGGGCGGGTCCTGGTCGGCGGCGGCGGCCGGGGCGGTGAGGCTCCGGTCGGCGTCCCACAGCGGCAGGAGTGCGGTGGCGCCGGGTGCGGCCACGAGGCGGGCCCATTCGCCGACGGCGGTGGGCGTGGGTTCGAGGACGGGGACGGGGACGGAGTCGAAGCGGACGAGTTCCGGGGGAAGGTCGGGGTCGGTGACCTGCCAGGACCGGGTGGGGCCGCCTCGGCCGGGGGTGGTGACCTGCCAGGGCCGGGCCGTGATGCCGGTGCTCGGCCAGAGGCGGGTGGGGAGGGCGTGGAGGATGGCGGTGGGGCCGGAGCGGGCCCAGGAGCGCATGACCCGGTGCATGCCGCCGTCGCGCCAGGCCTCGCCGACGCCGTCGCTGAGCACGAGGACGAGGGTGTTGCCGGTCGGGTCGCAGAGGGCTTTCGGGGACTCGGGGCGGCCGTCGTGGCTGTACGGGCTGCTGCGCAGGGTCGGGGTGCCGCCGCGGGTGTCGAGGCCGTACACGCGGACGTCGCGGAAGGATCCGGCGCGTTCCATGAGGGTGCGGACGTCGGAGGCGAGGCGCTGCCAGAGGACCATGGAGACGCCGTCGTCGACGACGAGGGCGAGGGTGAGCCAGCGGGTGCGCAGGGGGCGGGTGACGGTCTCGCGGACGCCGGTCTCGGCGATGGCGGCGACGGTGCGCGGGATGTCGAGGGCGTGGCGGCGGGGGTCGGGGAAGCGCTGTCTGAGGGGGCGGAGGGACTTCTCCAGGCGGAGGCGTCCGGGGCCGAGGGAGTGGCGGTCGGGGACGGTGACCGGGTGGGCGGGGGTCGGGCCCTCCGCTCCGTCTGCGGCGGTCCGGTGTCCGTCGGCGGAGGCCAGGAGCGGGTGGGTCGGGCGGGGTGGTCGCCGTGTCCGGGCGGGCGCGGACTCCGACGCCGGGTCGGGGGTCTCGGGGTGCGGTGCCGGGGTGCCGTCGGGGTCGGACGGCTCGTTCCGTTCCGCGGCCCGTGCGAGGGGGCCGGCGCCCTGGGGCAGCCTTCCGGCCAGCCACAGGGCGTCGAGGAGCTCCTCGTGGGAGAGGTCGAGACCGCTTGCGGCAAGGAGTTGCGTCACGCGTGAGATCACGGCGTCACACGGCTCCGCCGAGGCGGTGCAGGACGGCCTGGAGGAGGGGGCCCGCGTCGAGGTTGATGCCGCCCTTGCGGAGGAAGACCGCGTTCAGGAGCTGGTCGGTGGCGAGTTCGCCGGCGGCGCGGCGTTCGAGGAAGGTCTCCAGGAGGTCGTCGACCTGGTCGAGGGCGGAGTCGCCGAGGTGGGCGGCGACGATGTCCCGGAGGCGCCGCTCGTCGGGTTCGGGCAGGTCGAGGCGGATGCAGCGGCGGAGGAAGGCGGGCGGGAACTCGCGTTCGCCGTTGCTGGTGATGATGACGACGGGGAACTCGGCGCAGCGGACGTGGCCCCGTTCGACGGGGGCGGGCTTGTCCGGGTGGTCGGTCTGTACGTGGACGGGTGCGTGGTCCTTGGGGAGCCGGGCGAGTTCGGGGATGACGAACTCGCCCTCCTCGAAGACGGTCAGGAGGTCGTTGGGGAGGTCCACGTCGCCCTTGTCGAGTTCGTCGACGAGGAGGACGCGCGGGCGTTCCCGGTGGACGAGGGCGTTGCCGAGGGGGCCGAGCTGGATGTACTGGCCGATGTCGGGTTCGGTGCCGTCGGCCTCGCGCGGCAGGGTGGCCTCGCGCAGCCGTCCGACGGCGTCGTACTGGTAGAGGGCTTCCTGGAGGGTGGAGCGGCTGTTGACCGGCCAGTGGAGGACGCGGCCGAGGCCGAGTTCGTGGGCGATGGCGTGGGCCAGGGAGGACTTGCCGGTGCCGGGCTGCCCGGTGACGAGGAGGGGCCGGCGCAGGTGGAGTGCGGCGTTCACCACGTCGGACTCGTCGGGGCCGATGAGGTAGGGCCGGGGGTAGGGGACCTTGGCGCCGGTCTTGGAGTCCGGCCGGTCGAAGCGGCGCCACGGGGGTGCTTCGGGGAAGGCGACGGGGCGGCGCTCGCCGTCGCCGCGGAAGAGGCGCCAGTCGTCCCCGGCGGGTGCCCGCTCCGGGGAGCCGGAGCCGGTCGGATGGTCGTAGCTGGTCATGACGCGTGGGTTCCTCTCCAGGGGTCCCTCAGGTGGAGCAGTTCGGTCCTCGGGTAGGAGCCCTCGGGTTCCCAGACGAGCGAGGGGCGGGCCCGTCGTTCCTCCGGGTGGGCCGCGGTGCGGCTGCGGAAGACGCGTACCCGCTCGGCGAGTCCGTCGAGCGCGCCGGAGGGTGCCAGTTCGCCGAGCCGGTCGGCGTCCTCGTAACCGGTGGCGTCGCGGTCCCACAGCACGACGGGCACGCCGAGGGCGAGGCAGACCTGGAGCCAGGACTGCCGCTGGTCGGCGGGGCCGTGGAGGACGACGCGGGCGGTGTCGCGGTGTTCGGTGCGGAGCAGGTGCATCAGTTTCCGCGCGTCTCCGCAGGAAGGGCCGGTGACGACGACCGCGGTCCGGCCCTTCTTCCAGCGGCGTTCCTGGTCCTGGCCCCGGTCGGCGACGATCCGGTCGAACTCCGGGCAGCTGAGGGAGACCTGGTAGTCGGCCCCGATCGGCGAGGAGGGGAGGACGTCCTCGGGTGCTCCGGCCTCCCATTCGTCGACGGCCAGGTGGAGGCCGTGCCGGTCGACGACGACGGTCACCCAGGGCACGTGGTCGAACCTGCCCGGCTCCTGCCGTGCGGCGCTGACGGCGTCGGCGAGGGCGCTCGCGGCCTCCTGGGGGGTCTTGGGCTCCGACTCCGGGCCTTTGAGGACGCGGTGGGTGCCGTCGGTGCGGACGAGCAGGATGCGGCACCGGTACCGGTCGCCGTCGCCGGTGCCGTCGTGTTCCAGTTCCATGACCACGCGGGAGACGAGGGAGTCCCGGCGGCGCTCCGCCCACCTGGCGGCGTCCATGCGCCGTTCGGCGAGGGCGTCGCCGTGGATGCCGATCCGGTCGGCCGTGCGCGTGGACCAGGCGCGCAGGTCGTGGCGCTGCTCGCCTTCCACGGAGGCGGCCACGTACTCGACGAGGCGGAGCAGCGCCGGGACGGGCGGGCTGCCCTCGGGGACGCTCTCTCCGTCGGGCAGTTCCTCCAGCGCCTCGATGGTCGCGGCGAGTTCGCCGTCCTCGATGGTGGGGCGGTCGAGCGCGGCGGGGAGTACGGCGTACGGGAGGGCGTCGCGGGCGGCCTGGGGCAGGAGCGCCGACTGTTCGCGGCCGATCTCGCGCAGCAGGCGCAGGAGTTCGTCGAACTCGTCCGGCGAGAGCAGGGGCCCTCGGCCGAGTGTCCGCGCCTGGGTGAGGAAGGCGGTGAGACGGGAGCGGAACGCCGGGTCGGCGGCGCGCGGCGCGAGGGCCTGGCCGAGTGCGGCGTGCGCGCGGGGGTGTGCCTGGAGGAGGGCGACGAGGTCGGCGGTGGTGGGGTGGTAGCCGCCGGTCTCGTAGCCGAGGTCGCCCGCCAGTTCCCGCGCGTAGGCGGTGCGGGCGCCCGGGTCGGCGAAGAGCGGGAGGAGCAGTGCCTCCAGGGCGCGTTCGACGGGCGTGCGCTCGGCGCCGGGTGCGGCCCTTGGCGCGGGTACGCCGATCGCGACGAGGTCGGAGACGGCGCAGGCGTGCTCGGCGAGGTGGTGCAGGAAGCCGGGGTCCTGGACGAAGGAGTGCGCGGGGACGGCGAGGAGCCGCCGGGCGCCGTAGGCCTCGGGTTCCTGGGCGACGACGCCGACGAGGGTGTCGCCGCAGAAGACCGCGGCGCCGGACGCGCCGCCCCAGGCGTTCGTGCCGTCCGTGGCGGCGACGGGCGCGGCCCTCTGGTCGAGGACGTAGTACCGGCCGTTGCCGGAGAGGGGCGAGAGGACGCCCTCCAGGGTTTCGACGGCGCGGGTGCCGGTGGTGGCGGCCTTCGGGTAGCCGAGGCCCCGGTAGGGCAGCGGCACCCGGCCGGTGGGCCGGCCCCAGGTGACGGCGCCGGGGATGTCCGCGGCGTGGTCGACGCGCAGCAGCGCGATGTCGAGGTCGTCCTGGGGGGTCCACAGCAGTTCGGCCGCGATGCTCCGCGTCGGCCCGTGCTCGAAGTGGCCGATCCGGACCCGGATCGTCGGCCACGGCTCGCCGGTCTCCCGGTTCACCAGGACGTGACGGGCGGTCAGCACGAGCCGGGGGCCGATCAGGTAGCCGGAGCCGGTGCTTCGGGTCTCGTCCTGCGTACCGCCGCGGATCAGCGCCAGTCTGGCCTGATCCACGTCACTCCTCGTCGTCCCAGGAGCCGGTGCTGTCGTCGCTGACCTCGGGGCGGGTGCCACCGGCGGCCTTGTCGGAGACGGAGAGCCTGATCTTCAGCTTGTGGGTGCGGACGGTGGCCCGCTCGCCACCCCCGCCGGCGGTGACGACGCCGAAGGAGAGCTTGCCGTCGCCCTTCAGGGAGTGGCGCAGTTCGAGCTGGAGTTCCAGCTCCGCCTCTTCCACTCCGAAGGCGAACTGCTGGCCGACGCCGTTGCGCTGCGCCTCGTACAGCTCTTGCCGCAGCTCCTCGATGGCCGCGGCCAGACCGATCGTCGACATCCCGGCAGCTCCCCCGCTCCGACCTTCGGACAGTCACAAGAACACTAGGTCAGCGGTACGTTACAGCGAACGGGGGGGGCGTCTCACACCGGCCTGGGGACAATCGGCCAAGGGGCGGGGACGGCCTGCGGAATTGCCCGCCGTGCGCGGGCGGCCCCGGCGTAGGCTGCGACCGGCGTGAACGTGAGGGGGCGGGGCACATGACGGACGGCTCGGAGCAGCGGTGGGGGTCGGCGCTGGATTCGGTGGTGGTGTACGCGCGGGGCGCGGTGTGCCGCCGGCTGGCGCGGGGGACGGTGGGTCCGGACGGCCGGGTGCGGGTGACGGGGCTGCCCCGGTCGCTCGACCCGGGGTCGCTGCGGGCCCGTGTGCTCGGCACGCCGGGGGTGCGGGTCACCGAGGCGCGGGTGGTGGTCGAGGCGTCGTCGCTCGGGGAGGCCGCGCCCGAGGGCGCCCAGCACGAGTTCGACCGGGTGAGGGACGCGCGCGAGGCGGCGGAGGCGCGGCGGGACCGGCAGTTGGCGCGCATCAAGGAGGTCGCCGGGATCCATCCGGTGGCGCCCGGCCGGAAGCGGGACGATCCGCACCGCCGGACCCCGGTCGACGCATGGCTGGAACTCGCCGATTTCGTCGACGAGCGGCTGACGGGGATGCACGCGCGTCTCGCCGAGCTGGAGGAGGCGCTGCGCGGCGCGGAGCACGCGCTGTCCGTCGCCGCCGACCGGCTCCGCCGTGCGTCCACGGACGCGCTGTCGGCTCATGTGGGAACGCTGGTCTGCGCGGACCTGACCCTCGACGGTGCCGGTGACGCGGCCGTGGAGGTGGAGCTGGAGTACGGGGTGCCGGGCGCCGTCTGGGTGCCGACGTACCGGCTGGCGCACCGTCAGGGTGACGGCAGCGGACGCCTGCTGATGCGGGCCTCGGTCGCGCAGCGGACCGACGAGGACTGGACCGGGGTGCGCGTCGCCCTCTCCACCGCCGATCTGCGGCGCCGCACCGACCTGCCGCGGCTCCGGTCGATCCGGCTCGGCCGCCGTCAGGACGCCCCCGCGCCGTCCGGCTGGCGCGAGCCTCCGGCCGGACTCGCGGATCTGTTCTCCGGGTACGACGCGGCGGGCCCCCGCCCGTTCGCCGTCTCGGCGCCGGGAGCCGCCGTGGTCGGATCCGCGGCCGACGCGGGCGCGCCCGTGCCCGCTTCCGTCGCGCCCCCGCCGGCGCCCGTGACGCGTGCCCGGCGTCCCGCCGTGCCGCCCGCGCCCCAGGCGCCGGGGGGAGCGTACGGCGCTCCGCCGGCGTTCGCGGGCGCCCCGGCCGGCCTCGTGCCCTCGGCTCCCCAGGCTGCCATGGCGCCGCCTCCGCCTCCGCCTCCCCCGGGTCCGCCGCAGCCGAGCGGTGCCGAACTCGACTACGCGGCCCTCGTGCTGCGCGGCCCGGACGAGCGGGGCGGTCGCCGGGGCCTGTTGTTCCCCGACGCTCCCGTCGACGCGGTGGCGACCGAGTACCGTCGCCGTGCCGAGGCGGTGGCCGCGCTGCCGCTGCCCGGACAGGCCGTGTGGCCCCGCACGTCGGCGGGCTCCTTCGACCACCGGTTCGACGCCGCCGCCCGCGCCGACATTCCGTCGGACGGCACCTGGCACACCGTCACCGTCGGCGAGATCGCGGTCGGTCTGCGTACCGAGTACCTGTGCGTGCCGTCCGTCGAGCAGACCGTGTACGCGACGCTGGTCCTGTCCAACTCGACCGATCAGGCGCTGCTCGCCGGCCCGGTGGAGGTCACCGTCGACGACGACTTCCTGCTGACGGCCGCGCTGCCCACGCTCGCGCCGGGCGGGGTGCGCCGGGTGGGGCTCGGGCCCGCCGAGGGCATCCGGGTGACCCGCCGCACGAACCTGCGCGAGTCGACGGCCGGGCTGCGCAACAACACCACCGTGCTCGACCACCGGGTCCACGTGGAGCTGGCCAACCGGCTCGCGCGGCCCGTCACCGTCGAGGTCCACGAGCGGGTGCCGGTCACCTCCGACGGGGACGCCCGGATCGAGGAGAGGGCCGACTGGACGGCGCCCGAGGAGGGCGCGGGCGGCGACCGCCTCGCGCCGGGTACCCGCGTCTGGCGCCTCGACCTGCCCGCGGGCACCACCGCCGCCCTCGACGGCGGCTACGAGATCCGCATCCCGACCGGCAAGGCCCTGGTCGGCGGAAACCGCAGGAGCTGACACCGCCATGACCACGACCACGACCCCGATGCCGATCGCCCTCCCCGTCACCGCCGTGACGTGTCTGGAGGACCGCGCCCACGTCGAGCGCACCGCCGTGCTCGACCTGGCGGCCGGCGTGCAGCGGCTGCGCCTCGGCCCCGTCAGCGCGCTGGCCGTCGACCGGACCCTCCACGCCGAGGTGACCGCCGAGCACCCGGCGACCGTGCTCGACGCGCGGATCGTCCGGACCTGGACCCCGCGCGCGCCGCTGCCGTCCGGCGACGGCGACTCCGCCCTGCGCCGGCGCGTGGACGCCTTGGAGGAGGAGCAGGCGTCCCTGGAACGGCAGGCCGACCGGCTGCGGGCCCGCCTTGGGCTCCTCGACCGGATCGCCGCCGACCTGCTGCGGGATGTCGGCGAGGGCGCCGGCTCCGGGGAGAGCGACCGGCCCCGCTGGTCCGCCGAACTGGACCGGGTGGACGGTGAGCGCGACACCTACGGCGAACGGCTCCGGGCCGTGCGCGCCCGGCTGGAAGCGCTCGAGACGGAACTGTCGGAGACCGAGCACGCCCTGTACGCGTCCGAGGAGGAGCCCGCCGAACTGGTCGGGCACGTCGAGCTGACCGTGGAGGCCGCGGCCGCCGGTCCCGCGGAGCTGCGCCTGAGCCACCTCACCCCGTGCGCGCTGTGGCGGCCCGCCTACCGGGCCGTGCTCGACGGCGGCTCCCTGACCGTCGAGACCGACGCGATGGTCTGGCAGCGCACCGGTGAGGACTGGTCGGGCGTACGGCTGACGCTGTCGACGGCCCGGTCGGCGCTGGCCACCGATCCGCCGCGGCTCGCCGAGGACCGGTTGACGCTGAAGGACCGCTCGGCGGCGGAGCGCCGCACGGTCGACGTCGAGCTCCGCGAGGAGGAGATCGGCGACCTCGGCCCGGCCGCCGTGCTCGGCCTGCCGGGGGTGGACGACGGCGGCGAGGCGCGGGTGCTGAGCGCCCCCGCACCGGTCTCGGTGCCTTCGGACGGCCGCGCCCACCGGGTGCCGGTCTCCGCGTTCACCACGGCCGCGCGTACCGAGTACGCCTGCTCGCCGGAGTTGTCCCCGCTGGTCACCCAGGTGGTGCGGGGCGACAACCTGTCCGGTCACGTGCTGCTCGCCGGGCCCGTGGACCTGGTCCGCGGCAGCGGGTTCAGCGGCCGCGGCACGCTGGACTTCACCGCGGCCGGCGCCTCCGTCGAGCTGGCCTTCGGCAGCCGGGACGACTACCGGGTGGTCCGGGAGACCGAGGAGTCCCGCGACTCCGTCGGCCTCACCCAGCGGACGGTGGTCACCCGCACGGTGCGGCTGCACCTGTCCCGCTTCTCCGCTCCCGGGGAGCGCGACGAGCGGACGGTCGTCCTGAGGGAGCGGGTCCCGGTCTCCGAGGTGTCGGCGGTGGAGGTGCGTCTCCACAAGGACGCGTGCTCCCCCGCGCCGGACGTGGTCGACGCCGAGGGCATCGCCCGCTGGGAGCTCGCCCTCCCGCCCGGCGGGCGCCGCACGGTCACTTTGGTGTACGAGCTGTCGGCGGGTGCCAAGGTCACCGGGCTCTGAGGTCAGGGGCTGGTGGCGGACACCGCGTACACCCGGGGGAACGCCGGGTCGGTGAGGTCGACGGTGATGTCGGTGTCGGGTCGGGGTTCCTCGCGGGTGACGGTGGTCCCGGCCCAGGCGGTGGTGTCGTCGAAGGTCCAGTCGACGATGTCGGCGTCGCGGTCGCCGACCGTGACGCTGCCGGGGGTGAGCCGGGCGCGGCTGGTGCCGGACTCGGCGAGGAACGTGTCGAGGCCGGTGGCGTTGGTCGTGAACTGGACGTAGAGCCGGCTCGTCTTCCAGTTGCTGGTCTCGTAGTAGGCGACGTCCCAGGCGCCGGCGGGGATCGGGACCTCGAAGACCCGCCGCTTCATGAGGGAGGGCCAGTTGGCCTGGAGGCCGGCCGCCGAGGACTCGCGTTCCTTGTCGCGGCCGCTGTCGCGGCTCTGGCCGGCGGAGATGACCAGGTAGCCGGCGGGGATGCCGACGAGCAGCACGATGATGACGGCCGTCAGCCAGCGGCGGCGGATCATGTGCCTGCGGTCCTCGGGCATCCTGGCCTGCGGTTCGCGCGGCGGGGTGGTCTGGTGGGGCACGGTCATGAAGCGGGGTCCTCGGGGGTGCGGGCGGCCCGGCCCGAGGTCCCGTTGCGCAGGGCCTGGGCGTAGCGCTCGTACCGTTCGTACCGCTCGACGCGGCGCCGGTTGGCGCGGCGGAAGCGGCGGGCGACGAGCCGGGCGAGGTCGGCGGCGCCGACCATGCCCGCCTCGGGTCCGAGCTGGGCGCGGGTGATGCGGGCCTCGGGGCGGTAGCCGCGGCCGGTGAGGTGGCGGCGGAAGGCGTCCCGGGCGGGGCCGATCAGGAGGTCGTCGGCGGCGGAGACGCCTCCGCCGATGACGAAGCAGGAGGGGTCGAGGGCGGCGGCGAGGTTGGCGATGCCGACGCCGAGCCACTGGCCGATGTCCTGGAGGAGCTCGACGCACATGGCGTCGCCCTCGCGGGCGAGCTGGGTGATGAGGGGCCCGCTGATCTCGGGGATGTTCCCCTTGACCCGTTCGATGATCTCGTAGGCGACCGGGGAGTCGGCGGCGGCCAGCTCGCGGGCCTCGCGGACCAGGGCGTTGCCGGAGCTGTACTGCTCCCAGCAGCCGCGGTTGCCGCAGGGGCAGCGGTGGCCTCCGGGGACGACCTGCATGTGGCCGAACTCGCCGGCGACGCCGTACTTGCCGCGCTTGACCTGGCCGTCCTCCAGGATGGCGCCGCCGATGCCGGTGCCCAGGGTGATCATGACGAGGTGGTCCTCGCCGCGTCCGGCGCCGAAGCGCCATTCGGCCCAGGCGGCCGTGTTGGCGTCGTTGTCGACCATGACGGGGACGGCGAGCCGGCCCTGGAGGGCGTCGCGGAGGGGTTCGTTGCGCCACGCGAGGTGCGGGGCGAAGAGGACCCTGGCCCGGTCGGCGTCGACCCAGCCGGCGGCGCCGATGCCGACGGCGTGCACGTCGTGCCGGTCGGACAGGTCGAGGACCAGTTCGACGATGGTGTCCTCGACGACCTTGGGGCTCTTGGACTTGTCCGGGGTCTCCGTGCGGAGCTTCTCCAGGATGTTGCCGTCGGCGTCGACGACCCCGGCCATCACCTTCGTACCGCCGATGTCGATGCCGACGGTCGGCACCCGGGGCGCCGTCAGGTGGGAGCGCCGCTCGCGGGTCCCGACGGTCCGCAGGACGGTGCCCCGGGCCGAGCCCCGGTGGGTGAGGTCGCGGTAGGTACTCATCGGCTCCGATTCTGCCAGCTGTGGAGTGGGCGGGCCGTGAGGTCGGCCGCGGCGGCCGTCACGTCGCGGAGGGCCGCTCCAGTTCGTGGCGGAGGTCCTCCAGCTCGGTGCCGCCCGCCATCTGCCGGGTCAACTCGTCGAGCGTCACGGAGTCCTTGGTGTGGCTGCCGGCCATCACGCCCCGCTTGAGGAGGACGAAACGGTCGCCGACGAGGTAGGCGTGGTGCGGGTTGTGCGTGATGAGGACCACGCCGAGGCCCTGGTCGCGGGCGGCGGCCACGTACTTCAGGACGACTCCGGACTGCTTGACGCCGAGCGCGGCGGTCGGCTCGTCGAGGACGAGGACCTTGGCGCCGAAGTGGACGGCGCGGGCGATGGCCACGCACTGGCGCTCGCCGCCGGAGAGGGTGCCGATGGGCTGGTCGACGTCGCGCAGGTCGATGCCCATGCGGAGCAGCGCCTCGCGGGTGGTGGTCCGCATCAGGCCGACGTCGAGCCGCTTGAAGGGTCCTGAGCCCTTGGTGGGCTCGGAGCCGAGGAAGAAGTTCCGCCAGACCGGCATGAGGGGGACCACGGCGAGGTCCTGGTAGACGGTGGCGATGCCCCGGTCGAGGGCGTCGCGCGGGTTGGCGAGGGTGACCTCCTCGCCCTCGATGCGGAAGGTTCCGGCGTCGTGCCGGTGCAGGCCGGCGACGATCTTGATGAGGGTGGACTTGCCGGCGCCGTTGTCGCCGAGGACGCAGGTGATCTCCCCGGAGCGGACCTCAAGGGACACCCCTTCGAGGGCTCGGATGTTGCCGTAGTACTTGCTGACGTCGTCCAGCTCGACCAGGGAGGCGGAAGCGGTCTCGGTCGTCATTTGGTGGCCTCCACGCGCTTGCGGATCCAGGCGTTCAGCAGGGTCGCGAGCAGCAGCATCGCTCCCAGGAAGAACTTGAACCAGTCCGGGTTCCACTCGGCGTACACGATGCCCTTGCTGGTCATGCCGAAGATGAGGGCGCCGACCGCCGAGCCGATGGCGGAGCCGTATCCGCCGGTGATCAGACAGCCGCCGATGACGGCCGCGATGATGTAGATGAGCTCGTTGCCGACGCCTTCGCCCGACTGGACGACGTCGAAGGAGAAGAGCAGGTGCTGGCCGGAGATCCAGGCGCAGAAGGCCACGCCCAGGTAGAGGCCGATCTTCGTCCGGTAGACGGGGACGCCGACGGCGCGGGCCGCGTCGGCGCCGCCGCCGACGGCGAAGATCCAGTTGCCGAAGCGGGTGCGGAGCAGGATCCAGGTGGCGAGGGCGACGAGGCCGAACCACCACAGGATGGTGACCTTGAACTCGACGCCGCCGATCGTCAGCTGCGAGGCGAAGAGCTTCCGGGCGGAGTCGAAGCCCTCCATGTCGGCGATGGTCTTGGTGGAGACGGTGCCGCTGATCAGCTTGGTGAGGCCCAGGTTCAGGCCGGTCAGCATGAGGAAGGTGCCGAGCGTGATGATGAAGCTGGGCAGTTTCGTACGGGTCAGCATGAAGCCGTTGAAGGCGCCGATGGCCAGGGTGACGAGCAGCGAGACGCCGACGCCGACCCAGACGTTCGCGGTCATCTGGTAGCTGAACATCGACGAGATCAGAGCGGAGCTCGTCACCAGCACGCCGGCGGAGAGGTCGAACTCGCCGCCGATCATCAGCAGGGCGACGGGGACGGCCATGATGCCGATGGTGGAGGCCGCGTAGAGGACGGTGCCGAGGCTGGAGGCGCGCAGGAAGCTGTCGGCGACGACCGAGAAGAAGACGAAGACGGCGAGGGCGCCGACGACCGAGCCGAGTTCGGGGCGGGCGAGCAGCTTCTTCAGCGGGGTGGTGCGCAGGAGCCGTTCGTCGACGTGGTCGACGCCGTCCGACGGCGGGGCGGTGGAGCTCATCGGGTGCCCCGCTCCGCGTAGCCGACGAGCGCGGCGGCGTCGTCCTTGGTGATGATCTGGGGGCCGGTGAGGACCGGCTTGCCGCCGCCGAGGACGTCGGCGTTGTAGCGGTAGAGCCAGAGCAGGTCGACGGCCTCGTAGCCCTGGAGGTAGGGCTGCTGGTCGACGGCGAAGCCGAGGGTGCCGGCCTGGAGGGCGGTGGCGACCTTGGCGTTCAGGTCGAAGGTGTCGACCTCGGCCTTGCTGCCGGCGCTCTTCGCGGCCTGGACGGCGGCGTCGGCGAAGGGGGCGCCGAGGGTGACGACGGCGTCGATGTCCTTGTCGGACTGGAGCTTGGCCTCGATGGACGCCTTGACGTCGGGCATGTTGGTGCCGTCGACGTAGAGGTTCACGAGTTCGCCGCCGAAGGTCTTCTTCGCGCCGGCGCAGCGCTGCTCGTGGCCGACGTTGCCCTGTTCGTGCAGGACGCAGAGGGCCTTCTTCTTCCCTCGTTCGTCGAGCTCCTCGCCGACGGCCTCGCCGGCGACGGTCTCGTCCTGGCCGATGTGGGTGAGCGCGCCGTAGGCCTTGGACTGTTCGGCGCCCGAGTTCACGGTGATCACCGGGATGCCGGCCTTGACGGCCTTCTCGACGGCGGCCTTCATGGCGTCGGGCTTGGCGAGGGTCACGATCAGCCCGTCGACGCCCTTGGCGACGTACGAGTCGATCAGCTGCGCCTGCTGCTGCGCCTCGTCGCTGTGGGCGTAGAGGAAGTTGATGTTGTCCTTGGCGGCGGCCTGCCGGGCGCCCTTCTGGACGATGTCCCAGAAGGTGTCGCCGTCTCCCGAGTGGGTGACCATGGCGAAGGTCCACTTCGGGGTGTCGACGGCCGCCCGGCCCTGTGCCTGCGCCTGTGCCTGCGCGGCCTTGCGGGCGTCCTCCGCGCGCTTTCCGCCGGTGCTGCTGCACCCGGCGAGCGCCCCTGTGAGTGTGAGCGCGAGCACGGCGCCGATGACGGCGCGCACCCCTCCGGTCCGAAGCCTGGTCACGAGGCCGTGCCCTCCTTTGCGTCCTTCTGCGTGCATTGCAGTATCGGTCATGCGGATCGCGGCGCTCGTCACGGGGGCCTGCCCCGGTCGGTACACCCCCTACGGACGGACCATCAGCTGGAACTCGAAGGAGTAGCGGGCGGCCCGGTAGAGGTGGGAGCCGTACTCGACGGCGCGGCCGGTGTCGTCGAGGGTGGTGCGCTCCATGGTGAGGAGCGGGGCGCCCTCCCGCTCGTCGAGGAGCGCGGCCTCGGCGGCGGTCGCGGCGCGGGCGCCGATCGACTGCCGGGCGCTGTGCAGGGTGAGGGCGGCGGAGCGGAGCATCCGGTACAGGCCGGTGGTCTCCAGGAGTGCGGTGTCGGGTGCGAGGAGCCCGGCGGGGAGGTGGTTGCGCAGGTACGCCATGGGTTCGCCGTGTGCGGTGCGGAGCCGTTCCAGGTAGTGCACCTCGCTTCCCTCGGGTACGCCGAGGGCGGCGGCGACGGGTCCGGTGGCGGGTTCGAGCCGGTTGACGAGGACCCGGGTGGCGGGGCGCTGTCCGGCGGCGTCGAGGTCGTCGTAGAGGCTGCTGAGTTCCAGCGGGCGCCGGACCCTGCTGTGCAGGACCTGGGTGCCGACGCCCCGGCGGCGGACCAGCAGGCCCTTGTCGACGAGGGTCTGGATGGCCTGGCGGACGGTGGGGCGGGACAGGCCGAGGCGGGTGGCGAGGTCGATCTCGTTGCCGAGCAGGGTGCCCGGGGCCAGCGTCCCGTCCTCCACGGCGCTCTCCAGCTGCCGGGCGAGCTGGAAGTAGAGCGGGACCGGGCTGGTGCGGTCCACGGAGAGCGGGGGCAGGGCGGATCCGGACTGCTTGGACACGGGGGGAGCGTAGCCCGGTGGGCCGAGGACAGGAAGCTTCATGACGGGAAGTCGTGACGTCCGGATGTCCTGACAAATCCTTGACAGTCGGGCAGGCCGCCCCCACGGTGGGGGCATGCGCATCGGACTCATCGGTACGGGACGGATCGGGAGCTTTCACGCGGGTGTACTGGCCCGCCATCCGGAGGTCGGTTCGCTGGTCGTGGCGGACGCGGACGCGACGCGGGCGGCCGGGGTCGCGGGGGCGCTCGGGGCCGAGGCGGCGCCGGACGTGGACGCGCTGCTGGGGCATGCCCTGGACGCCGTGGTGATCGCCTCGGCGACGGCGGCGCACGCGGAGCTGATCGCCCGTGCCGCCGGGGCGGGGCTGCCGGCGTTCTGCGAGAAGCCCATCGCGCTGGACGTGGCGGGGACGGCGACGGCGCTCGCGGCGGTGTCGGCGGCGGGTACGGAGCTCCAGCTGGGGTTCATGCGCCGCTTCGACGCGGGGTACCGGGCCGCGCGCGAGGCGGTGCGGTCGGGGCGGCTCGGCCGGCTGCACACCGTGCGGGCGGTGACCTCGGACCCGGAGCCGCCGCCCGTCGCGTATCTGCCGCTGTCCGGCGGTCTCTTCCGGGACTGCCTGGTGCACGACTTCGACATCGTCCGCTGGGTGACCGGCCGGGAGGTCGTCGAGGTGTACGCGACGGGCTCGGACGCGGGTCCGTCGATGTTCCGGGAGGCGGGTGACGTGGACACCGCCGCCGCCCTGCTCACCCTGGACGACGGCACGCTGGTGACGGTGACGGGGACCCGGTGCAACGGCGCCGGGTACGACGTCCGGATGGAGCTGGCGGGCGACCGGGACCAGCTCGTGGTGGGCCTGGACGACCGCGCCCCGCTCACCTCGCTGGAGCCGCAGGGGCCGCCCCCGCCGGGGAAGCCCTGGCCGGGCTTCCTCGACCGGTTCGGCCCCGCGTACGAGGCCGAGCTCGACGCCTTCGTCCGCCTCGTGCGCGGCGAGGCGGCCAACCCGTGCGACGGCCGGGAGGCCCTGGCGGCGCTCCGGGTCGCCGAGGCGTGCGAACGCTCGCGCCGGGAGCGGCGTCCGGTACGGGTGGACGCGTAGGGGCCCTGTCCGGAAAGTCCCGCCCGGCTCAGGGGCTTCCCGTGGATCGGGCCGGGCTCGCGGTCACCAGCGGACGGGGAGGCTGCGGACGCCGCGCATGAGGAGGCCGGGCAGCCATTCCCAGGGGGCGCCCTCGGGGTCGAGTGCGAGGTCGGGGAAGCGGTCCAGGAGGGTGCGGAGCGCGATCCTGCCCTCCAGGCGGGCCAGCGGGGCCCCGAGGCAGTAGTGGATGCCGTGGCCGAAGGCGAGGTGGCCGCGGGTGTCGCGGCGGATGTCGAACCGGTCGGGGTCGGGGAAGCGGGCGGGGTCGCGGTCGAGGGCGCCGATCCCGACGAGGACGCTCTGGCCGGCGGGGATCTCCGTGCCGCCGATGTTGACGGGTTCCCTGGTGAAGCGGAAGGTGCCGGTCTCCACCGGCCCGTCGTACCGCAGGGACTCCTCGATCGTGCCGTCGAGGAGGTCCGGGTCGGCGCGCAGGGCGGCGAGCTGCTCGGGGTGGGTGAGCAGGTTGCGGACGGTGTTGGAGATCAGGTTGACCGTCGTCTCGTGGCCTGCGATCAGCAACAGGTAGGCCATGGCCCGGAGTTCGGGCCCGGAGAGCCGGTCCCCGTCCTCGGCGCGGGCGGCGATCAGACCGGAGAGCAGGTCGTCGGCGGGCCCGGCGGCCCGCTTGTCCTCGATGAGCGCGTCGAGGTATCCGCCGAAGCCTTCGAGGGCGTCCTGGATGCCGCGCTCGCCGGTCGGCACGACGAGCTCGTGCGACCAGTGGCGGAAGGTGTCGCGGTCCTCGGCGGGGACCCCGAGGAGTTCGCAGATGACGGTGATCGGCAGCGGGAACGCGTAGGCGTCGACGAGGTCGGCGCGGCCGGCCGGTTCCATGGCGTCGGCGAGTTCGTGGGTGAGGCGTTCGATGCGGGGCCGCAGGCCCTCGACCCGGCGCCCGGTGAACTCCGCGGTGACCAGGCGGCGCAGCCGGGTGTGGTCGGGGGCGTCCGCCGCGAGGAGGTGGACGCCGATGACGTCCTCCTCCGGCGGTCGTACGCCGATGACGGACGGGGACTTGGCGAGGCGCGGGTCGGTGAGTGCCGCGCGCCCCTCCTCGTGGCCGACGACCAGCCAGAACAGGAAGCCGTCGGGCATCCGCACCTCGTGCACGGGGCCGGCTTCACGGAGCTTCGCGTAGTAGGGGTACGGGTTCGCGGTGAAGTCCGCGCCGTACTCCCCCAGTTCGATGACGGACATCGACGCAGACTATCCGACTAGCGGTGCGGGCCACCGGTGTCGCCGGCGCGGCCGCCGCGGGCGTCGCCGTCGTCCTCGGCGCCGTCCAGGAGGCCGGCGTCGTGGACGAGGAGGGCGATCTGCACGCGGTTGTTGAGGTCGAGTTTGGCGAGGACGCGGGAGACGTGGGCCTTGACCGTCGGGACGCTCATGTACAGCTCGGCGGCGATCTCCGCGTTGGAGCGGCCGTGGCCGACGGCGACGGCCACCTCGCGTTCGCGGTCGGCGAGGCGGGTGAGGCGGTCGGCGGCGACGGCGCTCCGGGGCTGTTCCGGCCTGCCGGCGACATGGGTCATGAGCTGGCGGGTGACGGCCGGGGAGAGGACGGGGTCGCCGGCGGCGACCCGGCGGACGGCGGCGACGATCTCGGCGGGAGCGGTGTCCTTGAGGACGAAGCCGGCGGCACCGGCGCGCAGGGCGCGGAGCACCTGTTCGTCGGCGTGGAAGGTGGTGAGGACGACGACCTCGGGGGCGCCCGGGTGGGCGCGGAGGCGTTCGGTGGCGGTGAGCCCGTCGACGCGGGGCATGCGGATGTCCATCAGGACGACGTCCGGGGCGTGCCGGGCGACGAGTTCGGGCACCTCGTCGCCGTCGGCGCCCTCGCCGACGATCTCCAGGTCGTCGGCGCCGCCGAGCATCAGGGTGAGGCCCGCGCGGACCAGGGGGTCGTCGTCGACGATGAGCAGCCGGATGGTCATGCGGGCCACGGTAGCCAGGCGTGCAGGGCGAACCCGCCGTCGGGGTCAGCACCGTGGTCCAGCCGGCCGCCGGCGAGCGTGGCGCGTTCGGTGAGGCCGATGAGGCCCTGGCCGGAGCCGGGGACGTGCGGGACGGGTCCGGCGGGGGCGGGGTTGCGGACGTCGACGGTGAGGCCTTCGCCGGGCCGGCCGCGGACGGTGACGGTGACCGTGGTGCCGGGCGCGTGCTTGCGGGCGTTGGTGAGGCCCTCCTGCGCGATGCGGTAGACCGTGCGGCCGGTGGAGGCGGGCACGGCGGCCGGGTCGTCGACGGTGGTGTCGAGGACGACGTCCGCCCCCGCCTCGCGGGACTCGGCGATGAGCGCGTCGAGGGTGGCGAGGGTGGGCTGGGGGCGGTCGCCGTCGCCGTTCTCGCCGGGGGCGCGCAGGACGCCGATGATCTCGCGGAGGTCCTGGAGTGCCTCGTGGGCGCTGTCGCGGATGACGCCGGCGGCGCGGGCGATCTGCTCGGGCGGGGCGTCGGGCCGGAACTCCAGGGCCCCGGCGTGCACGCTGAGCAGGGTGAGCCGGTGGGCGAGGACGTCGTGCATCTCGCGCGCGATGGCCTCGCGGGCCAGCCGCTGGGCCTGGGCGGCGCGCAGTTCGGCCTCGGCCTCGGCGCGGCGGGCCCGTTCGCGGAGCGCCTCGACGAGCCGGCGCCGGGAGCGGACGAGCATGCCCCAGGCGGTGACGAGGAGGATGAGGACCGAGCCGAGGGCGAGGGAGACGGCGACGTTGGTCGTGGGGTCGGGGCGGACGAAGGCCTGGACGGCGGACGTGGCGACGGCGAGCGCCCCGATCCAGGCGACCTCGCGGAACGGGCGGCGTACGGCGACGCTGAACAGGCTCGCGAGGAGCGCTCCGGCCGCGACCGGGGCCACGACGTTCAGCAGGGCGAGGGCGACGGCGAGTCCGACGGGCCACCGCCGGCGCAGCCAGAGGGCGCCGCAGGCGGCGGCTCCGGCGAGCTGGTCGAGGAGGGTGACGGTGTCGCTGGTGTACTCGGCGCTGGTGTCGGCGGCGATGAGGCCGACGAACGCGGCGAGCAGGAAGAGCGAGGTGTCCACGACCCAGTCGCGGGCCGTGCGGCGGGGCCGTGCCCCACTCCCGCCGTGTTCGGCCAGGTCGGAGGGGAGCAGCCAGCGCTGCCGGTCCGTACGCGTCATATCCGCAATGTACGCAGATCAGGGGCCCCCACCGGTGACGTGCGGCCGGGGACGCTACCGAAGTCGCGCGGGTCGATACTTCGGTAGCGGTGGCCGTCGACCGGAGGCGGACGCGGCCGCGCGCCCGCACCGGCCATGATCACGACATGAGGAGATTCCTGGAGATCGCCGGCTTCCTGCTCACCGTCCTGGGTGTCTGCGGGGTGATCCGCGAGCTGACGGACGGCTGGTTCCGGGTGATGGGCCTGACCCGTTTCCTGACCGGGAACGTGGCGTTCCTGGAGGGCCGGGAGGTGTTCGCGAACATCGTGATCGCGGTCCTCGGCCTGGTCCTCATGATCGTGTCGGACCGGGTGCCGAAGGCCTGACCCGCCGGCGCCGGCGAGGAGGGCTCAGGCGCCCGCGTCGGCGGCGCGGCGGCCCCACGTCGTGCCCGCGAGGACGAGGGCGGCCCCGGCGAGGCCGAGGACGCCGGGGCGGTCGCCGGCGACGGCGATGCCCGCGGCGGCGGCCCAGAGCGGCTCCGTGCCGAGGAGGAGGCTGACCCGGGACGGCGAGGTGCGGCGGACCGCCCACATCTGCACGAAGAACGCGAAGAGTGTGCAGAAGACCGAGAGGAACAGCAGCCCGGCCCACTCGGCCGGCCCGAAGCCGAGGGCCGTGGACCACGGCGAGGCGCCGGTGCCGGGGAAGACCGCGATGACGGCGAACACGGCGACCGCCGAGCCGAGCTGGACGGTGGTGAGCGAGAGCGAGTCGGCCGACCGGACCGCCTTGATCCGGGACATCGCCAGGACGTGGACCGTACGGGCGAGGGCGGCGAGCAGCATGAGCAGGTCGCCGAGGGAGGGGGCGGTGAAGCCGCCGCCCTGGGTGAGCAGGACCACGCCCGCCACGGACAGCGCGGCGGCGGCGAGGAAGGCGCGCGGGGGCCTGGCCTTGGTGACGGCGGCCTCCGTCAGCGGGGTGAAGATCATCGTGAGGCTGATGATCAGGCCCGCGTTGGTGGCGGAGGTGTGCACGACCCCGTACGTCTCCAGGAGGAAGATCCCGCTGAGGACCAGTCCGAGGGTCGCGGCGCCGCGCCACTGGGCCCCGGTCAGTGCCCGGAGCTTGCGCCACCCCGCGGCGACGAGGACCGGCAGGACCACCGCGAACCGCAGGACGAGGACCGCGACGACCGTGTGGGTGGTGGTGATTCCCTTGGCCGCGAGGTAGCTGGCGCCCCAGACGACGGCGACGAGCAGGACGGGCAGGTCGGTGAGCCAGGCCCGGCGGGGGGCGTCCAGGGACAGGGGTGCGGCGATCGACGACGAGGCTGCCATGACGGCCGTCTCCAACTCTCTGGGCGGGGTGGAGACTTCGACGGCTCGCACTCGGAGCGATCACCGTACCCGGACGGGCCCGTGGCGGCTACACCTTTCTTCTCCCGGATCAGTAGCTGCCGTACGCGGGGCGGCCGGCCAGCTCGTACGTGTGGAGGGCGACGCCCGCGGCGGTGGTGCGCGCGTCGGTGAGGCGGAAGGCGGTGGGGCGGACCCCGTCGGTGAACAGGCGGCGCCCGGTCCCCAGGACCACGGGGAAGACGTGCAGGTGGAGGGTGTCGATGAGGTCGTGGTCGAGGAGCGTCCGGGCGAGGCCCGCGCTGCCGTGCATCTGGATCTCGCCCTCGGTGCGCTCCTTGAGCGCGGCGACCTCCTCGACGACGTCGCCGCGGAGCAGCGTGGTGCCCTCCCAGTCCGCCGAGGTGAGCGTGGTGGTGGCGACGTACTTGGGGAGGGCGTTGAGCTTGGAGGCGACGGGGTCGGCGGGGTCGGTCTGCTGGGGCCAGTAGCCCGCGAAGATGTCGTAGGTGCGACGGCCGAGGAGGAAGGCGGTCGGCCGGGCGAAGATCTCGGTGATGCGCTGCCCGAAGTCCTCGTCGCCGAACGGCACGGACCAGCCGCCGTGCTCGAAGCCGCCGCTGGGGTCCTCCTCGGGGCCTCCGGGGGCCTGGATGACGCCGTCGAGGGTGAGGAACTGGGTGAGGCTGAGGGTGGCCATGGCGGATGCCCTTTCTGTTCTCCGGACCATCGTGTCCCACCCCTTCCGACTCCACCGCCCGGCGGAAGTCATCGGTGGCCGGGTCGGCGTCCGATTCCCGCCGGTTTCCCGACGCCCGGCCGACTTTCATTGAACCCGCAACCACTCAGTGCGACTTACGGAGGTTCGGGATGTCCACGATGAACGGCACGGCGGTCCTGGTGACGGGTGGCAGCCGGGGGATCGGCGCCGCCACGGCCGTACGGCTGGCCCGGGAGGGCGCCGACGTGGCCTTCACCTATGTCCAGGACGAGCGACGGGCCGCGGCGGTCGCCGCGCGGATCGAGGCGGCCGGCCGGAAGGCCCTCCCCCTGCGCGCGGACGCGTCCGACGCCGGCGACGCCGCGGGCGCGGTGGAGTGGGCGGCGGACGCCCTCGGCCGGCTCGACGTCCTGGTGAACAACGTGGGCGTCGGCGTCCTCGGCCCGCTGGAGTCCCTCACCCTCGCGGACGTCGACCGGGTCCTCGCGGTCAACGTCCGGGCGGCCTTCCTCGCCTCGCAGGCGGCCGCCGCGCGGCTCCCCGACGGCGGCCGCATCGTCACGATCGGCTCCTGCATGAGCAGGCGGGTGCCGGGCCCCGGCGGCACGCTCTACACGGCGAGCAAGTCGGCCCTCGTCGGCCTCACCAAGGCGCTCGCCCGCGAGCTCGGCGGACGCGGCATCACCGCCAACATCGTCCACCCCGGCCCCGTCGACACCGACATGAACCCCGCGGACGGCCCGTACGCCCCGGGCCAGGCGGCCATGACGGCCCTCGGCCGCTTCGGCACCCCGGACGAGGTCGCCTCCCTGGTCGCCTTCCTCGCGGGACCCGAGGGCCGGTACGTGACGGGCGCCGAGTTCTCGGTGGACGGCGGGCACGCGGCGTGACGCCCCCGCGCGGGACGAACCGAGCCCCGGGGAAAAAGGGGGCGCGAGGGCACACCGGTGCTGTCGGGTCGGTGCGCCCTCGCGGGCCGGGCGGGGTGTCGTTCCCGCCCAGTCAGGGGGAGCCGGGCCGCGCGGGCGCGCCGGGCTCGGGGAGCCGGGGGCTGTAGGGCCTATCCGGCTCGGGGAGCCGGTGGCGTCAGCCGCCGAGTTCCTGGTGGCGGGCGGTCAGGCGGGCCGTGCCGGCCTCCGTGAGCGAGCCGAAGAGGCGGAGGCGGGAGATGCCGCCGTCCGGGTAGATGTCGATCCGGACGCGGGAGCCGACCGCGGGGGTGTCGAGGACGAAGCGGTGGTTCGTGTCGGGCTGGAGGCGGGTCCGGGGCAGGACCTCGGTCCAGTCGTCGGAGCCCTCGGCCGCGACGGAGAGCGCGGCCCAGCCGGCGCTGTTGCCCTTGAGGTACGCGGTGTCGATCTCGACGGCGCGGATCTCGGACTCGGCGGCCAGGCCGTAGCGGATCCAGTCGTTGCCCTTGTCGCGGCGGCGGCGGGTCTCCCAGCCGTCGTCCATCTTGCGCGAGCGGCCCGGCTGGATGGTGTTGGTGGCCGGGGAGTAGAAGCGGTCGGAGGCGTCCTCGACCCGGCCGCCGTTCTCCAGGGCCGCGAGGTCGAAGGTGCCGAGCACGCCGAGCCACGCGGGGTCGGGGGCGACCTCGCCGTAGACGCGGAGGCGGGCGATGCCGCCGTCGGGGTGCTGGTTGACGCGCAGGTGGGTGAAGCGCTGCTCGACGTCGACGGCGAAGCCGTTGGCGGCGTGGCCGCCGACGGCGGTGCGCGGGACGAGCGTCGTCCACTTCACGTCGTCGGCGAGGAGCTCCTCGGGCGAGGGCGAGCCGGTCACGGAGGCGGCCTCGACGGAGACGGCCTGCGGGTAGTTGCCGCGGAAGTGGGCGGTGTCGACGACGATGCCGCGGACGACGCCGGGGGCGCCGAGCCGTACGAGGGCCCAGTCGTGGTCGTCCTCGGTGGGGTGCGGCTGCCGGGCCGAGATCCCGCGTCGGCGGCGGGTCTCCCAGCCGTCCATGATCTTGCCCTTGTGGCCGAAGTGCTCGGGGTCGAACTCGGCGGGCTCGGGCTTGAGCAGGTTCTCCCGCTCGGCGAAGAACTCGTCGTTGGCGGCGACGATGCCGGCGCCCAGACGCCGGTCGGCGAGGTCCGCGTACTGGGTGAAGGGGAAGTCGGCCGTGCGGTAGTCGGCGTACGGGTCGCCGCCTCCGAAGGGGCTGGCGTCGCCGGTGAAGGAGGGTATGCCGGTGCTCACGGGTCAGTTGTTCCTTTCGAGGAGGCGGCCGGAGGGCTCGGCGAGGGTGCCGTGGTCGACGATCCGCTCTCCGCGCAGCCAGGTGGAGGTCACGACGCCGGTGAGGGTCCTGCCCGCGTAGGCGGTGATCCGGTTGCGGTGCTGGAGCTCGGCCGGGTCGACGGTGAAGGTGGCGTCGGGGGCGAGGACGGCGAAGTCGGCGTCGCGGCCGGCCTCGATCGCGCCCTTGCGGGTGAGTCCGGCGAGCCGGGCGGGGGCCTCGGACATCCAGCGGACGACGTCCGTCAGGTCGAAGCCGCGGCGGCGGGCCTCGGTCCAGATGGCGGGCAGGCCGAGCTGGAGGGAGGAGATGCCGCCCCAGGCGGAGGCGAAGTCGGGGGTCTTGAGGTCCGCGGTGGACGGGGAGTGGTCGGAGACGATGCAGTCGATCGTCCCGTCGGCGAGCCCCTGCCACAGGGCGTCCTGGTTCGAGGCCTCGCGGATGGGCGGACAGCACTTGAACTCGGTGGCGCCGTCCGGGATCTCCTCGGCGGTGAGCGTGAGGAAGTGCGGGCAGGACTCCACGGTGATCTTGACGCCCTCGGCCTTGGCGGCGGCGATGAGGGGCAGCGCGTCGGAGGAGGACAGGTGCAGGACGTGGACGCGGGCGTTCAGCCTGCGGGCCTGGTTGACCAGGTTCTCGATGGCCGTGTTCTCGGCGTCCCGGGGGCGGGAGGCGAGGAAGTCGGCGTACGCGCCACCGGAGCGCTGGGGGGCCGCGGCGAGGTGGTGCGGGTCCTCGGCGTGCACGATCATCAGGCCGTCGAAGCCGGAGATCTCGGCGAGCGAGGTCGCCAGCTGCTCCTGGTCGAGCGAGGGGAACTCGTCGACGCCGGAGGGCGACAGGAAGCACTTGAAGCCGAAGACGCCCGCGTCGTGGAGGGGCCGCAGGTCCTTGACGTTGTCGGGCAGGGCGCCGCCCCAGAAGCCGACGTCGATGTGCGCCTTGCGGCGGGCGACCTCCTGCTTGACGCGCAGGTTGTCCACGGTGGTGGTCGGGGGCAGCGAGTTCAGCGGCATGTCGAGCAGCGTGGTGATGCCGCCGGCGGCGGCCGCGCGGGTGGCGGTCCAGAAGCCCTCCCACTCGGTGCGGCCGGGGTCGTTCACGTGCACGTGGGTGTCGACGAGTCCGGGCAGGACGACGTCGTCGCCGACGTCCTCGAGCCGGGCCCCGGCGGGTACCTCGGCGTCGTACGGCAGCACGGCCGCGATCGTCCCTCCGGAGACGGCGATCGACGCCGGGCGCGTCCCCTCGGGGGTGATGACGCGTGTCGAGCGCAGGACCAGGTTGACGTCCACCCGTACCCCTTCTTCAAGCACTTCGGCGAGAAAATTCAACGAACTGTTGAAGGAGTCTTCACTTCCGGACGACATGTCGTCAAGGGCACACTTCCAGCATCGCCCCTCGGCGAACCCGGCTTGGACGTTTCCACAAAGTGGAATGGAAATTCCGTACAGTAGAACGTAGCTCCGCACATGTGGGGCGGACCCGGATCCTCCCGGGCCCTCGCCGACACCGGACAAACACCCCCTGACCGGCCCGTACCCCGGGCCCGGGACCATGTGTCCCGGCCGGTGGCCCGGTAGGCTGCTGCCTTGCCCGCCTGCCTCGAAAGGACCGTTGACGTGCCGACGTCCAGCGCCAGCACCACCGACGCCGCCAAGCCCTCCGCCGCGAGCGGTGGCGTCCAGTCCCTTGAGCGTGCCTTCGACCTCCTGGAGCGGATGGCCGACGCCGGGGGCGAGGTCGGGCTCAGCGAGCTCTCCGCCAGCAGCGGACTCCCGCTGCCCACCATCCACCGCCTCATGCGCACCCTCGTCGCCTGCGGTTACGTGCGGCAGCAGCCCAACCGCCGGTACGCGCTCGGCCCCCGCCTCATCCGGCTCGGCGAGTCCTCCGCCCGCCTCCTCGGCACCTGGGCCCGCCCCTACCTCGCGCGGCTCGTCGAGGAGACCGGCGAGACGGCGAACATGGCCCTGCTCGACGGCGACGAGATCGTGTACGTGGCCCAGGTGCCGTCCAAGCACTCGATGCGCATGTTCACCGAGGTCGGCCGCCGGGTGCTGCCGCACTCGACCGGCGTCGGCAAGGCGCTCCTCGCGCACACCCCGGCGGACGAGGTGCGCGCGCTGCTCGCCCGTACCGGCATGCCGGCCGCCACCGAGAAGACGATCACCACGCCGGACGGCTTCCTCGACGCGCTCGTCGCCGTCCGCGAGACCGGCTACGCCGTCGACGACAACGAGCAGGAGATAGGAGTCCGCTGCCTCGCGGTCTCCGTCCCGGACTCCCCCACCGCCGCGGCCATCTCCATCTCGGGCCCCGCCGGCCGCGTCACCGAGGCGGCCACCGAGAAGATCGTCCCGATCCTCCAGGAAGTGGCCCGCGAGCTCTCGGCCGCCCTCGCGAACACGTCGGGCAACGGCCAGGCCTGACACCGCGCTGCGCTCCGACGTCGACGGGGTGATCGAGGTGCGCGCGGCCCGGCGGTTCGTCCCGCCGGACGGCGACGGGGCCCCGGTCTGGACGGCCCTGCGAGAACGGGCCGCCGTCCACGGGGACGAGAACGTCCCCCTGGTCGCCCGGTTCGGCTGACCGCGCGGGCCGGCCGCGTGGTTCAGGCCCTGACCGGCGCCGTGAGCCTGCCGTCCTGGACCGTCACCGTGTGGTCCGTTCGGGCGAGGTGGGCGCGGTCGTGGGTGACCAGGACCGTCGCCGTCCCCCGCTCGACGGTGAGGGTGGCGAGCAGGTCCATGACCGCCGCCCCCCGCTCGTGGTCGAGGGCGCTGGTCGGCTCGTCGACGAGGAGGACGGACGGCTCGTTCATCAGGGCCCGAGCGATGTTGACGCGCTGCCGCTGACCGCCGGACAGCTGGTGCGGCCGCCGGTGGGCCTGGTCGGCGAGGCCCACCGCGTCCAGGAGGTCGAGGGCCCGGCCCCGTACCGTCTTGGGCGGACGCCCGGAGAGATGGGCCATGACCTGGAGCTGCTCGGCCGCGCTGAGCGAGGGCAGCAGATTGGGCTGCTGGAAGACGATCCCGATGTGCTCGCGCCGCAGCTCCGCCTTGGCGGCTGAGGTGAGCGACCCCGTGTCCGTACCGGCGACGACGACCCGCCCCTCCTCCGGGGTCACCAGGGTGGCGGCCACCGCGAGGAGGCTGGACTTGCCGGAGCCGGACGGTCCGACGACGGCGGTGAGCGTGCCCGCGGGCACGTCGAGGGAGACGGCGTCGAGGGCGGTGAGCCGGCCGTCGCCGTCGGGGTAGGTGAGGGTGACGGCGTCGAGGACGAGACTCATCGGGCGCTCCCGAGGGCGGTGAGGGGGTCGACGGCGGTGATCCGCCGGATGGACAGGGCGGCGCCGAGCACGCCGAGGACGACGATGACGCCGGCCGGCCCGAGGACCGTGAGCGGCTCCAGGACGAAGGGCACGTTCCCGCCGCTGACCAGCGCGCCGATGCCGACCGCGAGCGCGGTGCCGAGCAGGGTCCCGGCGGTGAGCATGAGGACGGCCTGCCCTAGGGCGTCCTTGAGGAGGTACGGGGTGGAGGCCCCGAGCGCCTTGAGGACGGCGACGTCACCGCTGCGCTGGATGGTCCAGACGGTGAAGAAGGCTCCTATGACGAGCGCGGAGATGGCGAACAGGAAGCCGCGCATGAGCTGGAGCGAACCGTTCTCGGCCTGGTAGGACCCTATGGCGGTGAGGGCGCCGTCGGGCGTCCTCGCCTCGGTCCCCGCGGCCTTGTCACCGGCCGCCCAGTCCACGTCGTCGCCGCCGCTCAGCGCGATGACGGTGGCCTGCTCCTGCGGGGTGGTGCCGCTGCGGCCGAGTTGCTGCCAGTCGTCGAGCGAGGTCCACACCACCGGGGTGTGGCTGTAGGAGGCGTCGCCGGAGACCGCCGTGACGGTGACCTCCAGGGAGCCGAGGCGGACGGCGTCGCCCGCCTCGGCGCCCAGCTCCTCCGCGGCCGACTCCGACAGGACGGCCTTCCCCGCGCCGACGGACACGGGCGCGATCCCCGCGTCCGGCTCCGTGCCGAAGGCGGACACGGCGGCGGTACGGTCCCCGGCGGCCGCGTTGAGGGTACGGATGCCGATCGGATCGGCACCGGTCACCCCGGTCTGCCCGGCCCACCGCCGCCACTGCTCCTCCGTCACCGTCGAGTTGGTGAAGGAGGCCGACTGCCCGGACGGCGGCGCCGCGAAGGCCAGCCGGTCGGCGGGCAGACCGGTGATCGCGGAGACGTTCTCCCGCGCGAGTCCGGCGGTCAGCCCGGACAGCAATCCCACGAGCAGGGTGATCAACACGATCACGGTGCCCATGAGGGCGAACCGCCCCTTGGCGAATCTCAGGTCTCTCCATGCCACGAACATGCTGACCAGAGTGGTCGGCGGAGCCCCCTGCGGGCATCGCGCCACGGATGGCTCCACAGTCAAACTTTCGGTTGAGTCCGGATTGTCTCCGGCTGTCTACCCTGGAGGGATCATGGATCCCCGCTCCTCCCTCCACCCCGCCCGGCGCCCCCTCACCCCCGCCCTGCGCGCGCTGCGCCTGTGCCTGCACCTCCTGATGGCGGGCCTGCTCGTCCTGGCGGCGGTACGGGCGCACTCGGCCTCCGGGACGGCGATGGCGGTCGTCACCGGCGCCGTCTACGCCGCCGGCTCGTCCCTGCCCTCCGTGCGGAACTCCCAGCGGGCCGCCGCCGTGTGGCTGACGGCCCTGGGCCTGTCCTGGCTGGTGCTGCTCTTCCTGACCCCGGAAGCGCTCTGGCTGGCCTTCCCGCTCTACTTCCTCCAGCTGCACCTGCTGCCCGCGCGCTGGTCGCTGCCGGCCGTGGCGCTCACGGCGGTCGCGGCGATCCTCTCGTACGTGGGGCACGGCGCCGCGCTCAACCCGGGGGTCTTCATCGGGCCCCTGCTCGGCGCGGCGGTCGCGGTGGCGACGGTCCTCGGCTACCAGGCCCTGTACCGGGAGAGCGAGCACCGGCGCAGGCTCATCGAGGAGCTGATCGAGACGCGGGCCGAGCTCGCGGCGGCGGAGCGGCACGCGGGCACGCTCGCCGAACGGGAGCGCCTCGCGCGGGAGATCCACGACACGCTCGCGCAGGGCCTTTCCTCGATCCAGCTGCTGCTGCGGGCGGCCGAGCGGGTCCTGCCGCCCGACTCCCCCGCCGCCGGGCACATCGGCCGGGCGCGCGAGGCGGCGCAGGACAACCTGGCGGAGGCGCGGCGCTTCGTCCGCGCGCTCTCCCCGCCGGACCTGGAGCACGGCTCCCTCGCCGCGGCCCTGGAGCGCCTGTGCGAGCCGGTCACCGGTGTGGCTCCGGGGGCCGGGCCACGGGTCCGCTTCTCGATGAGCGGGACGCCGGTCGAGCTGCCCACCCCGTACGAGGTGGCGCTGCTGCGGATCGCGCAGTCGGCGCTCGCGAACACGGTGCGGCACGCCATGGCCTCGCGGGCGGAGATCACCCTGTCGTTCATGGGCGCGTCGGTGACGCTGGACGTGGTCGACGACGGCCGCGGCTTCGACCCCTCCTCCGTACGTCCGTCGTCCGACGGCGGCTTCGGGCTTCCGGCGATGCGCTCGCGGGCGGAGTCGCTGGGCGGCACGTTCACCGTCGAGTCGTCACCCGGCCAGGGCACGGCGGTCGCCGTCTCCCTCCCCCTCCCCGCTGGAGCGTCCGCATGACCATCCGACTTCTGCTCGCCGACGATCACCCGGTGGTACGGGCGGGCCTGCGCGCGGTCCTCGACACGGAGCCGGACTTCGCCGTGGTCGCGGAGGCGGCCACGGCCGAACGGGCCGTGGAGCTCGCCGCCGCCGGGGACGTGGACGTGGTCCTCATGGACCTGCAGTTCGGCTCGGGCATGCACGGCTCGGAGGCGACGGCGGCCATCACGGCGGCGCCGGACGGGCCGAAGGTGCTGGTCCTGACCACGTACGACACGGACGCGGACATCCTCGCGGCGGTGGAGGCGGGCGCCTCCGGCTACCTCCTGAAGGACGCTCCGCCCGAGGAGCTCGCGGCGGCGGTCCGGACGGCGGCGGCCGGGCAGTCGGCCCTCGCGCCCGCGGTGGCGCACCGGCTGATGGACCGCATGCGGACACCGGCGGAGGCGCTGACCAAGCGCGAGCTCGAGGTCCTCCAGCTGGTGGGCGAGGGCCTGTCCAACCAGCAGATCAGCAAGGCCCTGTTCCTGAGCCAGGCGACCGTGAAGTCGCACCTGGTGCACATCTTCGCGAAGCTGGGCGTGGACTCGCGCACCGCCGCGGTGGCGACGGCGACGGCCCGGCGGCTGATCAGGCGGTAGGCGGTGTCCGGTGGGGGCGCCGGGCCGGTAGGTACGCCGGTCAGACGCCGGTGCGCCCGTCGGGACGCCGGTCAGCGCGCGGTCGTCGGGGTGCCGCGGTCGCCCATCAGGTCCTGGAAGGAGCGCATGCACGGCAGGCAGTGCCGGTCGGTGCGCGTTCCGTCCGCGCCGCGGTCGACGGGCTGACCGCACAGGCTGCTGACGGCCTCCTTCGCGATCACGTGCCAGACCAGCAACCCGCTGGAACAGTCGGGGGCGATGTGCATCTCGTACATGGCAGGTTCCGTTCTCCGGGTGTCCGGGTTCCCACCCAACTCCCGCCCGGCGACTGTGGCACGGCGGCCAGGTCAAGCGGGTGAAACAGAAGCACACCGTCCCCCGAGCGGCCCTGGCTCACGTGCGCTTCGCGGCGGCGCCCCCGGACTTGGCGGGTGCTGCGGACTTCCGGCCCCGGGGCGCGGGGGCGGACGACGCGGTCTTGGGCTTCGCCTTGGGTTTGGTTTTCGGCTCGGTCCTGGCCGTGACCTTGGGTTCGGCCTTCGGTTCGGCCCTGGGCTCAGGCGTGGACTCAGGCTTGTCCCCGGCCTCGCCCTCGGGCTCGGCGTCGGGCTCGTCCTTGGGCTTCTCCTTGGCCTTCGACCCACCGCCCGTCGGCCACTTCAGTTCGATCTCCAGCTCGATCTCACCGTCGCCGACCTCGAACTCCACCTCGCTGCGGAATTCCTCGGGGACCCGGAGGCTCAGCACACCGGGCCCCAGCGGGAGCTCGGCTTCGTCTCCCTCCCTGAAGGCCGCGGCGAGGGCTTCCAGCAGCTCCGCGGCCTCGATCCGGGACAGGGAGCTCTTCTGTTCGAACTTCAGGTCCTTCACGGCTACCTCCCGGTGGTGGCGCGCTCGTCATCGCCTCGGTCGACGCACAGGGCCCAGATGATGAACCCGGACATCGCGATCATGATCACGGACCACACCGGGTAGTACGGCAGGGACAGGAAGTTGGCGATGACGACGAGTGCGGCGATGCCGACGCCGGTGTACCGCGCCCAGGCGGCCGCCCCGAACAGTCCGAAGCTGACGAGCACGGCGACCACGCCGAGCGCGAGGTGGATCCAGCCCCAGCTGGTGAGGTCGAACTTGAAGACGTAGTTGGGCGTGTTGACGAAGACCTCGTCTTCGGCGATGGCCATGATCCCGCGGAAGATGCCGAGCAGTCCCGCGAGGGCGAGCATGACGGCGGCGAAGACCCGAAGGCCCCCGGCCCACGCGTACTTCGCCGATGACGCGTGAGCGGTGTGCGTGGCGGTCATCTCAGTCTCCTCTTTCGTCCGACCCGGCTCACTGACGGGGGGTGGTCGTGCCCGTGCCGGAAGGCGTGGACGGGCGGTCGTCGTTCAGGACGAGGTCCTTGGCCCGGCGGAACTCCTCCTCGCTGATGTCACCCCGCGTGCGGAGTTCGGCGAGCCTGCCGAGTTCCTCGGCCTTGCTGGGAGCGCCGCCGCCGGTGGCGGTGTCGCGGACGTAGGCGTCGAAGGCCGCCTGCTTCTGCTGGGCGCGCGCGATCTCCCGCTGCCCCATCGTCTTGCCGCGGGCGATGAGGTAGACGAACACGCCGAGGAACGGCAGCAGGATGACGAACGCGAGCCAGCCGGCCTTGCCCCAGCCGCCCAGGGTGTCGTCGCGGAAGATGTCGCCGATGATCCGGAAGAGCAGGATCAGCCACAGGATCCACAGGAAGAACCACAGCATGGTCCAGAAGGCGCCCAGCAGCGGATAGTCGTAGGCGAGATAGGTCTGCGTGTCCATGTTTCAGCTCCGTTCCGGGCCGTTCTCCGCGCAGGTCCGCCCTGGTCACTCCGGCAGTCGCCGCAGTTCCGCCAGGTGCAGTCCGAGCGACTGGAAGCGGGCCAGCAGGCCGTAGAGGTGTCCCTCGTCGACGAGGGGGCCGTACAGCACCGTCTGGCCGGAGATCACCACGTGCTCCAGCTCAGGGAAAGCTCCGATCAGCGTCTCCGACATGTGCCCGTCGACGCGGATCTCGTACTTCATGAGGTGCCCTCCCGAGGGTGGCTGCCACGGGGCCGGTCGTGCCCGTACCGCCATGATCCGCCGTCAGGCCCCATTCCGCCTCACCCGGAACGGGTGACTCACCGCCCTCAGGGGCCCCTCCCGTACCCCGGTCACAGCAGTCCCAGCTCGCGGGCGCGTCGTACGGCGTCGTTGCGCCGGTGCACCGACAGCTTCCGGTAGGCGCTCTTGAGGTGGGTCTTCACCGTGTTCACCGACACGTACAGATCGGCGGCGATGTCCTCCGTCGACATCGTCCGCGCGAGCCGCTCCAGGACTTCGTGCTCGCGCGGGCTGAGCTGCTCCAGCAGGGGTCCGGGGTCGTCTCCGCCCCGGTTCCGCTCGGCGTGCGTCGGCGCGGGGCCGGGCCGGGTCGGACCGGCGTGCGCAGGCGCGGGGGCGGGCAGGGTCCGCTCGGCGTGCGTCGGCGTGAGGTCCGGTACGAGCCATCCGGCGGCCAGGGACCGCAGGGGTGGCTCCGCCAGGAAGGGGAGGATCCAGGGGCCGGCCTCCCGAAAGGGGCGTCTCAGCTCCTCTCCACGCCCCTCCAGCAGCGCCTGGGCGAGCAGTCCGCGGGCGGTGGCGGCGTCACCGGTGAGCTTCGCCGCCTGGGCCCGTACCAGCATGGCGGGTACGACCACTCCCGGGCCGGCCCGGGAGTGGTCCGGGTGGCCGTCGAGCAGGCGGAGGGCCGCGCCGGGGTCGCCCGCGGCGACGAGGGCCCGCGCCGCGCCGACGGTGCACAGCGGCTGTTCCCCGGCCACCCGCCGAAGGGCTTCGCCCGCCGCGTCCGGGTCGCCCTCGGCCAGGTGGGCGGCCGAGGCGACCAGGGCGGCGCGGCCCTGGGCCCAGGGCGAGTGGTCGGCGGCGGGGACGGCCTGGGCGGCGACGGCCAGAGCGGCCCGCGTACGGCCCCGGGCCAGGAGCACACCGGCGGTCACGAAGCGGCGGGCCGCGGCCGCCACCGGGTCCGCCGGCGGCGGATCGTGCGCCGTGTCGGCGAGGAGGGCCTCGGCGCGGTCCACGTCGTCCCGGTCGAGGGCGACTGCGGCCAGGACCAGCTGTCCGAGGCCGGAACCCGACGGCTGGGGGGCGCCGTACCGCTCGGCCTCGGCCGTCATCGCGTGGACCTTGCGTTCCGCCGCGCTCGGCCAGCCGTGGAGGTGGTCGACGAGCGCCAGGTGCTCCAGGGCCCCCATCCGCGGGAGCACCGTGGCCGCCGTACGGGGACCGCGGGACACCGCGGTGAGGGCGGCCCGGGCCTCGTCGAAGTGTCCGGCCCACAGCCGGGACGCGCCCACGTGGGTCAGCAGCAGGGCGCCCAGTTCCGGATGCCCGTCCACCAGGCGGGGCGGCAGCTGCGGCATGAGGCGGCCGGCCGACCGGGCGGCTCGTTCGGCCCGGTGCGCGGAGCCGGACAGCCGTCCCGCCAGCGCTTCGAGGAGGGCGCGGCTGAGCTGGGCCGCGCGGGAGCCGCCGTCGTCGGCCGCAAGCTGTTCCTCCGCGCGGCGCAGGTGGGCCAGGCCCTGGCCGAGGTCGAAGCGGGACAGCTCACGGGCGGCGCGGACGAGGTTCGCGGCCGGGTCGCGCGTCTCCGCCTCCAGGCCCGCGAACCATTCCGGGGGCACCTCGGTGCCCAGGCCGGTGAAGAGCTGCCCGATCGCCAGGTCCTCGACCAGGGCCCGGGCGACGTACGTCCAGTCCTGCGCGGCGGCGCCGTGGGCGAGCATCTCCGGGAGCGCGCCGGAGCGCCGCAGCCAGTGTGCGGCGCGGCGGTGCAGCCGTGGTTCGAGGCCGGGGGCGCGGCGGCGCAGATGGGCCCGGAGGATCTCCCGGAACAGCGGGTGGAGCCGGTACCAGCCGTGCCCGAAGTCCTCGACGAAGGCGTTGGCGCGGTGCAGTTCCGCCAGGATCTCCGCCGCGTCGGTCCGCTCCGTCAGCTCGTCCGCCAGCTCGGGGCGGAAGCGGTCGAGCACGCTGATCCGCAGCAGCAGGTCCTGGGTCTCGGGCGTCTGCCGTTCCAGTACCTCGGCGAGCAGGAAGTCGGCGATCGCGCCCCGCCCGGCCTCGAACTCCTTCAGGTAGCGCTCCGGGTCCGGGCTCGACCGCGCGGCCAGGGCGCAGAGCCGGAGTCCGGCCGCCCATCCCCGGGTGCGTTCGACCAGCGGCCGGGCCCCGGGGACGTCCAGGGGCAGTCCGTGGAGTCCGAGGAGCGTGACCGCCTCCTCGGGGGTGAAGGCCAGCTCGGCGTCCCGGATCTCGGTCATCTCACCGGCGACGCGGTAGCGGTGGAGCGGGAGGAGCGGCTCGGTGCGGGTGACGAGGACGAGGCGCAGTCCCGGCCTCGCGTGCTGGAGGACGAAATCCAGCTGCCGCGCAACCTCCGGGTCGGTCATCTGGTCGTACTCGTCGATCACCACGACGACGGGGCGGTCGCGACCGGCGAGTTCCGCGGCGAGCCGGCTCAGCAGCGTGTGGTGCACCCGGGTCGCGTCGGCGGGGAGGCCGATCGCCGCGGGTATCGGCACACCGGCGGCGTCGAGGGACCGGATCAGATGGGCCCAGAACATGCCGGGCCCCTCGACCGCCGCGTCGAGCGTGAGCCAGGCGACCGGCTGGTCCAGGCGCTCGGCCCAGTCGGCCACCAGGAGGGTCTTGCCCGCCCCTGCACAGCCGTTGACCAGCGTCAGCGGGGTCAGCAGGGCCTGGCCGAGGTGCTCGTCGAGCCGTGCACGGCGCAGGAACGTGGCGGGCCTGCCCGGAAGGGTGAACCGCGTCCTCAGGTACGGGTCGCCCAGGGGGTCGAGGCCGGGGAGCGAGGTATCCGGAGGGACCTCGTCTCGCGTCGCAGCCACGCCCACCACCGCCTTCCGGTCGGGGCCCGCCTGCGTCGGGCCCCCTCCAGGATGGAAGTGTTCTCCCGTACTCGGCCACCGCACAGGGCTCCGCGGACCCCTGCCCGGTACCCGAAGGTCCCGGTCCGGCGGGGTGGTCGGCCGATCCGGTCAGGCCTGGCCGGAGCCGGGCGGCCCGAAGAGTTCGATGGCGCGGCGGACGCCGGCGAGGCCCTCGGCGAGGGCGCTGACCGAGCCGACGGACCCGGCGACGAGGAGCAGGGAGCGGCGCAGCCGCCGTACCTCCGGGGCGCCGCTGAGGGCCATGGCGTCCAGCGCGGCGAGCTCGTCCTCGGCGATGCCGCGGTCGGCGAACTCGGCCCGGTGGCCTGCCAGTTCTCGCCTGAGCCGGGACACGGCGGAGCGCAGTTCGGCCACCCTTGGGTCCACACCCTCGCCGGTCACTCGCCTCTGCCCCACGCTTCGCAACATGGTTCTCCCCCCGCACGACATCGTGCGCAGAACTCCGTACGACGAACACTCCGAGCACTCCGGACGGACCCGCCGGACGACGGCCGGGCGCCGCGAGCCGCGGGCCAGTTAACTCCTTCGCCACCCCGGCGCGCCACCCTTGGTGGGCGGAATTCAGGCGACCGTGTCATTCCGCCGCATGCGGTATGCAGTCCTCATGACAACCGCAGAAGATCGAACCCCGCTCATCGCCGGCCTCCTCCTCGCCGCCGGGGGCGGCAGGCGGCTCGGGGGGCGGCCCAAGGCACTCCTGACCCACCGCGGGCGCCCGCTGGTCGAGCACGCGGCGGGGGTCCTGCGGGCGGCCGGCTGCACGGTGGTGCACGTGGTGCTCGGGGCGTCGGCCGGCGTCGTGCGGGAGCGGGCGGAGCTGGACGGGTGCGTGGTGGTGGAGAACCCGGAGTGGCCGGAGGGCATGGGCTCCTCCCTGCGGGCCGGCCTCGCGTCGCTGGCGGCGGACCCGCGTGGCGTGGACGCGGCCCTGGTCATGCTGGTCGACCAGCCGGGCATCGGCGCCGAGGCGGTGGCCCGGGTCCGGGCGGCGTACGGGTCGCGGGACTCGCTGGTCGCGGCGTCCTACGACGGGCACCGGGGCCATCCGGTGCTCTTCGGCGCGGGGCACTGGGCGGGCATCACCGAGAGCGCCGTGGGCGATCGGGGCGCGCGGGACTATCTGGCGGCGCACCGGGATGCGATCACGCCGGTGGACTGTTCGGATGTGGCCGAGCCCTACGACATCGACACGGAGGCGGACCTCTCGCACCTGGAGTGAACGGGTTGGCACCGAGAGCCGCGGTCTGTCGATCCGGAGAATCTCGACATCAACAAACCATTGAACTTCCACCATGAGGAAACTAGTATCCACTGTTCAGAAGCGCCTGCTAGTTCAGAGGGCGCTCGCGGCCGTATCTCGGCGCCCGCGGCACTCCGTGCCCTCCCGTGACGCCCGGCGGCCGCTTGGCACCGCCCGTGAAGTCCGCTGAAGGAAGTGACAGTTCATGTCCGCACCAGCGCCGTCCCCCCTGGTCGTCGTCGATGCCGAGCCCCTGCCGCGTCAGGAAGAGGTGCTCACCGAGGCCGCCCTGGCCTTCGTCGCCGAGCTGCACCGGCGGTTCACCCCGCGCCGGGACGAGCTCCTCGCCCGCCGGGCGGAGCGCCGCGCCGAGATCGCCCGTACGTCCAGCCTGGACTTCCTGCCGGAGACCGCCGCGATCCGCGCCGACGACTCCTGGAAGGTCGCGCCGGCCCCGGCGGCCCTGAACGACCGCCGCGTCGAGATCACCGGCCCGACCGACCGCAAGATGACGATCAACGCGCTCAACTCCGGCGCGAAGGTCTGGCTCGCCGACTTCGAGGACGCCTCGGCGCCGACCTGGGAGAACGTCGTCCTCGGCCAGGTCAACCTGATCGACGCGTACTCCCGGAAGATCGACTTCACGGACCCGCGCTCCGGCAAGACGTACGCCCTCAAGCCCGCCGACGAGCTCGCCACGGTCGTCATGCGGCCGCGCGGCTGGCACCTGGAAGAGCGCCACCTCACCTTCGACGGACGCCCGGTGCCCGGCGCGCTCGTGGACTTCGGCCTCTATTTCTTCCACAACGCCCAGCGCCTGATCGACCTCGGCAAGGGCCCGTACTTCTACCTGCCGAAGACGGAGTCGCACCTGGAGGCCCGCCTCTGGAACGACGTCTTCGTCTTCGCCCAGGACTACGTCGGCATCCCGCAGGGCACCGTCCGCGCCACGGTCCTCATCGAGACCATCACGGCCGCGTACGAGATGGAGGAGATCCTCTACGAGCTCCGCGACCACGCCGCCGGCCTCAACGCGGGCCGCTGGGACTACCTCTTCTCCATCGTCAAGAACTTCCGTGACGGCGGCGCCAAGTTCGTCCTCCCGGACCGCAACGCGGTCACGATGACCGCGCCGTTCATGCGCGCCTACACCGAACTCCTCGTCCGCACCTGCCACAAGCGCGGCGCGCACGCCATCGGCGGCATGGCCGCCTTCATCCCGTCCCGCAAGGACGCCGAGGTCAACAAGGTCGCCTTCGAGAAGGTCAAGGCCGACAAGGACCGCGAGGCCGGCGACGGCTTCGACGGCTCCTGGGTCGCCCACCCCGACCTCGTCCCGATCGCCATGGCCTCCTTCGACGCCGTCCTCGGCGACAAGCCGAACCAGAAGGACCGCCTCCGCGAGGACGTCTCCGTCGCCCCCGGCGACCTCATCGCCATCGACTCGCTCGACGCCAAGCCCACCTACGACGGCCTCGTCAGCGCCGTCCAGGTCGGCATCCGCTACATCGAGGCCTGGCTCCGCGGCCTCGGCGCCGTCGCCATCTTCAACCTGATGGAGGACGCCGCCACCGCCGAGATCTCCCGCTCCCAGATCTGGCAGTGGATCAACGCCGGCGTCGTCTTCGAGAACGGCGAGACCGCCACGCCCGAGCTCGCCCGCAAGGTCGCCGCCGAGGAACTGGCCGCCATCCGCGCCGAGATCGGCGACACCGCCTTCACCGCCGGCAAGTGGCAGCAGGCCCACGACCTCCTCCTCCACGTCTCCCTCGACGCCGACTACGCCGACTTCCTCACCCTCCCCGCGTACGAGCAGCTGGTCGACTGACCTCGGCACCACCCCGCACAGGCCCCGCCCCCGGTGAACGCACAGCTCCGGGGGCGGGGCTCTGCCGTGTGGCCTGTGGGGCACCAGGGGACGTGACGGAACCGAGATATGCAGCTACCTAGCGGTAACAAGCCGGGACGTGTCAGATTCCGCCATGTCACCGGCGCCGGCGGCTGTCCCCCACATCACTGCGTACCGCAGGAGCACAGCCATGCCTTCGTCCCCCCACCGTGCGCTGCGCGCACTCCTGGCACTGTGTACCGCCGCCGGGCTCGCCTCCGTCGCCGCCCCGTCCGCTCACGCCGCGCCCGGCACCGGCCCGACCGCCGTCGTCACCATGGGCGACAGCTACATCTCCGGCGAGGCCGGACGATGGCTGGGCAACAGCCTCACGAACTCCGGCAGCCGCAACGGCACCGACCGGGCCTGGACGGGGAGTGGATACGACCCGTCGCGGGTGTACGGCTCCACCGCCGGCGGGTGCCACCGCTCGGACACCGCCGAGGTGAAGAGCGCCGGGGCGCTCGCGACTTCCATGATCAACCTCGCCTGCTCCGGGGCGACCACGAAGAACGTCATCCGCGCCTCCCGCGGCGGCCAGGCCTACAAGGGCGAGGCCCCGCAGGCCGACCAGCTGGCGGCGGTGGCCGCGGCGAACGACGTGGAGCTGATCGCGCTCTCCATCGGCGGCAACGACCTCGGCTTCGCCGACATCATCACCACCTGCGCGACCGACTACATCGTCTGGTACTCGTACTGCCACGACGACCAGCAGGCCGAGGTCGACGCGAGGATCGACGGCGTGATGGCGGACGTCGCCACGTCCGTCGACGAGATCCGGGCGGTCATGTCCGCCGCCGGATACGCCGCCTCGGACTACCGGATCGTCCTCCAGTCGTACCCCTCGCCCATCCCCCGAGCCGCCGACAACCGGTACGGCGAGAGCGGCTGGGCCCGTACCAACACCGGCGGCTGCCCCTTCTGGAACGCCGACTCCGACTGGGCGCGGGACTCCCTGGTCCCCCAGCTCGCCAACCGGCTGAAGGGCGTCGCCACGGCCAAGGGCGTGCAGTTCATGGACCTGCGGGACGCCCTCCAGGGGCGTGAGGTCTGCGCCAAGGCGAGCAAGCAGGTGACGTCGACGGTCCCCGCCTCCGCGACGACGAGCGAGTGGGCGCGCTGGATCGACAGCCAGAGCACCCAGGGGCTCGTCCAGGAGTCTATGCACCCCAACGCCTACGGCCAGCAGGCCCTCGGCCGCTGCCTGGCCCTCGTCCACGCCCGCCCCACCGGCAACCACAGCTGCCGGAACACGGCGGGGTCGGGGGCCTCGGGGATGTACCTCACGACGGGCTGAGGCCCACCCCCTGAAGCGCGTTCAGTTCACGGTGATGCCGAGCGGGCCGAGGACCCGCTCGGCCTCGTGGCGGTCCGCCGCCGCCATCGCCCGGACCAGGGCGGCGGAACCGCCGGGCCAGGCGGCCGCCGCCTCGTCGAAGGCGGTACGTCGGGACTCCAGGGGCCCGTGCTTGCGGGGCAGCGCGTCGAGGACGTGCAGCGCCCGCGCGGACGTCCCCACCTGGATCGCGTCCGCCGGCTCGTCCCGGTCGAGCAGGGCCTGGAGGGCGTACGCGCCGATGACCGGGTCGCGGAGGGCTCCGCGCAGGGCGTCGGCCGGGGCGGCGGCGGTGTCCAGGACGGCGAAGAGGCCCCGTACGGCGGCCGCGTCGGCCGTGCCGGCGTGGACGGTCCCGAGCGCGGCGAGCAGCGAGGACCAGGCCTCGGCGGTGTCCCCGCGCGCGTGGAGCCAGTCGGCGAGCACGCGCGCGGCGACGCACTCGGGCCAGCCCTCGGCGGCGGCGACCAGGTCCGGCGCGCTCCACACGGCGGCCTGGGCCGCGGTGGGCGCGGTGATCCCGCGCACCCGGAGGAGATAGCGCACGACGCCCGCGCCGCGCGGGGTCAGCCCGAAGGCGTCGCCGCGGCGGAACACCAGGCCGGTGGCGGCCAGCCGGTCCACCACCGCGGCCAGGTCCCGGGCGGGCCCTTCGAGGCGGGCCCGGTCGGCCTCGTTCAGGTCCGCCGTGCCGAGGAGCCGGACGAGCTCCGGCAGCGGCGGGGTCGTGTACGCCTCCGGTGCCTCGTCCGGCACCGCCACGGGCAGGTCCTCAAGGGCCGGGTCGACGGCCCAGTCCTCGTACTCGGCGGCCTTGCGCGCGACGGAATCCGCGGAGCAGCCGCGCTGGTAGACCACGTACAGCAGGTGCGGAGCCTCGCCCCCGTAGGGCTCGAACTCCTCCTCGGCGAGCTCCTCGACGGCGGCGATCAGGGCGTCCGCGTCCGCTTCCACGGCTCCGGTTCCCGGCCCGGTCTCGATGGCGGGCGGCGGGGGTACGGGGGTGACGGGGTCCTCGTAGTAGTCCAGGTGCTCGTCGAGGAGCGCGTCGGCGAGGACGAGGTGCGGGAAGGCGTCGGGCCCCGGCGCGAACCGCGCGTACGGCCCGGCGAGCTGCTCGGCAAGACCGGCGGCGGTCCACCGGTCCTGGAGCGCGGCGGCCACCTGCCCGATGCCGGTCGCGACGGCGTGGTCCGTGAGCAGCGGCCCGGCGGCCGGCTGCCCCTCGGCGTCCCGCACGTACGCCCGCGTGAGCGCCTCCGCGAGGAGGACGTCCGCCAGGGCCGTCCGCCCCATGAGGTCGGCCCGGTGCACGCCGTCGGGCAGCGGCGCGCCGTCCAGGGCGGCAAGGCGGCGCCGTACGTCCTCGGGATCGGCGAGGTCCGCGCCGCAGCTGCGCAGCAGCGCGGCGTACCAGCGGTGCCACGTCAGGTTCCCGGGGTCGTTCATGGCCCGTTCGAAGTCGGGCCCCGACTCCGCGACCACCGCGGCGATCCGCTCTCCGCGCCCTCCGTCGAACCGCGCCGCGAGCGCGCCGAGGACGGCCGGGTAGGCCGCCAGTTCGCCGGGCGGCGCGTACACGAACGTCGGCAGGTCCTCCACGAGCAGCTGCCGCACGAGCCCGGGCGTCGGCTCCGGCACCCCCGTGCCGCGGTCGGCGCCTCGGAGGGCGAGAAGCCCCAGCACCGCCTCGGCGGCACGCGTGAACACGGGGTCCCGGCGCTCGGGTGTTCCGTCGAGGAGTTCGAGGAACCTGTCGAGCCCGGTGTTGGTGAGTACGGTCTCGGCCACGCTTCCCAGGGTAGTTCCGGGCCGGTGCATCCGGGCGGCAAGGCGCACGGGGCAGGTGTGTCGGCGCGCGGGTCGGCGTGTGTCGGCGCTCGTGCTCAGTGGTCTCGGCGGAGCTCGCGGGCCACGTGGGTCAGGTGCTGGAGGTGGCCGGCGCAGATCCAGGCGTCCGGGTGGGCGGTGCCGGGCGGGCCGCTGCCGTCCGCGCAGGCCTGGAGCCAGCGGTCCCCGCGGCTGTAGGCCGCGCCTCTGAAGTCGGCGGTGTCGACGATGTCCCGGGCGTGCGCGCGGACCGTGAGGTGGTGGTCGGGACAGTCGGCGCGCACCTCGCCCACGAGGAAGGTGCGGGTGGTCGTGTAGCGCACGGCGCCGCGGAAGGGGTCGTCTCCGGTGTCCGAGACGCGGTCGGCGCTCGCCGGGTCGTGGGCTCCGTAGTCGCCGTACACGGGCTGCGGGCCGAGCCGGCCGGCGGTGTGACGCAGCAGGTCGCGGAGGTCGTGGTCGGCGCGTCCGGTCTCGGTGAGGGCGGCGCCGTACCCCTCGGGGTGGGTCCGGGGGAACGAGCCGGCGAGGAGGACGACGGAGCGCCAGGGGTGGAGGGGCCCGAGGAGGTCCAGGGCGTGGAGCGCCCTGCGGTGGGCGGCGTGGTCGGCGTCGTCGACCGGTCCCAGGTCGAGGAGGAGGTCCAGGGGGCAGCGTGCGAACGCGATCCGGTGCAGGAGTCGGCCGATGTCCTCCGCCCACCGCTCGTCGGAGACGGCCCGGGACGGGCGCACCCGGATGCCGAGGCCGCCGCCGCCCGCAGCGGCTGCTTCGGCGCACGCCACCTGCTGCCACGCGGCGCGCTCGGCGCCGGTCACCGGCCGCAGGGGGGCCGGTCCCGTGGCGAAGGCGCGGGGCCCGCTCTCCACGTGGCGGGTGTCGACCCATGCCGGGCGGTCCCGCTGCACCCGCGCGATCCCGGCCAGGGCGCGGTGCACATGGCTCCCGAGGGCGAGCGCGTCGGGGTCGGCCGGGGGCGGCCACCCCCGGCCCGGGGCCCGTGGGGGTCCGACGCGGGGCGGGACGGTCCAGAGGGGGGTGACGGCCGCGCGGACGTCCGGCGTCAGGGCGCCGTACGCGGCGAGCGCGTTCCGCCGGGCGGGCAGTGCGGGTACGTAGGTCGGCTCGGTCATCGGCTCGGTCATCGGCGCCCCCCAGCAGCCCGTCGTGTCCCCTGGTGGCAGGGTGCGGGGCGGCGGTGGACGGCGAAAGGGTGCGATTTCGGCCAAGGTAAGGGGAGTTGGGTGTCTCGTTCCGTCGCGGCGGTCAGTGGGCGACGACCGTCCTCGGTGCCGAGAAGTCGCCGTCGTGGTCAGCGGACGACGACCGTCCTCGGTGCCGAGAAGTCGCCGTCGTGGTCAGCGGACGACGACCGTCCTCGGTGCCGAGAAGTCGCCCCAGGTGCCGTCCGGCAGTTGGGCGCGGAGGGTGACGGTGTAGCGGGTGCCCGGGGGGTCGGGGACCGGGAAGGTGTAGGTGGCGAGGCCGGGGGGTGGGGTGGTGCCCCAGATGATGGTGGTGGCGAAGCCTCCGTTGAGGTGGAGTTGGTAGTGGGTGACGGGGGCGCCGGTGTGCGGCGGGTTCCAGGTGAGGGTGATCTCGCCCTTGGCTGCGGTCGCGGTGAGGTCCTTGGGGGCGGTGTTCGGGGGCGCGCCGGGGGCCGAGGCGGTGGTGAGGTCGGCGGGGGCGCTGTCGGGGGAGGAGTTCTCGGCGGCGTCGCGGGCCCGGACGGTGAACGCGTAGGCGGTGCCGGGGCGCAGGCCGGTGAGGTGGGCGGAGGTGGCGGTGCCGGGGACGGTGTGGATGCGGGTGTCGGCCTGGTAGACGTCGTACGCGGTGACCCGGGTGTCGTCCCGGGCGGGGGTCCAGCGGAGGGTGGCGGCGCGGCTGCCTTCGGGGGTGGCGCGGAGGGCCGCGGGCGCGCTGGGGGGCGTGCGGTCATCGGCGGCGGCCCGGAGGGTCGTCGCGGTGACGGGGGTACTAGCGGGTGAGACGTTGCCCGCGGCGTCGCGGGCGCGGACGGTGAAGGTGTGGGGGGTGGCGGGGGTGAGGCCGACGACGTCGGTCATGAGGGTGGTCGCGGCGAGGTCCTTGACCTTGCGGCCTTCGCGGTAGACCGCGTAGCCGGTGACGGCGCGGTCGTCGGTGGCCGCGCTCCACATGACGTGGACGGTGCCGGCGCTGCCGGCGGTCGCGGTGACCCCGGCGGGGGCGCTGGGGGCGCGGGTGTCCTTCGCCTCGGATGCGGCGGTGGCGGAGCAGGCGGTGAGGGCGAGCGTCAGGGCGAGCCCCGCGGCAGTCAACAGGCTTGTGGGGAGCGGGCGTTGCACGGGCCGGCCTCCGTCCGTCGAAAAGGTCCAGACCTATATCGCACAGTCGGGCCCACCCGGGCAAGGGGTCGTTGTCAGTGGGGTGCGCTTCACTGGAATCGTCACGCTCCGTAATCACTTCTGGGGGAATCATGACGGACCGTACGACCTATGTGACGTTCGCCGGGGTGCGCCGGCGCGGCTGGACCGACGCGATGGTGCGGGACCTGCTCGGCACGCCCGACGTGCAGGGGCGCGACCCGCGCCGCTGGTCCCTCACGCCCGTCCGGCTCTACCTCCTGGCCCGGGTGGAGACCGTGGAGCGGACCCCCGAGTTCGCCGAGACCTCGGTGCTGTCGCCGGCCCGCTCCGCCGCGGCCGGGGCGTACGCCGAGCGGCGCCGGTCCGCCGTCCTCGCCGCGATCCGCGCGGAACCGATCGAGGTGCCCCGGCTGCCCGGCCCCGAACTGGAGCGGCGCGCCGTCCGCCACCGGCACCTCCTGACGGGGCGGATGACGGGCCGAAGTCCCTCGGCACCGCCGCCGTCCGCGCCTCCGGCCGGGGCTCCGGGCGTCCCGCCCGTCGGCTCGCTGGTGCGGTGGCAGGTGAGCTATCTGCGGCACGCCCTGTCGCGGTACGAGGCGCTGCTCGACGGCCTGTACGGCGCGACCGGCCGTGGCGAGGCCGAGCGGTTGCTGCGCCGACGGCTGTACGAGTCGATCGCCGCCGCCTACCCGGCACTGGCCGCCGAGTGCCGCCGCCGCATCGCGGTGGAGCGGTGAGCGGGCGGCCCGCCGGGCCCGCCCTCGGGGCGCGGCTTCGGGCGGTTCAGGCGGCCGGCAGACGGGTGATCGCGCGGATCGCCGCCGGGATCGGGGCGACGACCGGGATCGCGCAGCGGGCGCGGAGTTCCTCGGCGGCCTCGCCGAGCGGGCCGCCGCCGATGACGACGGCCCGTGCGCCGTCGCGTTCGACGCAGGCGCGGACGGCCCGTTCCAGCCGGTCGAGGAGGAGCGCCGGGTCCGCGGAGAGGCGCTCGGGGGCACCGGCGGTGAGCCGGAGCCCCGTGTACCGGTCCGCGAGGCCGAGGGCCGTGACGCGCGCGGTGATGGCGTCGGCGAGCAGCGGGGTGGTGGTGGCGATGCCGAACGGGGTGCCGCCCGCGGCCGCTTCGGCGAGCGCCGCCTCCCCCAGACCCACCACCGGCAGGCCGGTCGCCGCCCGGAGCTCCTCCAGCCCCGGGTCGCCGAAGGCCGCGACGAGCAGCGCGGCGCAGTCGCCGTCGCCCACGGCGCGCAGGCCCGCGGCGAGCACCTCGGGGGCCGCGGCCCGCAGCGCCTCGGGATCGGTGAGCATGCCGGGGCCGCGGGAGACGGTCACCCCGCGCACGGCGAGGGTGCGGGCGCCTGGGCCGTCGGCGCCCAGGAGGTGGGCGAGGGTGCGTCGGGCGATGGTGGTCATCGTCGCGGTGGTGGCCGTGGAGGTGTTGGGGTTGATCAGCACCACGGCCCCGGGCCCCGCGGCGTGCGCGGGGACCGGGGCGTGCGGTGGGGCGAGGTGCGGGTTCAGTGGGCGTGCGCCGCCTTCGTCGTGTGGCTGCCGGAGATCTCCTCGCCGGGCTCCATCGGGGCGGTGACGTCGTCGTCGTCCTGTCGCCGGCCGAGGTGGTTGAAGACCACGTTGAGCAGGACGGCCGCGACGCAGCCGGTGGAGATGCCGGAGTCAAGGATGATCTGGGCCGTCTCCGGGAAGGCGTGGTAGAAGTCCGGCTTGGTGATCGGGATGATGCCGACGGCCAGCGAGACGGCCACGATCAGGACGTTGTTGTCCTTCTCCAGGCCGGCCTTGACCAGGGTCTGGATGCCGCTGGCGGCGACCGAGCCGAAGAGGACGACGCCCGCGCCGCCGAGGACGGGCCGGGGCACGACCGAGATCAGCGAGGCGGCGACCGGGGAGAGGCCCATCAGGACCAGGAAGCCGCCGCCGCAGGCGACGACGAAGCGGCTGCGGATCCGGGTCATGGCGACCAGGCCGATGTTCTGGGCGAAGGCGCTGCACATGAAGCCGTTGAACAGCGGGCTGATCGCGGAGCCGAGGGTGTCGGCGCGCAGTCCGGCCGCGATGGTCTTCTCGTCGGCGGGCCGGTCGACGATCTCGCCGAGCGCCAGCATGTCGGCGGTCGACTCGGTCATGGAGACCAGCATGACCACGCACATGGAGATGATCGCGGCGAGCGCGAACTGCGGGGCGCCGAAGTGGAAGGGGGACGGGAAGCCGACGATGTCGGCCTCGGTGACCGGGGAGAAGTCGGTGACGCCGAAGGGTATGGCGATCAGGGTGCCGATTGCGAGGCCGACCAGGACGGCGATCTGCTTGACGAAGCCGCGGGTGAAGCGGCGAAGCAGCAGGACGACGACGAGCGTGATGCCGGCGAGCGAGAGGAAGGTCGTCGAACCGTAGTCCTCGGCCTTGGGATTGGGCCCCTGGGCCCAGCCGAACGCGACGGGGAGGAGGGAGACGCCTATGAGGGTGATCACGGTGCCGGTGACGACCGGCGGGAAGAACCGCACGAGCCGGGAGAACCACGGTGCGGCGAGGAAGCCGAGGAGTCCGGCGACGATGATCGCGCCGAAGATGACGGGGAGCGCGTCGGCCTTGTCGTCGGTCGTGTCGACGATCGCGAGCATCGGTGCGACGCCGGCGAAGGTGACGCCGTTGACGAACGGCAGCTTGGCGCCGATCTTCCAGACGCCGAGCGTCTGCAGGAAGGTGGCGAGGCCGGCGGTGAAGAGGCTGGCTCCGGTGAGGAAGGTGAGTTCGGTGCCGGAGAGGCCGACGGCCGCTCCGACGATCAGCGGCGGGGCGACGACGCCCGCGTACATGGCGGCGACGTGCTGAAGGCCGCTGGTGAGCATCTTGAGTGGGGGCAGCGTCTCGTCGACCGGATGCTTCTCGCGGTCTTCGGGGGCGGGGCCTGCGTCTGGTGCATTGCGAACCTGGGGCTTGGCGGCCACGGCGGTTCCTCCGGTCGGTTACACGTCGGCGTGACGCGGGGTTCAGGGAGGTGGTGCGATGCGGTGCGGGGTGCAGGAGGTGCGGCTCGTTGCGGGGAGGTGCGGGTGGGGCGGGTGCGCCGCGGAGGGGGTGCGGCAGGAGGACGGGGCCCGGTGGGGGTGCGGGCGTGCTTCACCGTCCCGGGGGTGCCGTACGTCTTCTGCGTACGGCACCGCCCGGTCCGGCTGCCGCGGACCCCGCTCGGGTCCGCGGCGACCGACCGAGGGCCGTCCCCCTCGGTCGGACTCCGTGGGGAGGATCAGCCCTGGGCCGTGATGCGGGCCAGGCGCTGTGCCTCCGCGCGCGCGTCGCGCGCGATCTGCTCCTCGTCGGCGAACAGCAGTCGGTTGTTCTCGACGATCTGCCGGCCGTTGACGAAGGAGGCGGTGACCGGGGCCGCGGCGCCGAAGACGACGGCGGTGACCGGGTCGGCGATCGAGGAGTGGCCGAGGCCGTCGATCTTCCAGAGGACGAAGTCGGCGAGCTTGCCCGCTTCGAGGGAGCCGATGTTGTCGGCGCGGCCGAGGACCTGCGCGCCGCCGTAGGTGCCGAGGCGCAGGGCCTGGCGGGCGTTGAGCGCGGCCTCGCGGTGGGCGCCGAGACGGTTGATGAGGAGTGCGTTGCGCAGCTCGGTGTGGAGCTCGCCGGACTCGTTGGAGGCGGTGCCGTCGACGCCGAGGCCGACCGGGACGCCCGCCTTGAGCATGTCCGGTACGCGGGCGATGCCGGCGGCGAGGCGCGCGTTCGAGGAGGGGCAGTGCGCCACGCCGGTGCCGGTGCGGGCGAAGGCGGCGATGTCGGAGTCGTTCATGTGGACGCAGTGCGCCATCCACACGTCCTCGCCGAGGAAGCCGGTGGACTCGAAGTAGTCCGTCGGGCCCATGCCGAAGAGCTCGTGGCAGAACTTCTCCTCCTCCACGGTCTCCGAGCCGTGGGTGTGCATCCGTACGCCGAGCCGGCGGGCCAGCTCGGCACCCTGCTTGAGCAGCTGGGTCGAGATGGAGAACGGGGAGCAGGGGGCGACGGCGACCTGGGTCATCGCGTCGAAGGAGGCGTCGTGGAACTTCTTCACCGTCTCCTCGGTCGCGGCGAGCGCGCCCTCGGTGGTCTCGACCGCGAAGTCCGGCGGCAGGAAGCCGTCCTTCTCGCTCATGTCCATCGAGCCGCGGGCGAGGGTGAAGCGGACGCCCATGTCGGAGGCGGCGCCGATGATGGCACCGGACAGGTCGCCGGAGTTCTTCGGGTAGACGTAGTGGTGGTCCATGGCCGTGGTGACGCCGCCACGGGCCATCATCGCCAGGGAGCCCTGCGCCGCGACGCGGACCATCGACTCGTCGATCCGCGACCACGTCGGGTAGAGCGCGACCAGCCAGTTGAAGAGGTTGTGGTCGGTGGCCAGGCCCCGGGTGATCCACTGGTAGAAGTGATGGTGGGTGTTGACCAGGCCGGGCGTCACCAGGTGGCCGGTGGCGTCGATCCGTCGGACCACGTTCTCCAGGCCCTCGGGCGCCTTGCCGGCACCGATGGACTCGATCTTGTTGTCGGCCACGACGAGGTAGCCGGAGGCGTACTCGGTGTCGTTCGCGTCGACGGTCGCGATCGCCGCGTGCTCGATGACGATGCGCTGGGCTGCCGAAGGTGCTGCCATGGCGGTGGTTCCTTCATTCCTCTGTGGTGGTGTGGGCACGGCAGGACCCTAGGAGGATTTGAGTGCCGGAGCGGTGTGACGGCTCCGGGTGCCGAGATGGTGGAAGAACAGGTTGAGCAGGACGGCGACGAGCGCGCCCGCGCTGATGCCGGAGCCGAGCACGGTCTGCGCCCAGGCCGGGAAGCCGGCGTAGAAGGTGGGAGCGGCGAGCGGGATGATGCCCGCTCCGAGCGCGACGGCCACCAGGATGATGTTGGAGCTGTCGTCGAGTCCGGCTTCCGACAGGGTGCGGATGCCGCTGACCGCGATCGAGCCGAAGAGGACGATGCCGGCGCCGCCGAGGACGGGCATCGGGACCGTCGAGACGACCGCGCCGAGGACCGGGAAGGCTCCGAGGACGATCAGGGCGCCGCCGGCGACGGCGACGACGTACCGGGAGCGGACCCGGGTCAGCGAGACGACGCCGACGTTCTGGGCGAAGGCCGAGGTCGGGAAGCCGCCGAAGACGGGGCCGAGCAGGGTGGCGATGCCGTCGGTGCGCAGGCCGCGGGTGATGGTCCGCCCGTCGCTGCGGCGCTCGCAGATCTCGCCGAGGGCGAGCATGCCGGCGCTGGACTCGGTCATGAGGACCAGCATCACGATGCAGAGCGACAGGATCGCGGCGGGCTGGAACTCGGGTGCGCCGAAGGCGAAGGGCGCGGGCAGGGCCGCGACGGGTGCCTCGCGCAGGGCGCCGAAGTCCGCCATGCCGAAGGGGATCGCGGCGAGGGTGCCGATGAGCAGGCCGAGGAGCAGGGCGATCTGCTTGACGAAGCCCTTGCCGAAGCGCTGGAAGAGCAGGATGACGACGAGGGTGAAGCCGGCGAGGGCCAGGTGCTTCATGGCGCCGAAGTCGGCGGCGGTCTTGTCGCCGCCCTGGGCCCAGCCGACGGGCACGGGCATCAGGGTGACCCCGATGAGGGTGATGACGACGCCGGTGACGAGCGGCGGGAAGAAGCGCAGGAGCTTGCCGAAGAAGGGTCCGACGGCGATGCAGAAGACTCCGGCGACCATCACCGCGCCGTAGATGGCGGGGAGTTGGTGTCCGGGGGCGCTGGTCTCGGCGATGGCGAGCATCGGCGCGATTCCGGCGGAGGAGGCGGCGTTGACGAACGGGAGCCGGTTGCCGGCGAAACGTCCGATGCCGAGGGTCTGCAGGATGGTGGCACAGCCGGCGATGAGGAGGCTTGCCGCGATGAGCCGGGTCATTCCGGCGGCGTCCAGGCCGACCGCCTGGCCGATGATCAGCGGAGGGGTGACGACGCCCGCGTACATGGCGGCGATGTGCTGGAGTGCCGCGGGGAGGAGCCGCGAGGCGGGGAGCTTCTCGTCCACCGGGTGGCACTCGACCGCGGCCGGGGTGGTGGACTGCGTGGTGGAACACGGGCCTTCGGCGGTTGCCGGCCCCTTTGCAGGCTGTGCCATGGTTGTTCCCTCCGGTCCGGTGCACCGGCCCCGCCCGACTGCGGGCGGGCGGGGCCGGTCACGCGGATGCCGCTTAGAGGTTGGTCATGTCGACCGGGATCAGCGCCGTGGCTCCGTCGCGGAGGACGGTGGCCTCGATGAGGCCGTACATGCGGTCGGCGGCGTAGTAGACCTCGTTGTCGTTCTTCAGACCGAAGGGCTCGAGGTCGACCAGGAAGTGGTGCTTGTTCGGGAGCGAGAAGCGGACTTCGTCGATCTCCGAGCGGTGGTTGATGATGCGCGTGGCCATCTGGTACAGCGTCTGCTGGAGGGAGTACGAGTACGTCTCCGAGAAGGCCTCGAGCATGTGCTTCCTGGTCTGCTCGTAGGACCGCTCCCAGTTGGGCATGCGCTGCTCGTCGTCGGTCCAGTTGAACCGCCAGCGGGCGGACACCTGCGTGGCCAGGATGCGGTCGTACGCCTCCTGGAGCGTCGTGTACCGGTCCTTGATGTAGCCCCAGAACTCCGAGTTGGTGGAGTTCATGACGACGAGGTCCTTGAGGCCGGAGATGACCTCCCACTTCTCGCCGTCGTAGGTGATCTGGGTGACGCGGGTCTCCTGGCCCTTGCGGGCGAAGGAGTGGTTGACCTCGTCGGAGCCGATGAACTTGGAGTTGGCGTCCGAGGAGGCGATGCGCTCCCAGGAGTACTCCTCGATCCGGATGCGCGCCTTCTTGATCGGCTCCTGGCTCGTCACGAAGTGGCGGGCGAGGTGGATGCCGAACTGCTCGGCGGACTCGATGCCGTACTCCTTGGCGAACGCGAAGACGGTGTTCTTCGTCGTGTCGGTGGGGAGGCAGTGGGCGTTGGAGCCGGTGAGGTGGACGTCGTCGAGGTCGCCGGAGAGGGCGACGGAGACGTTCAGGTCCTTGATGTGGTGGGTGGCGCCGTCCCGCGTGATCTTGACGACGCGGTTCTCTGCTTTGCCGTACTGGTTCTGGCCGAGAATCGTGGGCATGTCTGCTAGCTCCCTCGGTAAACGGAGTAGCCGAACGGGTTGAGCAGCAGCGGTACGTGATAGTGCTCGCCCGGCTTGACGGCGAACGTGATCGCCACCTCCGGGAAGAACGCACCGCTGTCCCTTACGCGGGGGGCGTCCTGCTGCGCCTCGGCTTGCTTCTTGGCGAAGTACGTCTCGGTCTCGAAGTCGAGACGTACGTGGGTGGTTTCTTCCGGCAGCGCCGGCAGGTCCTTGCAGCGCCCGTCCGCGTCGGTGGCGGAGCCGCCGAGCGCGACCCATTCCGCGTCGGAGCCGCTGCGGGCCGCGAGCGTGATGGCCACGCCCTCGGCCGGGCGGCCGACGCTGGTGTCCAGGATGTGTGTGGACACCGAGGCGGTGGTGTCGGTGCTCATGCGGAGCTCTCTTCCTCGGAGGTCTCGGAGGTCTCGGGGTCCTCGGGGGTCTCGGGGTCCTCGGAGGCCTCCACGAGACGGGTCAGCCGGATGCGGTTGATCTTGCCCAGTTCGGTGCGGACGATCTCCCGCTCCTCCTCGGGCGAGTTCCCGATCCGCTCGCGGACCGCGTCGCGCATCTGCTCGCCGGTCCTGCCGGTGGCGCAGATGAGGAAGACGTGACCGAACTTGTCCTGGTAGGCCAGGTTGAGTTCGAGCATCTCGGCCTTGAGTGCCGCGGAGGCGCCGGCCATCCCGCTCTGCTCGCGGGAGGAGGTCGGGTCCCCTGCCTTCGGACGACCGATCGGCGGGTGGCCCGCCATCGCGTCGGCCAGGTCCTCGGCGGTCAGCTCGGCCATGGCGGCGTCGCTGGCGAGGAAGAGGGCTTCGGCGGTGGTGTACGGGCGCTGGGCGAGCAGCTTGCTCCCCCACGCCGAACTGGAGCACACCTCGTGGAGCGCGGCGACGGCGTCGCTGTCCGCCGAGGTGTTGAACCGGGTGAGGCCCGGTGTCGTTCCTGAAGTCACGGGAAGCCTCCGTGGCTGTTTTTCGCTGTGCGTCGGACGGGCTGCGGATAGCTAACGCCCTCCGCAACACAACGTCAACACTTTGTTGAAAACTCGGCCATACAAAAGCCGTCGTCCCGACATCCGGACGACGGCTCGTGGCCACACATGATCAACTACTCGCCCTTGGCGGCCTTTTCCCTGTTCAGGGCGGTCTCCCTGTTCAGGTAGTTGTACACGGTGAACCGGCTGACACCGAGTGCCCCGGCCACCGTCTCCACTCCATGGCGTACGGAGAAGGCGCCGCGCGCCTCCAGGAGGCGGACGACCTCCTGCTTGGCCTTGCGGTCGAGTTCGGCCAGCGGCATCCCGTGCCGCCGCTCCATCGCCGCCAGGATGTGGTCGAGGGAGTCGGACAGCTGCGGGAGCCGTACGGCGAGGACGTCCTCGCCCTCCCAGGACAGGACGACGTCGTCCGGCTCCGCCTGCGCGGGCACCAGCAGTTCGGCGCCCATGGCGTCCACCAGGGGCTTCACGGCCGCCACCAAGGGGTGCTCGGTCACTTCTCCCCCTCACCGATCACGTTGACCTGGAGCGAGACGCGGGTGGCGCCGGCCGCGAGCGACTTGCGCAGCAGCGCGTCGACCGCGGTGAGCACGGCGTCGGCACCGCCTTCCGCCGTGTTGCCGAAGGGGCCGACGTCGACCGCGTCCAGTTCGGCCGACTGGATGACCTCACGGGCCACGACCGCGTGCGCCGGCGCCTCGTCGAGGTCGAACGGCTCGGTCGTGAACTCCACTCTCAAACGCACCATGGCCCCAAACTACGGCCCCGATCCGGCCGACGGGAGCCCCGGACCTGCGGGGACCTCTTGACAAGTGGGGCAACCCCCTTGCAACATTCCGTCAGACAGAAACTTACTTCCGCGATACGGAAGGAGCGCCGCCCCTCATGGGATTCACGGACCAGCGCTTCGATGTGAACCTGTCGATCCTCTTCACGGAACTCCCGCTCCTGGAGCGCCCCGCGGCCGCCGCCGCGGCGGGCTTCACCGCGGTCGAGCTGTGGTGGCCCTGGATCGACACCGCCACCCCCGAGCAGAGTGAGCTCGACGCCCTCAAGAAGGCTCTTGAGGACGCCGGCACCCAGCTGGTGGGCCTGAACTTCTACGCCGGGCAGCTCCCCGGCCCGGACCGCGGAGCCCTCTCCGTGCCCGGGGAAGAGTCGGACCGCTTCCGCGCCAACATCGAGGTGGCCGCCGACTTCGCCGCCTCGGTCGGCTGCAAGGCGCTCAACGCGCTCTACGGCAACCGCGTCGAGGGCGTCGACCCGCAGATCCAGGACACCCTCGCCCTGGAGAACCTGGTCCTGGCCGCCCGCGCGGCCGACCGGATCGGCGCGGTCCTCCTCGTCGAGACCCTCAACAAGCCGGAGTCGCCGCTCTACCCGCTGGTGAGCGCCCCCTCCGCCATCGAGGTGATCGACAAGGTCAACGCGGCCACCGGCCTCGGCAACGCCAAGTTCCTCCTCGACGTGTACCACCTGTCGATGAACGGCGAGGACGTCGCCCAGGTCATCGCGGAGTACGCCGCCAAGACCGGCCACGTCCAGATCGCGGACAACCCGGGCCGCGGCGCGCCGGGCACCGGCGACCTGCCGCTCGAACAGCTCCTCGACGAGCTGAAGAAGGCCGGCTACGACGGCTGGGTCGGCCTGGAGTACAAGGCCGCCGACGCCGCCGCGTCCTTCGAGTGGCTCCCGGCCGAGGCCCGCCCGGCCCGCTGACCAGCGACTTCTCCCGTACCACCTGTTTCGAGAGGCACCCTCACCATGAGCAATCTCCCCAAGATCGCCTGGGTCGGTCTCGGCATCATGGGCTCCCCCATGTCCGAGAACCTGCTGAAGGCCGGTTACTCGGTCACCGGCTTCACCCTGGAGCAGGACAAGCTCGACCGCCTGGCCAAGGCCGGCGGCACCGCCGCCGCGTCGATCGCCGAGGCCGTCAAGGACGCCGACGTCATCATCACGATGGTGCCCGCGTCCCCGCACGTCGAGGCCATCTCCTACGGCCCCGAGGGCATCCTGGAGAACGCGAGGCAGGGCGCGCTGATCGTCGACATGTCGTCGATCACCCCGCAGACCTCGGTCGACCTCGCGAAGAACGCCGCCGAGAAGGGCATCCGCGTCATCGACGCCCCGGTGTCCGGCGGCGAGGCCGGCGCGATCGAGGCCGTGCTCTCGATCATGGTCGGTGGCGAGCAGGCCGACTTCGACGAGGCCCTCCCGATCCTGGAGGCCCTCGGCAAGACCATCGTGCTCTGCGGCCCGCACGGCTCCGGCCAGACGGTGAAGGCCGCCAACCAGCTGATCGTCGCGGTCAACATCCAGGCCTGCGCCGAGGCCGTCGTCTTCCTCGAGAAGTCCGGCGTGAACCTCCAGGCCGCCCTGGACGTCCTCAACGGCGGTCTGGCCGGCTCGACCGTGCTGACCCGCAAGAAGGACAACTTCCTGAACCGGGACTTCAAGCCCGGCTTCCGGATCGACCTGCACCACAAGGACATGGGCATCGTCACCGACGCCGCCCGCAACGTCGGTGCGGCCCTCCCGGTCGGCGCCGTCGTCGCCCAGCTCGTCGCCTCCCTGCGTGCGCAGGGTGACGGCGGCCTGGACCACTCGGCCCTGCTGCGCGCCGTCGAGCGCCTCTCCGGCCAGCAGGTCTGACCCACCCGCCCCCTCCCCGGGGCCCCTGAATTCCGGTCGGCGGCGGCGCTGACACCTGTCCTGTCGCGCCCAAGGCGTCGCCGTCGGCCGGAACACCACACTTCCTTTTCAACAAACTGTTGACGTTACGTTCGAGCCGAATTTACGCTCCTCGGACCGTCAGCAGAGCTCCCGTACGGAAGGTCACGATGTCGAAGCGCGTGCTTACGACCGAGTCCGGCGCCCCCGTCGCCGACAACCAGAACTCCGCCACCGCCGGCGTCGGTGGCCCGATCCTCCTCCAGGACCAGCACCTCCTGGAGAAGCTCGCACGCTTCAACCGTGAGCGGATCCCGGAGCGCGTGGTGCACGCCCGCGGCTCCGGCGCGTACGGCTTCTTCGAGGTGACCGACGACGTCACCGGCTTCACGAAGGCCGCGTTCCTCTCCGAGGTCGGCAAGAAGACCGAGACGTTCATCCGGTTCTCCACCGTGGCCGACTCGCTCGGCGGCGCCGACGCCGTCCGCGACCCCCGCGGCTTCGCGCTGAAGTTCTACACCGAAGAGGGCAACTACGACCTCGTCGGCAACAACACCCCGGTGTTCTTCATCAAGGACCCGATCAAGTTCCCCGACTTCATCCACTCCCAGAAGCGCGACCCCTTCACGGGCAAGCAGGAGGCGGACAACGTCTGGGACTTCTGGGCCCACGCCCCCGAGGCGACCCACCAGATCACCTGGCTCATGGGCGACCGCGGCATCCCCGCCTCGTACCGCCACATGAACGGCTACGGCTCGCACACCTACCAGTGGACCAACGAGGCGGGCGAGGCCTTCTTCGTCAAGTACCACTTCAAGACGAACCAGGGCATCCGCAGCCTCTCCGCCGACCAGGCCGCCGAGCTCGTCGGCAAGGACGCGAACTCGCACCAGACGGACCTGCTCCAGGCGATCGAGCGCGGTGTGAACCCCTCGTGGACCCTGTACGTCCAGGTCATGCCGGCCGCCGAGGCCGCGGAGTACCGCTTCAACCCGTTCGACCTCACCAAGGTGTGGCCGCACGGCGACTACCCGCTCCAGCGCGTGGGCCGCCTGGTCCTCGACCGCAACCCGGAGAACGTCTTCGCCGAGGTCGAGCAGGCCGCCTTCTCGCCGAACAACTTCGTCCCGGGCATCGGCCCGTCGCCGGACAAGATGCTCCAGGGCCGTCTCTTCGCCTACGCGGACGCCCACCGCTACCGCCTCGGCGTGAACCACACCCTGCTGCCGGTGAACGCCCCCAAGGCGACCACGGCCCAGAACTACGGCCGGGACGGCTTCATGGCCACCCGCAACGGTTCGCGCCACGACAAGAACTACGAGCCCAACTCGTACCAGGGCCCGGCCCAGACCGACGCCGCGCTCTCCGCGCCGCTCGCGATCCACGGCTGGACCGGCACCCACGAGGCGCCCGCGCACGCCAAGGACGACGACTTCTTCCAGGCCGGTGAGCTCTACCGCCTGATGTCCGAGGACGAGAAGGGCCGTCTGGTCGCCAACATCGCCGGCGGCCTGTCCCAGGTGTCCCGCGAGGACGTCATCGAGAAGAACCTCGCGCACTTCGCCGCCGCCGACGTGGACTACGGCAAGCGCGTGGCCGAGGCCGTCCGCGCCCTGCGCGAGGACTGATCCTCGAAGAACACCCAGACTGCGTACGGCACCTGACGGGAGGTCAGTGCCGTGCGCGGTCCGGATCGCCGGCCCGGATGAGGGGTGGTCGGCGGACCGGACAAGCGTGAGGACCGCGGCGGTGCCGAGCCAGTGCGGTGGTAAGGGCGCAAGGCCCCCTTCTTGACCTGAAAGAAGGGACCGGCCGGCGCGCCCGTCGGCACCGCCGCGGTCCCAACGCCCCCCCTTCGGGGGCCCGAGAACTCCGCCCGGCGGCGCGAACGTCCTGTCGCGCCAGCCTCGTGCCGTCGGGCGGTATCAAGCGGAAGAGCGCGGAACCAGGTTTACGGTCCCTGGTTCCGCGCTCTTCTACGTCCGCGGGCATCCGGCCGGGCCCGCGCCCGTACCTCTCCGCTCGCCGGCCCCCGCCCCGTCCGCCCTCCGCTCGGCGCGCTCGGCCAGGGCGAGGCAGAGTGTCACGGCGAGCGAGGCGGCGGCGAGGGCCACCATCCCGGTACGCGGTGACGTGTACTGGGCGAGCGTGCCTGCCAGGGCGGCGCTCACCCCCTGGAGGGCGAGCATCCCCGAGGTGTGCAGCCCGAGGGCGTGACCGCTCAGCTCCTCCGGCACCAGCTCCATCAGCCGTTCCTGGTGCAGCAGGCTCGCCCCGTACCCGACCGCCGACACGGTCACGGCGGCGACCGCCAGCGGCAGCCCCGGGTCGAGGGCGAACAGCAGGAACGGGGCCGCGAGCAGCGCCTGGAGCGGGAAGCGGATCCGGCCGCGCAGCCGCGGCGGTACGAAGCGGCCGACGGCGGTGTCCCCGGCCAGCATCCCGAGCGCGCCGCACGCGAAGAGCAGCCCGGCGCGCTCGGGGGCGTACGGCACGAAGAGCGACTCGCAGCCGACGACCAACCCGTTCGGCACCCAGAGGGCGAGGTAGGCGCGGCGGCGGGCGGGCGAGGACCACAGCCGCGCGTTGCTCCGCCGGGTCTCGGCGACCGAGGGCCGGCCGGCGGCCCGGGGCGGGCGTTCCCCGAGGCCGAGGCGGGCGACGGCGGAGGCCGCGAGGTACAGCCCGGCGCCGGCGAGGACCGCGCCGCGCGGCGAGAGCAGCGCGACGAGGAGCCCGCCGGTGGCGAAGCCGCCGATCTGGCAGGCGCCGGAGGCCATGTTCGTCACCGCACGGCCGAGCAGGTACCGCTCGCGCGGGAGGATCTCGTTCAGGAGCCCGTAGCGCACCCCTCCGCCGAGCGAGGCCGCGAGCCCCTCGGCGAGGAGGACCGCGAAGACCGCCCAGGCCGGCAGCGCGGGGATCGCCAGGACGGCGGTGGCCACCGCGAAGAAGAGGGCGATGCCGGAGAGCGCGGCGCGCGGCGGCAGCCGGTCCGCGGCGGAGAGCAGCGTGGTCGCGCCGAGCAGCTGGGCGAGCGACGGCCCGAAGAGCGCGAGCGCGGACAGGAACGGCGAGCCCGTCGCGCGGAAGACGAGGGTGGCGAGACCGAGTCCCGCGACGGTCTGGGCGGCGGTCTGGGCCGAGCCGGCCAGGAAGAGCGGGGTGAACTCGGGCGTACGGAAGACGGTGCGGTAGCGGACCATGCGGGGAGTCTCGGTGGGGGACGGCCGCGTCGATATTGTTTCGCGCGGAGGCGAAACACCGGACCTGGGACCGCGGGGTGTCGGCCGCGCACCGTGGGGTGCCGGGTGCGCCCAGGCCCGCGGGAGGGTGGGGCACCGGGCCGCGCGGAGCGGGCGGGCGGGGCGCGCAGGGCGGGCGAGGGGCGAAGGGTGGGGTGGGCGGCGTGGGGTGGTGGCGGATCGGTACGGACTCGCTGGCCGGGAGCAGGTTCCTCGTGTCGCCGCTCGCCGAGACGGTCGCGGCGCTCAAGACCCTGCACGCGGCCGTGGGCGCCCACCCGGGCGAGCGGGCCTGGCTGGCCGCCCACCTGCCCGCGTACCGCGGCCGCCTGGCCGCCGAGCCCCTCGACGCGCTGCTCGTACGGGCCGCGCTCGGGCCCACCTGGAACGCCGACTTCCTGACGCCGACGCCCACCGGCGAGCACGAGCGGTCCTTCGAGGAGGAGGTCGCGGCGGTCCGTGACGCCGAACCGGGTGACGCCTCGGCCCAGTTGGAGGTGGCGGTCGGTGGTCCCGTTCCGGAGCCGCTGAGGTCGGCGGGGGATCTTCCGCGCCGGATGGCGGAGGTCCTGACCTGGGTGTGGCGGGAGACGGTGCTGCCCGACTGGCCGCGCCGCCGCAGGATCCTGGAGGCCGACGTGGTGGCGCGGACCGCCCGGCTGGGCCGGGGCGGCTGGGCGGCTGCCCTCGACGAACTCCACCCGGGGAGGCTGCGGTGGCTCGGTGACGGCCGTCTGCAGGTCAACACCCGCGCCTATCCCCCGCGTTCGGTCGACGGCGGCCGGCTGTTCTTCGTGCCGGTGACCCCGGACACCGGCTGGGTGTCGTGGGAGGGCACAGAACGGTTCGCGGTCGTGTACGCGTGCGCGGGCGTACTGGCGGACAGCGCGGGCCCGGTCGTACCGGAGGCGCTCGGCGCACTGCTCGGGACGGCGCGGGCCGGGGTGCTCGTACGACTCGAAACCCCCCTGTCCACCAGCCAGTTGGTGGCGCTGACCGGGCAGGGCCTCGGATCGGTGGGCCGGCACCTGAAGGTGCTGCGGGACGCCGGGCTCGTACGGCGGGGGCGGGCCGGACGGTCGGTGCTGTACGCGTGGACGGAGGCGGGCGCGGTGCTCGTCCGGGCGGCGGACCCGGCGGGCCGGCGGTGAACGCGAAACCGTGGCGAACGCGGGCGGTCGGTGAACGCGGGCCGGCCGTGCACGCGGGCGGCCCCCGCCCCGGTGCTCATCGGGGCGGGGGCCGTGTCACGGCTCCGGGGATCAGACCTGGAGGGCCTTGATCGCGGTCGGCGCGTGGCCGGGCTCGGTCGCGAGCTCCTCGAACTCGGTGACGTCGCTCATGTCGACCGTCTTGCTCATCGCGATGTTGGTGATGCGCTCCAGGATGGCCTCGACGACGACCGGGACCTGGTGCTCGACGGCCAGCTTCTTGGCCTCCTCCAGGGCCTCGCCCAGCTTGTCCGGGTCGGTGACGCGGATGGCCTTGACGCCCAGGCCCTCGGCGACCTTGACGTGGTCGACGCCGTAGACGCCGATCTCCGGGGTGTTGATGTTCTCGAACTCGAGGTTGACCTCGAAGTTGATGCCGAGGCCGCCCTGCGCCTGGCGGATCAGGCCGAGGTAGGCGTTGTTCACGAGGACGTGGACGTAGGGGACCTTGTGCTGGGCGGCGACCGCCAGCTCCTCGATCATGAACTGGAAGTCGTAGTCGCCGGAGAGCGCGACGACCGGGGTCTCCGGGTCGGCGGTGGCGGCACCGATCGCGGCCGGGATGGTCCAGCCGAGCGGGCCGGCCTGGCCGCAGTTGATCCAGTGGCGCGGCTTGTAGACGTGCAGGAACTGCGCGGCCGCGATCTGGGAGAGGCCGATGGTGGTGACGTACCGGGTCTCCGGGCCGAAGGCCTTGTTCATCTCCTCGTAGACGCGCTGCGGCTTCAGGGGGATGTTGTCGAAGTGCGTGCGGCGCTGGAGGGTGGCCTTGCGCTCCTGCGCGGAGGCGGCCCAGGCCGAGAAGTCGGGCAGCTTGCCCTCGGCCTTCAGCTCCTTGGCGATCTCGATGAAGAGTTCGAGCGCGGCCTTGGCGTCGGAGGCGATGCCGTAGTCCGGGGCGAAGATCTTGCCGAGCTGGGTGGGCTCGACGTCGACGTGGACGAACTTGCGGCCCTTGGTGTACGCGTCCAGGTTGTAGCCCGTGTGGCGGTTGGCCCAGCGGTTGCCGATGCCGAGGACGAAGTCCGACTCCAGGAAGGTCGCGTTGCCGTAGCGGTGCGCGGTCTGGACGCCGACCATGCCGGCGGCGAGCTCGTGGTCGTCCGGGATGGTGCCCCAGCCCATCAGCGTGGAGATCACCGGGATGCCGGTCAGCTCGGCGAACTCGACGAGCAGGTCGGTGGCGTCGGCGTTGATGATGCCGCCGCCGGCGACGATCAGCGGGCGCTCGGACTCCAGCAGGAAACTCAGCGCCTTCGCGGCCTGCGCGCGGGTGGCCCGCGGCTTGTAGACCGGCAGCGGCTCGTAGGTCTCCGGGTCGAACTCGATCTCGGTCAGCTGGACGTCGATCGGGAGGTCGATGAGGACCGGGCCGGGACGGCCGGAGCGCATCAGGTGGAAGGCCTGCTGGAAGACGCCGGGGACCTGCGCGGCCTCCAGGACGGTCGTGGCGGCCTTGGTCACCGGCTTGGCGATGGTGGCGATGTCGACGGCCTGGAAGTCCTCCTTGTGGAGCTTCGAGACCGGAGCCTGGCCGGTGATGCAGAGGATCGGGATCGAGTCCGCGATGGCCGAGTACAGGCCGGTGATCATGTCGGTGCCGGCGGGGCCGGACGTCCCGATGCAGACGCCGATGTTGCCGGCCTTGGCCCGGGTGTAGCCCTCGGCCATGTGGGACGCGCCCTCGACGTGGCGGGCGAGCGTGTGGCCGACGCCGCCCACGTTCTTGAGCTCGCGGTAGAAGGGGTTGATCGCCGCGCCGGGGACGCCGAACGCCTGGGTGACGCCTTCGCGCTTGAGGATCTCAACGGCCGCTGCGGCGGCGGTCATACGAGGCATGGGAGTGCTCCTGCTTCGGCCGGTCGGATGCGGGCACGCGCTGCGACTCGGGGCGCTTCGCGGGCCGGTTTCCGTAATGCGGAAATACTGTTCTGCTATACGGAAGCAATGTAGGTGGGGTCACGGAGGGCCGTCAAGAGAAGTCCGCCCCGCGGGATCACCGAAGTGGCCGAACACCCTCCCCCGAGGTGGCGGATGGGTGGACGATGGGGCGGAACGACAGGGGGTTGGGTTGTGGGCGATTCCGTACCGGTGCGCTGCCCGGAGTGCCAGCGCACGCAGGCGTACGCGGCGCCGGTCTTCCCCTGCGCGTGCGGCAGCCCCGTGGCGCCGCCGGTGACGGCCGGCGCGACCGCGGAGCCCATCACGCACCGGAACTGGACCGACGAATGGGTCACCGTCCGCTGCGGTGCCTGCGGCCGCGAGGACGACTGGCCCCACCCCGAGCTCGGCTGTTCCTGCGGCACGGTCCTCCGCGTCCCCGTACGCCCGGTGACCGACCCCGCCCCGCCGACGCCCTCCGGCACCGGCGCCCCCGCCCCCGCGACCTCCCCGTCCCACCCCGGCCCCGCGCCGGGACCTGACCACACCGGGCCTTCCCTCACCGCCCCGGGCGCCTCCCCGCGGTACGGCGACGCGGCGCCCGGCGCCCCCGGCGGCCGGCCCCCCTCCGCCCCCGGACCCGCCGACGGACCCTCCGTGCCCTGGCCGGAAACGGCACACGGGCGGGGAGGCGCCGACGCGGGCGGTGGCGGGACCGCCCGGTCACGTGCCGCCGGGCCCGGCTCCGACTGGTTCGGCAGGGGGCCCGCGGCGCGGGCCGACGGCGCACGCACGGACGGGCAGCGGGGCGAAGGACCCCGGGGCGAAGGGCCCGGCGCCGACGGTCCGCGTCCCGATGGTTCTCGTACCGACGGATCACGTACCGACGGTTCACGTGCCGACGATTCCGGTGCCGACGATCCCCATGCTGACGATTCCCGTGCCGACGGTCCGCGTTCCGACGGTCCGCGCTCCGGCGGGCACGACCGGGGGCATGCGGCCGCCGGACCCGGGGCGGCCGCGCAGAGCGCGGCGGGGGTGCCGCCGCGGGTGGGTGCGCACCGTTCGTTCGCGGAGCGGTATCCGGCGCACATTCCGCTGCCGCCGACGGCTCCGCGGCCGGCTCCCGTACGCGGGGCCTTCCGGCCGGTGACCATCAGGACGGCGCGGGACGCGGTGGCCGCGGCGGCGGGGTATCTGCGGTGGCTCGGGTTCAGGGATGTCGTCCAGCCCGAGGAGCGGCCGGTCTCCGGGGTGGACCTGCGGGCGCCCGGGCTGGTCGCCCAGGTCGACCCGAGCACCCGGCAGACCGGGCTGCGGGCGGTCGAGTGCCTCTGGCTGAACGGGCTGAGCGCCTCCGCGGTGAGCGTCTTCTTCTCGCTCGCCGGCTACACCCCGGAGGCCCGTTCGCGCGCCGCCGAGATCGGTCTCCCGCTGTTCGTGCTCGACCTGACCGGCACCCCGCAGCCGGTGAACCACGCGGCGGACGAACTGGCGGCCGGCGGAGCCTGAGGGACGGGACCCCATCCCTCAGGCTCCGCGGAGCATGCGGGGCGGGACCCCAGCGCGGTCGGCGGAGCATGCGGGGCGGGACCCCGTCGTCGGCGCCGCGCTCGCGCCCCCGCACGTCCCTTCCCGTCCCGTCCACGACACCTCGGCATCCGAAACCGGCCATTCACGCGTGACGATCATGTTCCGCCGGGCACAACACCCTCTGGGGGTGGGTGTCATGACGACGGGGATGTGGTGGTTCATCGGTGCCGCGTGGGGGGAACTCCTTCTCGCCGCCGCGCTGTTGCGAACCCGCAGCCGGGAAAGCGGTGCGCCGTGCGGGGACGAGGTGCCGCCGCCGCAGGTGCTCGCGCTGCTGCGGGGCGGACGGCGGGCGGCGGTGACCGTCGCGCTCGTGGCCCTGCACCAGCGCGGGGCGGTCGCGGCGGGCCGCAAACATACGATTCGGGCCAACGGCGGTCCGGGGCGCACCAGCGACCCCGTCCAGCTCGGCGTGCACGGGGCGCTCCACCGGGCGTTCGGGCTGCGGGCCCTCGCCTCGCGGCCCGAGGCGCGGCGGGCCGTGGACGCGCTGCGGGCCGAACTCCGCGGGTCCGGCCTGCTGCGGCCGCTCGCGCGGTTGTGGGCGGCCCGGGTGCTCCTGGGCTGTGTGCCGCTGACGGTGGTGGCGGGCGCGGCGGCGGGGCTGTTCACACCGGAAGCCTCCGGCACCCACATCGCCGCGGCGGTCGCCGCCGGTGTGCCGCCGGTCCTGGCGGCGGTCGTGCTGCTGCGGCTGCCGCCCACCACGCGGGCGGCGGGGCGGCTGCTCGACGGCCTGCGGGAGCGGTATCCGCTGCCGGCCCACCGGAGCGAGGTCACCGACGGGCGGCTCGTCCAGCTGTACGTCGCCCTCTACGGCGATCCGGCGCTCGCGCTGTTCCTGCCGCGCTTCTCCCGGGAGGGCGGTCTCCTCGACCGGCCCGACGACGACGGGCCGATCGGCGGCGGGTACGGAAACAGGCCGCCTCCGGAGCCGGGTCCGAGCGCGGGCGGCCCTTCCCGGTGACGCCGCGCCATACTGTGCTATGCGCATCAGAGCGGCCGCTCCGGCCGAACTCCCGCTGCTCCAGGACATCGAACGGGCGGCGGGCGAGCCGTTCCGTTCCCTCGGCATGGCGGCGATCGCCGATGACGACCCGTTGCCCCTGGACGTCCTGGAGGCTTACCGCCGCGCGGGCCGGGCCTGGGTGGCGGTGGACGCCGCCGACCGCCCGGTCGCGTATCTGCTCGCCGACACGGTCGACGGCTCCGCCCACATCGAGCAGGTGTCGGTGCACCCGGACGCCGCCCGCCGTGGCGTCGGCCGGGCGCTGATCGAGCACCTGGCGGCGGCCGCCAGGGAGCAGGGCCTGGCAGCGCTGACCCTGACCACGTTCACCGAGGTCCCGTGGAACGCCCCGTACTACGCACGGCTCGGCTTCCGGCCGCTCGCCGAGTCCGACCCGGCCCTCACCGAGGGCCTGCTCGCCATCAGCCGCGCGGAGGCGGCCCACGGCCTGTCCGCCTGGCCCCGGATCTGCATGCGCAGGGAGGTCTGCTGACGCGGACCGGCCGGTCTCAGGCGGGGCCGTAGCGCTGCCGCAGTTCCACCTTCCTGACCTTGCCGCTGACCGTCATGGGGAACTCGGTGAGGATCTCCACCCGGCGCGGGATCTTGTAGTGGGCGAGCCGGTCGCGGCAGAAGCCCGTGACGTCCTCCAGGGTCGGGGGGTCGGCGGGGTCGCGCGGGATGACGCAGGCCAGGATCTCCTCGCCGTACCGCTCGTCGGGGACGCCGACGACCTGGACGTCGGCGATCTTGGGGTGCCCGTAGAGGAACTCCTCGATCTCGCGCGGGTACACGTTCTCGCCGCCGCGGATGATCATGTCCTTGATGCGGCCGACGATCTGGACGTAGCCGTCGGCGCGCATCACGGCCAGGTCGCCGGTGTGCATCCAGCGCCCGGCGTCGACGGCCTCGGCGGTCTTCCCCGGCTCGTCCCAGTAGCCGAGCATCACGCTGTAGCCGCGGGTGCACAGCTCCCCGGCCGTGCCCCGCTCGACGGTGAGGCCGGTGGCCGGGTCGACGACCTTCACCTCGACGTGGGGCATGACCCGGCCGACGGTGCCGGTGCGGCGCTCCAGGTCGTCGTCGCGGCGGGTCTGGGTGGAGACGGGCGAGGTCTCGGTCATGCCGTAGCAGATCGACACCTCGGCCATGTTCATCTCGGCGACGACCCGCTTCATCACCTCCACCGGGCACGGCGAGCCCGCCATGATCCCGGTGCGGAGGGTGGAGAGGTCGTACGCCGCGAAGTCCGGCAGGTTGAGCTCGGCGATGAACATCGTCGGTACCCCGTAGAGGGAGGTGCAGCGCTCCTCCTGCACCGCCCGGAGGGTGGCGGCGGGGTCGAAGGAGGGGGCCGGGATGACCATGCACGCGCCGTGCGAGGTGGCCGCCAGGTTCCCCATCACCATGCCGAAGCAGTGGTAGAAGGGCACCGGGATGCAGATCCGGTCCTGCTCGGTGTAGGCGATCATCTCGCCGACGAAGTAGCCGTTGTTGAGGATGTTGTGGTGGGAGAGCGTGGCGCCCTTGGGGAAGCCCGTGGTCCCCGAGGTGTACTGGATGTTGACGGGTTCGTCGCAGGAGAGCGGCTCCGGGCGCAGCTCGCCGGCCGTGCGGCCGAGGAGTTCGTCCCAGCTCGCGTCCCCGAAGTAGACGGCCTCGCGCAACCGCGGGCACTGCGGGCGCACCTGCTCGACCATGGCCCGGTAGTCGCTGGTCTTGTGGGCGAGCGAGGCGAACAGCAGGGTGATCCCGGCCTGGTCGAGGACGTACGCCAACTCGTGTGCGCGGTAAGCCGGGTTGATGTTGACCATCACGGCGCCGATGCGGGCGGTGGCGTACTGGACGAGGACCCATTCGGCGCAGTTCACCGCCCAGATGCCGACCCGGTCGCCCTTCCGCACCCCGCTGCCGAGCAGCGCCCCGGCCAACCGGTCGACGTCCGCGCCGAATTCGGCGTACGTCCAGCGCCGTCCGGTGGGCACGTCGACGAGTGCCTCCCGGTCCGGCCAGGCGGCGACGGCCCGGTCGAGGTTGGCGCCGATGGTGTCGCCGAGGAGCGCGGTGGTGGACACCCCGTGTGCGTACGAGAGTTCCGAGGTGCCGTCCGTCGTGCCGGTCATCCGAGGTCCCCTTCCACGTACTCCCTGCCGCCGCCCTCTGCGGTGAGGCGGCGCAGTTCCACCCGGCGGATCTTGCCGGAGACGGTCTTGGGGAGCTCGGCGAACTCGATGCGGCGGACGCGCTTGTACGGGGCGAGGACCGCGCGCGAGTGGGCGAAGAGCGCCTTCGCGGTCTCCTCGTCCGGCTGCCAGCCGGCGGCGAGGACGACGTACGCCTTCGGCACGGCGAGCCGCACCGGGTCGGGGGCGGGGACGACGGCCGCCTCCGCGACGGCCTCGTGCTCCAGGAGTGCGCTCTCCAGCTCGAAGGGGCTGATCTTGTAGTCGGAGGCCTTGAAGACGTCGTCCGAGCGGCCGACGTAGAAGACGTAGCCGTCCGCGTCGCGGGAGCCGATGTCACCGGTGCGGTAGTAGCCGTCCGCCATCGCCTCGGCCGTACGCTCCGGGTCTCCGTGGTAGCCGGTCATCAGGCCCACCGGGTGGGCGGACAGGTCGAGGCAGATCTCGCCCTCCTCGACGCCGGGCCGACCGGTCACCGGGTCGACGAGGGTGACGCGGAATCCGGGGCTCGGGCGGCCCATGGAGCCCTCCTTGAGCCGCTGACCGGGGCTGTTGGAGACCTGTACGGCCGTCTCGGTCTGGCCGAAGCCGTCCCGGATGGTGACCCCCCAGGCGCGCCGGACGGACTCGATGACCTCGGGGTTGAGAGGTTCGCCGGCGGCGACGACCTCGCGGGGCGGGGTCTTCAGCTGGCCGAGGTCGGCCTGGATGAGCATCCGCCAGACGGTCGGCGGGGCGCAGAAGCTGGTGACGCCGTTGCGGTCCATCTCGCTCATCAGCCGCGCCGGGTCGAAGCGCGTGTAGTTGTGGATGAAGACGGTCGCCTCCGCGTTCCACGGGGCGAACAGGTTGGACCAGGCGTGCTTGGCCCAGCCCGGCGAGGAGATGTTGAGGTGCACGTCGCCGGGCTTGAGGCCGATCCAGTACATCGTCGAGAGGTGCCCGACCGGGTACGAGGTGTGGGTGTGCTCGACGAGCTTGGGGCGGGCGGTGGTGCCGGAGGTGAAGTACAGCATGAGCGGGTCGCCGGCGAGGGTGGCGCCGTCGGGCTCGAAGTCGGCGGACTCGCGGGCCGCGTCCTCGTAACCGAGCCAGCTCACCCCGTCGCCGCCGACCGCGATCCGGGTGTAGTCGCCGGGCACCTCGTCGAACTTGGCCGTGTCCTCGGCGCGCACGATCACATGCCGGGCGCGGCCCCGGTCGACGCGGTCGCGCAGGTCGGCGGGGCCGAGGAGCGGGGTCGCGGGGATGACGACGGCGCGCAGCTTCATCGCGGCGAGCACGGTCTCCCACAGCTCGGCCTGGTTGCCGAGCATCACGATGATCCGGTCGCCGGCGCGCACGCCCTGGGCGCGCAGCCAGTTCGCGACCCGGTTCGAGCGGGCGGACATCCCGGCGAAGGACACCTTCGTCTCGGAGCCGTCCTCCTCGACGATGTGCAGGGCGGTCCGGTCGTTGCCCTCGGCGATGACGTCGAACCATTCGAGCGCCCAGTTGAAACGGTCGGGCCGGGGCCAGGCGAAGCCCTCGTAGGCCGTCTCGTAGTCGTCGCGATGCCGGAGCAGGAAGTCCCGGGCCGTCCGGAACGCCTCCGTCGCACTGGTCGCGCTCGCTGCCGTCATGTGTCCTCCTCGTTGCGGGACCGGTCCCGGACATCGTGTAATCAGTGACCCAGGTCTCACTACCCCCGTTCGGGGGTGATCCAGACCGACGACGACGGGGAGGGAACGGTGCGCGAGCACGTCGAATCGGTGGAGCTGCGCGGCGCGCTGCTGCGCCTGCGCCGCACCACCGGCCTTCCGGTGGTCTTCGGCGGGCTGCTCCACGAGACCCGCGGCATGCGGATCGCCGAGCTGAACGGGGCGGTGACCCCGGCGCTGCACGGGCTCGCCATCTCGGCCGGCTCCGGTCTCGGCGGGAAGTGCCTGGCCCTCTCCCGCCCCTGCGCCGTCACGGACTACCCCTCGGCCCAGCACATCACGCACGAGTACGACGGCCCCGTCTCCGCGGAAGGCCTCCGCTCGGTGATCGCGGTGCCCGTCGTCGTACGCCGCAAGGTGCGCGGCGTGCTGTACGGGGCGCTGCGCGACGCCCTCCCGATCGGCGAACGCGTCTTCGACGCGGCGGTCGCGGCGGCCCGTGACGTGGAGCAGGCCCTCGCCGTACGCGACGAGGTCCACCGGCTCCTCGCGCCGCCGTCCCCCGGGCCGTCCTGGGAGGAGGTGCGGCAGGCCTACGGCGAACTGCGCGAACTGGCACCCCGCGTGACCGACCCCGAGCTGCGGGACCGCCTCCTCGCCGTCTGCGGCCGCCTCCGGTCCGCCGCCGGCACCTCGGCCCCCGTCCCCGGCCTCACCCTCACCCCCCGCGAGACCGACGTCCTCGCCGCCGTCGCGTCCGGTGCCACGAACGCCACGGCCGCCCGCCGGCTCGGCCTCCGCCCGGAGACGGTCAAGGGCTACCTCCGCTCGGCCATGCGCAAGCTCGGCGCCCACACCCGGACGGAGGCGGTGGTGGCGGCCCGCAGGGCGGGGGCACTGCCGTGACGGGCCGGGGCGGGCCGCTGTCGTGACGGGCGCCGGGGTCGGGTCGCTGTCGCGGCGCCGGGGCCGGGCGGGCCCGGCGCCATGGCGGGCCTACCCCGATCGCGGGCCAGGCGGGCCTGCCCCGATCACGGGCCCTCGTGGACGATGTCGTACGGGGTGCCGGGCGGCGTCAGGAGCAGGAGGGTCCGCTCGGCCTCGGCGGTGAGGGCGGTGCGCGTGGCGCGCGTCAGGGGCGCGAAGGGTTCGATGGTGAGGGTCGTGCGGTCCTTCGCCTCGTCGAGGCGCCAGATGCCGGCGAGGAAGCCGTCGACGAGGAACGTGCGGTGCGCCTGGTTGCCGGTCCAGGTCCGGCCGTGGTGCTCGGCGGGGACGACGCGGGTGCGGTCGGCGTGCGAGAGGAGCAGGTTGTCGAACTCGGGGAGGAGGCGGGGCGGGGCAGGCGTGTCCTCGTCGGGGCGGGGCGCGTCGGGGAGGTCGAAGAGCTCCGTGCCGCGCTCGTCCCGGAACACGAGGAGCTCGGGCCGCAGCCGCTCGAAGGCGGGACGGAGGCGGGTGAGACCGCACCAGGTCTGCATGTCCTGCACGGAGGCGGGGCCGAAGGCGCCGAGGTAGCGCCGTACGGTCTCGTCGATCTCGGCGGCCTCGCCGTCGGGGTCGCCGAACCACACACGGGTGGTGGTGAGCGCGACCTGTCCGCTCCGCCTCCACAGGCCGCGCGGCGTGACCTGCACCATCAGGAGGAGGCAGCGGGCGGCGATGGTCAGCGCCAGCGGGTCGGCCTCCGGCCATTCCACGAGCAGCCGCTCCCGCAGGTCCTTGGGGGTGCGGGGCCGCTCCTCGACGTACTCGGTCGCCACGGCGGCGAGCCGGTCGAGGTCGGTGCCGTCGAGCCCCTTGCGGAACATCTTCAGCTCCCGGTCGATCGCCCCGGCCTGCACGAGCCGGCGCAGGCCGACGGCGTCGCGCGCGGTGTGCGTGTGGACGGTCGACCGGAGCGAGACGATGCGGGCGACCCGCCGCGACTCCATCAGGGCCGACAGGTCCTCGGGCCGGAACCCGTCCAGGCGTGCGGCGAGCGCGTAGTACGGGGGCTTGGTGTTCTGGGCCTGGAGGCCGACGAGGTGCGCCACGGCCTCCTCCGCCCCGAGCGCGGCGGGGCGCAGGAGCAGTTGCCGGTCGAGGGTGGCACGGTTCAGGGCGCGGGTGCCGAGCACGGGGTGCGACGTCTTGAGGGCCATGATCGGCACACTACCGAGGCTTGCGGACAGCTTCCGTCCTGAATGCCGACCCGACCGAGATCCGGACGGGAGTGATTCACCCCATATATCCTGCTCTCGGCCCCTAGGGCCCGCTCCAGTCCCGGAGAGTTCCGGCCTCCGGGCTCCCGCCCCGCAGACCGAGGAGGAGTGCGCGACGATGTCCGAACGCCGCCCCCGCGCGGCCTGGCGCCGCCACCCCGAACCACCGGCCGCGACCTCGTCGGCACAGCCGCCCCCGGCGGAGCCGAGCGTCGTGCAGTCGACGCTCTACCGCGACGGCCGCCGGGTCTCCTCCCCCGCCACCCTCGCGGACACCTTCCGCCAGCTGCGCGAGCACCCCGACGGCATGGCCTGGATCGGGCTCCAGCGCCCCACCGAGGAGGAACTCCACTCCCTGGCCGCGGAGTTCGACCTGCACGAACTGGCCGTCGAAGACGCCCTCGAAGCCCACCAGCGCCCCAAGCTGGAGCGGTACGGCGACACGCTCTTCGTCGTCCTGCGCGCCGCCCGCTACCTCGACGCCCCCGAAGAGGTCGACTTCGGCGAACTCCACCTCTTCGTCGGCCCCGACTTCCTCATCACCGTCCGCCACGGCGACGCCCCGGACCTCTCGGCCGTCCGCCTCCGCATGGAGCAGAACCCGGACCTCCTCGCCCTCGGCCCCGAAGCCGTTCTCTACGCCATCCTCGACGCGGTCGTCGACGGCTACGTCCCCGTCGTCGCCGGCGTCCAGAACGACATCGACGAGATCGAGACCGAAGTCTTCGGCGGCGACCCCGCCGTCTCCCGCCGCATCTACGAACTCTCCCGCGAAATGGTCGAGTTCCAACGCGCCACCCGCCCCCTCGTCGGCATGCTCCACGCCCTCATGGCCGGCTTCGCCAAATACGGCACCGACGACGAACTCCAGCGCTACCTCCGCGACGTCGCCGACCACGTCACCCACACCAGCGAACGCGTCGACGGCTTCCGCCAAGCCCTCGCCGACATCCTCACCGTCAACGCCACCCTCGTCACCCAGCAACAGAACGCCGAAATGCGCGCCCTCGCCGAAGCCGGCTTCCAACAGAACGAAGAGATCAAGAAGATCTCCGCCTGGGCCGCCATCCTCTTCGCGCCCACCCTCGTCGGAACGATCTACGGCATGAACTTCGACTCCATGCCGGAGCTGCACTGGGCGGGCGGATACCCGTTCGCGATCCTGCTGATGGCGGTCGTCTGCACGAGCCTGTACGTCATCTTCAAGAAGCGGGACTGGCTGTAGGAGGCGGACGGCGTCTCCGCGACCTGATGCTCGACGGCCTCGTCGCGGGGCGGACGGTGGCGGACCGTCAGCGGATGGTGGCGGGTCACCAATGGGCGATGAGGGGGGTGTCCGGGCCGTGGTGTCGCCAGGCTGCGGTGAGGCGGGCGAGGCGGGTGGGGGCGGAGATGCCGCGGACGGTGGCGATCCTGGTGCCGGCGACGTCGAAGGTCACGGCGCCGATGACCTGGTCGCCGAGGACGAAGAGGAGGGCGGGGGCGCCGTTGACGGTCGCGTAGTGGAGGGCGGGCGTGCCTCCGGCCAGGCGGCGCTTCGCGGGGGTGGGCTTGAAGCCGGCCCGTACGACGGCGGCGATGCGGTGCGGGGAGTCGTAGCGCAGCAGCTTGTCGGCGAGGCCGCCGGCGCCGTCGGAGATCGCGGTCGCGTCGTCGGTGAGCAGCGCGACGAGGCGTTCGGTGCGTCCCGAGGAGGCGGCGGCGAGGAATTCCTCGACGATCCTCCGGGCCGATGCCGGGTCGACTTCGCCGCCGCCTCGGCGGGCGGCGGTGACGCGGCGCCGGGCGCGGTGGAGGTGCTGCTGGCTCGCGGACTCGGTGATGTCGAGGATCTCGGCGATCTCGGCGTGGCTGTAGGAGAAGGCCTCGCGCAGGACGTAGACGGCCCGTTCGAGGGGTGACAGGCGCTCCATGAGCGTCAGTACGGCCAGGGAGACCGATTCGCGCTGCTCGAAGGTGTCGGCCGGGCCGAGCAACGCGTCGCCGTCGAGGAGCGGTTCGGGCAGCCAGGCGCCCGCGGTGCGTTCGCGGCGGGCCTGTGCCGAGCGGAGCCGGTCCAGGCACAGGTTGGTGACGACCTTGGTCAGCCATGCCTCCGGCACCTTGATCCGCTGCCGGTCCGCGGCCTGCCAGTGCAGGAACGCGTCCTGGACGGCGTCTTCGGCGTCGGTGGCGGAGCCGAGCAGCCGGTACGCCAACGAGGCGAGTCGGCTCCGGCCGGCCTCGAACCGGTCGGTGTCGAAGCGATCGGCTGTGGTGCTGTCCATGCGGGCCACCCTAGACGGTTCTGTTGAAGGCTCTTCTCGGGCCAAGTGGCCCGTACGAGGGGGCAATCGGCCTGTCATCGCCGGCCTGTGGCCACGGGGGCTCGTTGTGCGGCCGTGTCCGCGTCGGTGGCGGTAGGCCGGTGGCGCAGGTTGCCGGCCAGGCACAGCAGCGCGCCGAGCGTGAGCCACGCCGCCAGGACGGTGGCGGAGGGTGCGGCACCGCGGCCGTCGAAGAAGGCGGTGGAGCGCAGCAGTCGGCCGCCGGCCCCGGGCGGTAGCAGTCGGCCGAGGGCGCCGGACCGGCCGGGCAGCATCTCGGGGGCGGTCGCGGTGCCCGACAGGGGGTTGCCGATGAGCATCATGGTGGCAGCGCCGAGGCCGAAGCCCGCGTGTCCGAGCAGGGATTCGAGACCGAGGACGGTCAGGGAGGTGGCCGCGACGGTCAGGGCGACGGCGCCGCTGTTGGCCCCGTAGGAGCCGTCGAGGGAGCCGAACCAGAACTGCAGGATCGCCGCGACGGCGAGTCCGCCGGTGACGGCGAAGGCGAGCGCTCCGGTGACGCGACGGGCGTCGCCGCGGACGAGCCTGGTCAGGAGCAGGGAGGAGAGCAGCCCGCCCATGACCAGCGGCAGGGCCCCGGCGGCCAGTCCGGCGCCGCGCGGGTCGTCGGACGGCAGCGGGACGAGGTCGCGGGCCGCGGCCGCGGTGCCGGTGCCCGGTGCCTGGCCGAGGCCGGTCGCGATGCCGTTCAGGGTCTGTGCGACGGCGGTGCTTCCGGCGGACGCGGTGATGACCCGCGGGGTGCCGGAGCCGAGGTCGATGGCCCCGTACACCTCGCGGTCGCGGATCAGCCGCTCGGCGGCGGTGGTGTCGGCGACCTCGGTGACGTCGAAGCCGCCGGGAAACCGCTGGTCGAGTACGGCCGTGATCCGCTCGACGGCGGGGGCGGGCCCGGCGACGGCGATCGGCACGCCATGCACCGACGAGCGTACGGACGGCCAGGCGAACGCGATGAGCAGCAGGCTGACGGTCACCGTGAGCAAGGCGACCGCCCCGGCCACGGTCGGCCAGGGTGAGGGCGCCGTGGGGGCTTCGGGCGCGGGCGGAGTGGACATGCCTTCTCCTTGGGAGGACGTCTTCGCCGGGTGAGCGGGGCCCCGGACTCGACGCCGGTCGGCTGTGACCACGGCGTCGAGTGGTTCACGATCGGGGAACACGGGCCGGGCGGCTACGCGACCGCCTTCTCGGCGGGCGCGTTGCGCGTGGCCGTCAGGCGGTGCTTGCGCTTGGGCAGGCCGAAGGTCGGGTGCGAGGTGGCCCACAGCGACATCCTCACGATGCCGGACTTGATCCGTGCGGCCTTCCGGCCGCCGAGGTACTTCGGCTTAGCCCGTCCTTCGCCGTCGACCATCTGCAGGATTCCGTCCCGCCGGCCGAGGCTGATGTGGTTGCCCACGTACTCCAGCTTGGTGTTCGCGATCTCGCGGCCGGTCAGGTGTCCCACGATCGACTCGACGGCCCGGCGGCCGGTGTAGCCGGCCGAGGCGCAGGACATCGGCAGCGGACGGCCGTTGTCGCCGGTGGTGTAGGCGCTGTCGCCGACGGCGTAGACGTCCGGGTGCGAGACCGACCGCATCATGCCGTCGACGACGATCCGGCCGTGTTCGGTGACCTCCAGCCCGGCGGCGGCCGCGAGGGGGCCGACCGCGAATCCGGCCGTCCACACCGTCGCGTCGGCCGCCAGGACGGTGCCGTCGGCGCACAGCACCCGCGTCGCCTCGACGGCTTCGACGCTGGTGTGCTCCAGGACGGTGACGCCCAGCCGGTCGCAGGCCTGGCGCAGGTGGCCGCGGGCCACGGCGGAGAGCGGGGCGCCCAGCTCGCCGCGGGCAACCAGCGTCACGGACAGGCCGGGCCGGGACTCGGCGATCTCGGTGGCGGTCTCGATGCCGGTCAGCCCGTCGCCGACGACCAGCACGCTCCCGCCTTCGTCCCCCTTGCCGAGGTCGTCCAGGCGGTCGCGCAGGCGCAGTGCGGAGGGCCGGGCCGCGACGTCGAAGGCGTGCTCGGCCACGCCGGGGACGCCGTGGTCGTCGCCGTGGCTGCCGAGGGCGTAGAGCAGCGTGTCGTAGGCGAGCTCGCCGCCGCCGTCGGAATCGGCCACGGCGACGACCCGGCGCTCGGGGTCCACGGCGGTGACACGGCCCAGGCGCAGCCGAATCGCCGTGCCGGCGAAGACGTCGGCGAGCCGTGGTGCATCGATCTCCTGGCCGGCCGCGAGCTGGTGCAGTCGCAGCCGCTGGACGAAGTCGGGCTCGGCGTTGACCACGGTGATCTCGGCGTCCGCCGGGGACAGTCGGCGCGCCAGGGTCCCGGCCACGTGGGCCCCGGCGTAGCCGGCGCCGAGAACGACGATGCGGTGCTTCATGAGGTGCTCCCGTCGGTTCGCTTGCTTCCGGTGACTTGAGCGGGACAGCGAACCGATTCCTGACAGGAGCCGTGTGTGACGTGGGTCACAGCGAGAGGGGCGCTTGGTGGAGCCCCGCCGGGGACGGGCCCGCTGCCGCCGCGTCCTCGCCGAGCCGGCCGTCGTCCCTCGCCCACGTGACGTGGGGACGCTCCGGGGTCGGTGCGCGTCGCTGCGCGGGTGCCGGGCGGATCTGGGCCACGGTGACGGATATGACCATCTCGGCAGATATCTGGAGCATGCGGAGGAATCCGGCCCGGGGCGCGACGCGGGCAACGGGAGCGGCGGTGACTCGCGAGCGGTCCGAAGGGACGGGGTACGGGGACCGCCCGGTAGCCGTGAGCGCGGGGCGGGGGAAGGGTGTCGGACGTGGGTGACGTCGATGCGGCCGCCGCGCGGCGGATGGCCGACTCCCTGTTCATCGAGCGGGCGTGGCGGAGTCGGAGTGCCTCGCGTTTCTGGGTGCTGCTGGTCCTGGCCTCGGTGATCGCGAGCGCCGGTGTGGTGGGCGACTCCACGGCCACGGTGATCGGCGCGATGATCGTGGCGCCGCTGATGACGCCGATCCTCGGCAGCGCTCTGGCGCTCGTACTGGCCGACCGGACGCACGTGGTGCGCAGTGCGCTGCTCGTGCTGGGCGGGGCGGTGGCGGTGGTGTGCATCGGCATGCTGCTGGGCTGGATCGTCTCGCCGCCGGACGCCTTCGCGAACAACAGTCAGGTGTCGTCCCGGATCAGCCCGCGTCTGATCGATCTGTTCGCCGCCCTGGCCACCGGAACCGTCGGCGCGTTCGCCCTGGTCCGCACGGACATCTCGGACACGCTGCCCGGCGTCGCCATCGCGATCTCGCTCGTACCGCCGCTGGCCGTCACGGGGCTGCTGATCACGGTCCGGCGCTACCACGACGCCGGTGAGTCGGCGCTCCTCTTCACCACGAACGTCGCCGCGATCGTCGCCACGGGCACCCTCGTCTTCCTCCTGTACCGCGTCCGCGACGCCGCGCGATCGGCCGGACTCACCGTCGGGGAGTTCCACGGCCGGACCCTCGCCGCGGTCGCGGCCGTCGTCCTCCTCGTCGCCGTCCCTCTCACCACCGGCACGATCTCCGTCGCCCGCGACCGCTCCCTCGCCGCCGACGCCCGCCCCGTCGCCGACCGCTGGGCGTCGGCCGGCGCCTGGCAGATCGCCTCGGTCGAGGCCCGCAACGGCGTCATCCTCGTCGACGTCCTCGGCCTGCCTCCCCAGCCCGCCCCCACCGCGCTGCGCGCCGCCCTCGACCGGGCAGGCATGGGCGACGCCGACCTCCAGCTCCGCCTCGTCGGAGGCCGCTCCCACTGGTGCCCGGCCGGCGGGACCGGCTGCACGGTGGAGCACGCCCGGCAGACCTGACGCCCGGCCGGTGGGGCTGGGTCGCCGGCAGTTGCGACCGGGGTGCCGCACGCTTTCCGGTCGCAGTAATTGCTCGGTAACGGCGGCTTTCTAGGGTGCGGGCATTCCATAGCTTCCCCGCAAGGAGTGCCCCATGCCCCTGCCCCGACCGTCCAGGCGCAGATGTGCCGTCTGGGCGGCGGCTTCGCTGTCCGCGGCCGCCGCACTGATGACCAGTCCCCTCCCCGCGCTCGCCGATTCCGCGGGGCCGGCCGCGACGTCCGCGCAGGTCGACGCCGCGCTCGCGGAGGCCGTGGGGGACGGCGGCGACGCCTCCTTCTTCGTCGTCCTCAAGGAGCAGGCCGACCTGACCAGCGCCAGGAAGCAGACGTCGCACGCGAAGGCCACCGCGGCCGCGTACCAGGCGCTGAAGGCCACCGCGAGGGACGGCCAGCGGGCGCTCGGCTCCTTCCTCGACAAGGAGAAGGTCGGGCACCGGGACTACTGGATCGCCAACGCCGTCCAGGTCACGGGCGGCCGGGACCTCGTCGACGCGCTCGCCCGGCGCGCCGACGTGAAGCAGCTCGTCATGGCGCGGAAGTACCGGCTCGACGACGGCGAGACGGCCGGCAGCGCGATCACCACGTCGCGTACGGCCGCCTCCGGCACCGACTCCTCCCGCACCGACTCCTCCGCCACCGGCGACGACACCCCCGAGTGGGGCGTCAAGGACATCAAGGCCGACCAGGTCTGGTCGCAGTACGAGAACCGCGGCGAGGGCATCGTCATCGCCAACGTCGACTCGGGCGTGCAGTACGACCACCCCGACCTCGTCGCCGGCTACCGCGGCAACAACGGTGACGGCACCTTCACCCACGACTACAACTTCTACGACCCGTCCGGGACGTGCGCGACGAGCACCACCCCGTGCGACAACAACGGCCACGGCACCCACACCATGGGCACGATGGTCGGCAGGAACGGCATCGGTGTCGCGCCGAACGCGAAGTGGATCGCCGCCAAGGGCTGCGAGTCGTCGCAGTGCTCGGACGAGAACCTGCTCGCGGCCGGCCAGTGGATCCTCGCCCCGACCGACCGCAACGGGCAGAACCCGCGTCCGGACCTCGCCCCGAACATCGTCAACAACTCCTGGGGCGGCGGCGACACGACGTTCTACCAGGACATCGTCGAGGCCTGGAACGCGGCGGGCATCTTCGAGGCGTTCGCGGCGGGCAACGAAGGTGACGGCACGACCTGCTCCACGACGGCCGCGCCCGGCGCGCAAGCGCCCACCTACGGCGTCGGCGCGTACGACGCCAACGGCAGGATCGCCTCGTTCTCCGGCTTCGGTCCGTCGCCGGTCGACGGCTCGGCGAAGCCCAACATCTCGGCGCCGGGCGTCAACGTCACGTCCACGTGGCCGGGTTCGGCGTACAAGGTCAGCTCCGGTACGTCGATGGCGACGCCGCACGTCGCCGGCGCGGTCGCCCTCCTGTGGTCGGCCGCCCCGTCGCTGATCGGCGACATCGACGGGACGCGGGCGCTCCTCGACGGGGGTGCCGTCGACGTCGACGACACGCACTGCGGCGGCACCGCCGGCCGGAACAACGTGTGGGGCGAGGGCAAGCTCGACATCCTCGCGTCCGTCGACAAGGCCCCGCACACCGCGGTCACCGTCACCGGCAAGGTGACCGACCGGGCCACGGGCGCCCCGCTGCAGGGCATCGCCGTCAAGGCCGCCCATGCCGTCACCGGCGAGCGCATCGTCCACACCGGATCCGACGGCGGCTACCGCCTGTCGTTCGCCCCGGGCACGTACGACTTCACGCTCAGCGGCTACGGCTACGAGACGAAGACCCTCGGTGGCGTCGAGCTGACCGACGGCCTGCCCCTGACCCAGGACGTCGCGCTCGCCCCGCTGCCGGCCCACGCCGTCACCGGCACCGTCCTCGACGTCACCGGCAAGCCCCTCGCCGGTGCGACCGTCCAGGTCACCGGTACCCCGGTCGCCAAGGTCACCTCCGGCTCCGACGGCACGTTCACCCTGCCGCGGGTCGCCGAGGGCACGTACCCGCTGACGGTGACGCCCGCCGCGCCCGTCCTGTGCAACGGCGAGTCCACCACGAGCCTGACCGTCGACGGCGCCGAGACCCGCACCGTCCGCCTCCCTGCCCGCACCGACGCCTCCGGCAACAGCTGCGCCCCGGCCGCGTACTCCTGGATCCCCGGGTCCGGCAAGGTCGCGCTCAGCGGCGACGAGGACACGAAGACGATCGCCCTGCCGTTCCCGGTGAAGCTGTACGGCGTCTCGTACTCCAGCGCCGCCGTCACCACCAACGGCCTGGTCGACTTCCTCGAACCGCGCGTCGGCGACTACACCAACACCGCGCTGCCCGAGGCGGCCAAGCCGAACGGCATCGTCGCCCCGCTGTGGGACGACCTGGCGCTCGACAGGAAGTCGAGCGTGCAGACGGCCACCACCGGCACCACCGGCAGCCGCAGGTTCGCGGTGGTCTGGAACAACGTCCTGTTCGCGGACGGCAGCGGTGCCCGCACCACCTTCGAGGCGGTCTTCGACGAGGCCACCGGCGCGATCACCTTCCAGTACCAGTCCGTCCCGGGCAGCGGTTCCTCCGCCACCGTCGGCATCGAGAACCAGGCCGGCACCGACGCCCTCCAACACTCCTACGACCAGGCCGTCCTGAAGGCCGGGTCGGCGATCCGCTTCACGCAGGGAGCCAAGTGATGAGCGCCCACACCTCCCGGCGGGCCCTGGCGCTCGCCTCCGCCCTGATCGCGGCGGGACTCGCCCTGACCTCCGCGCCGCACGCGCTGGCGGCCGGCGACGCGGGCACCGCGGCGATCACCCTGACCGGCGAAGAGGCCCAGCAGCTCGCCGAGCACGTGAACGTCGACGTGTACGGGGACGCCGCCCCCGCCACGGAGGACACCGCGTCCGCCGACGGTCCGTCGACCGACCCGAGCTCGGGCACGTCCGCCGCCACCGGGCCCGTCACCTTCACCGGGAAGTCCACGCTGGAAGGCGTGCGCGGCATCGCCGCCACCGTCCCCGCCGGCTCCGACGGCGGCTACTTCACCGTGCACAGCCTGGGCAACGTCCAGCTGCACAGGGCCGACGGCTCCACCGGCTGGGCGCGCACCAACGCGTCGCTGTACGCGGACTGGCAGGTCAAGCCCCTCCGGGTGTACCAAACCGAGCCGTATCCGGCGCGCGTCCTGATGGGCTACAACGCCGTCTCCCCGTTCACGCCCACCTCCGACCAGGGCTACGACACCGCCGACCTGACCGGCGACGGCACACCCGACCTCGTCCTCTCGGCGAGCGTCGGCTCCAGCCCGTACCGGCCGTTCACCTCGCCCGGCTCGTCGCTGTCCACCGGCACCTTCGTGACGGTCCTCGACGGCAGGACCGGTCGGACGGTGTGGTCGAAGCTGTACTCGTACGCCTCGATGGTCAAGGTCGTCGACGGCACGCTGCTGATCGCCGACTCGCCGCGCCTGAACCAGAACGCGGCGAAGACCCAGACGGCCACGCTCACCGGTATCCGCTTCTCGTACGCCGACGGCGTGCTGACCCCGGCCACGACCTGGACGTACGACACCGGCACGACGGCCGCCGCCACCTGGGGCGCCCTGGAGGCCGTCGGCGACGGCAGGGTCGCGGCGGTCTGGGACCTGCGCAAGACCGCCACGACCGCCGCGCGCGGACGCACCCTCGTCCTGGACACCGCCGACGGGTCGGTCGCCTGGCAGACGGACAGCGCCCTGTACGGACGTCAGCTCCGCCTGGACGCCTCCCGCGGCCGGATCGTCGCCGTGGAGCAGGCGGACGGCAGTGACGCGGTGGCGTACGAGATCGCCGCCTACGACCTGGGCAGCGGCGAACGCACCACGCTCGACACCCGGGTCAACGTGCTGCCCACCGCCCTGACCGTGGGCGACGCGGCCACCGGCGGCGGTGCCGAGTACGTGGTCGGCGAGTCGGCGTTCACGCCCACGTTCGCGGTGAGCGCCAGTACGATCCGCGTCCTGGACGGCTCGGACGGTGCCACGACCCGGTGGACCCACACCACCAAGCGGAACGCCGACAACACCGGGGACGGCCCCAGCACCTGGAGCCTCGCCGCCAAGGGCGGTTCGCTGATCGCCGCGGCCCAGGACGACACGGGCCTGGGCACCGCGGACAACCCGGGCGGCCTGCGCTACGGCTCGCTGACGGCGTTCACCGGCAACGGCAAGGTCAAGTGGCGGCGCGACGGCGTGGACGCCTCGCCGATGTACCAGCAGGTGTACTCCACCGGCGGCGCCGACTACGTCCGCGTCGTCGACCAGCAGCAGAACATCCGCGACTACAGCCTGGGCAACGGCGGCCGGAAGCGCCTCACGCCGCTCCAGGGCGACCTGAACCACGGCCAGGCCGCGGACTTCGACGGCGACGGCAAGAAGGACGTCGTCGTCGGCGGCAGCTCGAACGGCGTGTGGGCGTACTCCGGCACCTCGCTGGTCAACGGCGAGCCGAAGAAGCTGTGGCAGGCCACCGTCCCCGGCGAGGTGCACGGCATCGCCACCGGAGACGTGAACGGCGACGGCACGCCCGATGTCGCCGTCGCCGCGGACGAGGCCACCGCCGTCCTCGACGGCCGCGACGGCAGGACGCTCGCGACCGTCGACGGCGCCGGCGCGTTCGTCCGCTCGGTCACCGTCGCCGACGTGAACGGCGACGGAAAGGCCGAGATCCTCGTCCCGACCGACGCCCTGCGCGTGTACGACGCGACCGGTGCGCAGCTGTGGTCGTACTCCCCGCCGGCCGGCACGGGCGACGCCGTCTTCTCCGACACGGTGGTCTCCGACGGCCGGGTGTACACGCAGTACAGCACCCTCGGCGCGTTCCAGGACCCCGACGCGGTCGTCAACGGCGTCGCCCTCGACGGCAGGGGCACCGTGCAGTGGACCGCCGATCCCCAGGCCCCGGCCCGCGCGGCCGACGGCAAGCTCCACGGCGCGGTCCTGGACCACGGCGTCTTCGCCTCGCCCGACATCCCGTACGCGGACGGGCACGCGGTCGTCCACACCTGGATCATCAAGGCCGACCCCACCACGGCCGGTGACGTCTCCACCGCCACGCCGCGCGTCGTGACGGAGATCCGGGACGGGCGCACCGGAGAGGTGCTGCACCAGTTCATCGGCGGCAGCCCGTTCTCGCACGGCAACTACTTCATCGACGGCGCGAACGACCCGCTGTACCAGCTCAGCTTCGGCGTCTTCAACGGCTTCGCCGCCGACGGCACCGAGACCCGCAGCTCGGTGTCCGCGCCCCTGCGGTCCGCGCAGTTCGTCAACGGCCCCGGCGGGCGCAGGCTGGTGGCCGGCGGGACCGAGGCCGGCCTGGCCGTGTACGACCCGTCGGTGCTGACCACCGGCTGGTCCTTCCAGTCCAGCATCGGCGGCGCCACCGTCATGGGCGGCCGCGGCTACATCGCCGCCGACCTCGACGGCGACGGCACGGACGAGATGGTCTCGCTGAACTTCGACCACTTCGGCGTCAACCGGGCGGCCGCTCAGCTCGGTGGCGGGGTGCTGTCCCCGGACAACGCCATCCACCAGATGACGGTGTTCACGCTGTCCTGACCCGCACCACACGTCGGTCGGACCCCCCGAGCCTCGGCCGGGGGGTCCTCGTGGTGCGCGCCGCCGCAGGGCCCGAGGGCCGCGGGTTTCCGCCTCGGAGGGGCCTCGGGAGTCCACAGACGGCCCGGCTAGAGTGGCGCCCCTCATGAACGTGGCACGACAGGACGACGACGTCCTGAAGAACGAGGACGGCACGCCCCCGCTGCTGCGCCTGCACCTCCTCGGAGGCTTCCGCGCGGAGCGGGACGGCGGCCCCGCGCTGCCCGGACGCTGGCCCCGCCCCAGTGCCCGGACCATCGTGAAACTGCTCGCCGTCGTGCCCGGCCACAGCCTCCACCGCGGGCAGGTGCAGGAGATCTGCTGGCCGGACGCGACACCGGAGGCCGCCGTCGGCAGCCTGCGGGTCGCCCTGCACGCCGCCCGGCGCGCCCTCGAACCGGAACTCGCGCCGCGCGCCGCGTCCTCCTACCTCGTATCCGACGGAACGATGCTCCGTCTGGACCCGCGGCGCGTGTGGATCGACGCCGACGAGGCCGAGGCACTCTCCGTCGAGGCCCTGTCGGAGAACGGCCCCGGCCCGCAGGCCCCGGACTCCGCGCCGGCCCGCGACGCGCTGACGTCGGCCCTCGCCGCGTACGGCGGCGAACTACTCCCCGAGGACCGCTACGCCCCCTGGGCCGAGCAGCGCCGCGCCGAACTCGCCACGCTGCGGCTGCGCCTCCTGCTCGCCCTCGCCGAGCGGAGACTGGCCGACGGGTCGTACGAGGAGGCCTCCGGCGCGGCCCGCCAGGTCCTCGCCGTCGCGCCGGCCGACGAACGCGCCCACCGCCTGCTCATGACGGTCTGCCTGGAGCAGGGGCTCCGCGACCGGGCGGTGCGCCAGTACGAGCTCTGCCGTGACGCCCTCGCCGAGGAACTCGGCATCGCCCCCGGCCCGGAGACCGAGCGCCTGCGCGGCCTCGCCGTCCGGACCTCTCCCGGCACCCTCGCCCTCCCGAAGGCGACCTCCGCGGGGACGGCCCTGCCCTCCGCCGTACGGGCCGCCGCGGGCGGCCCTCTGCACGGGCGCGAGGAGCTGCTGCACACGGTCGTCACCGCCGCGGACGGCCCGGTGGTCCTGCTCAGCGGGGAGGCCGGGATCGGCAAGACCCGGCTCGCGGCGCAGGCCGCCGCGCGCCTGGCCGAGTCGGGCGCGGCCGTGCTGTGGGGTGCGGCGCACGACGCCGAGGGGCACATGCCGTACGGCCCGTTCGTCGAGGCACTGGACGGCTGGCTGACCCGTCGTCCGCGGGCCGACCGGACGCGGATCGCGCACCTCTGCCCCGAGCTCGTCCCCCTCCTGCCCTCGCTCCACCAGATCGCGGCGGGCCCGTCCCCGACGCTCACCGGTGCGCCCGGCGCCGAGGCCTCCGACGAGCGGGCCCGCCTCTTCCACGGGGTGGAGCGGCTGCTCAGGGAGATCGGCGGGACCGGCGGCGTGGTCGTCGTCCTGGACGACCTGCACGCCGCCGACGTCGGTACGCACCACCTCCTCGCCCGGCTGGCGCGACGGTTCTCGGAGGCGGGCGACGGGTTCCGCTGCCGGTTCCTCGTGACCTTCCGCGACGACGAACCCCTTCCCGATGCGGACCTGTTGCGGGTGGACGAGCTGGTCCGGGCGGGTCTCGCGAGCCGCGTCGCCGTACCCCGCCTGAGCAGGCAGGACGCCCTCGCCCTGGTCCGTGAGGTGCGGGCACCCCAGGGGCCGGAGGTCGACGAGCGGGAACTCGACCGGGTGTGGCGGCTCTCGCTGGGCAACCCCCTCTTCACCGTCGAACTGGCCCGCGCGGGCACCGCGGACCGGGGCCGTGACCAGGACCGGGACACCGCTCAGGGCGGCGCTCCCGAAGGCGTCCGCCAGCTGGTCGCCCGGCGGCTGCTGCGACTCGACCCCCGGGCCCGGCGCATGGCCGAGGTCGTCGCCGCCGCCGGAGGGACCGCCCCGCTCGCCGAGGTCCTCGACATCGCCCGCGACGGGCTCCACCCGCCGATGGCGACGGCGGAGGCCGTCGCCGCCCTCGAAGAGGCCGTGTCCGCCTCCCTGCTCACCGAGCAGCAGGTCGGCGTCGGCGGCCGCAGCGTCGCCGGACTGGCCTTCCGGCACCCCCTGCTCCGGCTCACCTGCTACGGACTCCTCACCCGGCTGCGCTCCCTCAGCCTGCACGCGGCCTGGAGCGAGACCCTCCTGCGCCACCGGCCCGACGACGTGGACGCGCTGGCCTGGCACCTGCTGCGGGCCGAGGACCACCGGGCGGCGGACCACCTGCGCAGGGCGGCGGAACGCGCGGCGGGCCTCTACGCCAACGAGGAGGCGGACGAGTACTACCGCCGGCTGACGCCGCTGGTCGCGGCCGACCCGGCCCGGGCGGCCGGCGTGGGCATGGACCACGGCGCCCTGCTGCACCGGATGTCCCGCTACGGGGACGCCGTCGACGTCCTGCGTGCGGCCCTCGCCTCCGCGGACCGGGCGGGGGACGCGCACACCGCCATCGCGGTCACGGCCCGGCTCGCCGAGGCCCTGATCCGGACGGGCCGGCCGGAGAGGGCCCGGCGGGCCCTCGACGCCCGGCGTCCCGGACCGACGACGCCCCCGGAGGCGGTGGCCGCGCACCGGCTGGCCTCGTCCATCATCGCGTTCGTCGAGGGCCGGCACACCGAGGCCGTGGAATCGGCCACCGCGTCCGCGGCCGCCGCCGCGGACCTGCCCGGCCGCGCGGGCGCGCGGGCACTCGCCCGTGCGCTGGCCCAGCGGGCCGTCTCGCTGGGACTGGCGGAGCGCCTGGGCGAGGCCCAGGCCGCCGCCGAGGAGGCCCTGCCGCACGCCGTCGCGGCCGGGGACGCCTCGGTGGAGGCGCTGGTGCTGTCGATCCTGCGCGAGAACGCCCGCCGGACGGGCCGGCTGACCGAAGCGGTCGCGTACGGGGAGCGCGCCGCCGCCCTCGCCGACCGGGTCGGCAGCCCGGAGGCGAGCTCCTTCGAGCGCACCAACCTGGCGGAGCTGCAGCTGCTCCTCGGCCGGGACGCCGAGGCGGAGAGACTGGCCGTGGCGGCGGAGCGGACCGCCCGCACACAGGCGCCGCGGACCCTCCCGTACGCCCTCACCGCCCTGGCCCGGACCCGGATGACCTGGAACGCGCCGATGGCGCGGGCGCTCCTCTCCCGTGCGGAGAACTGTGCCGAGCAGTCCGCCGAGTGGCAGGCCCTCGCCGAGGTGCGGCTCGCGACCGCCGAACTCGTGCTGCGCACCGGCCGCCCGGAGGAGGCACTCGCCCTGCTCGGCGACGACGCGAGCACTCCCCGCGCCGCGTGCCTGCGCGGCTGGGCCCTGGTCCGTACGGGCCGCCTCGCGGAGGCCGTCACCCTCCTGGAACGGGAGGCCGGGCGCGCCGAGCGGACGGGGCAGCACCTCCTCGTCGTGGAGACGACCACGGTGCTCGCGCTCGCCCTCGGCCTCTCCGGCAGGAGCGAGCGGGCCGACTCGCTCCTCGCCGAGGCCCGGGGGCGGGCGGAGTCCCTCCCGTACCCCGCGGGCCTCGCCCGGGTCCGGACGGCCGAGGCGGACCTGCTCGCCGTACGTCCCTGAACGCGCGGGCGGCGGGCGCCGCCGAGGGTCCCACCAGGCCTCTTCACAAGCCGGTCCTCGATCGTGCGGCGTACGCCGGCCCTCGGTCCGGGTGGGGGGCGTGACACGGACATCCAGGACGCCAGCCACCCGAACACGTCCATCCCCGACGCCGTTCCCGACTCGGTAAAGATCAGCAATATCCGACGTGTTGGGGTATCACCGCCGACGCGGAGCCCGTCCCTCGGGAGCTCCCCGATCAGGTCCGCGACACGCACCGCCCGTGCCCCCGAACGACGTTGACAGTCACGGGCAGACTCGAAATGATCCCGAACATCGAGCAGTTCCCCCGTGCCCGGCACGGGGCCTGGACCGGCACAGGGGGATACAGCGTGGACACCGTCGTGCGTCGCCCTCCGGTCGTCGGAGCCCTCCGGAACGAGGGGAACACGGCGGCCCTGCCGCGGCCTTGGGACACCCTCCGCATCGCACCCTCGCGAAGACCGGGACGGCCAACTCCGTCCCGTTCGGCTGTCATCGGTTCCGGAACCCCAGAGGCATGCAATGCGCGCAGCACCGGAGAACCCCGCATCCCACACATCCGATCTGGTGGAGCGTGACGAGGCCCTCGCGGACCTCGACCTCCTGTTCGACAAGTCCGCCTCCGGCAGGGGGCGCATCGCCCTCGTCCACGCCCCGCTGGGCGGCGGCAAGAGCAAGCTCCTGCACGACTTCCTCGAGACCGTCGACCCCGCCCGGGCCCTCGTGCTCAGCGCGACCGCGTCGGGACCCGAGCGCGCGCTCCCCTTCGGGGTCCTGTCGCAGCTCTTCCAGACCTCCCAGGTTCCGCAGCGCGTACGCGACGAGATGGACGCCCTGTTCACCGCGCTGCCGACCCGCGAGGAGACCGCCGGCCCCGTGACCACCGGCCTGCCCGCCGCGACCATGGCCGACCTCCGCAAGATCGTCCTGGCCCTGGTCGACCTCGCCGAGAACCGCCGGCTCGTGATCGGGATCGACAACCTCCACGAAGTCGACGCCCCCTCGCTGCGCTACCTGGCCTCGATCCTCCCCCGCCTCCGGAACGTGAGTTCGCTGGTCGTCATGACCGACGACACCGGACGGCGCGCCACCGACGACCGGCTGCGGGTCGACCTGCTCCGGCAGCCCAACCTCCACCGGATCGACCTGAGCCTCCTGACGCGGGCGGGCGTCCGCCGGCTGCTCGCCCAGCACCTCGGCGCGGAGGAGGCGGCCCGGCTCGCCCCCGGATTCGCCGACGTCAGCGGCGGCAACCCGCTCGTCCTCCAGAACCTCCTGAGCGACCACCGCGCCGGGCTCGGAGACGATCCGCGCGCCTACGGCCGCGCCCTGCTGAACTGCCTCTACCACGGCGAACCCGCCCTGCTCGTCGTGCTGCGCGCCCTCGCGGTCCTCGGGGACGGCGCTCCGTCGCAGCGGCTCGCCCTGCTCACCGGACTCGACGCGGCCGAGGTCGAAGGCGCTCTGCACGCCCTGAACAGTGCCGGGTTGCTGCACGCGACCGCGTTCCGACATCCCACGGCGGCCGCCGACGTGCTGGACGACATGCCCGCCGCCGACCACGCCGCGCTGCGTCGGCGCGCCGCCGAACTCCTGCACACCGAGAGCGCGCCGGCCGTCGCGGTCGCCGAACAGCTCGTGGCCGTCGGACACACCGGCCCGTCCTGGGCCGGGGACGTCCTCCTGGAGGCGGCCCGCGATTCCCTCGCCGCCCACCGGCCCCAGAGGGCGGCCGACTATCTGGAGCTCGCCGAACGCACCCGCGGCGACGACCCGTCCCGAGCGGCCGTACGGGCCCGAATCGGCCGCCTCAAGTGGCAGCTCCAACCGCCGACCGCCGTGCACTCCCTGGCCCCCCTGGTCGAGGACGTCTCGGCCGGACACACCGACACACACGATCTGCTCGACCTGCTGTGGACCCTGTCCTGGCACGGCGAACTCGACACGGTCCAGGGCCTGCTGCAGCAGGCCGAGGCCGGACGGCACCGGCTCGACCCCGGGGACTCGGCCGCCCTGCACAACGTGCGCACCTGGCTGACCTGCGCGTACCCCGCGTACCCGGGCGGTGGACCCCGGCCGCTGGTTCCCCCCGTCCCGCACGAGGCGCCGGGCCGGCAGCTCGACCCCTGGTCGACGGCGGCGGCCCTCGCCGAGGACCTCATCCGCGGCGACGCGACCCGGCTAGCCGCCCGGGCCGACGCCGTCCTGCACACGGCGCGGCCCGATCACCACTCGCTGTGGAGCGGCGAGGTCGCCCTGCTCGCCCTCCTGTGCCTGGTGTACACCGACAGCTTCGAGACCGCGACCGGATGGTGCGACCATCTGATGGCCGAGGCCAGTACCCGCAACACCCCCACGTGGTCGGCGCTGTTCACCGCCGTACGGGCCGAAACGGCGCTGCGGGCAGGCGACTTGAACGCCGCTTCGGCTTCCGCGCGCCAAGCCCTCGACCTGCTCCCGGCCGACGCGTGGGGCGTGGCGCTCGGCCTGCCGCTGGGCACGCTCGTGCTGTCCGAGGTCCGCATGGGCAAGCTCGACCGGGCCGCGGCCCTGCTCGCCGAGCCGTTCCCGGAGGCGATGCTCCAGAGCCGCTACGGACTGCACTACCTGTACGCCCGTGGCCACTACCGCCTCGCCACCGGGCAGGCGCGGTCCGCGCTCGCCGACTTCCTGCAGTGCGGCAAGCTCACCCGGAGATGGGCCGTGCGCGGCACCGGGCCCGTACCCTGGCGCACCAGCGCGGCCGAGGCCTGGCTCATGCTCGGCAAGCAGGACCAGGCCGGGGTGCTCGCGCGGGACGAACTGAGCAGGCTCGCGCCCGACAGCCACCGGGCCCGCGGCCTCGCGCTGCGGGTCCTCGCCGCGGCGGCGGGCACCGCGGACCGGCCGCGGCTGCTCGAAGAGGCCGTCGACGTCATCAAGGAGTGCGACGACAAGTTCGAGCTGGCCCGCACCCTCAGCGACCTGTCCCGGGCCCACAAGGCGGCCGGTGACCACGGCAGTGCCCGGCGCGCGGCGCGCAGGGCCTGGCCGATAGCGCGGGCCTCCGGCGCGGAGACCCTCTGCCGCGAAGTCGCGCCCGGCGCTCCGGCCCCCGCCGAGCCCGTCGAACGGGCGGTCAGGAAGGCCCCGAAGGGCGGCGCCCTCGGCACCGCCGCCCTGACCACCCGCGAGAGGCACGTCGCCACGCTCGCCGGCCGCGGCTACACCAACCAGGAGATCGCGGCCCAGCTGCTGATCACCCACAGCACCGTGGAGCAGCACCTCACCCGGGTGTTCCGCAAGCTCAACGTGAAACGCCGTCAGGATCTGCCGTGACGGCCCCAGTTCGCCCCGCCGGAAGGACATCCGCGTGACCCACGGAAAGCTGTTCGCGCTCAGCGACCAGCACGTCACCCATCAGGAGAACCGGCGGATCACGGAGTCGCTGCGGCCGGAGTCCGACGACGACTGGCTGATCGTCGCCGGGGACGTGGGCGAGAAGTTCGAGGACATCGCCTGGGCCCTGCAGCTCCTCGCCGGCCGCTTCTCCCGGGTCGTCTGGGCGCCCGGGAACCACGAGCTGTGGACCCATCCCGCCGACCCGGTCACGCTGCGCGGTGTCGCCCGCTACGAGGCCCTGGTCGAGCTGTGCCGCGCCCTGGGCGTACTGACCCCCGAAGACCCGTACGCGGTCTGGCAGGGCGAGGACTCTCCGGTGACGATCGCCCCGCTGTTCGTCCTGTACGACTACTCGTTCCTGGCGCCCGGGGCGCGCACCAAGGAGGAATCCCTGCGCGTGGCCCACGAGTCGGGGGTGGTGTGCACGGACGAGTACCTGCTGCACCCCGACCCGTATCCCTCGCGGGACGCCTGGTGCCGGGCCCGGGTCGCCCTCACCGAGGAGCGGCTCGCGGCCGTCGACCCCGGGCACGGCACCGTCCTCGTCAACCACTATCCGCTGGTGCGGGAACCCACCCGCGTTCTGCGCCATCCCGAGTTCGCGCAGTGGTGCGGCACGGAGCTGACCGCCGACTGGCACCTGCGCTTCCGGGCCGTCGCCGCCGTCTACGGGCACCTCCACATCCCCCGGGTCACCTGGCACGACGGGGTGCGCTTCGAGGAGGTGTCGATCGGGTACCCGCGGGAGTGGCGGCAGCGGCCGCCCCGCTCACCGCTGCGCCGGATCCTGCCCCGTCCGGCGGCGGAGCGCACGGCGTGATCGCGGCGGTCCTGCCCGAGGGGGTGGTCGGCGTCACCTCGTTCGAGGAACTGGCGCCCGCGACGAGCGGACCCGACCGGCTCTTTCCCGACGAGTCGGCGGCGATCGTCCACGCCTCGGCGGGCCGGCGGGCGGAGTTCACCACCGTGCGCCTGTGCGCACGGCGCGCCCTGGCCGCGCTCGGCCTGCCGCCGGCCCCCCTGGTGCCCGGGAAGCGGGGCCTGGTCACCTGGCCGGGCGGGGTCAGCGGCAGCATGACCCACTGCGCCGGCTTCCGTGCGGCGGCCGTCGCGCGCACCGAGGTCACGGCGTCCCTGGGGATCGACGCCGAACCGAACCTGCCGTTGCCCCCGGGGGTCCTGGCGTCCGTCTCCCGGCCGCGCGAGGCGGTCGCGCTCTCCGGGCTGGCCCGGCGCCGTCCCGACGTGCACGGGGACCGGCTGCTGTTCAGCGCCAAGGAGTCGGTGTTCAAGGCCTGGTATCCGCTGACCGGGCGCGAGCTCGAATTCGAGGAGGCGGAGGTCGAGTTCGATCCGGCGGGGACCTTCTCGGCGCGGCTGCTCGTGCCCGGGCCCGAGGTGGCCGGCCGGCGCCACGACACGTTCTCCGGTCGCTGGACGGTGGGGCGTGGTTTCGTACTGACCTCGGTCACCCTGCCGGGAGTAAGGTGATGATCGGTCCGCCTCGGAGCGGGCCTCTCGTCCTGTCTGGAGGTACCGGTGCGGCGTGGTGAGGTCTGGTGGGCCGATTTCGGCGAGCGGCGGGCCGTGGTGCTGCTGTCGGAGGGGGCGAACGCCCAGTTCGTCGGGATGCAGATCGTCGAGCCGGTCACCGTCGACATCACGGGACTCGGCCTCGAAGTGCCGGTGGGCGCCGCCGACGGCCTGTCGCTCCACGGCGTGGTGCGCGTCGCCTTCCCCCAGCCGGGCATGACCCCCTGCACCTGGCTCGCGACGCTGACGGAGCGGGACGTGATCGAGCGGGCCGGGGTGCTGTCCGAGGCCAAACTCGCCGAGATCGAAGAGGCGCTCCGGCTCGGCGGCATCACCACGCAGGCCTGATCGGAGCCGAGGGGCCCGGGCCCTGACCGACCGGACGCGAGGAGGCCCCGGCCCCGGCCGACCGGACGCGAGGAGGCCCGGCCCCGGCCGACCGGACGGCCCCTACGCTCCTACGTCCCGCCGAAGGCCTCGGCGAAGTGGAAGGCCGCGTCGAGGGCCGGCCCGCGGTCAGGGCCGCCGTCGGCCGCGGTGGCCGGATCCACGTGGATGCCGCCCGGATGGCTCCCCAGGGACCGGTGGACCTCGACGAAACCCCGCACCTCGTCGCGTACCCCTTCGCGCGTGGTGTTGGCGTGCACCGGGTCGCTCACCCAGCAGACCGAGGCGCCCTCCGCCCGTACCTTCTCGACCAATTCGGGCAGCAGGTCGCGGACGCGGTCCGCGCCCATCGCCGCCACGAGCGTCAGCCGTCCCGGCGCGCGGTGCGGATCGAGCCGGTCCACGTGGGCGAGCACCGTGTCCGGGCGGGTACCGGGCCCGAGCCTGACGGCTACGGCGTTGTGGACCGAGGCGAGGTGGCGGGCGTGGTCCGCGCCCGGCTCGTGGGACTCCCCCAGCCACAGCAGGTGCCCGGTCGTGGCGTACGGGACGTCGTGGGCCGCTTCCGGGTGCGGCCCGGTGACGGTGAGGGCGCGCTCGTAGGCGGGCAGCAGGCTCTCGTGCCCGACGAAGAACTCCGGCGGGGCGCCGGCGCCGCTGCGGTCGAGGCCGTAGGACCGCAGGAGGGCGAGACTCCGGCCGATCGCGGCCAGCAGCCCTTCGTGCGGAGCCCTGGTGTCCGGGCCGGTGGCGTGCTCCTCGTTCCAGGCGTGGAGCCGGTGCAGATCGGGGGCGGGAGCGGCGGTGAGGGCCCTCAGCAGGTTGAGGACCGTGACGGAGCTCTCGTACTCCCGGCGCAGCGCCTCGGCGCCCGGGCCCGGGGGCGGCGGGCACGATCCCACGGTCCAGCCGACCTTGACGACCGGCAGTGCCGTCGCGTGCGCGAGGACCAGCTCCATCTGGAGCAGGGTCCGCCGCCGCTGCCGCATCCCGTCCTCGGTGAGGGCGTGCAGCGGCTCGGCGCGGCTGCCGCCGTGCAGCAGGACGGCCTCGCTCCGGGCGACCGCGGCCGTGCGGCGGCGCAGTCGCGCGCACCCGGCCGCGAGGACCGGCGGTGGCATCGTCGCCAGTCGCCGTGCCTCGGAGCCGACGGGGTCACTGCCGGTGGTGTGGGTCACGGGAGGTCCTCGCCGCCGCGGGTCAACGGAGCGTGGGGGCCAGTGCCGCCAGCCGGTCCGCGATCAGGTCCGTCACCTTCTCGTGCTGGTCCACGAGGTAGAAGTGGCCACCGGGCAGCGTGACCACCTCGAACGCGCCGGAGGTGTGGGCCCGCCAGGCGGCCGCGTCCGCCGCCGAGACCTTCGGGTCGTCCCCGCCGGTCAGCACGGTCACGGGGCAGTCGAGCCGCGGCCCGGCCTCGTAACGGTAGGTCTCCACGGCCCGGTAGTCGGCGCGGATCACGGGCAGTGCCATGCGCATCAGTTCCTCGTCCGCGAGGACGCGCGGATCGGTGCCGCCGAGCTCCCCCATCGCGCGCAACAGGCCCTGGTCGTCCAGCCGGTAGTCGAACTCGGCGCGCTGGATGTCCGGTGCGCGGCGGCCGGAGGCGAAGAGCCGGACGGGCGGGTGGCCCTGCTCGGTCAGCAGGCGGGCCACCTCGAAGCCGAGCAGGGAGCCGAGGCTGTGTCCGAACAGCGCGAGCGGTCGGTCCGTCCACGGGGCCAGTTCGTCCACGACGCGTGCGGCGAGTTCGGTGAGGGATTCGATCAGGGGCTCGTTCCGGCGTTCCAGGCGTCCCGGGTACTGCACGGCGAGCACGTCGACGTCCGGGCTGAGGGCCTTGGCCACCGGCACGAAGAAGGGGGCCGAACCGCCCGCGTGCGGCAGGCAGACGAGCCGGACGCGGGCGTCGGGCGCCGGACGGTACCGGTATATCCAGGGCGAGTTGCGGTCGTCGGCGGTGGTCATGCTGCTCCTCGAAGGTCGTGCGGGTCTGGTGCGGACGGCATCGGGGTCACGATGCCGTCCCGTCGTAGCGGAAGAAGCCCCGGCCCGCCTTCCGGCCGAGGTGGCCGTCCTCGACCATCCGGCTCAGCAACGGCGGCACCTCATCGATCAGGTCGTCGGAGTTCTCCCGCATGCTCCGCGCCACGGCGGTGATGGTGTCGATGCCGATCATGTCGAGGAGCGCCAGCGGTCCCATCGGGTGGCCGCAGCCGAGGGTCATGCCGCGGTCGATGTCCTCGGCGCTGGCCACGCCCCGCTCGTACATGCGGACGGCCGCCATCAGGTAGGGCACCAGCAGCGCGTTGACGACGAAGCCGCAGCGGTCCTGGGTCCGGACGACCTCCTTGCCGAGCAGGTCGACCACGTACGACTCGGCCCGGTCGACGGTCGCGTCGCCGGTGCGGTCGGATCTGACCACCTCCACCAGCGGCATGACGGGGACCGGGTTGAAGAAGTGCATGCCGACCACGGCCTCGGGGCGGCCCGTCACCTCGGCGAGGTCCGCCACGAGCAGGCTGGACGTCGTGGAGGCCAGGACGGCGTCCGGGTCGGTCACGACCGCGTCGAGCGTCTTGAACACCCGGCGCTTGGACTCCAGGTCCTCGGCCACGGCCTCCACCACGAGCTGCCTGTCCGCCAGTTCGGCGGGATCCACCGTGATCCGCAGGCGGTCGGCGGCCGCGTCGCGCTCCTCGGGAGTCATCCGCCCCTTGGCGACGGCCCGGTCGAGCGCGCGGAGGAGCCGGTCCGAGGCGGACGCGACCCGGCCCGGCGACGAGACCACGACGCGTACGTCGAGTCCGGCCCGCAGGGACACCTCGGCGATCCCGGCGCCCATGGCGCCGCAGCCGACGACGCCCACTCTGCGCAGTGCGTCCGTCATCGGTTTCCTCCTTGTACGGCCGACCAGCGCAGCAGGCCGGCGCCGACCGCCATGCCCGCGCCGAAGCCGGCGAGCAGGACGAGATCTCCGTCGCGCAGCGCGCCCGAGCGGTTCGCCTCGTCCAGGGCCACGGGGACCGAGGCCGAGCCGATGTTGCCCGAGTGGCGCAGCGGCAGGTGGGTGTGGGCGCCGTCGAGGCCACTGGCCGCGGCGAGTTCCGTCACCAGCCTGCCGTTGGCCTGGTGCGGCACGAAGTGGTGTACGTCGGTGGCTTCGTGACCGCAGCGCTTGAGGAGGTCAGCGAGGATGCCGGGCACGTTGTCGAGGACGAAGTCCTTCACCCCGCGGCCCTGCATGCGCAGCAGATGTCCGCCGTCGGCGACGGTCTCGGCGGAGGCCGGCCGGCGACTACCGCCCGCCTCCATGCCGATCAGCTCGTGGGCGTCGCCCCGGCCGACCAGCTCGATGTCGAGGAAGCCGCGCTCCGCGCCGGTCCGCGCGCCGGGCAGCGCGCCGACGACGGCGGCGCCCGCGCCGTCGCCGAAGAGGACGCTGGTGGCCCGGTCCTCGAAGTCCACGAACCGGGTGTACACGTCGGTGCCGATCACCAGTGCCTTCGTCTCCGGCCTGAGCGCGACGAAGGCGCGCGCGACGGCCAGGGCGGTGACGAACCCGGTGCAGGCGATGTTGATGTCGAAGCAGGCGGCCCGGTGGGCGCCGAGCGCCCGCTGCACCAGGGAGGACGTCGCCGGGATCGGGGCGTCGCCGGTGGTGGTGGAGACGATGACGAAGTCGATCCTGTCGGAGGCGAGTCCGGCCTGGTCCAGCGCGGCGCGGGCCGCGCGCACGGCGAGGTCGGAGGCGGCCTCGTCGGGTGCGGCGTAGCGGCGCTGGACGATCCCGGTCCTGCTCTCGATCCACTCGGCGGAGGTGTTCGGCACCCGGGCGACGATGTCCTCGTTGGTGACCACCCGCTCGGGCAGGTAGGAGCCGGTGCCGAGGACGGTGACGGGCACGGCGTTCGTACGGTCCGTGTTCACGAGGGCCTCACCGGGCCGACTGGGCGTCGGGGGCGAAGGCGCGGAGCGCGGTCAGCCGGTCCTCGCCGATGCGCGCGCGCAGCTCGGGGTCGGTGACGCCGAGGCCGGGCCGGTCGGCCAGGCACAGCACACCGACCTTGCCGATGTGCTCGTTGAGCTGGACGAGCCGGGTCGCCTCGCCGATCTCCTCCAAGGGGTACAGCGCGGTCAGCGCCGGCATGATGCTGCCCTGGGTGAACAGGCGGGCGCAGTCGACCTGTTCCTGGAGGTTGGCGACGTGGCTGCCGATGATCCGCTTGAGCCGCATCCACAGGTAGCGGTTGTCGAACTGGTGCTGGTACCCGGTGCTCGACCCGCAGGTCACGACCGAGCCGCCGCGTCGCACGACGAACACCGAGATGCCGAACGTGGACCGGCCGACGTGGTCGAAGACGATGTGCGGGTCCTCGCCCACGCCCTGCCGGATCAGCCGGCCGAGGGCCTTGCCCTGGGCCACGACGCGTTGGGGGTCGTCCCCCAGGTCGTCGCCGATGCCGATCTCCGCACGGTTGATGACGAGGTCGCAGCCGAGCGCGCGGGCCGCCTCGGCCTTCTCCTCGGAGCCCACGACGCCGACGGCGACGCCGCCGCCGTTCTTCACGAGCTGGACGGCGTACGCGCCGAGGCCGCCCGAGGCGCCCCAGATCAGGACCACGTCGCCCTGCTTCATCCGGGCGCCCCGGTCGCTCACGAGCATCCGGTACGCGGTTCCGGCGCAGGCCGGTGCGGTGGCGGCCTCCTCCCACGTGAGGTGGGCCGGCTTGGGGATGAGCTGGCTGGCGCGCGCCACGCAGTAGTGGGCCAGGCCGCCGTAGTTCGTCTCGAAGCCCCAGGCGAGCTGGTGGTCGCTGAGCATGCCGTCGGCCTGGACCGACGCCTCCTGGTCGTCGACGCAGGCGGCGTTGACCATCACGTGGTCGCCGGTCTTCCAGCGGCGCACGCCGTTGCCGGCCCGCACGATCACACCGGCCGCGTCCGAGCCGAGGACGTGGAAGGGCTGGTCGTGCCGCGACGCCCAACCGCCTTCCTTCCCGTACGACTTGAGGAAGCGGAAGGTGGAGAGCGGCTCGAAGGTCGCCGACCAGACGGTGTTGTAGTTGATCGAGCTGGCCATGACGGCGATCAGCACCTCGTCGGGTGCCAGTTCGGGCATCGGGACGGGGCCGACGCGCAGGGTCTTGCGTACGTCCCGGTCTTCCACGCCCTGGAAGGTGTTCTCGTCCTCCACCCGCAGGTGGGCGGCGGTGAACTCGGTCGGCAGCGGGGTGTTCGCCAGTACCTCCGGCGAGGCACCCGCCCGGACCGCTTCGGACAGTGACATGTCTGGTGTCCTTTTCAGTGGGCCGCGACGGGCTGGAAGTAGGTGGCGTCGATCGTGCGGAGTTCCTCGTCGTTGCGGATGGGCCTGGGGCGCTCCACGCCGTCCTCGACGGACAGGAAGATGTTGGCGATCTGGACGACCTGGCCGTTCTCGGTGCCGCGCCTGCGCCGCCGTACGAAGCGGTCCTCCTGGGCGCCGATCAGCTCGGCGAGCACCCGCCAGTCGCCGGGGTCGCGGGGCCGGGTCGTGAACCGGTACGCGTTCCGCCAGCTCTTGTTCCGGGTCTTGTACTCCAGGAGGTGGAACTCGCCCTGGCGCACCAGCCGGAAGTCGATCCCCTGCTGGGTCCGGGTCTCGCCCGAGAGGGGCAGCGGGTCCACGATCGATATGCCGCCGTTGCCGACGTCCACCAGCCAGTCCTCGCCGTCGACGGTGACGACCATGACCATGTGCTCGACCTCGGGACCCCAGGCGCCGCCGAGGAGCTGCATGCTCGCCGACAGCAGCTTGACCTCGTAGCCCAGCTCTCCGAGGAGCCGGTGGAAGAGCAGGTTCAGGTCGGTGCAGATGCCGCCGCGGCCCTTCAGCACGATCGTCTCGAAGACGGCGTCCGCGTCGAACTCGACGAAGTCGGTGCTGTGGATGAAGCCGTTGTCGTAGTGGAACCGGATCTGGTGCCTGCGGTGGATGTCCTGCAGGGTCGCCAGATCGGCGGCGGGGGCGGGACCGGAGTACCCGATGTACTCCAGGTAGGTGTCCTTGTCGAACAAGGCCGTTCTCCTTTTGTGCCGTGTGCTGAGGGGAAGTCGAGGGGGGCGTGCGGGTCAGTCCGAGGTGACCGCGTCGATCCGTTCGAGCAGCTGCTCGGCGAGCATCTCCACCGTCGGGTACTCGAAGGCGAAGGCGGCGGGGAGCCGCAGCCCGGTCAGGCCGGCCAGCCGGTTGCGCAGTTCGACCGAGGTGAGCGAGTCGAAGCCGACCTCGAACAGGACCGTCTCCGGCCCGAAGTCGTCCGCCGAGAGATGGCCGAGGACCGCCGCCGCTTCCTGGACGACCACGTCGAGCAGAATCGCTCCACGCTGTTCCTGGGGTGCCTTGGCGAGCGCCTCCGCGAGCCGGCTCGCCCCGGCCGCCGTCCCGTCGCCGACCGCACGGCGGCCCACCCTGAGCAGGCCGCGCAGCAGCGGGGGTACGTGGTCGGCGCTCGTCGTGGCGCGCATGGCGGCGAAGTCGAACTTCGCCGGGGCGAGTACGGCGTCCGGGGCGCGCAGCGCGGCGTCGAAGAGCTCCATGCCCTCCTCCTCGGTGAAGGCGAGGATGCCGAGCCGGTCGATGCGCTGGAGGTCGATGTCGCCGAGGTGCTCCACGATCTCGGAGTTCTGTCCCCACCAGCCCCAGGCGAGGGAGGTCGCGGGCAGGCCGGTGGCCTGGCGGTGCTGTGCGAGGGCGTCGAGGAACGCGTTCGCGGCCGCGTAGCTGCCCTGGCCGGGGTTGCCGAGGGTGGCGGCGGCCGAGGAGAAGAGCACGAACGCGGCCAGGTCCAGGTCGGACGTCAGCTCGTGGAGGTGGACGGCCGCGTCGATCTTCGGTCGGAAGACCGTGTCGAGCCGCTCGGGGGTGAGGGCCGTGATGACACCGTCGTCCAGCACGCCCGCCGTGTGGATCACGCCGGTCAGCGGGGCCTCGGCGGGTATCTCCGCGAGGAGTCCCGCCAGGGCCTCGCGGTCGGCGACGTCGCAGGCCGCGATCCGCACCCGGGCGCCCAGGCCGGTCAGTTCGGCCTCCAGCGCGTCGGCTCCGGGCGCCTGCGGTCCGCGGCGGGACACCAGCAGCAGGTTTCCGACCTGGTGTTCGCGCACCAGGTGGCGTGCGACGAGGCCGCCGAGCGCGCCGGTGCCGCCGGTGATGAGCACCGTGCCGGCCGGGTCGAGGGTCCGCTGCCGTCCTCGCGCGGGCACGGCCCGCGCCAGTCGCGGCACGTGGACCACTCCCTTGCGGACGGCCGCTTGCGCGTCCCAGGAAGCCAGCACGCCCGGCAGGGCGCGCAGCGACTCCTCCGTGTCGTCGGTGTCGATCAGGACGACACGGCCGGGGTTCTCGGCCTGTGCGGAACGCAGCAGCCCCCACACCGCGGCGGCCGACAGGTCCGTCAGCTCGCCCTCGGCCGCGACGGCCCCGTGCGTGACGGCGAGCAGCCGGGTGTCCTGCAGGGTGGGTTCGGCCAGCCATGCCTGGACCAGCTCCAGGACCTGGGCGGCCACGTCGCGCACCTCGCCGGCGTCGGCGCGGTCGCCGCCGAAGACGTCGAGGAGCAGGAGCGCGGTGTCGGTTCCGGCGAGGGCGCGGACGTCCTCGGCGGTGGCGACGGAGACCGCGGCCGGCTCGGCGTCCTGGGACTTGACCGTGGTCGGCTCCCACATCACGCGGAACATCTGCTCGGCCGCCGCTCCGGAGGCGGCGCGCAGGGCCGCCGCCTCCACCGGCCTGGCCACCAGCGACTCGACGGAGGCGACGGGCGCTCCGGTGGAGTCGGCGAGGTGCAGGGTGATCGTGTCCTCGCCGCTCGGCACCAGGCGCAGCCGCAGGGCGTCGGCCCCGGCCGCGTGCAGCCGTACGTCGCTCCACGCGAAGGGCAGCACCAGTTCCCGCTCTTCGCCGCCCGGCCGGAAGACCCCGGCGTGCAGGCAGGCGTCGAGCAGCGCCGGATGCAGCCCGAAGCCCTCGGCCTTGCCGGCCTCCTCGGGCAGGGCGACCTCGGCGAAGATCTCCTCGCCGCGGGTCCACACCGCCCGCAGGCCCTGGAAGGCGGGCCCGTAGCCGTACCCGCTGCCGGCCAGTCCCTCGTACGCGGTGACGGCCGCGTCCTCGACGGGCTCGGCGCCGCGCGGCGGCCACTGGGTCAGCTCGAAGTCGGGCTTGCCGTTCTCGGGCGCCAGCTGTCCCGACGCGAGCCGGGTCCAGGCCGTGGCCGGGCCGGCGTCCTCGCGGCGGGAGTGGATGGTGAACCGGCGCTGTCCCGAACCGTCCGCGTCGGCGACCTCCACCCGCAGCTGCACGCCGCCCTGTGCGGGCATGACGAGCGGGGCCTCGATGACCAGCTCGGCGAGCAGTTCGCAGCCGGCCTCGTCACCGGCCCGCAGGGCCAGCTCGACCAGGGCCGCGCCGGGTACGAGGACCGTCCCCGCGGCCGCGTGGTCCGCCAGCCAGGGGTGCGTGAACAGCGACAGGCGGGAGGTGAACAGGAGGGCCCCAGAGCCGGGGATCTCCGTCATCGCGCCCAGCAGGGGGTGCGCGACGGCGGCCAGCCCCAGGCCGGCCGGGTCGCCGGCGCCGGAGGCGGTGTCCAGCCAGTAGCTCTGCCGCTGGAAGGCGTACGTGGGCAGCTCGGCCGCCGGGCCGCCGCTCTCGCCCAGCACCGCGTTCCAGTCGACGGGCACCCCCCGCACGTGGAGGGCGGCCAGCGCCTCCAGGAAGCGGCGGGGGCCGCTCTCCTCGCGGCGCAGCGTCCCGATCACCAGTGGGGACGCCACCGCGGCGGCTTCGAGGCTCTGCTCGATCGCGGGGACCAGCACGGGGTGGGCGCCGGCCTCCACGAAGACGTCGTGGCCCTCGGCGGCGAGGGCACGCACCACCGGTTCGAGGCGGACCGTACGGCGCAGGTTCCGGTACCAGTACCCGGCGTCGAGTCCCGCGGTGTCGAAGAGCCCGCCCGTCACCGTGGAGTAGAACGGCACCTTCGAGGAGCGGGGGGCGAGGCCTGTCAGGGCTTCGCCGAGTTCCCGTTCGACGGACTCGACCTGGGCGGAGTGCGAGGCGTAGTCGACGGGGATGGGGCGGACCCGGACACCGGCGTCCTCGCAGGTGCGGATCAGCTCGGCCAGCGCCTCGGGGTCACCGGCGACGACGAACGCCTCCGGGCCGTTGACCGCGGCGACGTCGAGCCTGCCTGGCCAGGACGCGAGGAGTTCGGTCACCCGCTCGGCGTCCGCCGCGACCGAGGCCATGGCGCCCCGGCCGGACAGCGAGGTCGCCACGACGCGGCTGCGGATCATGACGACCTTCGCCGCGTCCGCCAGGGTCAGTCCGCCGGCCACGCAGGCCGCCGCGATCTCCCCCTGGGAGTGGCCGACCACCGCGTCCGGGACGTAGCCCGCGGCCTGCCACAGCGCGCCAAGGGAGACCATGACGGCGAACGACACCGGCTGCACGACGTCGACCGCGTCCAGCGAGGGCGCTCCCTCGGCCTGCCTGACCACGTCGAGCAGCGACCAGCCGGTCAGCGGGTCCAGCGCGTCGGCGCACTCCCGCATGCGGGCCGCGAACACCGGTGAGGAGTCGAGCAGATCGGCTCCCATGCCGGGCCACTGGCCACCCTGGCCGGGGAAGACGAGCACCTTGCGCCCGTTGAGGGGGCCGCCCTGGGAGGTGACGAGACCCGGCGCGGACTCGTCCCCGGCCAGCGCCGCCAGACCCGCCAGCGCCTCCTCGCGGCCACCCGCGACGAGGACGGCACGCTCGGGCAGCCGGCTCCTGGTGCGGACGAGGGAACGTGCCGCGTCGGCCGCGCTCACGTCCGGGTGTGCCGCGAGGTGCGCGGCCAGACGCCGGGCCTGTCCGGCGAGAGCCCCTCTGCCGCGCGCCGAGAGGACGAGCGGAACCGGCCCGCGTACGACCGGGTCGGACCCGCCGTCGCTTCCGGCGGACACCGGCTCGGGGGCCTGCTCCAGGATGACGTGGGCGTTGGTGCCGCTGACGCCGAAGGAGGAGACACCGGCACGGCGGGGGCGGTCCGCCTCCGGCCAGGGCCGGGACTCCGTCAGCAGTTCCACCGCGCCCGCGGACCAGTCGACCTGCGGCGTCGGCTCGTCGACGTGGAGGGTCCGCGGCAGCACGCCGTGCCGCATCGCCATCACCATCTTGATCACCCCGGCCACACCGGCGGCCGCCTGCGTGTGCCCGATGTTCGACTTCACCGACCCCAACCACAGCGGGCGGCCGGCTTCGTGCTCCTGCCCGTAGGTGGCGAGCAGCGCCTGCGCCTCGATGGGGTCGCCCAGCGCGGTTCCGGTGCCGTGCGCCTCCACCGCGTCGACGTCGGCGGGACGCAGGCCCGCGTTCGCCAGCGCCCGGCGGATCACCCGCTGCTGGGAGGGACCGTTGGGCGCGGTGAGACCGTTCGACGCACCGTCCTGGTTCACCGCCGATCCTCGTACGACACCCAGGATCCGACGACCGTTGCGCACCGCGTCCGAGAGCCGCTCAAGGAGCAGGACACCCGCGCCCTCGGCCCAGCCCGTGCCGTCCGCCGCGGCCGCGAAGGACTTGCACCGGCCGTTCAGCGCGAGCCCGCGCTGCCGCGAGAAGCCGACGAAGGCGGCGGCCTTGGCCATGACGGTGACACCGCCGGCCAGGGCCAGCGAGGACTCGCCGGAGCGCAGTGACTGCGTCGCCAGGTGCAGGGCCACCAGGGACGAGGAGCAGGCCGTGTCCAGCGTCACCGCCGGGCCTTCCAGACCGAGGAAGTACGACACCCGGCCCGACACGATGCTTCCCGCGCCGCCGGTCATCAGATGGCCTTCGACGCTGTCGGGGTCCGAGGCCGCACCGTCCATGTACCCGACCGCGTAGTCCTGGTACATGTCTCCCGCGAAGACACCGACGGGCTCGCCGCGCAGCGACGCCGGGTCGATGCCCGCCCGCTCCAGCGCCTCCCAGGAGGTCTCCAGCATCAGCCGCTGCTGCGGGTCCATCGCCAGTGCCTCGCGCGGCGAGATGCCGAAGAAGCCGGCGTCGAAGGCGTCCGCGTCGTGCAGGAACCCGCCCTCGCGCACATAGCTCGTACCCGGGTGGTCCGGGTCCGGGTGGAAGAGGTTCTCCAGGTCCCAGCCGCGGTTGACCGGGAACTCGGTGATGCCGTCGCCGTCGGAGGCGACCAGATCCCACAGCTCCTCCGGAGAGGACACCCCGCCCGGGAAGCGGCATGCCATTCCCACGATCGCGACGGGTTCGTTCTGCCGCTCCCTGATCCTGCTGTTCTCGTTCTCCAGCCGCTCGTTCTCGATGAGTGACGCGCGCAGTGCCTCGACGACCCTGCTGTCCGAACCGGTCACGCTGTTGCTCCTTCTCCGAGGCCCTGCTGGTTCCTTGCACTTCTCATCGCCCGTTCGACGAGGTCGTCGAGGTCCATCTCCGCGATCAGCGGCGTCGCGTCCTCTCGGGGTTCCGCCGCGGCGGCCGGCCGCGCGTGCGGACCGTCGGCCAGTTCGAGGAGCTTGTCGAGGATCCCGAGCTCCTCGAAGCGGGCCAGCGGTGTCGTCGTCAGCACGCGGCGGATCTCGTCCTCACGGCCGACTGCCGCTCCGGCGGCGGGGGCGTCGGGGAACAGCTCCTGGAGCAGGGCACGGGCCAGGGCCTTGGGCGTCGGATGATCGAAGATCGTCGTGGCCGGGAGGCGCAGACCGCTCAGGGCGGACAGCCGGTTCCGCAGCTCGACCGAGGTGAGCGAGTCGAACCCGACGTCGCTCAGGGCCCGTTCGGGCTCCACCTGCGCCCCCGAGGCATGCCCCAGGATCGTGGCGATCTCCCCGCGTACGACGTCGAGCAGGGTGTCCGCCCGCTGGGCCGTCGACAGCGCCGCCAGCCGCCCGGGCAGGTCGGGGACCGCCGCGTCGCCGCTCCGTGCGGCGCGCCGACCGGCCCGTACGAGGCCGCGCAGCAGCGCGTGCACGGATTCGGCCGTGGTGGCCTGTTCGCGCAGGACGGCGAAGTTCATCTTGACCGGGACGAGGACCGGGTCGGACGCCACCAGGCCCAGGTCGAACAGTTCCAGGCCTTCCCGTGCGGTCACTCCGGTCCCACCGCCGCGCGACACGCGACGCAGATCGGCCTCGGTGAGGTGCGCCGTCATGTCGCTGCTCTCCGCCCAGCCACCCCACGCCAGGGACACGGCCGGCAGCCCCGCCGCGTGCCGACGCCTGGCCAGCGCGTCGAGGAACGCGTTCGCGGCCGCGTAATTGGCCTGCCCCGGGTTCCCCAGCGTTCCGGCAGCCGACGAGAACAGCACGAAGGCCGCCAGATCGAGATCCCGCGTGAGGTCGTCCAGGACCAGCGCCGCATCCGCCTTGGGACGGAACACCGCGTCGAGACGCTCCGGGGTCAACGCCGTGAGCACCCCGTCGTCCAGCACACCGGCCGTGTGCACGACACCGGTCAGCGGGGCCTCTGCCGGAACGCGCGCCAGCACCCCGGCCACCGCTTCGCGGTCGGACACATCACAGGCCACGACCCTTACCCGGGCGCCCAGTCCGGTCAGCTCCGCCTCCAGGTCGGCCGCGCCCGGCGCGCCCGGCCCCCGACGGGACACCAGCACCAGGCTCCGGATCCCGTGCTCCCGCACCAGATGCCGGGCCACCAACCTGCCCAGCCCACCCGTACCGCCCGTGACCAGTACCGTCCCCGCCGGATCCAGCGCCCGGCCACGGTCGGCCACGGGCACGGCCCGCGCCAGCCGGGGCACGGAGACGACCCCACCGGACCCGATCGACACCTGCGGCTCGCCCGAGCTCAGGACGGCCGCGAGCACGGCTTGCTCGACCGGGGCGACCGAAGCGAAGGGAGTGACGGGAGCGACGGGAGCGACGGGAGCGACGGAAGCAACCGGATTGACCTGATCGGCGTGACCGGCGTCATCGGCCCGGTCGGCCCGGTCGGCCCGGTCGGCCCGGGGATCGCCCGCGGCCACGAGCACGAACCGGCCCGGGTGTTCGCCCTGCGCCGAGCGCAGCAGACCCCACACCGATGCGGCCGCCAGGTCCTCGACGGGCCCCGTCAGCACGACGAGCCGACCGCCCTCCAGCGCCGGCTCGGCCAGCCACGCCTGGGCGAGTTCCAGGACCCGACCGGTCACCTCACGTACGTCACCGGCGGCGGCGCGGAGATCGACGACAGCCGAGGCGCCACCGTCCGCGGCCAGGGCGGCCACCTCCTGGACGGTGGTCACCGTCGGCAGCCCGCCGCCCGTGACCGGTGTCCCGGGCAGGGCGAGCGGCGTCCATTCGAGACGGAACAGCGCGTCGCGCGTCCAGTCCGGCCCCGCCCCGGAACCGAGGCTCTCCGGCGCCACCGGACGGGCCACCACGGACTCCACCGACGCCACCGGGGTGCCGGAGGCGTCGGCCAGCCGCACGCTGACCGTGTCCGGACCGCCAGGCACGAGGTGTACCCGCAGCGCGGACGCTCCGGCCGCGTACACGCGCACCTCGTTCCACGCGAACGGCAGCGCGAGCCGCCGCTCCGGTCGGTCCTGGCGGAGGACCGCGGCGTGGAAGCAGGCGTCGAGGAGGGCCGGGTGCAGCGCGTATCCGTCGGAGCCGCCCGCCTCCTCGGGAAGGACGATCTCGGCGAAGATCTCCTCCCCCCGCGTCCAGGCCGCCCGCAACCCCTGGAACGCGGCCCCGTACCCGTATCCGCTCTCCTCCAGCTCCCCGTACGCCGCTCCGGCCGCGTCCTCCACCCTGACCGCGCCCTGGGGCGGCCACTGCGCCAGCTCGAAGTCGGGAGCACCGGTCCTGGCGGCCAGCTGCCCCGACGCATGCCGGGTCCAGGCGGATCCGGGCTCCGCGTCCTCGGCGCGGGAGTGGACCCGTACGGTCCGCTGCCCGTCCTCGTCGGCCGCGCCGACCTCCACCCGCAGCTGCACGGCACCCTGCTCGGGCACCACCAGCGGAGCCTCGATCAGCAGCTCCGACAGCGCCTCACAGCCCACCTCGTCCCCGGCCCGAACCACCAGCTCGACGAACGCCGTGCCCGGAGCGATCACCACCCCGCCGACGGCATGGCCGACGAGCCACGGATGCGTACGCAGCGACCACCGCGAGGTGAACAGCAGCGCTCCCGATCCGGGCACCTCCGTCACCGCGCCCAGCAACGGGTGATCGACACCGAGCAGACCCAGACCCGCGGGATCTCCCGAGCCCCCGCCGCCCTCCAACCAGTAGCGCTGTCGCTGGAAGGCGTACGTCGGCAACTCCACCGGCCACCCCGCGCCCTCACCGAGCAGCGCCCGCCAATCCACCGCCGCACCCCGCACATGCAGACCACCCAGCGCGGACACCAACGCACGCACCTCGTCACCCTCACGACGCAACGACGGCACGAAGACCGCAGCATCACCCGTCAGACAATCCGCACCCATCGCCGACAGCACCGCATCCGGACCCAACTCCAGGAACGTCACCACATCCGCGCGCTCCAACGCCCGCACACCCTCAGCGAATCGCACCGCGGCCCGGATGTGCTCCACCCAATACTCAGGACGTGCCACCAACTCCGGATCCGCGATCTCCCCGGTCACATTCGAGACCAGCCCAACCCGCGGCGACCGGAACTCCAACCCCTTCACGACCGCACGGAACTCCTCCAACATCGGCTCCATCAACGCCGAATGGAAAGCATGCGAAACATTCAAACGCCGGGCCTTCACACCCCGCGCCGCCAACGTCTCGGACAGGGCGAGGACTTCGCCCTCAACACCGGAGATCACGACAGAGGCCGGACCATTCACGGCAGCGATATCGACACCCGAGGTCAGGAGCGGACGTACGACCTCTTCAGAGGCGGCCACCGACACCATCGCCCCACCCGAAGGCAGAGCCTGCATCAACCGGCCACGCGCCGCGACCAGCGTCGCCGCGTCGTCCAGGGACAGCACCCCCGCCACATGCGCGGCCGTCAGCTCACCCACCGAGTGGCCGCCGACGAAGTCGGGGCGGACACCCCACGACTCCACCAACCGGAACAACGCCGTCTCCACCGCGAACAACCCGGCCTGCGTGAACACCGTCCGATCCAGCAGAGCACCCTCCGCACCGAACACGACCTCCGCGACGGGCTGCTCCACATGCCCGGCCAACCGCACATCCAGCGCCGCACACGCCGCGTCGAACGCCTCCCGGAACACCGGGAACCGCTCGTACAGCCCCCGAGCCATCCCGACCCGCTGACTCCCCTGCCCCGTGAACAGGATCGCCAGCCGGCCACCGTCCACAGCCGTACTCGTGACGAGCGCCGGGTCCGGCTCGCCCTTGCCCAGTGCCTCAAGGCTCTTCAAGGCCTCGGCGCGGTCGTCGGCCACGATCACGGCACGCTCCGAGAGGGCGCTCCGCGTCCCGGCCAGCGCGCGCCCGGCGTCGGCAAGGCGCACGTCCGCGCGTTCCGACAGGAACGACGCCAACTCCCGGGCCTGTGCGGCGAGTCCTGCCTTGCCACGGGCCGACACGACGAGGGGGACCGGTCCGGGGATCTCGGTCTCGGGCGCCTCTACCGGCGCCGGTTCAGGCTCCGGAGCCTGTTCCAGGATCACGTGGGCGTTGGTTCCGCTGGCGCCGAAGGAGGAGACGCCCGCACGGCGGGGCCGGTCGAGCTCGGGCCAGGGGCGGGACTCCGTCAACAGCTCGACGGCGCCGGCGGTCCAGTCCACCTGGGGGGTGGGCTCGTCCACGTGGAGCGTGCGCGGCAGCACACCGTGCCGCATCGCCATCACCATCTTGATGACACCGGCCACGCCGGCGGCTGCCTGCGTGTGGCCGAGGTTGGACTTCAACGAGCCGAGCCACAGAGGCCGTTCCTCGTCACGCCCCTGCCCGTAGGTGGCGAGCAGTGCCTGCGCTTCGATCGGGTCGCCCAGCGAGGTGCCCGTGCCGTGCGCCTCCACGGCGTCGACCTCCGTCGCGGCGAGCCCCGCGCTGGCGAGGGCCGCGCGGATCACTCGCTGCTGGGAGGGGCCGTTGGGTGCGGTGAGGCCGTTCGAGGCGCCGTCCTGGTTGAGGGCCGTGCCGCGGACGACGGCCCAGATGCGGCGGCCGTTGCGCACCGCGTCGGAGAGCCGCTCAAGGAGCAGGACGCCGGCGCCCTCGGACCAGCCGGTGCCGTCCGCTGTGGCCGCGAAGGCCTTGCAGCGGCCGTCGGGGGCGAGGCCGCGCTGCCGGGAGAAGCCGACGAACGCGCCTGGTGAGGTCATGACCGTCACGCCGCCGGCCAGGGCGAGCGAGGACTCGCCCGACCGGAGCGACTGCACCGCCAGGTGCAGGGCGACGAGGGAGGAGGAGCAGGTGGTGTCGACGGTCACCGCGGGGCCTTCGAGGCCGAGGACGTACGAGACGCGGCCCGAGAGCACGCCGCCGAGGGCGCCGGTGAGGAGGTAGCCCTCGACGTCGTCGGGGACGTTGCCGGGTTCGGCCCGGTAGTCGCTGCCGACCGCGCCGGTGAAGACGCCGACCGGCTTGCCCCGCAACCCGGCCGGATCGACACCCGCCCGCTCCAGCACCTCCCACGACGCCTCCAACATCAACCGCTGCTGAGGATCCATCCCCAACGCCTCACGCGGCGAAATACCGAAGAACCCCGCGTCGAACCCCGCCGCGTCATCCAGGAACCCACCCTCACGGGCATAACTCGTCCCCACACGATCCGGATCCTCATCGAACAACGACCCCAGATCCCACCCCCGATCCCCGGGGAACCCACCGATGACATCCACCTCACCGGCAACCAACCGCCACAGATCCTCCGGCGACGACACCCCACCCGGAAAACGGCACGCCACCCCCACGATCGCCACCGGCTCGGTGCTCGTGGCGCTCAACTCGGCTATGCGCTGCCGGGCTTGGTGCAGGTCCGCGGTGACCTTCTTGAGGTACTTGAGGAGCTTCTCTTCGTTCCCGACCTGGCTCATCTCTTTATCCCTCTCCGAATTCCACGTCGATGAAGGCGAAGACGTCGTCCACCGAGGCCGATTCGAGCCTGGCCGCGACGTCGGCCCCGTCCGTGCGGGCGACGCCGCCCGCTGCCTCCAACTTCGCGGTCAGTGCCTGGAGCCGGGTGATGAGGCCGGTGGCCTCGATCCGGTCGGGGGCGAGCGAGCCGGCCGCGTCCTCGAGTCGGCGCAGTTCGGCGAGGACCGGTTCCTCGGCCGTGCCCGTGCTGAAGAGCTCGTCCCTGAGGAAGTGCATGAGTGCGACGGGTGTCGGGTGGTCGAAGATCAGCGTGCTGGGCAGGCGCAGGCCGGTCACCCGGGAGAGCCGGTTGCGCAGGTCGACGGCGGCGAGGGAGGTGAAGCCGGCCTCGCCGAAAGCGCGGCCGGGCGGCAGTTCGGCCTCGGAGGTGTGGCCGAGTACGGCGGCCGCCGAGGTGCGGACCAGGGTGAGCAGGGTGTGGTCCCGTTCCTCCGCGGGCATGGCGGCGAGCCGCTGGACGAGGCTGCGGGCGTCGGCCGCCGCGTCCTCCCGTGACGTCTCGTCGCCCTGGCCCGGCAGCGCCGCGCCTCCTGCCCGGTCTGCGGCACTCCAGGTGGTGTCGAGCCAGTACCGCCGGTGCTGGAAGGCGTAGGTCGGCAGCTCCACCGGCCGGCCGGGAGTCCGTCCCAGGACGGCGTTCCAGTCGACCGCCACCCCGCGCACGTGCAGGGCGGCCAGGGATTCCAGGAAGCGGCGCGGGCCGTTCTCGTCCCGGCGCAGGGTCCCGGTCACCGCCTTCGGGGCGGCGGTGGCGGTGTCCTCCAGGGTCTGTTCGATCGCGGGGACCAGCACCGGGTGCGTACTGACTTCCACGAACGCTCCGTGGCCGGCGGCCACGAGGGCGCGCACGGCGGGGTCGAAGCGGACGGTCTGGCGTACGTTCCGGTACCAGTAGCCCGCGTCGAGCCCGGCGGTGTCGAACAGGCCGCCGGTCACCGTCGAGTAGAACGGCACCGTGGCCGGCCGGGGCGAGAGACCGGCCAGGGTGCGGCGCAGTTCGCCCTCGATGGCCTCCATCTGGACGGAGTGGCCGGCGCTGTTGTTGAGGAGGAGCTGCCGGGCCCGGATTCCCGCGGCCTCGCAGGCGGCGAGGAGTTCGCCGAGCGCCTCCAGGTCACCGCTGACGACCGTCGAGGCGGGGCCGTTGACGGCCGCGACGTCGAGCTTGCCCGGCCATTCCTCGATCAGGTCGGCCACGCGGTCCACGGGCTCGGCGATCGAGGCCATGCCGCCCTTGCCCGGCAGGCCGACGATCGCGCGGCTGCGCATGACGACCAGGGTCGCCGCGTCCTCCAGCGTGAGGCCGCCGGCCACGCAGGCGGCGGCGATCTCTCCCTGCGAGTGCCCCACGACCGCGTCGGGCACGACACCGGCGGCCTGCCAGAGCGCCGCGAGCGACACCATGACGGCGAACGACACCGGCTGTACGACGTCGATGGTGTCCAGCGAAGGAGCGTCCTCGGCCTGCCGGATGACGTCGAGCAGCGACCAGCCGGTCAGCGGGTCGAGGGCCTTCGCGCACTCCTCCATCCGGGCCGTGAACACGGGCGCGGTGTCGAGGAGGTCGGCTCCCATGCCGGCCCATTGGGCGCCCTGTCCGGGGAAGACGAAGACCTTCCGTCCCTTGACGGCCCCGCCTTCGCCGACGACGAGGCCGGGGGCGTCCTCCGTACCCGCGACGCCCTGCGTCCCTCCGGGGTCGGCGGGGCCCGCGAGGGCTTCGAGTCCGGCCAGCGCCTCGGCGCGGTCGCCCGCGACGACGACGGCCCGCTCGGGCAGCACGCTCCGGGTGCGGACCAGCGAGCGTGCCACGTCCTCCGCGCTCGCCTCGGGATGGTCGGCGAGGTAGCCGGCCAGCTCCCGTGCCTGCCCGGCGAGTCCTGCCGCGGAGCCGCGGGCCGACACGAGCAGCGGGACCGCCTCGGCACCCAGCAGACCGGGCGTCTCCTCCTCGGCGTCGGCGGTGACCGGCGTCGGTTCCGGGGCCTGTTCGAGGATCACGTGGGCATTGGTGCCGCTGACGCCGAAGCTGGACACTCCGGACCGGCGCGGCCGGTCCAGGTCCGGCCAGGAGCGGGCCCGGGTCAGTACCTCGACGCGGCCGGCCGTCCAGTCGACGTGCGGGGTCGGCTCGTCCACGTGCAGGGTGCGGGGCAGCACGCCGTGCCGCATGGCCATCACCATCTTGATGACCCCGGCGACGCCGGCGGCGGCCTGGGCGTGCCCGATGTTCGACTTCAGCGAGCCGAGCCACAGGGGCCGCTCGGCGTCACGGTGCTGCCCGTAGGTGGCCAGGACCGCCTGTGCCTCGATGGGGTCGCCCAGGGCCGTGCCCGTGCCGTGGGCCTCCACCGCGTCGACGTCGGCGGGCACCAGGCCGGCGTCGGCGAGGGCCGTGCGGATCACGCGCTGCTGCGAGGGCCCGTTGGGTGCGGTCAGACCGTTGGACGCGCCGTCCTGGTTCACGGCGGAGCCGCGGACCACGCCCCAGATCCGCCGCCCGTTGCGCACCGCGTCCGACAGCCGCTCCAGGAGCAGCACGCCCGCGCCCTCGGCGAGTCCGGTGCCGTCGGCCGTCTCCGCGAACGCCTTGCAGCGGGCGTCGGCGGACAGGCCGCGCTGGCGCGAGGAGCCGATGAGCGTGAACGGCGTGGCCATCACGGTCACGCCCCCGGCCAGCGCGAGCGAGGACTCCCCCGACCGCAGTGACCGCACCGCCAGGTGCAGGGCCACCAGCGAGGACGAGCACGCGGTGTCGACGGTCACCGCGGGCCCTTCGAGGCCCAGGACGTACGACACCCGGCCCGCGAGCACGCTGAGCGAGGCGCCCGTCATCAGATGGCCTTCGAGGCCCTCCGGGACGGCGTGCGTGTCGGCGCGGTAGTCGCCACCCGCCGTGCCGGTGAAGACGCCCACGTCCGAGCCGCGCACGCCGACCGGATCGATCCCGGCCCTCTCCAGGACCTCCCACGAGGTCTCCAGCATCAACCGCTGCTGCGGGTCCATCGCCAGCGCCTCGCGCGGCGAGATGCCGAAGAACCCGGCGTCGAACCCGGCGACGTCGTCCATGAAGCCGCCCTCGCGGGCGTAGCTCGTGCCCGCGTGATCCGGATCGGGGTCGTACAGCGCCTCGCGGTCCCAACCCCGGTCCTCGGGGAACTCCGTGATGACGTCGGACTCGTCGGCGACCAGCCGCCACAGGTCCTCCGGGGTGGTCACCCCGCCGGGGAGGCGGCAGGCCATGCCGATGACGGCGATCGGCTCGGTGTTCGCGGCTTCCAGTTCACGCACCCGGCTCTGGTAGCGGCGGGCGTCCGCGAGAACGCGCTTCAGATAGTCGCGGAGCTGCTGCTCGTTGCTCATGCCGTGTGCCCTTCCTCAAGGCCGAACTCGCTGTCGATCAGCTGGAACATCTCGTCGTCGGTGGCCGAGTCGAGGTCGATTTCCTCCTCCGTGCCCTCCGGCCCGCCCGGACCGCCCGCTCCGGTGCCGTGCTGCCAGCGGGCGGTCAGCGACCGGAGCCGGGCGAGGACCCGTCGGCGGGCCGTGTCGTCGGGTTCGATGCCGGCGAACGAGGCTTCGAGGCCGTCGAGTTCCGCCATCAGGAGTTCGACCGCGTCCGCTTCCTGGCCGAGTTCCCCCTCCAGGTAGGTCATCAGCCTCGTCGGGGTGGGGTGGTCGAAGATCAGCGTGGCGGGGAGGCGCAGTCCGGTCAGGGCGGAGAGCCGGTTGCGGAGTTCGACGGAGGTGAGGGAGTCGAACCCGATCTCGTTCAGCGCCCGGTCCGGCTCGGCCTGGTCTGCGGAGGCGAACCCCAGGATGGCCGCGGCCTCGTGCTGGACCATCTCCAGGAGGATCCGTTCCCGCTCGTTGCGCGACACCCGGGCCAGCCGCTTCGCGAGGGTGTCCGGGTTCGCGTCGGCGCCCTGGGCGGAGCGCCGGCCCGCCGACACGAGCCCGCGCAGCACGGCGGGGACCGCACCGTTCCCGGCCCGGGTCCGCAGGGCCGCGAAGTCCAACTTCACCGGCAGCAGGGCGGCTTCGGGCGCCCGGAACGAGGCGTCGAACAGCTCCATGCCCTCGTCCGCGGTGAACGCGACCATGCCGCCGCGGGCGATGCGCTGGTGGTCGGCGTCGCTGAGGTGCGCGCTCATGTCGGTCGCCTGGGCCCACAGGCCCCAGCCGAGCGAGGTCGCGGCCAGGCCACGCGCCCGGCGATGCTGGGCGAGCGCGTCCAGGAACGCGTTGGCCGCCGCGTAGTTCGCCTGCCCCGGCGACTCGAACGAACCCGCCGCGGACGAGAACAACACGAACGCCGCCAGATCAAGCCCCCGCGTCAGCTCGTGCAGATTCAGCACCGCGTCCACCTTGGGCCGGAACACCGACTCCAACCGCTCCGGAGTCAACGCCGACACCACACCGTCGTCCAACACACCCGCCGTGTGCACGACCCCCGTCAACGGAGCCTCGGCCGGCACCGAAGCCAGCAGATCCGCCAACGCCCCACGATCCGCCACATCACAGGACGCGACACGCACCCGCGCCCCCAGTCCCGAGAGCTCCGCCTCCAGCTCCGGCACACCCTCCGCGCACCGCCCGCGGCGACCCACCAGAAGCAGGTTCCGCACCCCGTGCTCGGACACCAGCCGCCGAGCCACCAGACGACCCAACGTGCCCGTACCACCGGTCACCAACACCGTGCCGTCCCGGTCGAGCACCCGCGGCAACACCAGCACGTTCTTGCCCGTGTGCTTGCCCTGACTCATGTACCGAAACGCCGCCGGAGCCTGCCGCACATCCCACGTCGTCAACGGCAGAGGCGTCAGCACACCCCGCTCGAACAACCCCACCAGCTCGCCCAGCATCCGCTGGATCCGCTCGCTGTCGACGTCGGCCAGGACGAAGGCCTCGTAGGCGACCCCGGCGTGCTCGCGGGCGACCTCGTCGGCTTCCCTGACGTCGGTGCGGCCCATCTCGACGAAACGCCCGCCGCGCGGGAGCAGGCGGAGCGACGCGTCGACGAACTCCCCGGCCAGGGAGTTCAGTACGACATCCACGCCCCGGCCGCCCGTCACGTCCAGGAACCGCTGCTCGAACTCCAGGGTCCGGGAACTCGCGAGCCGGTCCCCCGCGACCCCGTCGGCCTTCACCGCGTCCCACTTCGCGGGGCTCGCGGTCGCGTACACCTCCGCGCCCCAGTGACGGGCGAGCTGGATCGCGGCCATGCCGACGCCACCGGCGGCGGCGTGCACGAGCAGGGATTCGCCGGACTTGAGGTCGGCGAGGTCGCGCAGCGCGTAGTACGCGGTCAGGAACACCGTCGGGATCGAGGCGGCCTGCTCGAACGACCAGCCGCAGGGGATGGGGACCACGGTGCGGTGGTCGGAGACGGCCAGCGGACCGGCGGCGCCCGGGAAGATGCCGAGGACCCGGTCGCCGACGGCCAGTCCCGCCACGTCCGGGGCCACTTCGGTGACGACGCCCGCCCCTTCGGTGCCGAGCTCCGCCGCCGGGTCGGGGTACAGCCCCAGGCCGATCATCACGTCCCGGAAGTTGAGGCCCGCCGCCCGCATCTCGATGCGGACCTCGCCGGGCGCGAGCGCGCGCAGCGCCTCGGGGGCCGGAACGAGCGGAAGGTTCTCCAACGTGCCGTCCGGACTCGCCGCCAGCCGCCACGCGGGCTCGTCGGCAGGCAGGGCCAGCGCCCCGGCCGATGCCGTACGGGCCAGCCGACGGACGTAGGCGACACCGTCGCGGACGGCGAACTGGGGCTCGTCGCCACCGAGGAGCGCGGGGAGCAGCGCCGCCGACTCCGGCGTGCCGTCGGTGTCGACGAGCACGATCCGGCCGGGGTTCTCGGCCTGCGCGGACCGCAGCAGACCCAGCACGGCCGCACCGGCCAGGTCGGTCGGCCCGCCCGGGTGCTCCGCCGCGACGGCCCCGTGTGTCAGGGCGACGAGGCGGGTGTCCTGGAGGTCGGGTTGGGCCAGCCAGGCCTGGACCAGCTCCAGGACCCGGGTGGTGAGGTGCCGTATCCCGGCGGCGTCCGAGCGTTCGCCGTCGCCGTCGAGGCCGCCGCCGAGGCCGCCGCCGAGGCCGCCGTCGATGTCGCCCGCCATGTCGCCGTCGATGTCGAGAAGGAGTACCCCAGGGCCCGTGCCAGTGCCGGTTCCGTCTCCGTCTCCGTCTCCGTTTCCGGCGAGGGCGCGGACGTCTTCGGCCGTGCCGACCGGCGTCGTTTCCAGGGCCGAGCCGGAGGGGTTGAGCGGGAGCCGTTCCCACACCACGTGGAAGAGCCGGTCCCGGACGGCGGACGCGGTCGCGTCGAGCAGCTCGGGGGCGAGGGGGCGGGCCACGAGGGACTCGACGAAGGCGACGGGGGCACCCGTGGCATCGGCCAGGCGCAGGGTGACGGTGTCGGGTCCGGACGGGACGGCGTGGACGCGCAGGGTGGTGGCCCTGGCCGCGTACACCCGTACGCCGGTCCATGCGAAGGGCAGTACGAGCCGCCGGTCCTGGCCGGCCCGCACGCTGCCGGAGTGGAGGCAGGCGTCGAGCAGGGCGGGGTGCAGGGCGTATCCGTCGACGGCGCCGGCGTCCTCCGGGAGGGTGACCTCGGCGAAGGTCTCCTCCCCGCGCGTCCACAGGGCCCGCAGGCCCTGGAAGGCGGGTCCGTAGCCGTATCCGGCGGCGGCGAGCCCGTCGTACGCGGTGGTGGTGACGTCGTCCACGGCGACCGCGCCCTGGGGCGGCCACTGGGTCAGTTCGAAGTCGGGGGCGGTGGTGTCGGGGGCGAGCCGTCCGGCGGCGTGCCGGGTCCAGGCCGTTCCCGGGTCCGCGCTCTCGTCGCGAGCATGGATCCGGATGGGCCGCTGCCCGGACTCCTCGGCCTCGCCGACTTCCACCCGGAGCTGGACGCCGCCCTGTTCGGGCAGGAGGAGCGGGGCCTCGATCACCAGCTCCGTCAGCAGTCCGCAGCCGGCCTCGTCGCCGGCCCGGACGGCGAGTTCGACGAACGCCGTCCCCGGCAGCACGACGGTGCCGGCCGCGGCGTGATCGGCCAGCCACGGGTGCGTGCGGAGCGAGAGCCGGGAGGTGAAGAGCAGGCCGCCCCAGCCGGGCACGTCGGCCACCGCGCCGAGCAGCGGGTGGTCGACGGCGGCCAGGCCCAGCCCGGCCGGGTCGCCGGAACCTCCCTTGTTCTCCAGCCAGTAGCGCTGCCGCTGGAAGGCGTACGTGGGCAACTCCGCGTTCCGTCCCGCGACTTCGCCTAGGACGGCGTTCCAGTCGACGGCCGTGCCGCGGGTGTGGAGAGCGGCCAGGGATTCCAGGAAGCGGCGCGAGCCGTTCTCGTCCCGGCGCAGGGTCCCGGTCACCACCTTCGGGGTGGTCGTACCGCCGTCGTCCAGGGTCTGCTCGATCGCGGGGACCAGCACGGGATGGGAGCTGACCTCCACGAACACGCCGTGTCCGGCGGCCGCGAGGGCGCGGACGGTCGGGTCGAAGCGGACGGTCCGGCGCAGATTCCGGTACCAGTAGCCCGCGTCGAGCTCTGCGGTGTCGAGGAGTCCGCCGGTCACCGTCGAGTAGAACGGGACGGCACCCGGCCGGGGCGCGATGTTCGCCAGGGTCGTGTGCAGCTCGCTCTCGACGGCTTCGACGTGGGCCGAGTGCGAGGCGTAGTCGACGGGGATCTCGCGGACGCGTACGCCCGACTGCTCGCAGGCCAGGACCAGTTCGCGCAGGGACTCGCGGCGGCCGGCGACGACGATCGACGCGGGTCCGTTGACGGCCGCGATCTCGATCTCGCCGGGCCACCGCTTGATCAGTTCGGCCACCCGGTCGGCGTCCGCGGCGATCGACGCCATGCCGCCCCGCCCGGACAGAGTGGTCGCGATGGCCCGGCTCCGCAGGGCCACGACCGTCGCCGCGTCCTCCAGCGTCAGACCGCCCGCGACGCAGGCCGCGGCGATCTCGCCCTGGGAATGGCCGACCACCGCGTCGGGCACGACACCGCACGCCTGCCAGAGCGCCGCCAGCGACACCATCACCGCGAACGAGACGGGCTGCACGACGTCGACGGCGTCCAGCGACGGCGCGCCCTCGGCCTGCCGGATGACGTCGAGCAGCGACCAGCCGGTCAGCGGGTCGAGGGCCTTCGCGCACTCCTCCATCCGGGCGGTGAACACCGGTGAGGCGTCGAGGAGATCAGCCGCCATTCCGGCCCACTGCGCTCCCTGGCCGGGAAAGACGAACACCTTGCGGGCGTTGACGGATCCGCCCACGCCGGTGACGACACCGGGAGCGGACTCGCCCTTGCCCAGCGCCTCCAGGCCCGCAAGGGCCTCGGCGCGGTCACTCGCGACCACCACGGCCCGCTCGGGCAGCAGACCGCGGGTCCGGATCAGCGCACGCGCCGCGTCGAGGGCGCTCACGTCCGGCTGTCCGCCGAGGAACGACGCCAGGTTCCTGGCTTGGCCGGCGAGTCCGGCCCTGCCGCGTGCCGACAGCGCCAGCGGGACGACGTCGCCGCCCAGCACGCCGGGGGTGGCGTGCTCGCCGCCGGGTGCCGTCTCGGGGGCCTGCTCCAGGATGACGTGGGCGTTGGTGCCGCTGACCCCGAAGGAGGAGACGCCCGCTCGGCGGGGGCGGTCGAGCTCGGGCCAGGGGCGGGCCTCCGTCAGGAGCTCCACGGCGCCGGCCGTCCAGTCCACCTGCGGGTTCGGCTCGTCGACGCGCAGGGTGCGGGGCAGCACGCCGTGCCGCATGGCCATCACCATCTTGATGACGCCGGCGACGCCGGCGGCGGCCTGCGTGTGCCCGATGTTCGACTTCACCGACCCCAGCCACAGCGGCTCGCCGGTCGTCCGTTCCTGCCCGTACGTGGCGAGCAGCGCCTCGGCCTCGATCGGGTCGCCCAGCGGCGTCCCGGTGCCGTGCGCCTCCACGACGTCGACGTCCGACACGCCGAGACCGGCGTTGGCGAGGGCGCGGCGGATGACCCGCTGCTGGGAGGGGCCGTTGGGCGCGGTGAGGCCGTTCGAGGCGCCGTCCTGGTTCACGGCGGAGCCCCGTACGACACCCAGGATCCGGCGCCCGTTGCGCACCGCGTCCGACAGCCGTTCGAGCAGCAGCATGCCGACGCCCTCGGCCCAGCCCGTACCGTCGGCGGCCGCCGCGAACGGCTTGCAGCGGCCGTCCACGGACAGGCCGCGCTGCCGGGAGAAGTCCACGAAGACGTCCGAGGCGCTCATCACGGTGACACCACCGGCGAGGGCCAGCGAGGACTCGCCGGAGCGCAGTGACTGGGCGGCCAGGTGCAGGGTCACGAGGGAGGACGAGCAGGCCGTGTCGACGGTGACCGCCGGGCCTTCGAGGCCGAGGAAGTACGACACCCGGCCGGACAGCACACTGGCGGCGCCACCGGTCATCAGGTAGCCCTCGACGCTGTCGGGGTCCGATCCCATGCCCTCGGAGTGTCCGGCGGAGTAGTCGTGGTACATGTCGCCGGCGAAGACTCCGACGGGCTTGCCCCGCAGGGCGGCCGGGTCGATGCCCGCCCGCTCCAGGACCTCCCAGGAGGTCTCCAGCACCAGCCGCTGCTGCGGGTCCATCGCCAGCGCCTCGCGGGGCGAGATGCCGAAGAAGGACGCGTCGAACTCGTCGGCGTCGTGCAGGAACCCTCCCTCGCGGACGTACGTCGTCCCGGAGTGGTCCGGGTCCGGGTGGTAGAGGTTCTCCAGGTCCCAGCCACGGTTCACCGGGAACTCGGAGATCCCGTCACCGCCGGAGGCCACCAGGTCCCACAGCTCCTCGGGCGAGGTCACCCCGCCGGGGAAGCGACAGGCCATCCCCACGATCGCGATCGGCTCGGAGTTGGCGGCGACCACCCGGTCGTACTGCTCCTTCAGGCGCGCGTTCTCCTTCAGAGACGCACGCAGGGCGTCGACGAGCTGCCCGCTCTGAGCGTCCATGGCTTCCTCTTTCTTCCTTCGGGTGTCGATCACGATCAGGACTGCGGGGTGCCCAGGGCCCGGCGTACGAGGTCGCCGACGCTCATCGAGTCGATGAGGTCGAGCTGCTCGCCGACGCTCGTCCCCTGACCGGCTCCGGCGGCCGCGTCGGCAGCCTCGGACCGGGCGAGGGAGAGCAGGACGTCGAGCACCCCGGCCTCGCGGAACCGGTCGAGCGGGACGGAGGACAGCACGCGGCGCAGTTCCTCCTCCTGTCCGTCGAGGTCGGCGTCCGTCGTGTCCCCGGCCAGCTCCTCGCTCAGGTACTCCATGAGCGCGACGGGGGTGGGGTGGTTGAAGATCAGCGTGGCGGGGAGCCGCAGTCCGGTCAGGGCGGAGAGCCGGTTGCGCAGTTCGACGGAGGTGAGGGAGTCGAACCCGATCTCGTTCAGCGCCCGGTCCGGCTCGCTCTGGTCCTGGGAGGCGAAGCCCAGGATGGTGGCCACCTCCTGCTGGACCATCTCGAGGAGGATCCGCTTCCGCTCGCTGTCCCCGACGCCGGAGAGCCGCTTGAGCAGGCTGTCCGCCCCGGCGCCGGCCCCCTGCGCGGACCTTCTGCCCACGGACACGAGCCCGCGGAGGAGCGCGGGAACGGAGCCCGTCCTCGCCTGGTCCTTGAGCCCGGCGAGATCCAGCTTGAACGGCACCACGGCGGCCTCGGGCGCCTGGAGGGCGTCGTCGAACAGCTCCATGCCCTCGTCCACGGAGAGCCCGATCATGCCGCCGCGGGCCATGCGCTTCTGGTCCGCCTCGCTGAGGTGCCCGCTGAGGCTCGTCGCCTGGGCCCACAGGCCCCAGCCGAGCGAGGTCGCGGCCAGGCCGCGCGCCCGGCGATGCTGGGCGAGCGCGTCCAGGAACGCGTTGGCCGCCGCGTAGTTCGCCTGCCCCGGCGACTCGAACGAACCCGCCGCGGACGAGAACAACACGAACACCGCCAGATCAAGCCCCCGCGTCAGCTCGTGCAGATTCAGCACCGCGTCCACCTTGGGCCGGAACACCGACTCCAACCGCTCCGGAGTCAACGCCGACACCACACCGTCGTCCAGCACACCCGCCGTGTGCACGACCCCCGTCAACGGAGCCTCGGCCGGCACCGAAGCCAGCAGATCCGCCAACGCCCCACGATCCGCCACATCACAGGACGCGACACGCACCCGAGCCCCCAGCCCCGAGAGCTCCGCCTCCAACTCCGGCACACCCTCCGCGCACCGCCCGCGGCGACCCACCAGAAGCAGGTTCCGCACCCCGTGCTCGGACACCAGCCGCCGAGCCACCAGACGACCCAACGTGCCCGTACCACCGGTCACCAACACCGTGCCGTCCCGGTCAAGAACCCGCGGCAACACCAGCACGTTCTTGCCCGTGTGCCTGCCCTGACTCATGTACCGAAACGCCGCCGGAGCCTGCCGCACATCCCACGTCGTCAACGGCAGAGGCGTCAGCACACCCCGCTCGAACAACCCCACCAGCTCGCCCAGCATCCGCTGGACGCGGTCGGCGGTGGCGTCGCTCAGGTCGAAGGCCTCGTAGGCGACCCCCGGGTGCAGGCGGGCGAGTTCCTCCGTGTCACGCACGTCGGTGCGGCCCATCTCGACGAACCTCCCGCCGCGCGGGAGCAGGCGGAGCGACGCGTCGACGAACTCCCCGGCCAGGGAGTTCAGTACGACATCCACGCCCCGGCCGCCCGTCACGTCCAGGAACCGCTGCTCGAACTCCAGGGTCCGGGAACTCGCGAGCCGGTCCCCGGCGACCCCGTTGGCCTTGACCGCGTCCCACTTCGCGGGGCTCGCGGTGGCGAGGACCTCGGCGCCGAGGTGGCGGGCCACTTGCACGGCGGCCATGCCGACGCCACCGGCGGCGGCGTGCACGAGGACGGACTGGCCCGCCCGCAGACCGGCGAGGTCGTGCAGCGCGTAGTACGCGGTGATGAACGCGACCGGGACCGACGCCGACTGCTCGAAGGACCAGCCGCACGGGATCCGGACGACGGTCCGCTGGTCGGAGACCGCGTACGGCCCGACGGCGGAAGGGAAGAGTCCCATCACGCGGTCGCCGACGGCGAAGCCCTCGACACCGGGGCCCACCTCGGCGACGGTGCCCGCACCTTCCATGCCGACGGTGGCCGCCGGGTTGGGATACATGCCGAGGCCGATCATCACGTCACGGAAGTTGAGGCCCGCCGCCCGCATCTCGATGCGGACCTCGCCGGGCGCGAGCGCGCGCAGCGCCTCGGGGGCCGGAACGAGCGGAAGGTTCTCCAACGTGCCGTCCGGACTCGCCGCCAGCCGCCACGCGGGCTCGTCGGCAGGCAGGGCCAGCGCCCCGGCCGATGCCGTACGGGCCAGCCGACGGACGTAGGCGACACCGTCGCGGACGGCGAACTGGGGCTCTCCCGTGGCCAGCAGGGCGGGGAGCAGGGCGTGTGAGGCGGGGGTGCCGTCGGTGTCGACGAGGACGATCCGGCCGGGGTTCTCGGCCTGCGCGGACCGCAGCAGACCCAGCACGGCCGCACCGGCCAGGTCGGCCAGTTCGCCGTCCTGCTCGACCGCGACCGCCGCGCGGGTCGAGACGAGGAGGCGCGAGTCCTCCAGGCCCGGGTCGGCCAGCCAGGCCTGGACCAGTTCCAGGACGCGGGTGCTCAGCTCCCGTACCGCGTCGGCGTCGGCGCGTCCGCGGGCGAGGTCGAGGAGGAGTACGCCGGCGTCACGGGCGGCCGGTGCGGTCAGGTCCTCGGCACGGGCGACGGGGACCGGGTGGAGGGCCGGGCCCGAGGGCTTCAGCGGGAGCCGCTCCCACACCACCCGGAACATCCGGTCGGCGGCCGGGGTCTCCGGCGTGCCCCGGTCCAGGAGTCCGGCGGCCACGGGGCGGGTGACCAGTGACTCCACCGCCGCCACCGGGACGCCGTCGGCATCGGCGAGGTGGACGCGGAAGGCGTCCGGTCCCTGAGGCGTCACGTGCACGCGCAGGGCGGAGGCACCGGCCGCGTACACCCGTACGCCCGTCCACGCGAAGGGGAGCACGAGTCGCTGGTCGGCGCCGTCCTTGAAGATGCTGGTGTGCAGGGCGGCGTCGAGCAGGGCCGGGTGGAGCGCGTAACCGTCGGTGGCACCGGCCTCCTCGGGCAGGGCGACTTCGGCGAAGAGCTCCTCGCCCCGGGTCCACACGGTCCGCAGGCCCTGGAAGGCGGGTCCGTAGCCGTAGCCGGTGGCGGCCAGCTCCTCGTACGCCCCGGCTGCGGCGTTCTCGACCGGGACCGCACCCACGGGCGGCCACTGGGTGAGGTCGAAGCCGGCGGCCGTGGCGTCGGGGGCGAGACTGCCGGAGACATGGCGCGTCCACGACGAGCCCTGTCCGGCGTCCTCGCGGCGGGAGTGAACCCGGACGGTCCGCTGCCCGGACTCGTCGGCCTCGCCGACCTCCACCCTGAGCTGGACACCGCCCTGCTCCGGAAGCGTCAGCGGGGCCTCGATCACCAGCTCGGCCAGCAACGCGCAGCCGACCTCGTCACCCGCTCGTACGACCAGCTCGACGAAGGCCGTGCCCGGCACGAGCACGGTCCCGGCCGCCGCGTGATCGGCGAGCCACGGGTGCGTGCGCAGGGAGAGGCGGGAGCTGAACAGCATGCCGTCCGACCCCGGGACCTCGACGAGGGCTCCGAGCAGCGGATGGCCGACGGCTCCGAGTCCGAGTCCCGCGGCGTCCGCGGAGGCACCGGTCCCTTCGAGCCAGTAGCGCTGACGCTGGAAGGCGTACGTCGGCAGCTCCACCGGCCAGGTCTTGCCTTCACCGAGCAGGGCGTTCCAGTCGAGGACGCCACCGCGCACGTGCAGTCCGGCCATGGCTTCCAGCAGGGCCCGTACGTCGCCCCCGGCGGCACGCAGGGAGGGGACGAAGGCCGCGGTCCTGCCGGAGAGGCAGTCGGGTCCCATGGCCGACAGGACCGCGTCGGGTCCGAGCTCCAGGAAGGTGGCGACCTCGGCGGCCTCCAACGCCCTTACGCCATCGGCGAATCGCACGGTGGCCCGGACGTGCTCCACCCAGTACTCGGGACGGCACACCAGCTCCGGATCCGCGATGTCCCCGGTGACGTGGGAGACCATCTCGACGGTCGGGGGATGGAAGGTCAACGTCTCGGCGACGGCCCGGAACTCTTCGAGCATCGGTTCCATGAGGGCCGAGTGGAAGGCGTGCGAGACCGAAAGGCGGCGGGTCTTCACGCCCTGCGCCGCCAGCTTCTCCGCCACGGTGAGGACTTCGCGCTCGTCACCGGAGACGACGACGGACACCGGGCCGTTCACGGCGGCGATGTCGACGCCCGAGGTGAGGAGTGGACGCACGACCTCCTCGGGGGCGGCCACCGACACCATCGCCCCGCCGGAAGGCAGAGCCTGCATCAGCCGGCCACGCGCCGCGACCAGCGTCGCCGCGTCGTCCAGGGACAGCACTCCCGCCACATGCGCGGCCGTCAGCTCGCCCACCGAGTGGCCGCCGACGAAGTCGGGGCGGACACCCCACGACTCCACCAGCCGGAACAGCGCCGTCTCCACCGCGAACAGCCCGGCCTGCGTGAACACCGTCTCATCCAGCGGAGCGTCCTCCGCACCGAAGACGACCTCCGCGACCGCGCACTCCACGTCGCCGGCCAACCGCGCGTCCAGCGCCGCGCACGCGGCGTCGAACGCCTGCCGGAACACCGGGAAACGCTCGTACAGGCCCCGGGCCATCCCGACCCGCTGGCTCCCCTGCCCCGTGAACAGGACCGCGAGCAGTCCGTCCTCCACGGCGGTGGCGGTGACCAGGCCGGAGGCGGACTCGCCCCGCGCCAGGGCCTCAAGACCGGCCAGCGCCTCGGCACGGTCGCCCGCCACGACGGCCGCGCGCTCCGACAGGGCGCTCCGCGTCCGTACGAGCGAGCGCGCCGCGTCCCGCAGGTCCACCTCCGCGTTCCGCTCCAGGAAGCGCGCCAACTCCTCGGCCTGACCGGCGAGTCCCGCCTTTCCGCGCGCGGAGAGCACCAGCGGGAACGGTCCGCCCGCGAGCGCGCCCGCGGCACCGCTGGGCGGCTGCTGCTCGGGGGCCTGTTCCAGGATCACGTGGGCGTTGGTGCCGCTGACGCCGAAGCCGGAGACGCCCGCACGGCGGGGTCGGTCCAGTTCGGGCCAGGGCTGGGCCTCCGTCAGGAGCTCCACGGCGCCGGCCGTCCAGTCGACCTGCGGGGTGGGCTCGTCCACGTGCAGGGTGCGCGGCAGCACACCGTGCCGCATGGCCATCACCATCTTGATGACCCCGCCCACGCCGGCGGCCGCCTGCGCGTGACCGATGTTCGACTTCAACGAGCCGAGCCACAGGGGCTGTTCCGCGTCGCGGCCCTGCCCGTAGGTGGCCAGCAGGGCCTGCGCTTCGATCGGGTCGCCCAGGGACGTCCCGGTGCCGTGCGCCTCCACCGCGTCGACCTCCGTCGCCGCGAGCCCCGCGTTGGCCAGAGCCGCACGGATGACCCGCTGCTGGGAGGGGCCGTTGGGCGCGGTGAGGCCGTTCGACGCGCCGTCCTGGTTCACCGCCGATCCTCGTACGACACCCAGGATCCGGCGCCCGTTGCGCACCGCGTCCGAGAGCCGCTCAAGGAGCAGGACACCCGCGCCCTCGGCCCACCCCGTACCGTCGGCCCCCGCCGCGAACGACTTGCAACGACCGTCGAGTGCCAGACCGCGCTGGCGCGAGAACCAGACGAACGCGTCCGAGGCGGCCATGACGGTGACGCCGCCGGCCAGCGCCAGGGAGGACTCGCCGGACCGGAGCGACTGGGTCGCCAGGTGCAGGGTCACGAGCGAGGAGGAGCAGGCGGTGTCGACGGTGACGGCGGGGCCTTCGAGGCCGAGGAGGTAGGAGACGCGGCCGGAGAGCACGCTGCCCGCGCCACCGGTGAGGATGAACCCTTCGAGTCCGTCGGGGAGGTCGTGCAGATCGGCGCCGTAGTCGTGGAACGCGATGCCGGTGAAGACGCCGACGGGCTTGCCGCGCAGGACGGCGGGGTCGATGCCCGCCCGCTCCAGTGCCTCCCAGGAGGTCTCCAGCATCAACCGCTGCTGCGGATCCATCGCCAACGCCTCACGCGGCGAGATCCCGAAGAACGACGCGTCGAACTCGTCCGCGTCATGCAGGAACCCACCCTCACGGGCGTAACTCGTCCCCGCGTGATCCGGATCCGGGTGATACAGGTTCTCCAGATCCCAACCACGGTTCACCGGGAACCCCGAGATCCCGTCACCACCGGACACCACCAGATCCCACAACTCCTCCGGCGACGTCACCCCACCCGGGAAACGACACGCCATCCCCACGATCGCGATCGGCTCGGAGTTGGCGGCGACCACCCGGTCGTACTGCTGCTGCAGGCGTGCGTTCTCCTTCACCGAAGCACGCAGGGCATCGATGATCTGCCCGTTCTGAGCATCCATGGCGTCCACTTCTTTCCGCTTCTTTCCGTTTTCGATCACGAGCCGGTTTCCGCTTTCGCTCACGACTGGGTATTGCCGAGGACCCGCTGCACCAGGTCCGTCACGCTCATCTCGTCGATCAGCTCCAGTTCCTGTTCGTCGGCCGCCGGATCGGAGACCACGAGCCGGCGGGTCACCTCGGGGCCGGCGTCCTCGGAGCCGTCGGCCGCCCCTCCCCCGGCCAGTTCCTCGCGCAGATAGGCGACGAGCGCCGTCGGTGTCGGATAGTCGAAGATCAGCGTGGCCGGGAGGGTGCCACCGGTGGCCGCCGACAGGGCGTTGCGCAGGGTGATCGCCGCCAGCGAGTCGAAGCCCATCTCCTGGAAGGCCCGGCGCGGCTTGACCTCCTCCAGACCCGAGTGGCCCAGCGCCTCCGCCGACCGCTCACGGACCAGCTTCATGAGGATGCGGGTCTGCTCGGCCTCGGTGGCGCCCGCCAGGCTCCGCACCAGCCGCGAACCGGCCTCCGCCTCCTCCTCGGCGAGCGCGGCCGCCGACTCGGCCACCTTCCGCACCTCGGGCAGATCGCCCAACAGCGGGCTGGGACGGGAGGAGGTGAAGGCGGGCACGAACGCCGGCCAGTCGATGTCGGCCACCGCGACGACCCCGTCGTCGTACCTGATCGACGCCTCCAGCGCCCCCATCGCCTGGCCCGGCGTGAGCGCCAGTACGCCACGGCGGCGCAGTTGCTCCTGGATCGCGGGATCGGCCGCCACGCCGATCTCCTCGATCACGCCCCAGGCCAACGAGGTCGCCTTCAGACCACGGGCCCGCCGACGCTCGACCAGCGCGTCGAGGTAGGCGCTGACCGCACCGGCCGCGCCCTGCCCGCCGCCGCCCCAGACACCGGCGACGGACGAGAAGGTGACGAACAGGTCGAGCGGCCGGTCACCGAGCAGCTCGTCCAGGTGGACGGCGGCATGGGCCTTCGCCCTCACCACCTCGGCCAGATCGGCGGGCCCGGTCGCCGCGACCGGCAGCGTCCCGGCGAGATCCGCCGTGTGCACCACCCCGGTCAGCTCGGGCAGCGCATCCGTCACGGCGAGCAGCTCGGCGACCCCTTCACGGCGGGAGATGTCCGCCGTGGACACCGTCACCCCGGTTCCCGCCGCCGCGAGCTCCGCCACGAACTCCCGCACCTGCGGCGCCCCCTCGCGACCCGCGTCCACGGTCAGCACGAGGTGCTCTGCGCCGGCCTCGGCCAGCCACTTCGCCGTGTGCCGGCCCAGTCCCTCCGTACCGTTGGTGACGAGCACGGTCCCGCGCGGGCGCCAGTCCCGGTACGGCGGCTCGCCGCGCAGCGGACTGTTCCGCAGACGCCGGGCCAGCAGCCCCGCCGACCGCACGGCCACCTGATCCTGACCGCCCGCCCCGGTCAGCACCCCGATCAGCTGCTGAGCCGTCCGGTCGTCGAGCGCCTCCGGAAGATCGAGCAGACCACCCCACCGGTCCGGATGCTCCAGCGCCACGGCGTGACCGAGACCCCAGACGACAGCCTGCTCCGGCGCCCGCAGACGGTCGGACGGACCCACGCGCACCGCGCCACTGGTCGCGCACCAGACCGGGATCCCGGAAGGAACCGCCCCGAGCGTCCGCAGCAACGCCAGCGTGGCTACGGTCCCTTCGGTGACCACCTCGGACCCCGCTCCGGTACGGGAGTCCAGGGCCAGCAGCGACAGGACCCCGGCCAGCCCCCCTTCCTCCGCCCGGACGGCGCGCAGTGCGGCGGCGAAACCGTCGGCCTCGGCCGCGTCGAACGTCATCTGCCGGATGCGCAGCCCCTGACCTTCCAGGGCACGCACCGTCTGCGCGGCGACGCCGCCGTCGACACCGGATGCGGCTTCGGATGCGGCTCCGGACGCAGCCTCGGATGCGGCTCCGGCTGCGGCTGCGGTTCCGGAAGGCATGACGACGAGCCACGTCCCCGCCGGAGCGGTCGAGGGAGACTGCGAGACCGGGGACCATGAGACGCGGTAGCGGAGCTGGTCGAACCGGGATGTCCGGTCGCGCCCGCGCCGCCAGGACGCCAGGACGCCGAGAGCGGCGCCCACCGCGTCGCGTTCGTGCTCACCGCCGGTGGACTCGATACCCAAGGTCTTGACCAGGGCATCCAGGTCCTCGTTCTCGACGGCCTCCCAGAAGCTCACCTCGTCGGAGTCCCGCTGAGGAGTCTCGGACTCGGCGTCCTCGATCCAGTAGCGCTGTCGCTGGAAGGCGTACGTCGGCAACTCCACCGGCCACCCCGCGCCCTCACCGAGCAGCGCCCGCCAATCCACCGCCGCACCCCGCACATGCAGACCACCCAGCGCGGACACCAACGCACGCACCTCGTCACCCTCACGACGCAACGACGGCACGAAGACCGCAGCATCACCCGTCAGACAATCCGCACCCATCGCCGACAGCACCGCATCGGGACCCAGCTCAAGGAACGTCACCACGTCCGCGCGCTCCAACGCCCGCACACCATCAGCGAATCGCACCGCGGCACGAATGTGCTCCACCCAATACTCAGGACGTACCACCAGCTCCGGATCCGCGATCTCCCCGGTCACATTCGAGACCAGACCAACCCGCGGCGACCGGAACTCCAACCCCTTCACGACCGCACGGAACTCCTCCAACATCGGCTCCATCAACGCCGAATGGAAAGCATGCGAAACATTCAAACGCCGGGCCTTCACACCCTGCGCCGCCAACGTCTCGGACAGGGCGAGGACTTCGCCCTCAACACCGGAGATCACGACAGAGGCCGGACCATTCACGGCAGCGATATCGACACCCGAGGTCAGGAGCGGACGTACGACCTCCTCGGGGGCGGCCACCGACACCATCGCCCCACCCGAAGGCAGAGCCTGCATCAACCGGCCACGCGCCGCGACCAACATCGCCGCATCCTCCAGCGACAACACCCCCGCCACATGCGCCGCCGTCACCTCACCCACCGAATGACCACCGACGAAGTCGGGCCGGACACCCCACGACTCCACCAACCGGAACAACGCCGTCTCCACCGCGAACAACCCGGCCTGCGTGAACACCGTCCGATCCAGCAGAGCACCCTCCGCACCGAACACGACCTCCGCCACCGGCCGCTCCACATGCCCGGCCAACCGCGCGTCCAGCGCCGCACACGCCGCGTCGAACGCCTCCCGGAACACCGGGAAACGCTCGTACAGGCCCCGAGCCATCCCGACCCGCTGACTCCCCTGCCCCGTGAACAACACCGCCAGCCGGCCACCGTCCGCGACCTCTCCGGTGACCACACCTGCTGCGGACCCGCCCCGCGCCAAGGCGTCAAGCCCGGCCAGCGCCTCGGCACGGTCGCCCGCCACGATCACCGCGCGCTCCGCCAGGGCGCTCCGCGTCCGTGCGAGCGAGCGGGCCGCGTCCCGCAGGTCCACATCGACGTTCCGCTTCAGGAAGCGCGCCAGCTCCTCGGCCTGACCGGCGAGTCCTGTGGCGCCCCGGGCGGCGATGAGCAGTGGAACGGGTCCCTCGTCCAGCGCGCCGGTGGCGCCGGTGGGGGGCTGCTGTGTGGGGGCCTGTTCCAGGATCACGTGGGCGTTGGTTCCGCTGACGCCGAAGGAGGAGACACCCGCACGGCGCGGACGGTCCGACTCGGGCCAGGGGCGGGACTCCGTCAACAGCTCGACGGCTCCGGCGGACCAGTCCACCTGGGGGGTCCGTTCGTCCACGTGGAGCGTGCGGGGCAGCACACCGTGCCGCATCGCCATCACCATCTTGATGACGCCGCCCACGCCGGCGGCTGCCTGCGTGTGGCCGATGTTCGACTTCAACGAGCCGAGCCACAAAGGCCGTTCCTCGTCACGCCCCTGCCCGTAGGTGGCGAGCAGTGCCTGCGCTTCGATCGGGTCGCCCAGCGAGGTACCCGTGCCGTGCGCCTCCACCGCGTCCACCTCGGCGGCGGTCAGCCCCGCGTTGCTCAGGGCGCGGCGGATGACCCGCTGCTGGGAGGGGCCGTTGGGCGCGGTGAGGCCGTTCGAGGCACCGTCCTGGTTCACGGCGGAGCCTCGTACGACTCCCAGGATCCGGCGCCCGTTGCGGACCGCGTCCGAGAGTCGCTCAAGGAGCAGGACGCCCGCGCCCTCGGCCCAGCCCGTACCGTCGGCGGCCGCGGCGAACGGCTTGCAGCGGCCGTCCGCGGACAGGCCGCGCTGTCGGGAGAAGGCGACGAACGCGTCCGGGGTCGCCATCACCGTCACGCCGCCGGCCAGGGCCAGGGAGGATTCGCCCGACCTGAGCGACTGGGCCGCCAGGTGCAGGCCGACGAGGGCCGACGAGCAGGCGGTGTCGACGGTGACGGCGGGGCCTTCGAGGCCGAGGAGGTAGGAGACGCGGCCCGAGACGATGCTGCCGATGCCGCCGGTCATCAGATAGCCCTCGACGCCGTCGGGGGCCGTGTTCAGGCGCGTGGTGTACTCGTGGTTGACCAGCCCGGTGAAGACGCCGACGGACTTGCCGCGCAGCGCGGCCGCATCGATGCCCGCCCGCTCCAGCGCCTCCCAGGAGGTCTCCAGCATCAACCGCTGCTGCGGATCCATCGCCAGCGCCTCACGCGGCGAGATCCCGAAGAACGACGCGTCGAACTCGTCCGCGTCATGCAGGAACCCACCCTCACGGGCGTAACTCGTCCCCGCGTGATCCGGATCCGGGTGATACAGGTTCTCCAGATCCCACCCACGGTTCACCGGGAACCCCGAGATCCCGTCACCACCAGAGACCACCAGATCCCACAACTCCTCCGGCGACGTCACCCCACCCGGGAAACGACACGCCATCCCCACGATCGCGATCGGCTCGCCCGCGTCGTGCACGCCGGGGTCCGTCCCCGCGTCGGCGGTCGTGTCCGGGTGCTCCCCGAGCAGTTCCGCGCGGAGGAAGTCCGCGAGCGCCGTGGGAGTCGGGTGGTCGAAGACGAGGGTGGCCGCCAGGTCGATGCCGACGGCGGTCTGCAGCCGCGCACGGAACCGAAGTCCGGCGAGGGAGTCGAAGCCGAGGCTGCGGAAGTCCTTCGTGGTCTCGATGGTCCGGGCCTGGCCCAGTACGGCGGCGGCGTGGGCACGGACCAGTTCGAGGACGACCCGGTGCTGTTCGGGGTCAGGAAGGGCGGCGAGCCGGGTGGCGTAGTCGCCGTCGGAGGGTTCGTCCGTCCGCGCGATCGGCCGGACCGGCCTGACCGGCCGGACCGGGCCCCTCGTCTCCGTCGTCCCGGTCGTCTCGGTCGTCTCGGTCGTCTCGGTCGTCTCGGTCAGACCGGTCGTCCCGGCCGTCTCCGTCGTCTCCGTCGTCTCCGTCGTCTCCGTCGTCGTCAGGAGCGTCGGCGCGGGCTCTGCCGGGAGCGCGGTGCGGAGCAGGAGGGATCCGATGGATGCCACCGGATGGCCTGCGGTGTCGGCCAGTTCCACCTGGAACCGGCCCTCGCCGACGTGTGCTGCGCGCACGCGCAGCCGGGTGGCGGCTGTGGCGTGGAGCGCCAGGTCGTCGTAGGCGGCGGGCGTGCGGGGCGCGGACGCCCCGTCGAGCGCGCTCAGGAGCGTGGGCCGGATGGCGGCGGCCAGCAGGGCGGGGTGGAGGCCGTACCAGTCCGCCTCCGCGCGGAGGTCCTCGTCCAGGGTGGCCTCGGTGAAGATCTCGTCGCCGTGCCGCCATGCGGGAGCGGTTCCGTCCGCGTCGAGGGGTTCGGCGCCGGCCGGCGGCCACTGCGCGAGGCCGAACGCCGGTTCCTGGATCCGCGCGACGAGGGTTCCGAGGGCGTGTCGGGTCCACGGGGTGTCGTCGGCGGCGACCACCGGGCGGGTGTGGACGGCGATCGAACGGGCGCCGTCCCCGCTGGTGGCGGGAGCGCCGATGGTGACCCGAAGGAGGACGTCGTCGTCCTGGGGCAGCGGCCGCTCGACCCGCAGGGTGCCGACCGTGCCGCAGCCGGCCTCGTCCGCCGCCCGCAGGACGGTTTCGAGGAGGACGGCGTCCGGGCGGGACGGCATGGTGCGCAGGCGTCCGGTGAGGACCAGGCCGTCGGTGTCGGGCAGTTCGACGGCGGCGTTCAGGAGGGGGTGCGGGACGGGCCGCTGGCCGAGGCCGGCCGCGTCGGTGGTGCGTGCGTCGGCGTCCAGCCAGAAGCGCTCGTGCTGGAAGGCGTACGTCGGGAGGTCGTCGACCGGGCCGGGCGAGGTGCCTTCGAACAGGGCGGGCCAGTGCACCGGGACGCCCCGGGTGTGCAGCCGGGCGAGTGCCGTCACGACGGCGACGGCCTCGTCCTCCGCCCGGTGGAGCGAGGGGAGGAAGGACAGGTCCGTGGCGGACCGGTCGGCGAGGGCCTGCTGGGCGAGCGTGGTGAGGACACCGCCCGGTCCCAGTTCGAGGAACGTGGTGACGTGCCGCTCGTGCAGCGCCCGGACGCCGTCGAGGAACCGGACGGTTCCCCGGACGTGGTCGACCCAGTAGTCGGGCGAGCGGAGCTGCTCGGGTGTGGCCAGGGTTCCGGTGAGGTTGGAGACGACCGGGACGGTCGGCGGGAGGAGGGTCAGTCCGGCCACGACCTCGCGGAACCGGTCGAGCATCCCGCCCATGTGCGGGGAGTGGAAGGCGTGGCTGACCCGCAGCCGCCGGGTCCGGTGTCCCCGGGCGGCGAGTTCCCCGGCGGCGGCCGTGACCGCGTCGGCGTCGCCGGAGAGGACGACGGAGGAGGTGCCGTTGACCGCCGCGACGGCCACGGCGCCGGGCCGGGCGGTCACGTACGGAAGCACGTCGCTCTCGGCCGCGTCGACGGCGATCATCACGCCGTCGCCGGGCATGGCCTGCATGAGCCTGCCGCGCGCGGCCACCAGGGCCGCGGCGTCGTCGAGCGAGAGCACCCCCGCCGCGTGGGCGGCGGTCAGCTCGCCGACGGAGTGGCCGGCGAGCACGTCGGGGCGGACGCCCCAGGACTCGTACAGGCGGTAGAGCGCCGTCTCGACCGCGAACAGGGCGGACTGCGCGTACACCGTGGCGTCGAGGAGTCCGGCCGCCGGCGACCCCGGAGTCGCGAAGACCACGTCCCGGAGCGGGAGGTCCACGTGTCCGGCGAGGTGGCGGTCGAGGGCGGCGCAGAGCGCGTCGAAGGCGTTCCGGAACACCGGGTGCCGCTCGTACAGCTCACGGCCCATGCCGACCCGCTGGCTGCCCTGCCCGGTGAACAGGAAGGCGAGCCCGCCGCCGCTCCGGTCGCTCCTGGCGACGTTCTCGGGGAGCGGCTCGCCCGCGGCCAGGGCGTCGAGGCCGGTGAGGAAGCCCTCACGGTCGTCGCCGGCGGCGACGACCACGGCGCGGTGCTCGAAGGTCGTGCGGGTGGTGACGAGGGCGTGCGCGAGGTCGAGTCCGCTCGTCTCCGGGCGTCCGCGCACGAAGGCGGCCAGCCGGGCGGCCTGGTCCCGCAGCGCGTCGGCGCTCTTCGCCGAGACCGGCCAGGGAAGGGCGGGAGGTGGGGGGTCGGTGACGGCGGCGGGGGCGGTGGCGGTCCCTGACGTCTCGGACGGATCCTGGGGGCCTGCCTGCGAGGCCGCCGGGGCGATCCGGAGGTCTTGCGGAGCCTGTTCCAGGATGACGTGGGCGTTGGTGCCGCTGACGCCGAAGCCCGAGACACCCGCCCGGCGGGGGCGGTCGAGCCGGGGCCAGGGGCGGGCCCGCGTCAGGAGTTCCACGGCGCCGGCCGTCCAGTCCACCTGGGGCGTCGGCTCGTCGACGTGGAGGGTCTGGGGCAGCACGCCGTGCCGCATCGCCATCACCATCTTGATGACGCCGGCGACGCCGGCGGCGGCCTGCGTGTGCCCGATGTTCGACTTCACCGACCCGAGCCACAGGGGCTCGCCGGTCGTCCGTCCCTGTCCGTAGGTGGCGAGCAGCGCCTGCGCTTCGATCGGGTCGCCCAGCTGGGTTCCCGTGCCGTGCGCCTCCACCGCGTCCACTTCGGCGGCGGTCAGCCCCGCGTTGCTCAGGGCGCGGCGGATGACCCGCTGCTGGGAGGGGCCGTTGGGCGCGGTCAGGCCGTTCGAGGCACCGTCCTGGTTCACGGCGGAGCCTCGTACGACACCCAGGATCCGGCGCCCGTTGCGCTCCGCGTCGGAGAGCCGTTCGAGGAGCAGCATGCCGACGCCCTCGGCCCAGCCCGTACCGTCGGCGGCCGCAGCGAACGGCTTGCAGCGGCCGTCCGCGGACAGGCCGCGCTGCCGGGAGAAGTCGACGAACGCGTCCGTCCCGGTCATGACGGTCACACCGCCGGCCAGGGCCATGGAGCACTCGCCCGAGCGCAGCGACTGCGCGGCCAGGTGCAGGGCGACCAGGGACGAGGAGCAGGCCGTGTCCAGCGTCACCGCCGGGCCTTCGAGGCCGAGGAAGTACGAGATGCGGCCGGAGACGACGGCGTTGGACGCACCGGTGATGCGGTGTCCCTCGACCGGTTCGGGGGCCAGGTGCAGGCGGAGTGCGTAGTCCTGGGTGTTGACTCCGGCGAAGACGCCGATGTCGCTGCCCCGGAGCGTCGTCGGGTCGATCCCCGCCCGCTCGAACGTCTCCCAGGACGTCTCCAGCAGCAGCCGCTGCTGCGGGTCCATCGCCAGCGCCTCGCGCGGCGAGATGCCGAAGAAGTCGGCGTCGAAGCCGGCCGCGTCGTCGAGGAAGGCGCCGCGACGGGTGTAGGTCGTGCCCGGGTGGTCGGGGTCGGGGTCGTGGAGGGCGTCGAGGTCCCAGCCGCGGTCGGCGGGGAAGTCGGTGATCGCGTCGGTGCCCGCGGCGAGGAGCTCCCACAGGTCCTCGGGGCTGTTCACCCCGGCCGGGAAGCGGCAGCCCATGGCGACGATCGCGAGGGGCTCGTCCGGGGCGGACCGCGTCCCGTCCGGGGTGCCGGAGGCGTCGGACCGCGCGCCCAGGAGCTCGGACCGCAGGTGCCCGGCGAGGTCCTGCGGGTTCGGGTGGTCGTAGAGGAGCGTCGCGGGCAGGCAGAGGCCGGTCGCGGCGCTCAGCCGGTTGCGGAACTCCACCGAGGTGAGGGAGTCGAAACCGATGTCGCGGAAGGGGCGGGACGCGTCGGCCTGGTTCCGGGCGGAGTGGCCGAGGACCTGCGAGGCGTGGCCGCCGATCAGGTCGAGCAGGGACTTCTCCTGCTCGGCGGGACCGAGGGCGGCCAGCCGCTGGGCCCAGTCGCCGCCGCGCGCGGTGGCACCGCTCGCGACCCGCCGCCGGCTGGGGACGAGTGCGCGCAGGAGGGCGGGAACGGGGCTCGTTCGGGACTGGGCGCGCAGGCCGGCGAGGTCCAGCTCGGCCGGCACGAGGACGGAATCGGCGGCCCGGAGCGCGCGGTCGAGCAGTTCCATGCCCAGGTCGGGCGTGATGTCGGACATGCCGATACGGCGGTTGCGCCGCACGTCGGCCTCGCCGAGACCGGCCGTCATCTCGCTGTCCCCGGCCCAGCCTCCCCAGGCGAGCGAGGTCGCGGGCAGCCCGGCCGCCCGACGGCGCCTGGCCAGCGCGTCGAGGAAGGCGTTCGCGGCCGCGTAGTTGCCCTGCCCGGGGTTCCCGAGCGTTCCCGCGGCCGACGAGAACAGGACGAACACCGCCGGATCGAGGTCACGCGTGAGCTCGTCGAGCACCAGGGCCGCGTCGGCCTTCGGGCGGAGGACCGTGTCGAGACGCTCGGCGGTCAGTGCGGTGACCACACCGTCGTCGAGCACACCGGCCGTGTGGATCACCCCGGTCAGCGGGGCGTCCGCAGGCACGTCGGCGAGCACACCGGCGACCGCCTCGCGGTCGGCCACGTCGCAGGCCGTGATCCGTACCCGGGCGCCCAGAGCGGTCAGCTCCTCCTCCAGCGCGTCCGCGCCCGGTGCCCGCGGCCCCCGGCGGCTCACCAGCACCAGGGATCCGACCCCGTGCTCGCGCACCAGGTGCCGGGCCACCAGACGCCCGAGTCCGCCGGTTCCGCCCGTGATCAGCACGGTCCCCGCCGGGTCGAGCACCCGGTCCCGCTCCGCCGTCGCGGCGGCCCGCTCCAGACGGGGCACCCACACGCCGCCCGCGCGCACCGCCGCCTGCGGCTCCCCGGACTCCAGGACGCCCGCGAGCACCTCCCGTACGGCCCGTGTCACCGGTGCCGGCTCGGCGGCGATGTCCGGCTCCGCGTCGGATCCGGTGTCGAGGAGGACGATCCGGCCGGGATGCTCGGCCTGCGCCGAGCGCACCAGACCCCACACCGCCGCGGCGGCGAGGTCCGTCAGTTCGTGGTCGTCGCCGACCGCGACCGCCCCGTGCGTCAGCACGGCCAGCCGCGTCTCCTCCAGGGCCGGTTCGGCCAGCCATGCCTGGATCAGCTCCAGGATCCGGCCGGTGGCCTCCCGTACGGCGTCGGGGCGGACGCCGCCGTCGACGTCGCGGGGGTCGCCGCCGTCGGGGTGGGCTCCACCGTCGGGGCAGGCGCCGGCTTCGGGGTGGGCGCCGGCTTCGGGGTGGGCGCCGGCTTCGGGGTGGGCGCCGCCGTCGACGTCGACCAGGACGATCCCGGACGGGGTGCCGGTCCCGGCCAGCGCGCGCACGTCCTCGACGGTGTCCGCCGCGGTGACGTCCGGCAGTTCCGTGCTCGCCGCCTCCAGGGGCAGGCGCTCCCAGCCCACGCGGAACATCCGGTCGGCGGCCGCGCCCGGTACGGACGGCATGGGGTCCAGCGGCCGGAAGCGCAGCGACTCCACCGAGGCCACCGGGGCGCCCGAGGCATCGGCCAGCCGCACGCCGACGGTGTCCGGGCCCTGCGGAGTCAGGTGAACGCGCAGAAGCGTCGCGCCCTCCGCCCACAGCCGTACGCCGGTCCAGTGGGAGGGCAGTGCCGGGAGCTGTTCCGGCCGGGCGTCGAGACACGCGTCCAGCAGGGCGGGGTGGAGCCCGAACCCGTCGACGCGGCCGACCCCGTCGGGCAGCACGACCTCGGCGAAGACCTCCTCGCCCCGGGTCCACACGCCTTCGGCCTCGGCGACCGCGCCGAGCGGCGGCCACTGCGTCAGTTCGAAACCGGGGGCCGCGGCGTCGGGTGCGAGCCGCCCGGAGGCGTGCCGGGTCCACGGCGAGCCCGGCTCGGCGTCCGCGCGGCGCGCGTGCACCCGCACGATCCGCTCCCCGGACGCGTCGCTCTCGCCGACCTCCACCCGCAGCTGTACGCCGCCCTGTTCGGGCAGGACGAGCGGGGCCTCGATCGCCAGCTCGGCCAGCAGACCACAGCCGGCCTCGTCCCCGGCGCGCACCGCGAGCTCGACGAACACCGAGCCGGGCACGAGCACGCTTCCGGCCGTCGCGTGAGCGGCCAGCCACGGGTGCGTACGGAGCGAGAGCCGTGAACTGAACAGCAGTCCGCCCGAGTCGGGGACCTCGACCCTCGCGCCGAGCATCGGATGGTCGACGGCCCCGAGGCCCAGGCCTTCCGCGTCGACCACGCTTTCGGCGTTCTCCAGCCAGTACCGCTGCCGCTGGAAGGCGTACGTCGGCAACTCCACCGGCCACCCCGTGCCCTCACCGAGCAGCGGGTTCCAGTCGACCGACGTACCCCGTACGTGCAGGGTGGCCAGGGCGGCCAGGGCCGAGCGCGCGTCGTCGTGCCCACGGCGCAGCGACGGTACGAAGACGGAGTCGTCGCCCGTCACGCAGTCCGGGCCCATCGCCGACAGGACGGCGTCCGGCCCCAGCTCCAGGAAGACGGAGACACCGGCGCGCTCCAGCGCCCGTACACCGTCGGCGAACCGCACGGTCGCCCGGACGTGGTCCACCCAGTACTCGGGGCGCGTGAGGAGATCCGGGTCGGCGACCTCACCGGTCACGTTGGACACGAGGGGGATCTCGGGCCGCCGGAACGTCAGTTCCTCCAGTACGGCCCGGAACTCGTCCAGCATCGGCTCCATCAGCACCGAGTGGAAGGCGTGCGACACCGTCAGCCGACGCGTCTTGACCCCGGCCGCGGTCAACTGCGCCGCCAGGTCGGCGACTTCCGCCTCCCCACCCGAGATCACGACGGAGGACGGCCCGTTCACGGCAGCGACATCCACCCCCGCCGGGAGCAGTCGACGCACGGTCTCCTCCGGCGCGGCCACCGACACCATCGCCCCACCGGAAGGCAGGGCCTGCATCAGGCGGCCACGGGCGGCGACCATCACCGCCGCGTCCTCCAGGGACAGAACGCCCGCCACGTGGGCGGCGCTGAGTTCTCCGACCGAATGGCCGCCGAGGCAGTCCGGCGTGACGCCCCACGACGCGTAGAGGCGGTAGAGCGCGGTCTCCACCGCGAACAGCGCGGCCTGCGTGAACACCGTCCGATCCAGCGGAGCGCTCTCCGCACCGAAGACGACCTCCGCGACGGACTGCTCCACGTGCCCGGCCAGCCGTGCGTCCAGGGCCGCACACGCGGCGTCGAACGCCTCCCGGAACACCGGATAGCGGTCGTACAGGCCTCGGGCCATCCCGACCCGCTGACTCCCCTGCCCCGTGAACAGGACCGCGAGCCGGCCCCCGTCCGCGCCCTCTCCGGTGACCACACCGGGCACGGACTCGCCCCGCGCCAGCGCGTCGAGCCCTGCCAACGCCTCGGCGCGGTCGTCCGCCACGATCACGGCACGCTCCGACAGCACGCCCCGCGTCCCGACCAGCGCCCGCCCGGCCTCCGCCAGGCTCACCTCGGCCCGCTCCGACAGGAACGACGCCAACTCCCGTGCCTGTGCGGCCAGTCCCGCGCGGCCGCGCGCCGAAAGGACCACTGGAACCGGTCCGGGGAAGGGGGCCTCGGGCTCGGCCGCTTCCACAGCCGCCGGCTCCGGAGCCTGCTCCAGGATCACGTGCGCGTTGGTGCCGCTGATGCCGAAGGAGGAGACGCCCGCACGGCGGGGCCGGTCGAGCTCGGGCCAGGGGCGGGACTCCGTCAACAGCTCGACGGCACCCGCGGTCCAGTCCACCTGCGGGGTCGGTTCGTCCACGTGGAGCGTGCGCGGCAGCACACCGTGCCGCATCGCCATCACCATCTTGATGACACCGGCCACACCGGCGGCCGCCTGCGTATGCCCGATGTTCGACTTCAACGAGCCGAGCCACAAAGGCCGTTGCTCGTCACGGCCCTGCCCGTAGGTGGCGAGCAGTGCCTGCGCTTCGATCGGGTCGCCCAGCGAGGTGCCCGTGCCGTGCGCCTCCACGGCGTCGACATCGGTGGTCCCGAGACCCGCGCTCGCCAGTGCCGTGCGGACGACCGCCTGCTGGGAGGGGCCGTTCGGAGCCGTCAGTCCGTTCGACGTGCCGTCCTGGTTGACGGCCGTACCGCGCACCACGGCCCAGATGCGGCGGCCGTTGCGCACCGCGTCGGAGAGCCGCTCAAGAAGCAGGACGCCTGCGCCCTCGGACCAGCCCGTTCCATCGGCGGCCGCCGCGAAGGACTTGCAGCGGCCGTCGGGGGCGAGGCCCCGCTGCCGGGAGAAGCCGACGAAGGAGCTCGGCGAGGTCATGACCGTCACGCCGCCCGCCAGGGCGAGCGACGACTCGCCCGACCGCAGCGACTGCGCCGCCAGGTGCAGGGCGACCAGGGACGAGGAGCAGGCCGTGTCGACGGTCACGGCCGGGCCTTCGAGGCCCAGGAAGTACGAGACGCGCCCGGAGAGCACGCTGCCGGCGCCGCCGGTCAGCAGGTAGCCCTCGACGCCGTCGGCGTCTTCACCCGGGTTCTGCCCGTGCCCGGCGGCGTAGTCCTGGTGCATGGCGCCGGTGAAGACGCCGACCGGCTTGCCCCGCAACCCGGCCGGATCGACACCCGCCCGCTCCAGCACCTCCCACGACGCCTCCAACATCAACCGCTGCTGAGGATCCATCCCCAACGCCTCACGCGGCGAAATACCGAAGAACCCCGCGTCGAACCCCGCCGCGTCATCCAGGAACCCACCCTCACGGGCATAACTCGTCCCCACACGATCCGGATCCTCATCGAACAACGACCCCAGATCCCACCCCCGATCCCTGGGGAACCCACCGATGACATCCACCTCACCGGCAACCAACCGCCACAGATCCTCCGGCGACGACACCCCACCCGGAAAACGGCACGCCACCCCCACGATCGCCACCGGCTCGTCGGGAGCGGGCACCGGTGCGGCGGCGACGGGCGCGGCCGTCTCCTCGTCGGCTCCGAAGAGTCCGCGGTGCAGTCGGCGGGCGAGGGCTTCCGGCGTGGGGTGGTCGAAGGCCGAGGTGGGCGGCAGGCGCAGCCCGGTCGCCTCGCCGAGCCGGTTGCGGAGCTCGACGGCGTTGGCGGAGGTGAATCCGAGGTCCTTGAAGGCGCGCCCGGTCGGGACGGACTGGATGCCGGGAAGGGCCAGGAGGTCGGCGACGTGGCCCCGGACCAGGTCCACCAGCCGTCGCATCCGGTCGCCCTCCGCGAAGTCCTCCCGCCGGACGGAACGGGAGCTACGCGCGGCGGGCGTCGTCCCGCCGTCCCGCTCGGCCTCCGGCCGGTCGCCACCGACACCCCCGACGCCACCGACGGCCCCGACGCCACCGATGGCCCCGACGGCCCGCCGACCGGTGCCCGCAACCGCACCTGCACCTGCACCTGCACCTCCGCCCGCGCCCGCGCCCGCGCCCGCGCCCGCGACGAAGAGGTGAGGAAGGCCGGTGGTGAGGGCCGCGTCGAAGGCGGCGACGTCGTCCTTCGGTCCCCATCCCAGGGACAGGGCCGCTATGCCCTCCTCGGCGTGCAACCGCCGTGCGTAGGCGTCGAGATACGCGGCCCGGGCCGCCGTACGGGCGTCGTCTCGATCGCCCGTGACCCCGACGACGGACGAGCACAGGACGAAGGCGGACAGGTCGGCCTCGCGGGTGAGGCGGTGCAGGTTGCGCAGCTCCGCGGCCGTGTCGGCGAGCGGGTTGGCAGCCATGTCGGTCAAGGAGCCGGCGGGCGGGCCGGCGGGAGCGGAGGCGTACACGAAGGCCCGTACCGGTGCTTCGGCCTGCGCGAGGGCGGCGGCCAGTTCGTCCTCGGCCGCGAGGTCGCACTCGACGAGCCGGACCTCGGCGCCCGCCGCGACGAGCCGGTCGTACGTCGCGGTGGCCGCGGTGCCCGTGCCGGGCCGGGCGATGAGCAGCAGGCGCCGGGCGCCGTGGGCACCGACGAGGTGGTCGGCGAGGGCGGCGCCGCGCGCGGTGTCCGCGCCGGTGAGGACCACGGTTCCGGGGCCGTCGAACGTCCCTCGCGCGCCGCGGGCGCTGTCCATGGCGACCCGCACCGGCCGCGGCAGCAGCGTGACCCCGGCACGCACCGCGAACTCCGGTTCCCCGGAGGCCACGCCGGCCGCCAGGGCCCGGACCGACGCCTCGCCGAGAGCGGGGGCGCGATCGGCGTCGAGGTCGAGGTCGACGAGGGTGACGCGGCCGGGGTGCGCGAGCCGTGCGGACCGTACGAGACCCCACACCGCGGCCTGTTCCGGATTCCCCGCGCCGTCCTCGGGGCCGGTCGTCATGGCCCCCCGGGTGACGACCACCAGACGGGAGTCCGCCGTTCGGGCGTCGGCCGTCCAGGAATCAATCCACGACTCCGCCGAGGACTCCGGCGACGAGCCCTCCCCCGTCGCCTTCGGCGCCACCCACAGCGTCACGTCCGGCACTTCGCCGTCCGCCGCCATGTCCGCGCGGGGGCGCACCCGTACGCCGGCGGACCGCAGTGCGGCGAGGACGTTCGGGTCCTGATCGCCTTCGACCGCCCACAGCTGTGCCTCGGTCGGCGCGTCGGTGCCGCCCGGGGTCCACTCCAGGCGGAAGAGGCCCTCCTCGTCGTCGTTGCCCCTCGCGCGCAGCAGCGCGGGGAGTTCGAGCAGGCGTCCCCGGGTGACCTTGCCGGAGGCGGTCCTCGGGATCTCGCGGATCTCGTACAGCTCTTCGGGCACCTTGAAGTACGAGAGCCGCTCCCGGCACGCGGCGAGGGCCGCGGCCGGGTCGAAGCCGTCGGGGCCGGGCACCACGAAGGCGACCGGCACCTCGCCCAGGACGGCGTGCGGCTTTCCGGCGACGGCGACGTCCTCGATGCCGGGGACGGTCCGCAGGACGCTCTCGACCTCGAGCGGATGGATGTTCTCGCCGGCCCGGATGACGAGTTCCCTGATGCGTCCGGTGACCGTGAAGTAGCCGGCCTCGTCGCGCCGGGCGAGGTCGCCGGTGCGGTACCAGCCGTCCTTCAGCGCCTCGGCCGTGGCCTCGGGCTGGTTGTGGTAGCCGGCCATCACGTTGGGGCCGCGGACCCAGACCTCGCCCTCCGTGCCGTCGGCGACGTCGAGGCCGGTGCGGTGGTCGACCAGCCGGACGCCGAGGCCGACGACGGGCAGTCCGCAGGAGCCCTCCACGCGGGCTCCGCTGGGCCAGTTGATGGTGATCGAGCCGCACGTCTCGGTGCTGCCGTAGGCGTCCACGAGCGGTGCGCCGAACGTCGTCTCCACCGCGTCGCGCAGTTCGGCGGTCGTGATGGCTCCGCCGACGAGTCCCACCCGCAGGCCGGGGGCGGTGAAGTCGCGGGCCCGTGCCTCGCGCACGAGGTGGTGGTACATCGTCGGGACTCCGGCGACGACGGTGAAGTCCTCGCCGCCCCAGATGTCGAGCACGTCCGCGGCGGACAGTCCGTCCACGATCCGCGCGGTGGCGCCGACCGACGCGACCGACAGCACGCAGGCGATGTGGGAGAGGCTGTGGAAGAGCGGCAGGGGCCACAGGACCCGGTCCCGCTCGGACAGGTCGAGTACGGGTGCGTAGCCGGCCGCGACCGACCAGAGGCAGTTGCGCGTGGTGGACAGGACGCCCTTGGGCTTGCCCGTGGTGCCCGAGGTGTAGAGCATCCAGGCGATGTCGTCGAGGCCGAGGCCGTCGTACGCGGGTCGCGTCGGCTCGGAGGTCGCGAGGTGCTCGTACGCGTGGTGGCCCTCGGGCAGCGGCGCCTCGTCCGTGTCGCCGTCGACCACCAGCACGGTCGGCGGGGTGCCGGCGGCGGTGACGCGGTCGAGCTGGTCGAGGTGGTAGGCGTCGGTGACGATCGCCTCGGCACCGCTGTCCTGGAGGAGGTGGGCCAGTTCGGCGTCCGAGGAGCGCGGGTTGAGGGGGACGCCGATGGCGCCGGACCGGGCGACGGCGTAGTAGCTCTCGACGGTCTCCACCCGGTTGCCGAGCAGCAGGGCCACCCGGTCGCCGGGGCGGATCCCCAGGTCCGCGAGGTGGCCGGCGAGCCGTCGGGTGCGGGTCTCCAGGTCGGCGTAGCCGAGCGCGCGGCGGTCGTCGCGGTATGCCGTCTTCCGACCGAACCGCTCACTCTGCTGCCGGAGCAGCTCGTGCAGTGGCCGCAGCAGTTCGGTGCGCAGCATGGATGGGACTCCCAGCGGTTCCGGTTCGGTCGGTGGCTCTTCGGGGACGGGCGGTTCGCCCGGGGGAACGCCGCCCACGGCGCGTGCCCCCCGGGCGCGGTGTGGTCGGCTCGGCCGTCAGGCCGGCGGTGCTTCTCTCGGCATGTCCGTGAGGACCGTGTCGATCGCGGCCTGCGGGACTCCGCTCACGAGTTCCGCACCGTCGGGTCCGTCGAGGACGAAGGTGAGTCCTGTCGTGGCCTTCTTGTCGAGGCGCATCAGGCTGACGAGTTCGCCGGTGTCCACGTCGTGCGGCAGCTTCGTCGGCAGCCCGTAGTGGGCGACCACCTCGTGGTGTTCGGCGACCCGCTCGGGCGGGATGCGTCCCAGGTGGCCGGCGAGGCGGCCCGCGAAGACGGTGCCGATGGCGACGGCCTCGCCGTGCCGGAGGGAGTAGCCGGTGGCGCGTTCCAGGGCGTGGCCGAGGGTGTGGCCGTAGTTGAGCAGGTGGCGCAGGCCGGAGTCCCGCTCGTCGGCGGAGACGACCTCGGCCTTGCGCCGGACGCTGGCGGCGATCTGCTCGGTCAGGGACAGCCCGCGCAGGTCGCCGGCGCCGATGAAGTGGCAGCGGGCGATCTCCCCGTAGCCACTGGTCATCTCCCCGGCCGGGAGGGTGGTCAGGTAGTCGGTGTCGCACAGGACAGCGCTGGGCTGCCAGAAGGCGCCCACGAGGTTCTTCCCCTCGGGGAGGTTCACCGCGGTCTTGCCGCCGACGCTGGCATCGACCTGGGCGAGGAGCGTGGTCGGCAGGTGGATGACGGCGACGCCCCGGTGGTACAGCGCGGCGGCGAGACCGGCGGTGTCGGTCGTGGACCCGCCGCCGACGGAGACGACGACGTCGGCCCTCGTGAGGCCGAACGCGGCGAACCGACGGCAGTAGCCTTCGACCGCCGACAGCGTTTTGCCGTGCTCTCCGTCCTCCGCCCGCAGGTGGAGGGCGGGCACGCCCGGGTCGGGGGTCCACTCCGCGGGCCGGGCCGAGACCACCGCGGCCCGGCGGGCGCCGAGTCCGGCGACGAGCTCGGGCAGGGTGTGCCGTACGCCGGGACCGATGCGGACCTCGTACGACCGGCTGCCGAGCTCCACGCCGACGGTCCGCGCCGTGGCGGCGGTCGGGCCGGTCACGTGCCGGCCTCCAGGCACCAGGCGAGGAAGTCAGCGGGGCTCTCCATGGCCGCGTCGGGTGCGGCTTCGAGGAGCGGTTCCCGGTCGCTCTCGCCCCAGAGCGCGGCGACGGCCGCGACCCCGGCGGCGCGGGCGCTGGCGAGATCGGTGACCGCGTCGCCGATCATGACGGCCCCCTCCTTGTCCGCGCCGAGCAGTTCCAGGGCGCGCAGCACGATGTCCGGTGCGGGCTTGGGGTGTTCGACCTCGTCGGAGCCGATGACGTGCTCGAACAGCGGGAGTACGCCGAGGCCTTCGAGGAGGGAGCGGGCGCGCGGGCCGCTCTTGCCGGTGGCGATGGCGAACCGGATGCCGCGTGCGTTGAGCGCTTCGAGCATCTCGATGACGCCGTCGAAGAGGCGGACGCGGTGGGCGAGCCGGTAGCTCTCGCGGACGAAGGGCTCCTCCATCTCCAGGGGGAGGCCCATGATGTTCATGATGTCCGGGAAGTAGCGGCCGAGATGGCGGCTGTACTCCTCGAAGGGCGGTTCGCCGTCCCCGACGGCTTCGCGGTAGGCGAGGGCGAACGCCTCGCGCATCACGCCGAAGCTGTCCACGAGCACGCCGTCGAGGTCGAAGACGACGGTCCGCAGCGGGGTCCGCGGCACGGCGGGGGTGCCCGCCGCCGCGGTGTCGCCGCCCTCGGTGATCAGTTCGATGCTCACGCCGGCTGCCTTTCCGAGTTCCGCTCGCTGGTGGGGGTGCCGGCGCCGAGTGCGGACGCGTAGGCCCTCTCGATGACACCGATGGTCGTACGGGTGGCCGCGATGGACCTGCCGCGGCGGCCGGGGTCGGCCAGGAGGGCGGGGAGCGCGTCGACCTGCCGGTCGTACTCGACTCCCACGGGCTCCTGGTCGAGCGGGACGGCGACGGTCTCGCCGTGCCGGGTGACGGTGAGCGTGGAGCCGCCCCGCCGGTTGGGGCTGAAGCCGAACGTGCACGAGAGCACGGCGGTGCCGGCGGTGCCGTGCACCTCCACGAGGGTGGTGTCGTACGCGGCGTGGGACGCCCAGCTGGCGTGGACGGAGACGGAGACGCCGCCGTCGGTGACCAGGAACGCGCGGGCCGTGTCCTCCACGTCGCCGCTGCCGCCCGCGGCCGGTTCGTCCTCTTCCCGCCAGGCGGCCTGGGCCACGTCGCGGTTCACGAAGTCGTGTCCGGTCGTCGCCGCCACCTGCTCGAACGCCACGTCGCCGCCCAGCAGGGGCAGGGCGGTGTCGAGGAGGTGCCAGCCGAGGTCCACCAGGGCTCCGCCGCCGGCGGTGTCCCGGCGGGTGAACCATTGGGTGCCGGGCACGCCGCGGGCCCGCTCCCAGGCCACCCGGACGTGGCGGATCCGTCCCAGGGACGGGGCGAGGTCCTCAAGGCTCCGGATGTCGCCCCGGTAGCGGGCGGCGCTGCCCGCGACGAGCACCGCACCCGCCCGTTCCGCGTCGGCCAGTTCGTCCGCCTCGGCCGTGCTGAGGCAGACGGGTTTCTCCAGGAAGACCGGGATGCCGCGGCGGAGGAGGCCCGCGGCGACCGAGCAGTGGGCGTGGTTGGGGACGGCGACGATCGCGAGGTCGGCCAGGTCCGGCGTCAGTGCGTCGGCGGAAGCCAGGACGCGCGGCGCGGGGCCGCCCGCCGCGGCGGGCGGCTCTTCGGCGAAGGCCGACCGGGCCGTCGGGGAGGGGTCCACGACGGCGGTGACGGCCATGTCCGGGTGGGCGGCCACGCGGGGCAGCCAGATGGTGCGGGCCGCCCAGCCCAGGCCGACCACGGCGACGCGCAGGGTCATGAAGTGGCCAGGACGTCGGCGACCACGTCCGCGATGGCCTGCATCTGCTCCTCGGTCCCGAGCAGGGTCCGGTGGTGCAGCCAGATGCAGTCGCGGGTGAGCGCCTCGCTGTGGGGGCACCGGCGGGCGATCTCGTCGGCACTCTCGTCGGGCGCGGCCATCTCCCAGAAGGCGGCGGTGCGGTAGACGGCGCGGAAGGCCGCGAACGCCGGGAGGCCGCGCGCGATCAGCGCGTCGACCAGGGCGTTGCGCCGCTCCTCGGTGATTCCGGGGACGCGGAACATGGCCATGTAGTGCGGGTTGCGGGTGCAGCGGTCGTCGGTGCCCTGCGGCAGGACGCCGGGGATCTGCGCCAGCAGGCTCGACAGCAGCGGCCAGCGCTCCTGGCGGGTGGCGATCTGCCCGTCGAGGCGGGTGAGCTGGGCGCGCAGCACGCTCGCCGAGAACTCGTTCATGCGGAAGTTGGAGCCCGACGTCTCGTGCAGGTACGAGCGGTCGGTCCGCGGGCGGCCGCAGCTGTGCCGCAGGAAGGCGAGTTCGTACTGCTCGGCTTCGGGGAACGTCACCGCGCCGCCCTCGCCCGCGGTCATCAGCTTGCCGTTCTGGAAGCTGAAGGCCGCGACGGAGCCGAGGTCGCCGACCCGCTTGCCGCGCCATTCGGCGCCGTGCGCGTGCGCCGCGTCCTGGAGCAGCGGGACGCCGGAGTCGGCGGACAGCTTGGCGAGCGCGTCCATGTCGGCGAGGAGGCCGGCCATGTGGACGGGCATGATCGCCTTCGTCCTCGGGGTGATCGCGGCTTCCGCCGCCCGCACGTCGATGTTGTACGTGTCGAGGTCGACGTCCACGGGCACGGCCACGGCGCCCAGCCGCTGGGCGGCCTGCGAGGAGGAGATGAAGGTGAAGGCGGGAACGATGACCTCGTCGCCCGGCCCCACTCCCATCACCTGAAGGGCGAGTTCGAGTGCGTGGGTGCCGCTGGTCACCGCGAGGGCGTGCTCGGTGCCGTGGTATTCGGCGAATTCGCGCTCGAATTCGTCGACCTCACTTCCACCGATACGCCACCACTGCCCCTGCTCAAGGGCGCGCATCAGAGCGACTCTTTCCTGGTCACCGTACTGGGGCCATTCCGGAAATTCCAGGCTCCGCTGCGAAATCCCAAACATAGTCCATCCATCTAGCTAGATACCGGCCACCGGGAAAGGACAGCCGGGCCATGGCTGCTGGTCGATCTGTTGTCAACCCGCAAGGAACGACTCGGTTTTCACATCGTCCAGGCGACGGAAAGCCTTCACAATCCCCTAAGAGACCCCCTTAGATCCCCCTAGCCGCACCCCCCTACCCGCCCCACCCCCTGGAGCAGCGCATTCCGGCCAGGGGACCCGCCTGAGCGTTTCCGGCGGAACCCCCACCACGTGACCGTAAACGGGCATGTGGACAGGGAAACATTGCACCGGCAAGCCGCCTCTGGTTAGCATCGGCGGCCCACCGCCGCGCGAGAAGCACCGAGGCCTGTCTTGAGTGAACTTCTGTTGTTGAACGGACCAAATCTTGGAATCCTCGGCCGACGGGAGCCGGAGATTTACGGCACCGAAACCCTGGAGGACATCGAGCGGATCGTCGCCCGGGAAGTCGCGGAATCCGGATGGAAAGTGGTGTCCCGTCAGTACGACTGCGAAGGCGAGATGGTCCGCGCCGTCCAGGACAGCTACGACGCCGTCGGCGCGATCATCAACCCGGGCGCGCTGATGATCGCCGGCTGGAGCTTCCGGGACGCGCTCGCCAACTACCCCCGGCCGTGGATCGAGGTCCACCTGTCGAACGTGTGGGCGCGCGAGAGCTTCCGGCACCAGTCGATCCTCGGCGAACTGGCCAGCGGAGTGATCTTCGGCCTGGGTGCCGAGGGGTACCGGCTCGCTGCCCAGGCCCTGCTCCGGCGAGGCGTCACGGGATGAGCGGGACGACGAGCGGGACGAGCTCCCCTCCTTCGGTCGACCGCCCTGACCACGACGCCGCCGACGTCCTGATCGTCGGGTACGGTCCCGTCGGCCAGGTCCTGTCGATCCTGCTGGCCCGGCAGGGCCGGCGGGTCACGGTCGTCGAGCGGTGGGAGACCCCGTATCCGATGCCGCGCGCCACCGTCTTCGACGGCGAGACCGCGCGCACCCTCGCCTCCCTCGGGATCGCCCCCGCGTTCGAGGAGATCGGCGAACCCGTCGACGCGTACGACTGGCGGAACGCGGCCGGACAGACGCTGCTCCGCATGGAGTTCGCCGCCCCCGGGGCGCACGGCTGGCCGGACGCCACCACCTTCCACCAGCCGGCGCTCGAAGCGGCACTCGCCGAACGCGCCGCCGAGTTCGAGGAGCTGGGTCTGCTGCGCGTCCTGCGCGGGCACACCGCGACGGCCGTCACGGACCACGGCGACGACGGCGTCACCCTCACCGCGGAAACCGCCGCGGGCGAGGTCACGACCCTCGAAGGGGCCTGGCTGGTCGGCTGCGACGGGGCGAACAGCCGGATACGGGAACTCCTCGACGTCGGCGTCACCGACCTCGACTTCTCCTTCGACTGGCTGCTCTGCGACGTCCTCCTCGACGTCCCCCGGGAGTTCACGCCGTCCAACGCGCAGATCTGCGATCCGGCGAGGCCGACGACGGTCGTCGGCAGCGGCCCGGGGCGCAGGCGCTGGGAGTTCATGCGGCTGCCGGACGAGTCGGCGCAGGAGCTGAACACGCCCGAGACGGCTTGGCGCCTGCTCAAGGCCTTCGACGTGACGCCGGAGAACGCGGTCCTCGCCCGGCACACCGTCTACACCTTCCGGGCCGCCCTGGCCGACACGTGGAAGAAGGGCCGGGTGCTGCTGGCGGGTGACGCCGCGCACTCGATGCCGCCGTTCGCGGGCGCCGGGATGTGCTCGGGCATCCGGGACGTGCTCAACCTGTCCTGGAAGCTGGACCGCGTCCTGCGGGGTACCTCGGACGCGGTGCTCCTCGACACGTACGGACCCGAGCGCCGCGGCCACGTGCTCCGCACGATCGAACTGTCCGTACAGCTCGGGAAGATCGTCTGCGTCTCCGACGCGGAGGAGGCCGCCCGCAGGGACGCCACCCTGCTGGCGGGCCAGACGCCGGACCGCCCGGTCACGCAGCCGCTGCGCGAGGGCGTGCTGCACCGCACGGTCGGCACGGTCGCCGCGCCGCCCACCGGTTCGCCCGTCCCGCAGGGGCGGGTGGCGCGGGACGGCGTCACCGGGCTCTTCGACCAGGTGGTGGGCACGGGCTTCGTGCTCCTCACCACGGAGGACCCGGGCGCCGTGCTGAGCGCGGAACAGCGCGCCTTCCTCGCGGAGATCGACGCCCACACGGTCAGGCTCGCCTCCGCCGGTGCGCCGGCGGCGGGTGCGGTCACCGACCTCGACGACGTGTACCTTCCGTTCCTTGCCTCGGTCCGGGCGCGCTTCGTCCTCGTCCGGCCGGACTTCCACGTCTTCGGAGTCGGCCGCAGCACCCGGGAACTCGGCATGGTCCTCGACCAGTTGAGGACGCAGCTGATGGTGACGGGAGCGGGCCATCCACCTCGGCATTGACATCGGCGGTACGAAGGTCGCCTTCCGCACCGAGGGCGCCGGGTCCCGCGGCGCGGCATCGCGGGACTCCGTGGTCCGCTGGCGGCCGTCCGCCACTCCCGCGGAGGACCTCGACGTCCTGCGGGCCCACGTGAAGGACCTCTTCGCCGGTGCCGCGCGGCCGCTGACGGGGGTCGGTGTCGCCGTGCCGGCCACGCTGGACACCGAGGGACGGGTGACGGCCTGGCCCACCCGGCCGTCCTGGGTGGGTCTCGACCTCGCGGAGGCCCTACGGGACCTCTTCCCCGGCACCGAGGTGTGCTGGGCCGATGACGGAGACCTGGCCGCCGTGGCGGAAGCCCACGCCGCCGGGCACTCCGACCTGGTCTACGTGGGCGTGGGTACCGGCATCGGCGGCGGCATCGTCCTCGGCGGCCGACCCGTGCCCGGTACGCGCCGGGGCTCGTGCGAGCTGGGGCACCTGATCGTGGACCGGGACGGCGAGCGCTGCGACTGCGGTCGGCGCGGCTGCGTCCAGGCCGAGGCGTCGGGCCCGGCGACTCTCCGCCGCGCCGCGGCCGCGCGCGGGACGGACGTCACCTTCGAGGAGCTCCGCTCCGGGTACACCGACGGCGCGGACTGGGCGGTCACCGCGGTCGAGCACAGCTGCGCGGCCCTCGCGGCCGCCCTGGTCGGGGTGGGCGAGCTGGTACGCCCCTCGGCGACGGTCGTGGGCGGCGGGTTCGCCGCGGGGATCGAGGGCTTCGTGGCGGAGGTCGCCCGTCAGGCGTCCCTGCTCGCCCGGCCCGGACACCCGGTGGCCCCCGTCCTTCCGGCCCGGCTCGGCGGGGGTTCGTCCCTGCACGGGGCGGTCCTCGCCGCCAAGGGACTGCCGACCCCCTGACGTCGCGGGTCCCGTGCGGCCCGGCCGGTGCCCCGTCGCACGGGGCCCCGGCCGGCACGCGGCGGCTCCGTCAGACGAGCTGCACGGCCTGCTCGTAGTCGAGGCGCGGCATCCGCTCGCCCCAGGCGTCCTCGGCGGGCTCTCCGATGTTGACCAGCAGGATCGACTTCCAGCGTCCGTCGGGGAAGAACTCGGCGTTCACCGCCTCGGGGTCGAAGCCCTTCATCGGCCCGGCGGCCAGACCCGCGGCACGCACCGCGAGGACGAAGTACCCGGCCTGCAGAGCGGCGTTGAAGTCGCCGGAGGCGTCACGCAGGACGGGGTTGGAGTCGAGGACGTCCTTGAGCCCGGGGATGCTGGGGCACAACTCGGCTCCGTACTCGCCGTATTCACGGTCCACCGCGAGGACGGCGATGACGGGAGCGGATTCGCTCTTGGGCCGGTTCGGCGGGGTCAGCAGCGGGACCAGCCGCTTCTTCCCCTCGTCCGTGCGCACGAAGAGGATCCGCAGCGGGTTGAGGTTGCTTCCGGTGGGTGCCCACTTGAAGAGCTCCCAGATCGCCTGCAGTCGATCGTCGTCGACCGGCGCGTCGGTGAACTTGAGGGCCGTGCGGGCCTCGGTGAACAGCAGCCGCTGCCCCTCGGGGGACAGCGCGTAAAGGTCCTGGTGCTCGGCAAGGGCGGTTATGTCGTTCGGCACGTCTCATCCGTTCCGTCGTAAGAAGGTTGATCTACCGTGGTTCCAGATCATGACAGCTCCGCCCGCTCGGGCGCGTTCAGCCGGAAGAACTCGCGGTACAGGTCGAGTTGGTGGATGAGCATGTGCGAACCGTGATGGATCCGGTGGCCGCGCGCCTCGGCCGCCCGCAGCAGCGCGGTCTCGCGCGGTTCCATGATGATGTCGGCCACCTCCGCGCCAGGTGGGAGGCCGGCCACGTCGAACGGCAGCGGGTCCTCGGGGCGCAGGCCGAGCGGGGTGGCGTTCACCGCGAGGTCGGCGCCGTCGAGCCGTGGGACCACGGATCCGGTCAACCGGCCCGGCCAGTAAGGACCGAGACGGTTCGTCACCTCGCTCACCCGGGATTCGTCGCGGTCGCACACGTCGAGGTGCGCGGCTCCGGCGGCGAGCACGGCGGCGGCCAGGGCGCCTCCGGCACCACCCGCGCCGATCAGGGACACGCGCTTCCCCGAGAGGTCGAAGCCGGATGCCCGCAGCCCCCGGACGAACCCGATGCCGTCGAAGTTCTCGGCGCTCCACCGGCCGTCGGGCTCCCGGCGCAGCGCGTTGGCGCTCCCCGACTGGGTGACGGCGCTGCTGACGGTGTCCGCGTAGCGGCGGACCTCCGCCTTGTGCGGCACGGTGACGAGCAGCCCGTCGAGGTTGCCGATCCGCTGGAGCCCGCGCACGATCTCACCGAGGTGCGCGGGCTCGGCGAGCACCGGCACGAGGACGGCGTCGAGGCCGAGCCGGGCGAAGACGGGGTTGAGCAGCGCGGGCGCCTTCACCTGGGCGACCGGGCAGCCGAGGACGGCGTAGAGCCGGGTCGAGCCGCCGATCTCCGGCCGCTCGGGCATCGGAGGTATCGCTGGAGTGGTCACGCGGCTTCCTTCCACTGACGTCGGTCGACCTTCCGTCCGCCATCCTGGCAGCCCGGACTAGGGCCTGCCGTCACACTCCCGTCGTCGCCCGAAGGGCGGCCCTGCGGCGTCAGGTGCGTGCTCTCGGCGTGCCGGGCGCGAGTCCTCGTACTGGGCGTACTCGGGCTTGTGCCCGGGGCGGCGAGAGCGCGTGCATGGCGTCGCGGGGCAGACGGGAGTGTGACGACAGGCCCTAGGGTCGGGCGGGTGCGCATGTCGTCGTCGGCGGGCGGAAGGTGAGGTGTCCCGTGATCGAGGAGTTGCTTCCGGGCAGCGTGGTCGCCGTGGAGAGCCATGACCCCACGGGCATGGACGCGGAGCTGTACCCCGAGGAGGCGGCGCTCGTGAGCCGCGCGGTCGCGAAGCGGCGCGGGGAGTTCGCGGCGGTACGGGTCTGTGCCCGTCGCGCCATGGCGACGCTGGGCCTGCCGCCGCAGCCGGTGCTGCCCGGCGAGCGGGGCGCTCCGGACTGGCAGGCGGGCCTGGTCGGGAGTCTGACGCACTGTGAGGGCTACTACGCCGCCGCGCTGGCGCTCAGCGGCGATCTGGCCTCGCTGGGCATCGACGCCGAGCCCGAGGCCCCGCTGCCCGACGGCGTACTTCCGCTCGTGTCGCTGCCCGCCGAGCGCGACCGGCTGAGCCGACTGGAGGCGGAAGACCCCGCCGTCCCCTGGGACCGGCTCCTGTTCAGCGCGAAGGAGGCCGTCTACAAGGCGTGGTCGCCCCTGACGGGCAAGTGGCTCGACTTCACGGAGGCCGACATCGAGTTCTCCGTGCGTCCCGGCGGGCCGCCACGCGGCGGGTTCACGGCCAGGCTGCTCGTACCGGGCCCGCGGGTGGGTGGGCGCCGCCTCGACGGGTTCGAGGGCCGGTGGACGGTCCGGGACGGCTTCGTGGCGACGGCGGTCACCGTGCCGCACGCCTGACGGCACGGCGCGGCACGGCGCGGCAGCCACTCACGGTCCGGGCGGAGAACCGCGCGGAGGAGCCTCTCGGGGAGGAAGCCTCTCGGGGGGGGAGAGCGCCCCGCCGTCCCTGACCGCTGTCAGTACGGGCGCGATGCGCCGCCTCGTAATCTGGCGCGCCACGACGGAGGGACGGTCGTCGCCACGCTTGAGCCGTAGAGGACGTATCAGCCGTAGAGGACGTATCGATGAGGCCTGCGCTTCTGAAACTCGCGACCTGGAACGTGGGGGGCGGGATCCTCGGGGAGTCCCACCAGCGAGACGGAATCCCGTCGCTCGACCACCACGCCTCGGTGCTGGAGGAACACGCGCCCGACGTGGTCTGCCTGCAGGAGACCCACGATTACCACGGGCGCCGGGAAGGGCAGTCGGAGGAACTGGCGAGGCGGGCCGGGTATCCGTACGCCGCGTCGTTTCCCGTGAGCCCGTCGCACATGGCGGAGGACGCCTCCCTGGCGCTCGGGGTACTGTCCCGGTTCCCCCTCGCGGACATGGCGTACAAGCGGTTCCCCCATCCGCCGCTCCGGACCTCCGGTCCGCGGGGCGAGCGCTGGACCCTTCACGACAAGGGCTATGTGGTCGGGTCGGTGGACCTGGGCGGGCGGAGGCTCGGCCTCCTCAATGGGCACCTCTTTCCGCTGCGCCGCTTCGGGGTGAGCCCCATGGATCCGGAGTTCGCGCGGATGCGGGAGATGCTCACCGAGGATCTGCTGGGGATGGGCGGCGCGGGAACGGCTTTCGCCGGTCTCGACGCGAACTACGGACGCATCGGGGAACTCCTCGCGGACGTGGTGGGCGCCGGGGGTTATCGGAGTGCCTTCGAGGGGACTCCGACGACGCCCAAGGGCGTCCAGCAGGACCACATTCTCTACGGTCACGGGATGCGGCTGCTGAGCACGACGGTCGCGGCGACGGAGTCCGACCACGCCTACTGCCAGGTGAGCGTCCTGGTGTAGATCGGGTGCGCTGTCCATGGGGGGCCGGCGTGATCCTGACCGGTGTCAGTACAGGGGCGTCGGGGCCGGTCGGTAGCTTGTGGCTCCGCCGCGACCCGCACGTGGTGGGCATCAGGAAATCGCGCAGTCGTCGTGAGGAGCTCCCGACATGAGTCCACAGAACCAGATGGCGCCGGATCGCGTCGCGGCCCTGACCCAGATCTGGCGGGAGGTGCTCGGGAATCCCGAACTCGACGAGAGCTCGGACCTCTTCGAGAACGACGGGTCGTCGCTGCACGTCCTGCAGATCACCGGCAGGATCCACGACGCCCTCGGTGTCGACGTGAAACTGCGCCACGTGTTCTCGCACGCGTCGCCGCGCAGCCTCTCGGACTTCCTGGAAGGCGAACGGGGATGACGGTGTCCCCGGCCAAGTCGACCCCCGGCCCGACGTCGCTGGCGGAAATGGCCCGGCTGACCGGTGAGTTCGCCGACTGGCACAACCTGCACTACATGGCGATGTGGCTCACCGGGGATGTGGACATCGCCGCGCTGCGCGACGCGTGGCGGCGGGTGTGTCTGCGACACGACGTGCTGCGCCGCACCTATGCGTCGCCGGAGGAGGCGCGTACGTACGACGACGCGCTGAGCGAGGTGGAACTCCTCACCGCCGAGACCGACGCGGAAGCGATCGAGGTGATGGGCCGCTTCATCGGCACGCCCTTCGCCCTCGACGGTCCGGGTTTCTCGCGCATCGCCGTCGTGCGGCGTGACGAGCGGCGGCATCTGTTCGGGATCGCGATCGACCACATCATCAACGACCTGGCGTCGTGGGCCCGTATCAGGTCGGATTTCACCGAATTCTACAATCGGGCACGAGCCGGCGACACAGGCGATGACGCCGGTTCCGGCGGTTCCGGCGATGCCTCGGGGGCGATCAGCTACCAGAGTTTCGCCTCGGAGGAGCGCCGCCTCTTCTCCGGCGCGTGGGGGAAGGAGCGCAGGTCGTTCTGGGGCTCCTACGTCGAGGAGTTCGGGACGGTGCCGCCGCCGTTCCCCGTCGGTGCCGAGCACACGGGCGAGTACCGGCCCAAGAGGGTCGCGCGGGCGCTCCCGGCCGATGCGAAGGCGCGGCTGCACGGCCTCGCGCTGCGGGCCCGGGCGACGCCGTTCGCCGTGGCCACGGCCAGTGTGCTCGCGGCCGCGCGGGAGGTCACCGGCGATCCGGCGCCGGGCATCTCCGTCAACCAGCACGGGCGCATGCTGCCGGGCACGTCGCAGACCGCCGGGCTGTTCGTCCAGACGGTGCCGCTGCACCTCGGACGGGAGCTCCGGAGCCCGGTCGACACGGTGCGGGAGGTCTTCCACCGGACCCATGACGTCTTCGAGTACAGCCTCCCGCTGCTCGTCGCCGGACGGTACTGGAACGAGACGCTGATGGTGCCGGACCGGCAGGCCGGGCTGTACGTCAGCCTGAACGACCAGCCGCCGTCCTCGTACGACCTGCCGCCGTTCGCCGGGACCGAGGCGGAGTACGTGGAGCTGGAGTTCCCCGGCGGGAAGCGGTTCCTGGAGACCGTGGTCGTCGGGTGGAACCTGTACGAGACGGGCCCGGAGCTCGTCGCGTCCTACAACGAGAACTACTTCCCCGACGCGGCCGTGGAACGGCTCCTCGACGCGGCCGAGGCGTTCGCGCTGCGCTCGGACGGTTAGGTACACCTCCGCGGCGCCGTCCGGACCACGGATCCGGACGGTGCCGGAGGCCGTGAATCAGGCTCTGTTTCCCAAGGAGTGGCATGTTCGACGACGACACGGGCGAGTTCCGCGTGGTGCGGAACGACGAGGAGCAGTACTCGATCTGGCCGGTCGGGCGGGAGCTTCCCGCCGGCTGGTCCGAGGCCGGGACGCGGGGCACGAAGGCCGAGTGCCTCGCCCGTCTGGAGCGTACCTGGACGGACATGAGGCCCGCGAGTCTGCGCCGGAGCCTGTCCCCCGCCGAGGGCTCCGCCGCCTGAGGCGGTGGAGCCCTCGACTCGGGCCCGGCCGCCTGACGGCGGAGGGCCCGCCGATGGCGGCGAGCCGTGCGCGGCTCGCCGCCTTCTTCCATGTGCCGACCGATGCCGACCGATCCGCGCGGTGTGTGCGGAGCGACGTGGGGACCGTGTACTGATGACTGCTTTCACCGGGGCCTTCTGGCGGAGCGGCGACACCGGGTTCGCCGACGCCGCGCTGTCACGCCTCTTCAACCACCGGCGGCCGGAGCGGCGGCCGGCCGCGGTGCTCCGCGCCGCCGACGCCGCCGATGTGGCGGCGGGGGTGCGGCTGGCGGCGGCGGAGGGCTGGAAGGTGGCGGTCCGCTCCGGCGGACACAGCTGGGCCGCGTGGTCGCTGCGCGAGGACACCCTCCTCATCGACCTGGCCCTGTTCACCCGCATGGCGTACGACCCCGCCGACGCGACCGTCGCGGTCGGTCCCGCGGTGCGCGGCGGTCTGGACCTGGACCCGTATCTCGCCGGGTACGGCAGGTTCTTCCCGGTGGGCCACGCCCCGACCGTGGGCATGGGCGGCTTCCTGCTACAGGGCGGCATCGGCTGGAACTGCCGGGGCTGGGGGTGGGCCGCGGAGTTCGTCGAGTCCATGGACGTGGTGACGGCCGACGGGGAGCGGGTGCGGTGCTCCGAGACGGAGAACGCCGACCTGTTCTGGGCCGCGCGCGGCTCGGGTCCCGGATTCTTCGGCGTGGTCACCGAGTTCCGGCTGCGCACCCGCCCCCGGTTCCGGCAGCTGACCCGGTCGACGTACGTCTATCCCGGCGAGCTCGCTTCCGAGGTCCTGGCCTGGTACCACGCGGCGCGCCACGAGGTGCCGCCGTCCGTCGAGCTCGCCGCCGTCGGCTGCACGCCGCCCGGCTCCGACGCTCCGGCGCTGGTCGTCGACGCGGTCTCCTTCGACGGCGGACCGGCCTCCCTCGCCGCGCTCGACACCTGCCCGGTGGCCGGCAAGGCCCTGGCGGCCACCGTCGGCCGACCGGTGGAGTTCGCCGCGCTCCAGGCGGCCCAGCTGCGGTCCAACCCCGACTACCACCGCTACTTCGCGGACAACGCCTTCCTGGCCGGTACCGCCGCCGAGCTGGTCCCTGCGCTGGCGCCGGCCTTCACCGACCTGCCCACCGCCAGGACGTTCACGGTCCTGGGCGACTTCACCCCCCTGCTGTCCCGGCCCTCGCCGGACATGGCCGTGTCGGTGCCGACGGACCTCTACTTCGCCGCGTACGTCATCGGCGAGACCCCGGAGGACGACGCGCGGTGCCGCGCGTGGCTGGACGGCACCATGGCCCGTGCGGCCCCCCTGTCCGCCGGCTGCTATCTAGGGGACAGCGACTTCACGGTCCGGCCCGACCGGATCATGACCGACGCGGCCTGGTCGAGGTTCGAGGAGGTACGGGCCGCCCGTGACCCCGAAGGACGCTTCGCCGGCTATCTCGGCGATCCGGCGCACTACTGAACTTGAACTCGTGATGTCGGTCGACTCGTGGTGGCGGCGTCAGAGTCCGAGACGTCGGCTGTTACCGGCTCGGGTTCAGGACGACGGCTGTAGCCAGCGCCGCGCCGCGGAGAGGTTCACCTCGACGTCATCGCTCCAAGAACAGACCTCCAGCCATGAGAGGTAGCCGCCTTGCGCGAAGACCAAGACCTCACCAGGGCACTCGCCGGTTTCGGTGAACAGCTGTACGTCGGCAGCCACGACGGTGCCGGGGCCCGTTGGCGCGGGCTCCAACGCGTCGGCGTCAAGGTCGAAGTAGGCAGTGCCGCACCCACACTTGCACCGGGATTGGACCCTGTGTTGGGGCACCTGCCGTCGGAGGGCGACGTGAATCGGCTCGTCGGGGTTCAGGACGAGGCCAAGCACGTCGGCTACATCCTCGGGCAGACTTTCAGGCATGCCGCCACCGTAGCTGACCAGCAGCTTCGGGCTTCGACCGATTTCGGGTCCGTCGACCCGACGCTCACAGGGCCAGGTCGGTGCCGCCGGCCAGCTGTCAGGCGAACGGCACCGACATCACTCAATCGAGTTCAGTAGCGGGCGAGGGTCCAGTTCGTGAGGCGGTCCACGATGTCGAGAACCGACCTGCGTGCCCCGGCGGAGATGAACGCGAAGACGACGAACGAGGGGATGAGCGCCACGATCACGACCAACGCGGGCAGCAGACGGACCACGATGGTGCAGAAGTCCAGCAGGGCGCGGAGGGTCCGGGTCTGAGACAGGAGGTCGATCAAACGGTCCAGCAAGGTGTACTCCTCGGATACGCGAGCGGGGTCACCTGGTGTCCGACTGAGGGCATACGTCTCCCTCGGACGGTGCCTTGTCAGGGCAACCAAGCTAATGAAGAACCCCGCTGGCCCGCGTTTCACGAGTCAGCGGCAGGTTCGAAACCTGCTGCGCATCCCTGTCTCCCTGCATATCGACCTACGGCGCCGGACAACAGTCCGGCGGGCAGCTGAATTTACTGACCGCCACACCGTCATTCAAGGGCGAATTTTAGTCCCTGTCTAGAAACGCTCGAAGCTACTGCCTGAGCTTGAATGCGTGATGCCGGCCAGTCGTCCGTGATCAGGCCGCTGCTGGTCAGGCAGCCGTCGACCAGGTCCGGACGGTACTGGATCTGCTTGAGCCTGCGCTTGACGGCGCGAGTGATCTGGCCGAGGTCGGCTGCGGCGAGGTTGCCGATGTCGCGTTTGACCAGTGACCAGATGCCCTCTTGCAGGTTCAAGTCCGGTGCGTAACTCGGAAGTTGGAAGACGGTGAGCCAGTCCGCGTGGTCGGCGATGAATCGGCGCATCGCCTCGACCAGGTGCATGCGCAGGTTGTCCCAGACCAGCACGATCGCGTTGAGCCCTTGCGTCCCCAGCTTCTCGCTCGCGGCGGCGTCATCGACTGCCCGGCTTCGTCCTCGAAGACGATCCAGCCGTCACATGCCGCCGCGGTGCTCTTACCCGCGGCCAGGTCTCCTTCTTCCAGACCTCGACCGCCGCGTCGTCACGCTCGATCGCCCGCCGAGCCGGCTGCTGCCAGGACCAGCCGTCCCGCTTCAGCAGCAGCCACGTGCCCTCCACGGTGTAGCTCACGTGGAACAGCCGGCCGATCAGCGTCTAGATCCGGGCCAGTGTCCACCGGTGGTCGGCCCAGCCGTGGACCAGCGGCCCACGCTCCAGTTCCCGTTCCAGCCTCGCGATCTGTGCTTCGCCGAGCCTCGGCCGCCCCGGCGATCCCGTCGACAGGACCCCCGCTTCACCGCGCTCGCGCCACTGACGGCGCCACCGTTCCACAGACCGCTCACTGACCCGCAGCGTCGCAGCGATGTCCCTGTTCTTCTGCCCGCCTTGGAAGCGTGTCACGGCCTGCAGCCGGACCCGCTCCCTCGCGGCCCTTCCGATGTCGGTCAACCCGCCGCCCTGTGCGTATCTCACAGTTCAGGGCTACCGGGACGGACCGACCACCATCAGGCGAACGGTCCGACATCACCCAATCAAGTTCAGTAGCAGCAGCGTCGTACGGACGAAGGCGCCGCCCCGGTGGGGGCGGCGCCTTCGTCTCGGGTGGGGCCGGTGTCAGAGGAGCTTCGCGAGCTCGGCGACGGTCGGGTTCCGGACCAGGGTCTGGGCTTTGAGTTCGACACCGAGATCGGTGCGGATCCTGGTCCTCAGCCGGGTCGCCAGGAGCGAGTCGCCGCCCAGGCTGAAGAATCCTTCGTCGACGCCGACCCGTTCGAGGCCGAGGATGTCGCGGAAGATGGCGCAGAGCCGTTCCTCGTCGGGCGTGCCGGGGGCGCGGCCCGCACCGCCGCCGTACTCCGGGGCCGGCAGGGCGGCGCGGTCCAGCTTGCCGTTCGGCGTGAGCGGCAGCTCGGGCAGCGTGACGAACGCGGAGGGCACCATGTACGCGGGCAGGGTCCTGCGGACCTGGTCGGCCAGGGCCGCCGGGTCCGGGGCCGGGCCCTCGCCCGGCACCACGTACGCCACCAGGCGCTCGTCCCCGGGCTGGTCCTGCCGGACGATCACCCTGACCCGGGCGACCCCTTCCTGGCGGGCCAAGGCGGTCTCGATCTCGCCGAGTTCGATGCGGTAGCCGCGTACCTTCACCTGGTCGTCGGTGCGGCCGGCGAACATCAGGACGCCGTCGCGGGTCCAGCGGGCCAGGTCTCCCGACCGGTACATCCGCGCGCCCACGCCGTGGAACGGGTCGGGGACGAACCGCTCCGCGGTCAGGGCCGGGTTGCCGACGTAGCCGCGGGCCAGGCCCGCGCCGCCGAGGTACAGCTCGCCGACCGTGCCGGGGGGCACCGGGTTCAGGTGGTCGTCCAGGACGTACACGCGCCTGTTGGCCATGGGCTTGCCGATGGGGACGTCGCCGGTCAGGCGGTCGGCCCGCGCCACGGTGTGGTGGGTGACGCACAGCGTGGCCTCGGTGGGGCCGTACTGCGGGTGCACGACGAGACCGGGAGCCGCGTCGAGCACCGTGCGCACCGCGACCGGCGAGATGACCTCGCCGCCCGTGTGCAGGGCGACCATGCCGGTGAACGCGGCGGCCGAGTCGTCGGCGATGCTGCGGAAGAGTCCACCGGAGATCAGGGCGCCGGTCACGCCGTGGCGTCCGACGAGGTCCTTCAGGCCCCGTGCGTCCAGGTCCCCGGGCGGCGCGATGACCAGGTGCCCGTTCCTGAGCAGCGGCGCCCAGATCTCGCCCGTCGACACGTCGAACGCCAGCGGCGAATGCACCAGCATCCGCTCCAGTGCCGCGTCGTTCCAGGCGTGGTCGAGTGCCAGGGAGACCACGTTCCGGTGGGTCACCAGGATGCCCTTGGGGACGCCGGTCGAGCCGGAGGTGTACATGAGGTACGCGGCCTGGTCGGGCAGCGGCTTGCGGTCGAGGTCGCGGGTGGCGGCGGCCGCCTCGGCGTCGTTCTCGGTCACGAGGAGCACCGTCGTCGCGCCCCGCGCCGCCGCGTGGCCGGCGTGGCTCGTGTCGGTGAGCAGGATCCGGGCGTCGGCTGCGGCCATCACGCCGCGCATGCGTTCCGCCGGGTGGGCCAGGTGCAGGGGGAGGTAGCAGCCGCCGGCCTTGAGCGTCGCGAGGACCGCGACGACCTGCTCGGCGGACCGGTCCATCAGGACGGCCACCGGCTCCTCGGGCCGGACGCCGGCGCCGATCAGCCGGTGGGCGAGCGCGTTGGCGCGGGCGTTCAGGTCGGCGAAGGTCAGCGACACCTCGCCGCTCACCAGGGCCACCGCGTCCGGGGTCTCCCTGACGCGCGCCTCGAACCGCGAGACCAGCGTGTGGTCGACGGCCTCGCGCTCCGGGCCGCTCGACGTCTCGAGCCAGGCGGTGCGTTCCCGGTCGGAGAGCAGCTGGACGCGGGACAGGGCGGTGTCCGGCCCGGCGGAGAACGCCGCCAGGAGCAGGAGCAGACGCTCCGCCAGGGACGCGATCGTCTCGGGGTCGAACAGATGGGTGTCGTAGGTGATCTCGCCGACGATCCCCGCCGGGTCCCCGTCGCCGTACGGGCGCTCGGTCAGGACGAAGGAGAGGTCGAAGGAGGAGTCGAAGGAGAGGTCTGCTGAGGAGTCGACTGAGGGGTCGGCTGAGGAGTCGGACGGGGCCGCGCCCGTCGAACCGGGCTCCGACATGGCCTCGTCGTTCACGGCGACGCGGACCTGGACCAGCGGGCTCCGTCCGGCGTACGGCGTCAAGTCGACCAACTCCGCGAGCCGTTCGGCGGTGACGTCGTGCAGCGCGCGGGCCGCGCGGTCGGCCTCGCCTGTGCGCTCGACGAGCGTGCGGGGGGTGGGGTCCCCGGAGGCGTCGATCCGGAGGACGTGGTGGTGGGCGAGGAACGCCGCCGCGTCGCCCTGTCGCAGACCGGGGCGCGCCGCGGCCGGAACCGCGATCGGCAGGTCGGTGCCGGCCCCGAGCCGGGCGAGCAGGCCGGCGACCGCGGCCCGGACCACCGTCCCCACCGTCGTACCGGTTTCCCCGGCCGTCGCGAGAAGGGCGCGGTGGGTCTCGGGGGTGACGTCGAACCGGTGCGGCTCCCTCACCGACGTGGGGTGAGCCGGCCGCGGACGATCCGTCGGCAGCGTCAGTTCGTTCGGCAGCGAGGCCAGCGTGCGCGCGCGGCGCTCGATGAGCGGTGCGGCGTCGGCCGTGGTCGTCGACATGCCATCCTCCATCCAACTGGTAGTGGTTCCCGGCAGCGGCATCAGTCGGGGCACTCGCTTTCGCTGATGAACCTGACGTGCCGTTCGTCCCGTTCGTCGAATGCGGGCGCCACGGTGAGAACCATCTCCATCGCGCCGAAATAGAAAATGCGGGTGTTCGGCGGGGCGGTGATCAGATCGGTGGGTCCGGCGGTCACCGCCTCACCGTCCAGATGGAACACTCCGTGGCCGCTGACGATGTAATACGTGTAGGAACTCCGGGTGTTGTAGAACTCCTGGAAGTGCCCCCGCTCGACGTTCACCCGCACGACCGTCGCCGCCGGGTCGCGCACGCCGTACACCGTCAGGTCGATGCCGTGTTTGGTGAATCTCCCGGCTTCCTCGACCGTGTGCCTGTACGTGGTCATCACGGGGCTCCGGCGGGCTGCCGCAGGTGCTCGGCGGACGCCGCTTCGAGTTCGAGCGGCGACGAGAACTCGAAGACGAGGCTCGTCGGGGGCCGCCAGCCCGCGAGCGACTCGTAGTGCGACAGCAGCATGGGGACGAGCAGCGAGTAGCCGCCGACCTGGAAGAAGTCGTCGTCCTCGTCGATGTCGTCGCGTTCCAGGATGTGCCGGAACGCCTGGAGCCAGAGCGAGCCGGCGGGGTCGCCACCCCCGGCGGCGGGCTCCTTCCCTGCGGCGGGCCGTGCTTCGGCGGCCGCCCGGGGGCTCTCGTCCGCGTCGTGGCCGTCCGGGGCCGACGGCGCGACCACGCTCGGCGCCAGGGTGCCGATCGGCGCGGCCGGCTGCTCGGCGTAGGCGCGGAGCAGGGCTTCGAATCCCGTGGCGAGCCGCTCCACGTCCTCGGGCCGGAAGACCTGCGTGGAGTACTCCCAGACCAGTTCGTACTCGTGGCCGCGGCTGCTTCCGTGGAGGACCTTGCCGGGCATGACCACGACGCTGAGGTCGAACTTGGTGCTGGCGGCGCCCACGGCGATCTGCATGTCGACCGAGAGGCCGGGGACGTCGATCGGCGGGCAGGGGGCGTCGTGCATGGCGAACATGATGTTGAAGAGGGGGTTGCCCAGTCCCTTGCTGCTGCGCTTGAGCGCCTTCACGAGGTCCTGGATCGGCGCCGACTCGTGGTCGATGGCGTCGAAGATCGCCTCCATGGCGTCCAGGGCGACGTCGCCGCCCGGGGCCAGGGGATCGATCGCGAGGCGGAGGGGGACGGCGCCGACCATCATGCCGACCGTGCGCTCGAAGCCGGGGGGACGGTTGGCGAAGGGCATCCCGATGACCAGGTCGTTCCGGCCGGAGTAGCGGCGGCAGAGCTCCCCGTAGACGGCGAGGAGGGTGGCGAAGACGGTGTGGCCGCCCTCCTGGGCGACCGCGGACACCCGGCCCATGAGGTCGGCGGGTACCGCCTGCCGGAACTGCCCGCCGCGGTGGTCGAACAACGCGTCGCGCCGGGAACCGAGACCGGGGAACTCGACGCCGAAGCGCGCCCCGTCGAGCTTGTCCGCCCACCAGGCGACGTCGGCGGCGACGCGGGCGCGGTACTCGTCGGAGCCGGCGTACGCCACGTAGTCCTCGTACGAGGGGGCGACGACCGCGGTGAAGCGGCCGCCGGTCACCTCCGCCTCGTACTGCCGGAAGACGCCCGCGAGGAACTCGACGGTGGACCGGCCGTCGTGCACCAGGTGGTGCTCGGTCATGAAGAGCTGCCAGTGGCGGTCGGCGAGGCGCACCAGCGTCCAGCGGACCAGCGGGGCGCTGCGCAGGTCGAACTCGGCGCGCACCTGGTGGCGGAGGAGTTCCGCCCGCCGCTCCTCGGAATCCCCGGCATTCCGCAGGTCGTGCTCGGGAATCTCCACCTGGAGGTTCTCGACGACTTCCTGGAAGGCGATGGCGGAGCCCTCGTCGCATATCCGGATGCGCATCGCGTCATGGCGTCCGACCGCGTCGCCGATGCACCGGCGGAGTATCTCGGGCCGGATTTCGCCGTGGAAGTCGATCACCGCGGTGGCGTGATAGGCGCGGCTGTCGGGAACTACCTTCTGCTGCAGCCAGACGATTTGCTGTGAGGCGCTGAGCGGGAACACACCAGGTCTCCTTTTGATGCGACTGGTGGCGAGTATGCAGGCTCGCGGGTGGCATTCCGGTACTGGCACCTGTCAGTACGAGCGCCCTCCGCGGCTCTCTAGCCTGCTCGTCAGCGGCCGCCATGGCGCTCCACAACACGTTTGATTTTCTGGTCAGTTGAATGCAATGGAATCCAGGCCGCCCCTCGTTCGGCCGGAAAGGCTGGCACTGTGACGGAGAAGGTCGAGGCAGTAAGCGGTCAGCAGTCGCGTGGAGTCGGGCCGGTGCGGCCCCTCCCTGATCGCCGTGCCCACGAGCTCTTCGAGGAGTGCGCGCGCAACACGCCGTCAGCCACGGCCGCCGTGCACCGCGGCACCCGCTGGACCTACGCCGAGCTCGACGCCGCCGCGGACCGCGTCGCCGGGGCGCTCCTGGCGGCCGGTCTCCGGCCCGAGGGCGTCGTGGCGGTCGTCAGCCGGCGCTCGCTCGACTGGCTGGCCGCGATCCTCGGCATCTTCAAGGCGGGCGGGGTCTACCTGCCGATCGACCCGGCCTACCCCGACGAGCGGATCGCCGACCTGCTGCGCCGCAGCGGGAGCCGGCTGGCCCTGGTCGAGGAGGAGGTGTCGGCGCGTCCGCTGGAGGACGCGGCCGTCACGGCGCTCCCGCTGGCGCCGCCGGCGGCGGCCGACGCGGCGCGGCCGGGCCGCGTCGGGGACCGGGCGCTCGCCTACATCTACTTCACGTCCGGCTCCACGGGCGCGCCGAAGGGGGCGGCCTGCGAGCACGCCGGCATGCTCAACCACCTCCTCGCGAAGGTCGAGACGTTCGAGCTCGAAGCGGGCACGGTCGTCGCGCAGACCGCGTCCCAGTGCTTCGACATCTCGCTGTGGCAGGCGGTCGCGCCGCTGATCGTGGGCGGCAGCACCGTGATCGTCGATCCCGAGCAGATGCTGGACGTCCCCGGCCTGCTGCGGCTCCTCGCCGCGGAGGACGTCGGCGTCCTCCAGCTCGTCCCCAGCTACCTGGACGTGATCGTCACCAGGCTGGAGGCCGGGGACCTGGCGCCCGGCTCGCTGCGGATGCTCGGCGTCACCGGCGAGGCCGTGAGCCCGCAGGTGCTGACCCGCTGGTTCAAGCAGTGCCCCGAGGTGCCCGTGGTCAACGCGTACGGCGCAACCGAGGCGTCGGACGACACCACGCACGAGGTCATCCGCGGCATGGCGGACGGCGAACAGGTCACCGTCGGCGTGCCCATCCGCAACGTCCTCGTCGACGTGATCGGGCCCGACGGACTGCCGGTGCCGGACGACACGATCGGCGAGGTCACGTTCTCCGGCGTCTGCGTCGGCCGGGGCTACATCAACGACCCCGAGCGCACCGCCGAGGCCTTCGGCGACGACCCCGTCCGGCCCGGGCTGCGCCGGTACCGCACCGGTGACTACGGGCACTGGCTGCCCGACGGCCGGCTCCGGTTCGTCGGCCGGCGCGACGAGCAGGTGAAGATCAGCGGCGTCCGGGTCGAGGTCGGCGAGGTCGAGTCCCAGCTGCTCCGGGTGCCGGGGGTCCAGACGGCGTGCGTGATCGTCATGCCGGACGGCGCGAGCAAGCGCCTGGCGGGCTTCTACACCGCCGAGCAGGCGATCCCGACCGTCCGCGAGCTGCTGGCCGAGCGGCTGCCGGTCCAGCTGGTCCCGCGGACGCTGCGCTGGCTGCCCGAGCTGCCGCTCACCGACAACGGCAAGGTCGACAAGCGGGCTCTCACGGACCTGGAGACGAACAGCGCGAGCGGCAACAGCCTGACGCCGCCGCGGACCGCCACCGAACGGCGGATCGCCACCGTGTGGGCGGAGGTCCTCGGCCTGCCGCTCGACGAGGTCGGCCGCAACGACGACTTCTTCGCGCACGGCGGCGGATCGCTGGCCGCGGTCCGGCTCGTCGTGCAGCTCGGCGGGATCGTCTCGCTCGTGGACCTCATGGCGCACCCGGTCCTCGCCGATCTGGCGGCGGCGGCCGACGGCGCCGGCTCGGACGAGTCCCCGCTCCTGCAGCCGCTCTCGGTGCCTTCGAGCGCGACCACGGCCCTGGTCTGCGTACCGTACGAGGCGGGCAACGCGCTCAACTTCGAGGCCATGGCGCGGGCACTGGCCGCCTCCGACGTGGCGGTGTACGCCGTGGAGCTGCCCGGCCACGACATCGCCCGGCCCGACGACGAGCTGGTCGGGCTCGACCGGGTCGCCGGCCGGCTGAGCGAGGAGATCCTCGACCGGATCGAGCTCCCCGTGGCGCTGTGGGGCCACGGCGCGGGCGTGGCGCTCGCACTGGAGACCGCGCGTGCGCTGCGGACCGCCGGGGCGGCCCCCCGGCACCTGTTCCTGGCCGCGGCCACCCGGCCAGAGGACGGCGGCGGCGCACCGGCCGCCGCCGGGTCGGCGGACATCGGCGCCTGGCTGCGCGACGCCGGTGCGCTCACCGACGTCGACCAGTCGCGGTCGAGCCGCACCGAGCTGATCGAGCGCGCCTACCTGCACGACCTCGGGGAGGCAGAACGCTCTCTCGTCGCCTTCGCCGAGCCACTCGACGTGCCCGCGACCCTCGTCGTGATCCCCCGCGCGCCCGGCGAGAGCAATGCCGCGGCACGCTGCGCGGAGCTGCTCCCCGGGGCGCGGACCGCCCGCATCGAGGGCGCCGGCCGCTATCTCGTGCGCAGCCACCCGGGCGCGGCCGCCGATCTCGTCGCGGCGACGCTCGCGGACGCGGAGAAGGGCGGCACCCGTTGAGGCTGACCGGCCGGCTCGCGGCGGCACCGGACGACTTCGTCAGGCGGGAGTTCCTCGAACCGCAGTTCCGGCACGAGGTCGCCCACCTGCTGCCCTGGTACGTGCTGATCGAGAAGGCGCTGCTGCGCGAGTACCACCGCCTCGGCGTGCTGTCGGCACGCCAGGTGGAGCATCTCGCTTACGCACTCGGCGAGTTGACCGAGGAGAGGGTCACGGCGGGTGCCGGTGCCGCGCTCACCGACATCGCGCTGGCCATGGAGACCCGGGTGACCGAGGCACTGCCCGAGCCGGTGCCGGCCTGGCACGTCGACCGGAGCCGCAACGACCTCCAGGCCTGCGCCCAACTCCTCTACGGCCGCGACCAGGTGAGCGGGATCGCCGCGATGCTCGGGGAGCTGGCCGAGGCCACGCTCGAACAGGCCTCCCGCGACGTCACCTCGCCGATGCCCGGGTACACCCACCTCCAGTCGGCGCAGATCATCACGCCGGGGTTCTATCTCAGCGCGGTGGCGGAGCACGTGCTGCGCGTGTCGTCGCGGCTGCTCGCCACGTACGACCGGATCAACTTCTCGCCGCTCGGCGCCGGCCCCATGGCCGGCCAGGAGCTGGCCTGGGACCGGGACTGGCTGGCGGAGGCGATCGGCTGCGCGGGCCCGGTCCCGCACGCCCTGTCCGCGGTCGCCTCGCGGGAGTGGCTGCTCGACGTCGCCGCGGACATCGCGTCCGCGGGCGTGGGCTTCAGCCGCGTCCTGACCGACCTGATGGCCTGGTCGTCGAGCGCCTACGGGCTGGTCGAGCTGCCGGACGAGCTGGCCGGCATCTCGGCGGCCATGCCCCAGAAGAAGAACTACCCGATCCTCGAACGGCTGCGCGGCCGCACGGCCCATCTGACCGCCTTCTACGTCGACTTCGCGACGGGCCAGCGGAACACCCCGTACAGCAACATGGTGGAGGTCTCCAAGGAGGCGGGCCTCCACGCGAGCACCATGTTCGGAGCGATCCGCGCGGTGCTCGCCGGGTTCACCCTGGTCGTCGACCGGCTGGAGTGGCGCACCGACCGGATGCGCGCCGTCTGCGAGGAGGACCACTTCGGCGGCTTCGGCCTGGCCAACGAACTGACCCTGCGGGCCGGCGTACCGTGGCGGACCGCCCAGGTCATCGCGGGCCGGTACGTCACCGCGGTGCTGGCCCGGGGCGACGGCGGGGCCGGGCACGGCGACCCGGCGGCGCTCGCCGCGGCGGCCCGGGAGGCGGGGCATCCGCTGGACGACCCGGCCTCGTACCTGACGGGCTCCGCGGACGTGGACGCGCAGCTGCGCGCGAAGGTGTCCGCGGGTTCGACCAGCCCCGATTCCGTGGCGGCGCTGCTCGCCGAGCAGCGCAAGCGGCTCGACGCGCTGACGGCGGAGTGGGACGCGCGCCGGGCCGCGGTGCGGGAGGCCGTCGCCGCGACCGACGCCGCCGTGGCGCCGGGCGGCGAGGGCGAGGGCCGGCGCGGTGGGCACGCCGAAGGCCGGGCGCCGGTCGGCGAAGCGGCCGCCGGGGAGGCCGTATGACGAGCCGCCAGCTCGTCCCGCGGGCGGGCGGGCACCACGCGTCTCCCGCCCGGGCCGTCGCGGTCAGTTCCGCCTTCGGCACCTTCGGGGAGCTGCTCCAGGGCGCGCTGCCCGACGACGGGCCGGACTTCCTGGTGACGCTGCCCATCGCCAGGTGGGCCACCGCGACGTTCGCGTACACCAGCGCGGACAGCGGTGTCGAGGTGGTCCCGGCCTCGAAGACGAAGGCCCGCAGGGTCGCCGAGGCCGTGCTCGCCCGCTACGGCGGGGGCGGCGGGTCGCTGCGGCTCGACGGCTCCCTCCCGGAGGGCAAGGGCCTGGCGAGTTCCTCGGCCGATCTCGTGGCGACGGCACGGGCGGTGGCGAGCGCCGTCGGCGTCGACCTGCCGCCGGGGGTCATCGAGGACGTCCTGCGGCGGATCGAGCCGACGGACGGCGTCATGTACCCGGAGGTCGTCGCGTTCCGGCACCGCGACGTCGCGCTCCTCGACCGGCTCGGCGGCCTGCCGCCGATGACCATCGTGGGCATCGACGAGGGCGGCACCGTCGACACCGTCGCGTTCAACAGGATCCCCAAGAACTTCACGGCGGCGGAGCGGGACGAGTACGCCCGGCTCCTCGACGACGTACGGACCGCGGTGCGGGCCGGCGACGCGGCCGCCATCGGCCGGGTCGCGACCCGCAGCGCCCACCTCAACCAGCGCCTCTGCCGCAAGCGGACGCTCAGCGCGATGACCGAGCTCAGTGCCGAGGTCGGCGGGGTCGGCGTCGTCACCGCGCACAGCGGGTCGACGATCGGGCTGCTGCTCCCCCATGACGTCCCCGGCTTTCGGAGCCGGCTTGCCGAGGCCATCAACCGGTGCGGGCAGCTCGCGCACCGCGAACGGGTGCTCTGCTACCAGACCTTGGCTTCGAGCTGACAGGAAGCGGAACAAGCGATGATCTTCAATGACGTTGTCGACGCCATCGGGCACACGCCCCTCGTGCGGCTGCGGGCGCCCGCGGACGTGACGGTGGCCGCCAAGCTCGAACTGCAGAACCTGTTCGCGATGAAGGACCGGGTCGCCCGCCAGGTCGTTCTCGAGGCACGCGCGAACGGGGTACTCGCCCCCGGCGCGCCGATCATCGAGAGCTCCTCGGGCACGATGGCGCTGGGGCTCGCCCTGGTGGGCCAGGCCCTCGGCCACCCGGTGCACATCGTGACCGACCCCCGCATCGACGCGATCACCCTGGCGAAGCTGACGGCACTCGGCTGCTCGGTGCACGTGGTCGAGGCGATGACGGCCAACGGCTGGCAGAGCGCGCGGCTTGAGCGGCTGGCCGCCCTCCGGGAGGAGTACCCCGGCGCGTTCTGGCCCCGGCAGTACACCAACCCGCAGAACCCGCTCGCCTACGCCGCGCTCGCGAAGGAACTGGTGACGGACCTCGGCGGGGTCGACGTCCTCGTCGGCGCCGTCGGCAGCGGCGGGTCGCTGTGCGGCACCGCCCGCGCCCTGCGCCGGGCGCTGAAGGCCGCCGGGAGGTCCGGGCCGCTGCGGGTGATCGGCGTCGACGCCGTCGGCAGCGTCCTGTTCGGCCAGCCGGACCAGCCGGGGCGCAAGCAGAGCGGCATCGGCAACAGCCTCGTCCCGGGCAACCTGGACCACGCCGAGATCGACGAGATCCACTGGCTCAACGACCACGAGGCGTTCGCCGCCACCCGCGAACTCGCCCGCGAGGAAGGCATCTTCGCCGGGAACTCCTCCGGTTCGGTCTACCGGGTGCTGACGCACCTGGCCGCCACCGTCGCCCCCGGTACGCGCGTCGTCGGCATCTTCCCCGACCGCGGCGACCGCTACGTCGACTCGATCTACGACGACGGATACTGGGAGCGCGCCGGGCTGCGTGAACTCCCCCTGACCAGCGCGCCGTTGCAGGTGCCGTACGGCACCGAGGTCGGCAGCTGGGCGCGGGCCGACGTACCGTCCACGCCACGCCGCCGGATGGTCTTCGTCGAGTCGAACACCACCGGCACCGGCATGCTCGCGCTCTCCCGCGCCAGGGACCTCGGCTTCACCCCCGTGCTGCTCACCAACCGCCCCGGCAGGTACCCGGGCATCGGCGAGGCCGACTGCCAGGTCATCCGCTGCGACACCAACGCCGCGGACACGCTGGCGGCGACGCTGCGCGCCCACTTCTCCCCCGACGAGGTGGCCGGGGTGACGACCACCAGCGAGTTCTACCTGGAGGCCGCCGCGTCGCTGGCCGCCGCGCTCGGCGTGCCCGGCAATCCGCCCGAGGCGGTGGCGGCGTGCCGCCGCAAGTCGGCGACCCGCCGGATCCTGACGGACGCGGGACTGCCCCAGCCGGTGTCGGTGCCCGTGACGCGGGCCGCCGACGTCGCCGACGCGGTCGCGGCGACGGGCCTGCCGTGCGTGGTCAAGCCGGCCTCGGACTCGGCGTCGACGGGCGTGCTCCTGTGCGCCTCCGTCGAGCAGGCCCGTGACCACGCCGCGAAGCTGCTCGCGATCACGCACAACGTGCGCGAGCAGGCGGTCCCGCCGGAGGTGCTGGTCGAACAGCTCGTCCAGGGAACCGAGTTCAGCGTGGAGACGATCTTCGCCGACGGCGGGCTCCGGCTGGTGGGCGTCACCCGGAAGTCGGTGTCGCCCCCGCCCTCGTTCGTCGAACTGCGGCACGTCTTCCCCGCGCCGCTCGACGAGACCGCGTCCGGCGCGATCGAGCGCGTGGTACGGGCGGCCATCGAGGCGATGGGACTGCGCCACGGCGCCTGCCACACCGAGCTGCGCCTGACCCCGGAAGGGCCGACGATCATCGAGATCAACGCCCGCCTCGCGGGGGGCATGATCCCCGAGCTGATCAGGCTCGCGGGCGGCCCCGACCTGCTGACCCAGCAGCTGCGCGCGGCCACCGGGCTGCCCGTCGAGCTCCCGTCCGGAGAGCTGACCCCGACGGGCGTCTCCTTCCTCACGAGCTCCGCGGAGGGACGACTGGCGAGCCTGGAGGGCCACGAGGAGGCCCGGCGCCTGGCCGGTGTGGCGGAGGTCCACATCGCGCGCCGACCGGGCGACCCCATCCGGCCGGCCACCGACGCCTACGACCGCATCGGTCACGTCATCGCCTCGGCCGGCTCGGTCGCGGAGCTCGACCGGTCGCTCGACGCGGCGCTCGACCACATCACTGTCCGTTTGACGAACGATTGAGGCAGGGCGAGTCGACATGATCGAAATGCGAAGCGACACCTTCACGCTGCCCACCGAGCAGATGCTGTCGGCCATGACACAGGCCGCACTCGGCGACGACGTGTACGGCGAGGACCCCACGGTCAACCGGCTGGAGGAACTCGCCGCGAAGAGCGTCGGCAAGCCCGCCGCCTGCCTGATGCCCAGCGGGACCATGGCGAACCTCGCCGCCCTCCTCGTCCACGTACCGCGCGGAGGGAAGGTGCTCGTCGGCAACGAGAGCGACATCTACCTGTACGAGGCCGGCGGCGCCAGCGTCTGCGGCGGCATCGTCTACGAGCCGATACCCACCCGGCCCGACGGCACCCTCGCCCTCTCCGACCTGGCCGCGGCCTTCCCGCCCGACCCGGAGGACTCCCAGTTCGCGCTGCCCAGCCTCATCTGCGTGGAGAACACCCACAACCGGATGGGCGGCCGGCCGCTGAGCCTGACCTACCTGGCCGAGCTCCGGAGCTTCGCCGACGAGCACGGCCTCCCCGTGCACATGGACGGCGCCCGGATCTTCAACGCCGCCGTGGCGACGGGTGTGCCGGCGGCGGAGATCGCCGCCCACGCGGACTCGCTCCAGTTCTGCCTCTCCAAGGGCCTGTCGGCGCCCATCGGCTCGATCCTCGCGGGCGACACCGCGTTCGTCGAGAAGGCCCGGCGGGTCCGCAAGATGCTCGGCGGCGGCATGCGGCAGGCCGGCGTCTTCGCCGCGGCCGGCGTGGTCTCCCTGACCTCCATGATCGACCGGCTCGCCGACGACCACCGCCTCGCGGCCCTGTTCGCGGCTGGCCTGGCCGAGGTCGACGGCATCGACGTCGACCCGGGCTCGATCACCACGAACATCATCCTATTCCGCGTCACGGCCGAGGGCCTGGACGACACCGCCTTCCTGCACGCCGCCCAGCAGCGCGGCCTGGCGATGGGCGAGTTCGGCCACGGGCGCATCAGGGCCGTCACGCATCGCGGTCTCACCCCGGAGGACGTCTCCGCCGCCGTCGCGATCGTGGCGGACATCGTGCGCGAGGTGCGGTGAACCGGGGGCGGGGTCCCCGGTCGACCGGCGGCTGACGACGCATAGCGACCGAACGACGGAGAGCGGCGGCGGGTGAGGCACCCGCCGCCGCTCTCCGTATGCCCGGAGGTGAGGCCGGCCGGGCGGGGGACCCTCACGGACCAGAGCCGCCTGGACCGGGCCTGAACCGGGTCGGCCTGAACCGGCCTGGACCGGCCTGAACCCGGACTCTGCGGACGCCGCCCGCGCATGTGCCGGACTCGCACAGCCCCGCCCGCACATACGGACACGGCCGACGGCGTCGTCGCCGTCGGCCGTGTCGCCGCGTGGAGCCGGCCGGCTCAGTGCCGGCTGCCGACCGAGCGGGAAGCCCCCCTGAACAGGGCCGCGATGCTGTCGTCGTCGCACGTGTCCCAGAAGGAGCCGACCAGGTCCTCGACCTGGTTCATGGAGTCCGCCTCGAACAGGAGCGGCTGGTACGTGGTGATGTCGTACTTGATGTCGACGAGGCTCGCGATGTCCAGCTGTCGGAACTCGGCGCCGCGGAAGTGGTCGAGTTCTCCGTACGAGGAGACGAGCGTCGCCCCGTAGGCCTTGCGCTCGCCGCGCTCGCGGACGACACCGCATTCCAGGGTGAACCAGAAGACCTTGCCGATGAACTGGAGGGCCTCGTCGCTCTCCACCCGGTTCGCGGCCTCACCCGCCAGCCGGTACAGACGGACGAACCGGTCGTTCGCCAGGATGTTCCCGTGGCCGACGAGATCGTGCAGCATGTCGGGGTCCTCGCTGTAGAGGGGAGCCCGCGGATGCCGGATGTACTGGGTCGAGCGGAAGACCGAGTTCGCGAGACTCCCGCAGAACTCCCTCAGCGGTACGAGCGTGGCGGCCGACTGGAGCCGGAACCCCGATATCGATGTCAGGCGGTCGCTCACCTCGCGCAGCTGCGGTACGTGGTCCAGCGGGATGGCCAGCGCCTCGGCCGACTCCAGGTACTCGGTGGCCGCGTCCACACGGTGCCGGGCGTCCAGGGCGGCGCAGGCCAGCCGCCACACCTCGTGCTCCCAGTCGACGTAGTCGACCAGTGGTACGGGGCCGTCCGGCGTGCCGCCGGCCGACAGCGCCGCGATCTCGCCGCGGCGCATCTCATAGGCGGCATCGGTGACTTGGTCGCGCTGCCCTTGCATGAGAGATCACTCCAATTCGAAGAAGAACGCGTGAGAGAGCCCGCCGGCGCCCTGTGCGCGGGCACCGCCGGATCGACCGCACCGGTCACGCGCTCCTCCCGCCCTCTCGTCGCGGAGGGCGGCACGCGTGGTCAGGCGGAAGGCACGCCGAGGACGCTGTGCTCGGCAACTTCAGAGGTCATGTCGATGACGCCCGACAGCGATCGCATCAACCGCGTCATCGAGGAACGGAGCTCCCTGGCGGGCTCGTCGAGCAACACCGCGCTGATGACGAGCTCCAGCACGAGGCAGTCGTACTCCGCCGACGGCGACGCGTAGCGCGGGGCGTGCCCCTCGACGACCGCCCGGGAGATCCTCCACCCGACGGCCTCGGTCGGCCGGAAGACGGCTTCGTAGATTCCGTAGCCGGTCCCGCTTCGGTGAAGCGAGAGGGTGTCGTCGCGGCAGTCGGCCGCCCATTTCGATCCGCCGCCTCCGCGCGAGCCGGCCGACCGGATGCGCTCCCACTCGGCGCCTGACCAGATACGCCGAGGCAGTACGGGCATGATCCGGGGCGTCACGAGGGGATGCAGGTCGCCGGCGGGAAGGGACTGAGAACTGCTTCCACGAGAGGACATGCTCGCTCAGACGCTCATCTCCGCCGCCTGCTTGCGCAGGGCGAGCCGGTCGACCTTCCGGTTGGGATTGAGCGGAAGCTTGTCCAAGTGCACGTAACGACGCGGCAGGACACTGTGCGGCAGCACGGCACGCACACTGTCCGCGAGCACCGTCTCGGGGACTTCCTCGCCGGTGTAGAACACCACGAGCTCGTTGCCGTGGGCGGCCGGGCGGGGAACGGTCACCGCGTCCCGCACGCCCTCGCACTCCCGCACCACATGATCCACCTCCGCGAGCTCGACCCGCCAGGCATGGACCTTCACCTGCGAATCCATCCGCCCGACATACGCCAGATCACCCTCGGCGTGCGCGCGGACCCGGTCACCGGTGCGATACCAGCGCCGACCGTCCGCCACCACGAAACGGCCCTCGTCGTGCGCGGGGTCGAGATAGCCCGTCGAGATCTGCGGACCGGCAAGCCACAGCTCACCCTCCACATCCGACACCTCACCGTCCTCGTCCACCAGCCGGAACTCGTGCCCCG